>JAGWTU010000057.1 GCA_028868825.1 Burkholderiales bacterium | reverse complement strand
TGCCAAGGCCCATGGCGACGACCGCCGCACGCTGATCCAGGAAGAGAAGAAGACGGTGGCCGAGATCAAGGTCGTCGACGAGCCGGTCACCGTCGTCGTCAGCGTCAAGGGCTGGGTGCGCTCGCTCAAGGGCCACGAGGTCGATGCGGCGACGCTCGCCTTCAAGCCCGGCGACGCCGCCTACGGCTGCTGGACCTGCCGCAGCGTCGACACGCTCGCGGTGCTCGGCAGCAACGGCCGCGCCTACAGCGTCGCCGTCTCGGCGCTGCCGGGCGGGCGCGGCGACGGCGTGCCGATCACGACGCTGATCGACCTCGAATCGGGCACCCAGGTCGCGCACTACGTCGCCGCGGCGGCCGAGACGATGCTGCTGCTGGCCAACAGCGGCGGCTACGGCCTGCTCGCCAAGGTCGCCGACCTGCAGGGCCGCAACCGCGGCGGCAAGGCCTTCCTCACGCTGGCCGATGGCGAGTCGGTGCTCGCGCCGACCGTCGTCGGCGCGGCGCATCGCCAGGTCGCCTGCCTGGCCGCCGACGGCCGGCTGTTGGTGTTCGGACTCGACGAGCTCAAGCATCAGGGCGGCGGCGGCCGCGGGCTGACGCTGATCGACGTCGACGCCGCGGCGCCGCTGATCGCCGTGGCCACCTGTGCCGACACCGTCACCGTCGTCGGCAGTGGCCGCGGCGGCAAGCCCAAGGAAGACACGCTGCGCGGTGCCGCCCTGGCCGAGCATGTCGGCAAACGGGCGCGCAAGGGGCGCAAGGTCGCCGCGCTGCAGAAGGTGCTGCGTCTGGCCTGAGGGCCTGCGCGGCGACGCCCGGCCCCCGCATTCGCGGGGCTGCCGTGATGCGCATCACGGCCGAATTGCACGGACTGCCGGCCACCCCCCGTGGGACGGGGATGCCGGCGCGCGGGCGCTACCGTTAACGTGTTGTTACCGACTCAAACCGAGATCCGGACCGGCAACGGTCAGGCACCCCAAGATGAAAAAGCAGCTCTCCCTGGCCCTCGCCGCCGTCGCCCTGTTCGGCGCGTCGGGCATCGCCCGGGCCACCACCGTCGACCTCTCGGGCTGGGCCTACGGCAACAGCTGGGGCAATGTCGTCGATGTCGTGGGCAAGAACGACCCGGCCGCGAGCGACCATGGCGCCGCCGGCGGCTTCATGGGCTCGGTGACGTTCAACGGCAACGGCGGTCCGTTCAGCGGCACGATCGATCCGTTCATGACCTATTGCGTCGAACTCACGCAGAGCTTCTACCTGCCCAGCGGCAGCATGACGAACTACAAGGTCGTCAGCGGCGCCAGCAACGGCGAATGGGCCAGCGCCAACGGCAGTGGCCTGAGCTCGACCCAGGTGGCGAACCGCCTCGGGCAACTCATGAGTTATGCCGATGGCCGCGTCACCAACGCGGCCCAGTCGACCGCGCTGCAGCTCGCGATCTGGAACGTGATCTACAACAACGTCGACACCGTGACCGACGCCGCGTCGCTGTTCTACGACCGCAATGCCGTCACCGATCCGACGAACTATTTCGACAGCTACGCGAACCAGCTGCTCGCCGGCTCGAAGGGCTGGAACCAGCAGTACGCGATCTACGTGCTGACGAGCCCGACGACGCAGGACTTCCTGCTCACCGACCGCGTCAATCACCCGAGCTTCATCGGTGCCGGCAAGCCCAACGGCGTGCCCGAGCCGGCCAGCCTCGCGCTCGTCGCGCTGGCGCTGGGTGCGGCCGCGGCGGCGCGCCGCCGGCGCGTCTGATTCAGCGAGTGACGATCCTGCAGTTCAGGCGCGGCGGTGCAGCAGCGCCGCGCCGCCCAGCACGATGAACAGCGTCAGGCTGTAGAACTCGTAGGGCAGGCCGAGCAGCGTCGAGGCTGCGTCGGCGCAGGAGGCGTAGGCGGCGAAGACCTGCGGCAGCAGCTCGCCCAGGCCGGTCCATTGCATGATCTGGTCGGCCAGCGTCATCGCGCAGGAGGCGCTGCGGGCGGCGACGAAATGCTGCCACAGCGCCGTCGCCACGCCGGCCAGCGCGAGCGCCACCACCGCCACCGTCGAAGCGAGCTGGACGCTGCGCTGGCGCACGACGAGTCCCGGCAGCGCGACCAGCGCCATCGCGACGAAGATCAGCCGCTGCAGCACGCACCAGGGGCAGGGCTGCATGCCCAGCACATGCTGGGTGACGAGCGCGGCGCCGACGGCGCCCAGCGCGACGACCGCGACGCCGGTGTACAGCGCGCGGCCCGAATAGGCGAATTTCATACGTCGATTTCGGCCGTGAGCTCGATCTCGACGCAGGCGCCCAGCGGCAGCTGCGCGACGCCGAAGGCGCTGCGCGCATGGGCGCCGACGGCCGCACCGAGCACGGCCACCAGCAGTTCGCTGCAGCCGTTCGTCACGAGGTGCTGCTCGGTGTAGGTGGGCGTGCTGTTGACCAGGCTCAGCACCTTGACGATGCGCCTGACGCGGTTGAGGTCGCCGACGGCGGCCTGCAGCGTGCCGAGCAGGTCGATGGCGATCGCGCGCGCCGCCGCCTTGCCTTCCTCGGTGTTCATGTTCAGCCCGAGCTGGCCGACCCAGGGCTTGCCGTCCCTCTTGGCGATATGGCCGGAAATGAAGACCAGCTTGCCGGTCTGGACGTAAGGCACATAGGCTGCGGCCGGCGTGGCCACCGCGGGCAGCGTGATGGCGAGGGCTTGCAGGCGCTCGGCGATGGTCATGGCGGAGGGTCCTCGATGCGATGCGTTCATCCTACACCGCGGTCATGAGCGTCGGTCCGACGGCCCCGGCGCGCGCGGCCCTGCTCGCGCTGGCCTGGATGGCCGGCCTGGCGCTGCAACTGCGGCAAGCGGCGCTGTGGACGCCGCACGCGGTGGGCGCGCAATGCGCTGCGGCGCTGGCCCTGGCGGCGCTGGCCTGGCCGCTGCGCCGGCGCTGGGCCGGCACGCTGGCGCTGGCGCTGGCCGCCGCCCTGCTCGCCCATGGCAGCACGGCCTGGCGCGCGCAGCAGCGGCTCGACGAGCGGCTGGCGAGCGCACTCGAAGGGCGCGACCTCGTCGTCATCGGCGTCGTCGACGGCCTGCCGCGCAGCGGGCCGCAGGGCCAGCGCTTCGCCTTCGCGACCGAAGCGGCGACGCTGGACGGCGCCGCCGTGCGGCTGCCGCCGCGGCTGTCGCTGGGCTGGTACGCCGTCGCCGGCGACGATCCGACGCTGGCCGGCGCCGGCCCCGAGTTGCGCGCCGGCCAGCGCTGGCGGCTCGGGCTGCGGCTGCACCAGCCGCATGGCCTGGCGAACCCGGGCGGCTGGGATCTCGAGCTGAGCCTGTTCGAGCAGGGCATCGGCGCCGTCGGCAGCGTGCGCGCCCACCCCGAACCCGAGTTGCTCGCACCCGTGGCCGGCCGGCCGCTGCAGCGCCTGCGCCAGGACCTGCGCGATGCCATCTTCGAACGCCTGGGCGACCCGATGGCGGCCGGCGTCGTCGCCGCGCTGGCCATCGGCGACCAGGCCTCGATCGACCGTGCCGGCTGGGACCTCTTCCGCGACACCGGCGTCAGTCACCTGGTCGCGATCTCGGGCCTGCACGTGACGATGCTGGCCTGGCTCGCGGCAGCGCTGATCGACCGGCTGTGGCGGTTGTCGCCGCGGCTGCTGCGCGCCTGCCCGGCGCCGCGCGCCGCGCTCTGGGGCGGTTTCGTCGTTGCGCTCGCCTACGCGCTGCTCGCCGGCTGGGGCGTGCCGGCGCAGCGCACGGTGTGGATGATCGCCGCCGTCGTCGCATTGCGCAGCGCCGGCTTGCGCTGGCCGCTGCACGCGGTGCTGCTGGCGGCCGCGCTGGCGGTGCTGCTGGCCGACCCGTGGGCGCTGCTGCAGCCCGGCTTCTGGCTTTCGTACATGGCGGTGGCGATGCTCATCGCGGCCGAGCCGGTGCGACGGCGCCGCGAACCCGCGCCCGTGGACTGGCGCGGCCGCGGCGCCCGCTGGCTGCTCGCGCTGCTGCGCACGCAGGCCGTGGCCACCATCTCGCTGGCGCCGCTGACGCTGCTGTTCTTCCAGCAGGTCTCGCTCGTCGGCCTGCTCGCCAACCTCGTCGCGATCCCGCTCGTCACGCTGGCGATCACGCCGCTGGCGCTGCTCGGCATCGTGCTGCCGGTGCTCTGGAGCGTCGACGGCTGGCTGGTCCAGGCGCTGATGGCCGTGCTGAGCGAGTTGGCCGCGGCGCCCGTCTGGACGGCGGCGGCGGCACCGCCCTGGGCCGTCGCCTGCGGCCTGCTCGGCGGCATCGTCGCGGTGCTGCCGCTGCCGTGGCGGCAGAGGGGCCTCGCGCTGCCCTTGCTGCTGCCGCTGCTGGCGCCGGCGCCGCCGCGGCCGGCCCCCGGGCAGTTCGAACTCGTCGCCGCCGACATCGGCCAGGGCACGGCGGTGCTGGTGCGCACGCATGGGCACCTGCTCGTCTACGACAGCGGCCCGCGTTTCGGCCCCGAGGCCGACGCCGGCGAGCGCGTGTTGCTGCCGCTGCTGCGCCGGCGCGGCGAGTCGCGCATCGACATGCTGATGCTCAGCCACCGCGACGCCGACCATATCGGCGGCGCCGCGTCGCTGCTGGCGGCGCTGCGGGTCGAGCAGGTCCTCACCTCGATCGACGCCGACAGCGGTCTGTTGCCCGCGCTGCCGCACTACCGCCGCTGCCGGGCCGGGCAGTCCTGGGACTGGGACGGCGTGCAGTTCGAGGTCCTGCACCCGGCCGAGGAAGTCGCTGCGAAGCCGAACGCGTTGAGCTGCGTGCTGCGCGTCGCCGCGCCGGGCCGCAGCGCCTTGCTGACCGGTGACATCGAGGCGGCGCAGGAAGCGGCGCTGCTGGAGCGCGCCGGCGCCGCGCTGCGTGCCGACATGCTGCTGGTGCCGCACCATGGCAGCAAGACCTCGTCGACCGACTCGTTCATCGCCGCCGTGCGACCGCGCTGGGCCGTCGTCCAGGCCGCCTACCGCAGCCGCTACGGCCACCCGGCGCCCCCGGTGCTCGCCCGCTACGAGCGCCAGCGCATCGAAATCGTGCGCAGCGACCGCTGCGGCGCCTGGACCTGGCCGGCCGACGGCGGCGCGCCCTGGTGCCAGCGCGATGTCGCTCGCCGTTACTGGCATCATCACCCCGAGGGTGACCCACCCTCCGCGCAACGTGGCCCGCCGCTTGCAAGTGTCGGGAGTTGCAGAGCCGTCGAGGCGAGGAGTCCAAGCAAGTGTCCATCCATGTCGCCCTGAACCATGTCACCCACTACCGCTACGACCGGCGCGTCGCACTGTCGCCGCAGCTCGTGCGGCTGCGCCCGGCGCCGCATTGCCGCACGCGCATCCTGAGCTATTCGCTGCGCATCGAGCCCGCCGACCATTTCATCAACTGGCAGCAGGACCCGTTCGCGAACTACGTCGCCCGCCTCGTCTTCCCCGAGCCGACGCGCGAGTTCAAGGTCACGGTCGACCTCGTCGCCGAGATGTCGGTGCTCAACCCCTTCGACTTCTTCCTCGAGCCCGAGGCCGAGGAGTTCCCCTTCGCCTACGCCCCCGAGCTCGCGCACGACCTCGTGCCCTACCTCGTGAAGGCGCCGCTGACGCCGCGCTTCAAGGCCTTCGTCGACAGCATCCCGCTGGCCAAGAAGCGCACCATCGACTTCCTCGTCGGCATCAACCAGCGCCTGCAGCACGAGATCAAGTACCTGATCCGCATGGAGCCGGGCGTGCAGACGCCCGAGGTCACCCTGACCAACGGCAGCGGCTCCTGCCGCGACACCGGCTGGCTGATGGTGCAGACGCTGCGCCACCTCGGGTTGGCGGCGCGCTTCGTCTCGGGCTACCTGATCCAGCTCAAGCCCGACGTCAAGTCGCTCGACGGTCCCTCGGGCGCCGAGCATGATTTCACCGACCTGCACGCCTGGTGCGAGGTCTACCTGCCGGGTGCCGGCTGGATCGGCTTCGACCCGACCTCGGGGCTGCTCGCCGGCGAGGGCCATATCCCGGTGGCCTGCACGCCCGAGCCGAGCACGGCGGCGCCGGTGTCGGGCGCCGTCGACGAATGCGACGTCGAGTTCTCGCACCATATGGAGGTGTCGCGGATCTACGAATCGCCGCGCGTCACGCTGCCCTACACCGACGATCAATGGCAGGCCGTCGTCGACCTCGGCCATGCCGTCGACGCCCAGCTCGAGGCCCAGGACGTGCGCCTGACCCAGGGCGGCGAGCCGACCTTCGTCGCCGTCGACGACCGCGACGCCGCCGAATGGAACACCGATGCGCTGGGGCCGACCAAGCGCGGCCTGGCGACCTCGCTCGTCGACAAGCTGCGCGCCAAGTACGGCCGGGGCGGTTTCCTGCATTTCGGCCAGGGCAAGTGGTACCCGGGCGAGCAGCTGCCGCGCTGGGCCTTGATGATCGCCTGGCGCGCCGACGGCGAGCCCTGCTGGAACGACCCGAGCCTGTTCGCCGACGAGCGCGACCGCCACGACTACCAGCCGGCCGACGCCGAGCGCTTCATCCGCGTGCTGACGCGCCGGCTCGGCCTCGCGCAGCGCTTCGTCCAGCCGGCCTTCGAGGACACCTGGTACTACCTCTGGCGCGAACGCCGGCTGCCGGTCAACGTCGACCCCTTCGATGCGCGCTTGAGCGACGAGCTCGAGCGCGCGCGGCTGCAGCGCGTCTTCGACCAGGGGCTGGACAGCCCCGTCGGCTACCTGCTGCCGCTCAAGCGCGAATGGCTGACGCCGCTGTCCGGGCCGACCTGGATCACCGGGCCCTGGTTCATGCGCGACGAGCGCCTGTACCTGATGCCCGGCGACTCGCCGATGGGTCTGCGGCTGCCGCTCGATTCGCTGCCCTGGGCCGCGGCCGGCGATCTGCCGCCGGCCTTCGAACAGGATCCCTATGCGCCCGCCGGCCGCCTGCCGAGCGCGGCGCAGCTGCGCATGCAGCAGGCCGGTCGCGGCGGCGATGTCGCCGCGACGGCGACCGACGCCGCTGACGCCGGCGCCCGCGCGCAAGCGCTGGGCCTGGCCGGGCCGGCGGGGGAGGGCGGCGAACACGACCCGGCGAAGCCGTTCCCGCGCGACCCGCTGGCGACGCCGGCGCGCTTCGAATCGGCCGGTGAGCTCACGCGCACGGCGCTGTGCGTCGAGGTGCGCGACCCGCAGCGCGGCAACGGCCCGAAGGCCGAGCGAGAGGCTTTCGCGAAGACGGGCCACCGCAGCGGCGTGCTCTACGTCTTCATGCCGCCGCTCAAGCACCTCGAGGATTACCTCGAGCTGCTCGCCGCGATCGAGGCCACGGCCGCCGAGCTGCAGGTCAAGATCGTCCTCGAGGGCTACCCGCCGCCGCGCGATCCGCGCCTGAAGCATCTGTCGGTGACACCCGATCCGGGCGTCATCGAGGTCAACATCCACCCGGCGCACGACTGGAACGAACTCGTCGACCACACCGAGTTCCTCTACGACGCGGCGCATCGCAGCCGGCTGTCGACCGAGAAGTTCATGCTCGACGGCCGCCACACCGGCACCGGCGGCGGCAACCATTTCGTGCTCGGCGGCGCGAGCACCGCCGACAGCCCCTTCCTGCGCCGGCCCGACCTGCTCGCCAGCCTCATCACCTACTGGCACAACCACCCGTCGCTGAGCTATCTGTTCTCGGGCATGTTCATCGGCCCGACGAGCCAGGCGCCGCGCTTCGACGAGGCGCGCGGCGACCAGACCTACGAGGTCGAGATCGGCCTCAATGAGCTCGAACGCCAGCTCGGCCTGCACGGCTCGGTGCCGCCGTGGGTCGTCGACCGCACGCTGCGCAACCTGCTCGTCGACGTCACGGGCAACACGCACCGTGCCGAGTTCTGCATCGACAAGCTGTACTCGCCCGACGGCCCGACCGGCCGCCTGGGCCTGCTCGAGCTGCGCGCCTTCGAGATGCCGCCGCATGCGCGCATGAGCCTCGTGCAGCAGCTGCTGCTGCGCGCGCTCGTGGCCTGGTTCTGGCGCGAACCGTATCGCGGCCGCGGCTCGACGCGGCTGACGCGCTGGGGCACCGGGCTGCACGACCGCTTCCTGCTGCCGACCTTCGTGCAGATGGATTTCGACGACGTCATCGCCGACCTCCAGGCCGCCGGCTACGCCTTCGAGAGCGCCTGGTTCGCACCGCATTTCGCGTTCCGCTTCCCGCTCATCGGCGAGCTCGCGACGATGGGCGCCGAGCTGACGCTGCGCAGCGCGCTCGAACCCTGGCATGTGATGGGCGAGGAGGGCTCGGCCGGCGGCACGGTGCGCTATGTCGATTCGTCGCTCGAACGCGTCGAGGTCAAGGTCACCGGCCTCAACGGCAACCGCCATGTCGTCACCGTCAACGGCCGCGCGCTGCCGCTGCAGCCCACCGGACGCGTCGGCGAGTTCGTCTGCGGCGTGCGCTACCGCGCCTGGCAGCCGCCGTCGGCGCTGCACCCGACGATCGCCGTCCATGCGCCGCTGACGATCGACCTCGTCGACCGCTGGCAGCAGCGCTCGATCGGCGGCTGCCGCTACCACGTCGCACACCCGGGCGGGCTCAGCCACGAGGCGTTCCCGGTCAACGCCTACGAGGCCGAGAGCCGGCGCCTGGCGCGCTTCTTCCGCTTCGGCCATACGCCCGGACGGATCGACGTGCAGCCCGCCACACCCGGACTGGAGCATCCGTTCACGATCGACCTGCGCGTGTGATCATTCGCGGCCCCGCCATGCCGCAACAACAGTTCCAGTCGCCTTCGCAGTCCCAAACTCAAGGACTGTCCCAAGGTCAGTCCCAGGGCTCGCTGCCGTTCGACCCCGCCTCGGCCGCCGAGGCGGCGGTCCATGCGCTGGCCAGCCACGCGCTGCCGGTCGACGCGGCGCATTGGGACGAGCTGCGCGACGCCCAGGGCCGGCTGCGCGGGCCCTGGCAGCGCTTCGCCGCCTGCCTGCCGCCGCCGGCCGGCGGCGTCGGCTTCGCCGAGGACCTCGACCAGCGCGTGGCCCAGGTCGAGCGCCGCATCCGGCTCGACGGCGTCACCCACAACGTCTACGGCGACCGCAGCGACCCCGGCGCGTCGTCGCGGCCCTGGTCGCTCGAGCTGCTGCCGCAGTTGATCGAACCGGCCGACTGGGCCCGCATCGAGGCCGGCGTCGTGCAGCGCGCCGAACTCGCGCAGCGCATGCTGGCCGACCTCTACGGCCCGCAGCACCTGCTGCGCGAGGGCCTGCTGCCGCCGGCGCTGCTGCTGCGCCACCCGGGCTGGCTGCGGCCGATGATGGGCGTCGAGCCGCCTTCGGGGCTGCGCCTGTTCATCGTCGCCTTCGACCTCGCGCGCGGCCCGCAGGGCCATTGGTGGCAGGTCGCGCAGCGCACCCAGGGGCCCTCGGGGCTGGGCTATGTGCTGCACAACCGGCTCGTCATCGCGCGCCAGTTCCCCGAGGCCTTCCGCGACCTGCGCGTGCAGCACATCGCCAGCTCGTACCGGCGGCTGCTCGACACGCTCGAGGCCGCGGCGCGCGATGTCGCCCGCGGCGCCACGCCGCGCGTCGTGCTGCTGACGCCGGGACCCTACAGCGAGACCTATTTCGAGCATGCCTACCTGGCGCGCTACCTCGGCCTGCCGCTGGTCGAGGGCGGCGACCTCACGGTGCGCGACGAGCGCGTCTTCCTCAAGACCGTCGACGGCCTCGAGCCGGTGCACGGCGTGCTGCGCCGCATCGACGACGACTGGTGCGACCCGCTCGAGCTGCGGACCGATTCGGCGCTCGGCATCCCGGGGCTGCTGATGGCCGCGCGCGCCGGCAGCGTCGTGATGGCCAACGCGCTCGGCAGCGCCTTCCTCGAGACGCCGGCGATCCAGGGCTTCATGCCGGCGATCGCCGAACGCCTGCTCGGCGAGCCGCTGCGCATGCCGTCGCTGCCGACCTGGTGGTGCGGCGAGGCGGCGGCCTTCGACGACGCGCGCGCCCATCCCGAGGAACATATCGTGCGCCGCACCTACCCGGAAGCGGGCAGCGACTCGGCGCTGCGCCGGCCCGGCGACGCCGCGATCGCCGACGATCCCGATGCCTGGACGATCCAGAGCCGCGTGCGCTACTCGCGCGCACCCATCTGGGGCGACGGTGCACTGTCGCTGCGCCCATCGCTGGTGCGCGTCTACGCGATCGCCGACGGCGGCGGCCGTTGGCATGTGCTGCCCGGCGGCATGACGCGCGTGGCGCGGCGCGAGGACAGCAGCGTCAGCATGCAGCGCGGCGGCACGAGCCTGGACACCTGGGTGCTCACCGACGGCCCGGTCGACACCTTCTCGATGCTGCCGCAGCGTCTGCAGGTCGACGACATCGCGCAGCGCCGGCGCCCGGTGTCGAGCCGCACCGGCGAGAACCTGTTCTGGCTCGGCCGCTACACCGAGCGCACCGAGCAGCTCGTCCGGCTGGCGCGCGCGACGCTGCTGCTGATCGACGCCGACAACGACGCCCCGCCCGAGGTGCTGCAGGCGCTCTCGGCGCTGGCGGCGACGACCGGCCTGGCGCCCGTGGGCGTGCCGTCGCTGGTGCGCTCGCCGCCGTTGTTCGAGCGCGCGCTGCTCGCCGCGCTCGGCGACGCGCAGGCGCTTCAAGGCGCGGCGAGCATCGCCTACAACCTGGCCGCGCTCGACCGCACGACGCTGGCGCTGCGCGACCGCCTGTCGGCCGAGCATTGGGGCCTGATCCGGACCATGCGCGAATCGTTTGCCGCCGCGATCGCGATGCCCGCGGGCGGGCTGCCGGCACTCGAACAGGTGCTGCCGGCGCTCGACCGGCTGGCGCTGCAACTCGCCGCGATCACCGGCGCGCAGACCGACCGCATGACGCGCGACCATGGCTGGCGGTTGCTCACCGTCGGGCGCCTGATCGAGCGGTTGCTCGGCGTCGCGCAGCGGCTGCAGGCCTTCGTCGACGCGCAGGCGCTGGCCAGCGCCGCCGGCATCGAGCTGCTGCTCGAACTCTTCGACAGCCTGATCACCTTCCGCGCCCGCTACCAGCGCCACGAGGACTTGCTGGCCCTCGTCGACCTGCTGGTGCTCGACAGCGACAACCCGCGCGCCTACGCCGGCGTGCTGCGCCGGCTGCGCACCGAGATCGGCAAGCTGCCAGGCGACCCCGCCGGCCATGCCGATTTCCTCGCCCTGCTGCCCGAGCAGGGCGCGGGGATGACGCTGGAATCGCTGCGCGGCGCCGACGACCGCGCCATCGCCGAGTCGCTGCGCGCGCTCTCGGCGCTGCTCGTGCGCCGCGCTTCGGCGCTCGCCGACCGCATCGGCGAGGTCTATTTCGTCCTCGCGCAGGGCGCGGACCGGCGCGTATGACGGCGACACTCGAGGTCACCCACGACACGCGCTACGACTACGCGGCGCCGGTCTCGCTGGCGCACCACCTCGCGCATCTGCAGCCGCTGGCCGACGCGCACCAGGAACTGCTCGCCTTCGACCTCGAGATCAGCCCCGAGCCGGCGCTGCTGCGCCTGCGCCACGACGCGCAGGGCAATGCCGAGCGCCATTTCAGCCTCGAACAGCCGCATCGCCGCCTGACGGTGCGCGCGACGAGCCGGGTGCGCGTGGCGCCGCGCTTTGCGGCGCTCGACGCCGAGTCGGGGCCGGCCTGGGACGAGCTGGCGCGGCGGCTGCGCTATGTCGCCCGCGCGCCCTTCCTGCCCGAGGTCGAGTTCGCGCTGCCCTCGCCCTATGTGCCGCGGCTGCACGAGCTGCGCGGCTATGCCGCACCGTCGTTCGCCGCCGGCCGGCCGCTGGCGGCGGCGGCGCTGGACCTGATGCACCGCATCCATGCCGATTTCCGCTACCAGAGCCAGAGCACGGCCGTCGACACGCCGCTGGCGCAGGTCTGGGCGACCCGGCGCGGCGTCTGCCAGGACTTCGCGCACCTGATGGCCGGTGCGATGCGCATGCTCGGGCTGCCGGTGCGCTATGTCAGCGGCTACCTGCTGACCCATGCGCCCGAGGGCGGTGCGGCGATGCAGGGCGCCGACGCCTCGCATGCCTGGGTCCAGGTCTGGTGTCCGGGTACCGAGGGCGTGCCGGCCGATGGCTGGCTCGATCTGGACCCGACCAACGACCTCGTGCCGGGGCTCGGCCATGTGCGGCTGGCGGTGGGCCGCGACTTCGGCGACGTGACGCCGCTGCGCGGCGTCATCCGCGGCGGCGGCGGCAGCCATGTCCTGACGGTGGGGGTCAGCACCCGCGTCATCGGGTCCGATTCGAACCCGGAACGCGAGTTGCTAGAGAGAACGGTAGAGGAGCAGCGAAGATGAAGTCGGCCTACGACGAAATGCACGGCGCGAACGAGCAGGTGCGTGCGCATTACCAGATCTACGAGCAATGGCTGCAGCGCCAGCCGCGCTCGACGATGAAGGCGCGGCGCGAGGAGGCGGAGATGATCTTCCGCCGCGTCGGCATCACCTTCGCCGTCTACGGTGCCAAGGACGAGGACGGCGCCGGCACCGAGCGGCTGATCCCCTTCGACCTCATCCCGCGCGTCATCCCGCAGCACGAGTGGAGTTCGATGGAGGCCGGGCTGGCGCAGCGCGTGACGGCGCTGAACCGCTTCCTCCACGATGTCTACCACGACCAGGAGATCCTCAAGGCCGGCATCGTGCCGACCGAGCAGGTGCTGGGCAACGCCCAGTTCAGGCCCGAGATGATGGGTGTCAACCTGCCGGGCAACGTCTATTCGCACATCGCCGGCATCGACATCGTGCGCGCCGGCAATGCCGACGGCAGCGGCGACTACTACGTCCTCGAGGACAACCTGCGCGTGCCCAGCGGCGTGAGCTACATGCTCGAGGACCGCAAGATGACGATGCGGCTGTTCCCCGAGCTGTTCGCGATGCATCGCATCGCGCCGGTGGCGCATTACCCGGACCTGCTGCTCGAGACGCTGCGCGAGGTCGCGCCGGCCGGCGTCAACGAGCCGACCGTCGTCGTGCTCTCGCCCGGCATGTACAACAGCGCGTACTTCGAGCATGCCTTCCTGGCGCAGCAGATGGGCGTCGAGCTCGTCGAGGGCCAGGACCTGATGGTGCGCGACGGCTACCTCTACATGCGCACGACGCGCGGCCCCAAGCGCGTCGACGTCATCTACCGCCGCGTCGACGACGATTTCCTCGACCCCAAGGCCTTCCGCAGCGACAGCACGCTGGGCTGCGCCGGGCTGCTCGACGTCTACCGCGCCGGCAACCTCTCGCTGTGCAACGCCATCGGCACCGGCATCGCCGACGACAAGAGCATCTATCCGTACGTGCCGAAGATGATCGAGTTCTACCTCGGCGAGAAACCGATCCTCAACAACGTCCCGACCTACCTCTGCCGCGAGGCCGACGACCTCGCCTACGTGCTGGCCCACATGGGTGAGCTCGTCGTCAAGGAGGTCCACGGCGCGGGCGGCTACGGCATGCTCGTCGGCCCCGCGTCGACGCAGGCCGAGATCGAGGAATTCAAGGCCGTCGTGAAGGCGCGGCCGACGAACTACATCGCCCAGCCGACGCTGGCGCTGTCGACCTGTCCGACCTTCGTCGACGCCGGCATCGCGCCGCGCCACATCGATCTGCGGCCCTTCGTGCTCACCGGCAAGAGCGTGCAGATGGTGCCCGGCGGGCTGACGCGCGTCGCGCTCAAGGAGGGCTCGCTCGTCGTCAACTCGTCGCAGGGCGGCGGAACCAAGGACACCTGGGTGCTGGAGGACTGATGATGCTTTCGCGAACCGCCGACCACCTGTTCTGGATGGCGCGCTACATGGAGCGGGCCGAGAACACCGCGCGCATGCTCGACGTCAACTACCAGACCTCGCTGCTGCCGCAGAGCGCCCACATGTCCGAGCAGGGCTGGCGCGGCCTGCTCTCGATCAGCGAGCTGACCTGGGCCTTCTCGAAGAAGTACCAGGATGTCGATGCGCGCAGCGTGATGGACTTCATGGTGCGCGACGAGACGAATGCGTCGAGCATCGTCGCCTGCCTGCGTGCCGCGCGCGAGAACGCCCGCGCCGTGCGCGGCGCGCTGACGACCGAGGTCTGGGAGACGCAGAACCAGACCTGGCTCGAGTTCAACCGCCTGCTCGCCGGCGGCGCCTTCGAACGCGACCCGAGCAGCTTCTTCGAGTGGGTGAAGTTCCGCTCGCATCTCTCGCGCGGCGTCACCGTGGGGACGATGCTGCAGGACGAGGCGCTGCATTTCCTGCGCATCGGCACCTTCCTCGAGCGCGCCGACAACACGGCGCGGCTGCTCGACGTGAAGTTCCAGGCGCTGGCCGGCGGCGACTACTTCGGCCCCGACACGAAGGAGGTGATGGAGGTGGACTTCTATCACTGGAGCGCGATCCTGCGTTCGGTCTCGGGATTCGAGATCTACCGCAAGGTCTACCGCAACGTCATCCACCCCGAGAAGGTCGCCGAGCTGCTGATCCTGCGCCCCGACATGCCGCGCTCACTCGCCGCCTGCATGAACGACGTCGTCGACAACCTGCAGCGCGTCGCCAACGAGCAGAGCGACGAGACGCTGCGCCGCGCCGGCCGGCTGCGCGCCGACCTGCAGTACGGGCGCATCGACGAGATCCTCGCCACCGGGCTGCATGCCTACCTGACCGAGTTCCTCGACCGCGTCAACGACCTCGGCGTCGGCATCAGCCGCGATTTCCTGGTGCCGATGGCGGCTTGATCGACGGCTGAGGCAGCGAGCCAACGAAAAAGGGCCGGCATATGCCGGCCCTTGAAGTCGCCGGGCCTTGCGGCCCGCAGCGCTTACTTCGAAGCCGGAGCGGCTTCGGCAGCAGCGGCCTTCTTCTTGGCGTGATGCTTGTGATGCTTGTGGTGCTTGGCAGCAGCCGGCTTGGCGGCCGGCGCCGCGGCGGCAGCCGGGGCGGGGGGGGTGGCGGGGGCGGCCGGCGCGGCAGGCGCTTGGGCGAAGCTGAAAGCCGCAGCGGTCGAGAGCAGAGCGGCGAGAACGAGGTTCCTGGACATATCAATCACCAATCAACCGGATTCGAGAAGCTCCGAACCCGCCGAGCGATCCCGGCACGTGCCGGGCTTGGGTAGAAAACGCGGCGCCGGCACGGTTGGTTGACGGTCACGAGAAATAGCGTGCAACCAGACTTCCGTCGGATGCGCGAAGCGCCGCTGCTCACTAAGGCGCCGAGGCTGCCTGCGCCGCGGCGATCGCGGCACCGAGTTCGATCACCGCCATCGCGTAATAGCTCGACCGGTTGTAGCGCGTCACCGCGTAGAAGTTCTGCGTCCCGGCGACATAACTCGGCGGCTGCTGGCCGTTGTGCAATTCCACCAGCGCCAGCGACCCGGCATGGCGCAGCCCGGCGGCGTCGAGCACGGCGCCATGCTCGGTGAACTGCGCCGGCGTCCAGGCCGGCACGATGTCGCCGGCCAGCAGCGCGGCGCGCGCGGCGGCGTCGGCCGGCGGCGTCACCGCGTAGCGCGTCGGCATGCCGGCGACCCAGCCCGATTCGGCGAGGTAATGGGCGACGCTGCCGATCGAGTCGGCGGCGCCGCGCGCCAGGTCGACATGGCCGTCGGCGTCGAAGTCGACGGCGTAGCGGTTGATGCTGCCGGGCATGAACTGCGGCAGCCCGATGGCCCCGGCGTACGAGCCGCGGATCGATTGCGGATCGACGCCTTCGCGGGCGCACAGCACGAGGTACTGCTCCAGTTCGTCGCGGAAGAAGGCGCTGCGGTCGCTGCGGCCGCCGGGGAAGTCGAAGGCCAGCGTCGCCAGCGCGTCGATGATGCGGAAGCCGCCGGTGATGCGGCCGAAATACGTCTCGACGCCGATGATGCCGACGACGATCTCGGGCGCCACGCCCCAGCGCGCCTGGGCGGCATTCAGCCAGCGCGCGTTGTCGCGCCAGAAGGCCAGACCGGCGGCGATGCGCTGGGGCTCGACGAAGCGGTCGCGGTAGGCGGCCCAGTTCTTGGCCTGGCCGGGCGGCGGCGGCATCACGAGCCTGCGCACGGCCTCGATGCGGTGCGCCTGCGCGACCTGCATCGCGACCCAGGCGCGCGGCAGGTCGCGTCGCGCCGACGCCTCGTCGGCGAAGCGCCGCACCTCGGCGCTGTCGCCGTAGGCCGGGTCGGCGGCGGCGCGCGTGCGCGCATGCCGGTGCGGGGCGGCCTGGGTCGGTGCGGCGGACAGGCCCGCGGCCAGACCCGTGATCAGCGCCAGCGCGGGCATCCATCGGGCGGCGACGCGGCCCCTGTCGTTCGAGTTCATGGTTCGATTATCGGCAGCGCGCGCCGGCGTCAGGAGCCGCTGCGACGCGCCGCGGCAGCGAAGCGCAGCCACCAGGCGCGCCGCGGTGGCACCGCGGGGCCGCTGCGGGCATAGCGCTCGCGATCGAGTTCCTCGAGCAGCGCGGCCAGCGCCTCGCCGCGCGCACCCAGCGTCGCGCGCACGCGGGCGGCGCGGCGGCGCGGATCGTCGTGCGCGGCCACCGCGACGCCCAGCGCCTGCAGGCGACGCTGAACGCGTTGCTGCAGCCGCTGCCAGGGATCCTGGCGGCGCCGGTCCCACCAGGCCCAGGCGGCGCCGGCCAGCGCCGCCGCGCACAGCAGCAGGATCATCAGCGTCGCCAGGTCCTGCCGGCTCGGCGCCGCGTAGCCGAGCGCGCGCAGCAGGTCCAGCTGCTGGCCGCCGGCGTAGTTCAGCACCCATTGGTTCCAGCGGTTGTCCAGCGTCTCCAGCGCGGTGCGCAGCCGCTGCGCGAGCTCGGGGTCGAGGCTGCCCAGCGTGCCTGCGACGAGCCCCGGCCGCGGCGCCAGGCTGCGGCCGCGCTCGACGCGGTCGGGGGCCACCGCGGCGGTCGGGTCGACGCGCGTCCAGCCGATCCCGGGCTGCCAGATCTCGGCCCAGGCATGGGCGTTGCGCTGGCGCACGATCCACCAGCCGTCCTGCGGCGCCGGGTCGGTGCCCTGGTAGCCGGTGACGATGCGCGCGGGCACGCCCAGCATGCGCATGACGACGACGAAGGCGCTGGCGAAATGCTCGCAGAAGCCGAGCTTGCGGTCGATCCAGAACGCGTCGATGACATCGGGCCCCGGGTAGCTGCCGGGGTCCAGCGTATAGGTGTAGCCGCCATGGCGGATATGGTCGAGCACGGCCTGGGCGAGTCGCGCCGGCGGCGCGTCGGCGAGGTCGGGCCGGCTGGCGAGTGCCTGCGCCCATTGCCGCGTGCGCGGGTTCGCGCCGGGGGGCAGGGCCAGCAGGTCGGCCAGACCGGGCACCGGCTCGCGCGGGCCGTGGCGGTAGTCGAGCCAGGCGCTGGCCTGCAGCCGCAGCCGCTCGCCCACAGGGCGGTCGGTCTGCCATTGGCCGTCGGGTCGCTGCGTCAGCAGCCAGCCCTCGATCTGCGGCGCGACACCGGGCAGATCGGGCGTCATCTCGAGCAGCGGCAGCAGCGCCTGCCGGCTCGCCTCGAGCGTGACCTCGTAGCGCAGCGGCGCGCCGCGCAGCTCGAGTTCGAGGCGCGGCCGCTGCGGCGCGCGCACGCTGGGCACCAGGCGCGTCCAGGTGCGGCCGTCGAAGTTCGAGAGCACCGGGCCGCGGAAATACAGGCGGTCGGCCGGCGGCACCTCGCCCGCGAAGCGCAGCCGCATCGCGATGGCGTCGTCCTCGGCGATCGTCGACATCGTGCCCATCTCCATCGACCCCGACAGCCCGGTGCGCGCGGCCGCGTCCTGCGGCAGCCCCCACAGCGGGCCGATGCGCGGGAACAGCAGGAACAGCAGCGCCATCAGCGGCAGCCCCCACAGCGCCGAGCGCAGCGCGACGGCCGCGGCGCGCGCCAGCGGCGGCCGCCCGACGGGCATGTGCGCGAGCGCCAGCGCCGTCAGCAGCCCCCAGACGGCGACCAGCAGCCACAGGCCGGTGGCCAGCGACTGCGAATAGAGGAAGTTCGTCAGCACGAGGAAGAAGCCGAGGAAGAAGACGACGAGCGCGTCGCGGCGCGCACGCAGCTCGAGCATCTTCAGCGCCATCAGCACGACGAGCATCGTGATGCCGGCCTCCTTGCCCAGCAGCGTGTGCTGCGAGCCGAGCGTGAGCACGGCGGCCAGGCCGAGCAGCGCGCTGACGATCCAGCGCCGCGGCAGCGCCGCGCCGCTGAGCGCGAGCCGCGCCCGCCACAGCAGCAGCACGACGCTCAGCGCCGCGCACCAGGGCGGCACGTGGAGCAGGTGCGGCGCCACGGTCCAGCCGATCACCGCGAGCTGGAACAGCGTGTCGCGGGCGTCGCGCGGCAGGTGCGCGGCGCGCTCGCGCAGGCTGGCGGCAACGTTCATCTCGGGTGTCCCATGGCAGCCAAGGCCACCCGTGGCGAACGCTTCGATCGTTCAAGCGGACGCCGCGGAACCGGCTCTGCCGGGCCGCTGGCGTCGCCCCCCCGGGGGGGAGCGCCGAAGGCGCTTCGGGGGGGGGTCACTTCACCGCCAGAGGGCCAGCAATTCGAGTGCCGCGCGGCGGTGCGTGTCGCCCAGCCCCGGTGCGAGCGTGGCGCCCGGCAGGCGCAGCCCGCCCGGCAGGCCCGCCCGCTCGGCCTGCAGCACCCAGGAGGCGAGCCGTGACAGGCGCGCCTCGGTGTCGCCAGTGCGCGCCTCGCCCCAGTCGAGCCAGAGCTCGCGCGCGGCGCTGCCCGCCGTCTCGCGGCTGACCATCTCGCCGCTGCGGGCGACCTTCTTCCAGGCCACCTGGCGCATCGAGTCGCCGCGGCGCCAGGGGCGTACGCCGTCGAGTTCGCTGCCGCTGCCCACGCGCGTCTGGCCGCTCTCGCCGGCGGCCGCGGCGGAAGCGGGCAGCGGCGGCGGTGGCTCCTCGGGGCGCGGCCAGGCGAGGACGCGGCCGGCCGGGCGCCAGATCGTCCAGGCGCGGAAGAGGCCGAAGGGGAAATCGGTCTCGACGACGAGAGACGGCACGGCATGCCAGCCGCGCCGCGGCGGCACCAGGCTGAGGTGGGCGCTGGCGCGGCCCAGGGCAGGGACATCGCACCAGGTGCTGGCCGCCGTGGCGGCGCTTGCGACGCCGCCCGGCGCCTCGGCGCTCGCGACGCCGCCGCGATCCAGGAAGCGCAAGGCCAGACCCGGCCGATCGCGCCCCGGGTTGGTGACGACGATCTCGAGCAGCGCCGGCTCGCCCGCGTGCACCGCCGGTGGCGGCCGCAGGTGCAGCGTCAGCCCGCGCAGGTTGGCGTGCGTCATGTGCATCGACACCAGGGCCGCGCCGCACAGCAGGAAGGTGAGGGCGTAGCCGAGGTTGAGCTGGTAGTTGATGGCCGCGATCAGCATCACGACCAGCGTGCCGGCGAAGAGGAAGCCGGCGCGCGTCGGCACGATGTAGATGTTGCGCTGGCCGAGCAGCCAGTTGTCGGTCAGTGGCAGCCGCGACTGCCACCAGGCCTGGAGTCGGCCGCTGAGGCTCACGGGATGGGCACCGCCTCGACCATCGCCCGCACCTGCTCGACGGCGCCGCGGCCGGCGCCGGCCACCGGCTGCAGCCGGTGCGCGACCGCCTGCGGCAGGATCGCCTGCACGTCGTCGGGCGCGACATAGTCGCGTGCGGCCATCAGCGCGCGCGCCTTGGCCACGCGCAGCACGGCGATGCCGGCGCGCGGCGACAGCCCCTGCGTGAACCAGGCGCCCGAGCGCGTCGCCGCGACCAGTGCCTGCACGTAGTCCAGCAGCGGCTCGGCGGCGCGCACCGCCAGCACCGCCTGCTGCGCCGCGCGCAGCTCGTCGGGCCCGAGCACCGGCGCGAGCTGCTGCGCGGCGGCGCGGCGGTCGCCCCCGGTCAGCAGCAGCCGCTCGGCGGCGCGGTCGGGGTAGCCGAGCGTGATGCGCAGCAAGAAGCGGTCGAGCTGGCTCTCGGGCAGCGGGTAGGTGCCGAGCTGGTCGCTCGGGTTCTGCGTGCCGATGACGAAGAAGGGCTGCGGCAGCGCGCGCGTCTCGTTCTCGACCGAGACCTGCTGCTCCTCCATCGCCTCGAGCAGCGCGCTCTGCGTCTTGGGTCCGGCGCGGTTGATCTCGTCGGCGAGCAGGACCTGGGTGAACACCGGTCCTTGATGGAAGACAAAGGCGTCCTTGGCGCGTTCGAAGACACTGACGCCGATGAGATCGCTGGGCATCAGGTCGGCCGTGAACTGGACTCGGCGGAAGTCGAGCCCGAGCGAGACCGCCAGCGCGTGGGCGAGGGTGGTCTTGCCGACGCCGGGAACGTCCTCGATCAGCAGGTGTCCGCCGGCCAGCAGGCAGGCGACGCAGTCCTCGATCTGGGGCCGCTTGCCGACGACGATCGTGCTAATCTGATCCACCAGCCGCGAGAGCTGGCGCGCAAGGTTGTTGTCCATGCGCGGCACCATAACCGAACCCAGGAGACGCTGTTCCGCCGATGAGCACCCTGTTCTACAGTCATCCCGCGTGCCGGCAGCACGACATGGGACCCGGCCACCCCGAATGCCCGCAGCGTCTGGACGCGATCTCGGACCACCTGCTGGCGATCGGCCTGGACATCGCGCTCGACTACCGCGAGGCCGGTGCGGCCACGCTGGAGCAGATCGAACGCGCGCACAGCACGCATTACGCGACCGAGATGCAGGACCTGCTCGAGCAGGTGCGCGACGGCGGCGAGACGAAGGCGCTGGACCCGGACACGGTCGCCTGCCCGGGGACGCTGGCGGCGGCGCTGCACGCCGCCGGCGCCGCCGTCGCGGCGACCGACGAGGTCGTCGCCGGCCGCGCCAAGAACGCCTTCTGCGCCGTGCGCCCGCCCGGCCACCACGCCACGCGCGACGAGGCGATGGGCTTCTGCTTCTTCAACAACGTCGCCATCGCGGCGCGCCATGCGCTCGACGTCCACGGCCTGGCGCGCGTGGCGATCATCGACATCGATGTCCACCACGGCAACGGCACCGAGGACATCATCGCCGGCGACGACCGGGTGCTGATGTGCAGCTATTTCCAGCATCCGCTGTACCCGTACAGCGGCGCCGTGCCCAAGGGCACGAACATGGTCAACGTGCCGATCCCGGCCTATTCGCGCGGGCCGGCGATCCGCGAGGCGATCGAGGCCATGTGGCTGCCCGCGCTCGAGGACTTCAAGCCGCAGATGATCTTCATCAGCGCCGGCTTCGACGCCCACCGCGAGGACGACATGGGCCAGCTCGGCATGGTCGAGGCCGATTACGAATGGATCACGCGCCGCCTCGTCGACGTCGCGCGGCGCCATTGCGGCGGGCGCATCGTCTCCTGCCTGGAGGGCGGCTACCACTTGAGTGCGCTCGCGCGCAGCGTCGCCGCGCACCTGAAGGTCCTGGCCGATATGGCATGATCCGCGCCCGATGACGGGCACGTATTCCAGCGGCGAATTGGCCGAACTCGCGCACTCGTTGTTCCGGCCGACGGCGCTCGTCGAGGTCGGCATCGTCGTGCTGTGCCTGTTGCTGGCCGGGCTGCTGTTGCGGCTGGCGCGCGGTCAGGTCGGCAACCCGAAGTCGGTCTGGTTCGGCCGGCGCATCGTCGATGGCGTGCTGTTCCCGCTGCTGGCGCTGCTGTTCGCGCTCATCGCGCGCTGGATGCTGCACGGTCAGATCGAGATCGCGGTCTTCAAGATCGTCATCCCGACGCTGGTCTCGCTCGCGGTGATCCGCCTGCTCGGCCGCGTGCTGCGCCGGGCCTTCCCCGATTCGGACCTGATGCGCGCGTTCGAACGCAGCCTGTCGTGGTTCGCCTGGATCGGCGTCGCGCTGTGGATCAGCGGCGTGCTGCCGCAGCTGATGGACGAACTCGGCGACATCCGCTGGAAGGTCGGCGCCGCCGAGGTCTCGGTGCGCAACATCATCGAGGGCACGTTCACCGCCGTCGTCGTGCTCGTGCTCGCGCTGTGGGCCTCGTCCGAACTCGAATCGCGGCTGCTCGCCGGCGCCTCGGGCAACCTCGGCATCCGCAAGATGGCCGCGAACACGATCCGCGCGCTGCTGCTCTTCGTCGGCCTGCTGTTCGCGCTCGAGGCCGCCGGCATCGACCTCACGGCGCTGGGCGTGATCGGCGGTGCGCTCGGCGTCGGCATC
Organism: Burkholderiales bacterium; assembly: GCA_028868825.1. Lineage (GTDB taxonomy): Bacteria > Pseudomonadota > Gammaproteobacteria > Burkholderiales > Burkholderiaceae_C > Rubrivivax. Next base: position 12,673 of record JAGWTU010000057.1, on the reverse strand, counting down.
GGCTTCGGCCTGCAGAAGCTGGCCGCCAACTACGTCAGCGGCTTCGTCATCCTGGCCGAGAACGCGATGCGCATCGGCGATACGGTGAAGGTCGACGGCTTCGAGGGCCGCATCGCCGACATCACGACGCGCTACACCGTGATCCGCTCGCTCGGCGGCCGCGAATCGATCGTCCCCAACGAGATGATGATCACGCAGCGCGTCGAGAACTCGACGCTCGCCGATCCCAAGGTGCTGCTGTCGACAGTCGTGCAGGTCGCCTACGGCACCGACCTCGACGCGCTGTTCCCCAAGATCGTCGAGGCGATCGCGCCGCTGGATCGCGTGCTGGTCGACCAGCGGCCGGCGGTGCAGCTGTCGAACTTCGCTGCCGATGGGCTCGAGCTGACGATCTACTTCTGGATCGCCGATCCGCAGAACGGCAGTGGCAACGTCCGCTCGGCGGTCAATCTGGCGATCCTGCGGCTGCTCAACGCCGAGGGCATCGAGATTCCGTATCCGCAGCGCGTGCTGCGCCGCGCCGGGCCATCAGCCCCGAGCCCGGGCTAGGGCGCCAGCCGCTCGCGCACCCAGGCGCCGGCATCGAGCCGGTAACGCAGGCGGTCGTGGAGCCGGCTCTTCCGTCCCTGCCAGAACTCCCAGGCCTCGGGCCGCAGCCGGTAGCCGCCCCAATGCGGCGGCCGCGGCGGATTCAGCGCCCAGCGCGCGGCGGCCTTGGCCGCGCCGGCGACGAGCACGGCGCGCGAACCGATGACCTCGCTCTGCGGCGAGGCCCAGGCGCCGAGCCGCGAATCGAGCGGCCGCGTCGCGTAATAGGCGTCGGATTCGGCCGCGTCGGTGCGTTCGACGGCGCCCTCGATGCGCACGACGCGCTCGAGCTCGACCCAATGGAACTGCAGCGCCGCCCAGGGATGCAGCGCCAGTTCGCGCCCCTTGCGGCTTTCGTAGTTCGAATACCAGACGATGCCGCGCTCGTCGAAGCCCTTGATCAGCACGACGCGCGTGCTCGGCCGGCCATCGGCGCCGACGGTGGCCAGCGTCATCGCGTTGGGTTCGGGCAGTTGCGCCGACAGCGCCTGGTCGAACCAGCGCTGGAACTGCTGCAGCGGATCGGCGGCCGACGCCGACTCGTCGAGCTCGTCGCGTTCATAGCTCTTGCGCAATTGGGTGAGGTCCATGGCTCGAGTATAGGAAGCGCGGTCGGCGCCGAAACCCACCGTAACAAACCAGGACGATGCGAGGGCCTTCCCTTAGGTGGAACGCCGTAAGTGAACGCCCCACTTTCTGAGGCTCGGTCGCGCCCCCATCCTAGCGACAAGGAGGTTGCCGCGGAAAGGTTCAGCAAGGATCACCGCGGCTGGGTCTGGTGATGCGATTCCGTCCGACGATCGTCGTACCCGCCGCCGGCAGTGGCAGCCGCTTCGGCGGGCCCACGCACAAGCTCGAACAGGCGTTCGAAGGCAGCACCGTGCTTGCGACGACCCTGCGCCACGCCATCGAAAGCCAGTTGCCGGTGCTCGTCGTGACCACCGCCGAACTCGCGCCGCTGGCCGCGGGGCTGCTGGCGCGGCGCGACATCCTGCTGCTCGACGACAGCGATGCCGCGCGCGGCATGGGCTCGACGATCGCCGCCGGCGTTGCCGAGCGCTCGGGTGCGCCGGGCTGGCTCGTGCTGCCCGGTGACATGCCGCTGGTGCGGCCGGCAACGCTGCTGGCGGTGGCTGGCGCGCTCGAGGAACATGCGGTCGTCTACGCCCAGCATCGCGGCCGCCGCGGCCACCCGGTGGGCTTCGCCGCCGAGCTGTATTCCGAGCTGATCCAGCTCAGCGGCGACGACGGCGCGCGTCGCGTGCTGCTGCGCTACCCGGCGCATGGCCAGGAGGTCGACGACCCGGGCGTGCTGCTCGACGTCGACACCGAGGCCGACCTCGACGCGATCCGCAAGGTCGCGCCGCCGGCCGCCCCGGCGCGGCATTAATCGAGCAATCCGGCGCCGCGCGCCAGCGCCATCAGGCGCTCGACCTCGCGGTCGCGCAGGCCGCACTGGCGCAGCGCGGTCGCGGTCGCGGCCAGGTACTCGAGCGTGCTGCCGTAGCGGCCGCGGGCGTGGCGCAGGATGTGCAGCACCTCGGCGTCGGGCAGCCGCGGCAGGCAGGCCTCGCTGCGCCGGCTGAGCGTGAACGCCAGCGCCGGCACGGTGCCCTGCGGCGTGATCGCCGGCAGCAAGCGCGCGTCGTAGACGCCGGTGGGCTGCTCGCGCGCCCACAGGCGATCGAGCTCGGCCTCGGCCTGCTCGGGCCGCAGCCGGTAGACGACGCCGCGGCAGGCGCCCCCGGGCAGCAGCGCGAACACCAGCCCGGGCTGCTGCGGCGTGCCGCGGTTCACGCGCGAGCGCATGCGCAGCGCGCGGTGCCAGCCCTGGACGCGCGCGGCGCGATGCTCGGCGGCGTCGAACTCGGGGCGCCAGATCAGCGAGGCATAGCCGAAGACCCAGCGTTCGCCGCTCGCCGGCCAGCGCCGGCGCAGCTCTTGCAACGCGACCGCGGGGTCGCGCAGGATCAGGTGACGGGCTACCGGTTCTTCCACGGTGGCGCAGCATCGCACAAAGCTGAACCGACGCGCCCAGGGAATAGGCGCCGGGTGATTTGACGGTGTAACTCGGTTACCTAATAATCAGAGCCTAGGTTACAAGGACGATCATGAAAGCAGCCGTCACCGAAGTCACGCAACGGATCGCCGAGCGCAGCGCCGCGACGCGCACCGCGTACCTCGCGCGCGTCGAGCGCATGGCGCAGCGCCCGCCGGGGGCGCGGCGCATGGGTTGCGCCAACGTCGCCCATGCGGTGGCGGCGCTGCCGGCGGCGGACAAGCTGCGCATCGTCGCCGAGCGCGGCCCGCACCTGGCCATCGTCACCGCCTACAACGACATGCTGTCGGCGCACCAGCCCTACGAGGGCTATCCGGCGCTGATCCGCGAGCAGGCCCATGCGCTGGGCGCGACGGCGCAGGTCGCCGGCGGCGTGCCGGCGATGTGCGACGGCATCACCCAGGGGCTGCCCGGGATGGAACTGAGCCTGTTCTCGCGCGACGTCATCGCGATGGCCACGGCGATCGCGCTCAGCCACGATGTCTTCGACGGCGCGCTGCTGCTGGGCATCTGCGACAAGATCGTCCCCGGGCTGCTCATCGGGGCGCTGCATTTCGGTCATCTGCCCTGCGTCTTCGTGCCCGCCGGGCCGATGGGCACCGGCCTGTCGAACAGCGCCAAGAGCGCCGTGCGCGAACAGTACGCGCAAGGCCGTGTCGGGCGTGAGGAGCTGCTCGCCGCCGAATCGGCGGCGTACCACAGCGCCGGCACCTGCACCTTCTACGGCACCGCCAACAGCAACCAGATGCTGCTCGAGGCGATGGGGCTGCACCTTCCCGGCGCCGCCTTCGTCCACCCGCACGACCCGCTGCGCGAGGCGCTGACGCGCGAGGCGGTCGCGACGCTCGTCTCGATCGGCCCGAAGGCGAATTTCACGCCGATCGGCCGCCTCGTCGACGAGCGCGTGATCGTCAATGCGATGGTCGCGCTGCTGGCCACCGGCGGCAGCACGAACCACCTCATCCACTGGGTCGCGGTGGCGCGCGCGGCCGGCATCGCGATCGACTGGACCGATTTCGCCGACCTCGCCGCCGTGGTGCCGCTGCTGGCGCGCGTCTACCCCAACGGCAGCGCCGACGTGAACCAGTTCCAGGCCGCGGGCGGCCCCGGCTTCGTGCTGCGCGAACTGCGCGACGCCGGCTGCCTGCACGACGATGTCGCGACGGTGCGCGGCCGCGGCATGGCGCCCTATGCCGAGGTGCCGCATCTCGACGGCCAGGCGCTGCGCTGGCGCGCGCTGCCCGCGGGCAGCAGCGACACGGACGTCGTGCGACCGGCCAGCGCGCCGTATTCCGAGACCGGCGGTCTGGAGCTGCTGCAGGGCAATCTCGGCCGCTCGGTGATCAAGATCTCGGCCGTCCCCGACGACCGCCATGTCGTCGAGGCGCCGGCGCGCGTCTTCGACAGCCAGGAGCAGCTGCAGGCGGCGTTCAAGGCCGGCGAACTCGAACGCGACTTCGTCGCCGTCGTGCGCTTCCAGGGGCCGCAGGCCTGCGGCATGCCCGAGCTGCACAAGCTGACGCCGCCGCTGGCCGTGCTGCAGGGCAAGGGCTTTCGCGTCGCGCTCGTCACCGATGGCCGCATGAGCGGCGCCAGCGGCCGCGTGCCGGCGGCGATCCATGTCAGCCCCGAGGCGCTCGCGGGCGGTCCGCTGGCCAAGGTGCGCGATGGCGACCTCATCCGCCTCGACGCCGTCGCCGGCACCTTGCAGGCGCTGGTGCCCGACGCCGAATGGGCGGCGCGCGTGCCGGCCACGCTGGACCCCGCCCAGGCCGAGGCCAATGGCCACGACCTCGGGCGCGAACTCTTCGCCGGCCTGCGGCGCAACGTCAAGAGCGCCGAGGAAGGCGCGATCACCTGGATGTGAAAGCCATGATCAAGAACACGCTCGAACTCGCGGCCCACGGGCCCGTCATTCCGGTCATCGTGATCCAGCGCGTCGCCGACGCCGTGCCGCTGGCGCGCGCACTCGTCGCCGGTGGCGTGCGCGTGCTCGAGGTCACGCTGCGCACGCCGGCGGGGCTCGGTGCGATCGAGGCCATCGCGCGCGAGGTGCCCGAGGCCGTCGTCGGCGCCGGCACCATCCGCAGCGCCGCCGACGCGCGCGCGGCCAAGGACGCGGGCAGCGCGTTCGGCGTCAGCCCCGGCTACACGGCCGCCGTCGGCGCCGCCTGCCGCGACGCCGGCCTGCCGCTGCTGCCGGGCGTCGCGACGGCGGGCGAGGTCATGGCGGCGCAGGCCGACGGCCTCGATTTCCTGAAGTTCTTCCCCGCCACCGCCGCCGGTGGCATCCCGCTGTTGAAGGCACTCGCCGGGCCGTTCCCCGACGTCGCGTTCTGCCCCACCGGCGGCATCACCGTCGAGACGGCGCCGCAGTTCCTGGCGCTGTCCAACGTCAAGGTCTGCGGCGGCTCCTGGCTGACGCCGCAGGAGGCCGTCGACGCCGGCGACTGGGCGCGCATCACCGCGCTGGCGCGCGCCGCGACGGCGTTGCGCGGCTGAGCGGTCTACCTCGGGCGATCAAGCGCGCGACATCAGTCGCGCTTCATCAGCGCCGACAGCGCCTGCGACGCGACGTCCGGGCGCGCCTGCAGCCCGGCGACGACGCCGGCGTGGTCGGTGGCGCTGCGGTTCTGGCTCAGCTTGAACTTGCCCTCGATGCGTTCGACGGCGATCTCGATGCCGACGATCGCGCCGGCCATCTGCTGCAGATAGTCGGCGGGCGCGTCGTCCATCGACCAGGGCCGCTGCTGATCGGCTTCGTGCCGGGCCGTGAGGCGGCGCAGGAAGTCGAGCAGCCAGGGCGCATCGTCGACCGCGCGCAGCCGGCCATGGGCATGGACGACGGCGTAGTTCCAGGTCGGCACGACCCTGGGGTTCGTCGCCTTGCTCGGGTACCAGCCCGGGCTGACATAGGCCTGCGGCCCGCTGAATACGGCCAGCACCGACAGCCCGTCGGCCAGGCGCCAGAGCGGGTTCGCGCGTGCCACATGCCCGCGCAGCAGCGAAGCCGCGCCGTCGTAGAGCAGGGGCACGGCGTCGGCCGTGAGCGCGCCGTCCTGCGTCGTCACCAGCGTCGCCAGCGGGTGCGCGCGCATCAGGTTCGCGCAGGCGTCGCCGGCGGGTGCGGCGAAATGCGACGGCTGGTACATGCGCGGCTCAGCCGGCGCGCTCGATCAGTTCGATCTTGTAGCCGTCGGGGTCGGTGATGAAGGCGATCACGGTGTCGCCGCCCTGCACCGGCCCGGGCTCGCGCGTGATCGCGCCGCCGAGCGCGGCCGCGCGTTCGCGCACCGCGGCGCAGGTCGCGGCGACGTCGGCGACGCCGATGGCCACATGCCCGAACGCGGTGCCGAGTTCGTAGCGGTCGACGCCGTGGTTGTAGGTCAGCTCGATCTCGGCCTGCTCGGGGTTGCCGGCGTAGCCCAGGAAGGCGAGGCTGTATTTCTGCGCCGGCCGCTCGGTGGTGCGCAGCAGCTTCATGCCCAGGACCTGGGTGTAGAAGTCGATCGAGCGCTGCAGATTGCCGACGCGCAGCATGGTGTGGAGGAATTGCATCGGCGGATTGTCGCCGAGGCGAAAAAAAAGGGCGGCCCGAAGGACGCCCTTGAAAACCCCGATGCCCCCCCAGGGCACCCGGTGTCCGGGCGGATCAGGCCCGAACGCGGCTCCTGCGCCGCCGCGCGAGGCGGGCGACGCCGACCGGATCCGGCGCGAGGCGCTGGCGGGTCCGGTGCGAGGGCGCGGCGAGGACGGGGAATGCACCGTCGATGGCCGCAGCCAGGAATCTGTTGTCGTTCATTGCCGAGCGAGTTCTGCGGGTATTGCAGGTCTTGCGGTGATGGCCGGTGATCCACGCCATGCCTCGATGCAGCATTGTCCCAATACATCGGGACACTTTCCAGCAATAGAACTTCAAGAAACCTCGAGAATTTCCCTAACTGGCCAAACGAAGTGGCCCGCGGCCTTCACTTCGCAGGCAGCGCCGTCTTGAGCTGGCCGAGCAATTCGTAGAGTTGCTTCTGCTGCGCTGTCGAAAGGCCTCCCAGCAGTTCGACCAGCCAGGACTCGTGCGCGCGGGCCATGGCGGCGAACTGGCGCCGGCCCGCGGGGGTCAGCGCGACCGTGCAGGCGCGGCGGTCGGTGGAGGGCGTGCGTTTGTCGACCAGACCCTCGGCGACCAGGCGGTCGGTGAGCCCGGTGACATTGCCTCCGGTCACCATCAGCCGGGCCGAGAGCTCGTTCATGCGCAGCCCGCCCGGATGGCGCTCGAGCTGGGCCATCAGGTCGAAACGCGGCAGCGAGCCCTCGAACTGCTCGCGCAGGCGCTGCCGCAGGGGCGCCTCGACGCGATTCGTGCAGGCCAGCAAGCGCAGCCACAGGCGCAGCGCGAGGTGGTCCTCGTCGCTGGTCCGGGTCTCGGTGTCCAGGGTGTCCGAGCCGCGCCGCGGCGCGGTGACCATCGGTGTGGGCCGGTCAGCCGTTGGCGTTCGCGGCGATCCAGAGGCGGGCGATGTCGTCCGCGCCGCTGCCGCCCTTGACGCCGCGCAGCGTCTGCACGCCCAGCGACCGCTTGCTCAGCATCTGCGCCTGGCCGAGGCGCAGCTTCGCTTCCTCGGGATGCTTCAGCTTGCCCTTGGCGATGCCGGCCTGGATCAGCGAGATGCCCTTGTCGACCTCGCCCATGCCGACGTAACTCGTGCCGACCTTGACCAACCCATCGCCTTCGGTGAAGCCCTGCGCCTCGGTGGCCTGGGCCGCGAGCTGGTTCTTGAGCTGGGCTTCCTCCTTGATCGCGAGGTCGCGCAGGCGCTGGTGGCGTGCCGCCTCGGCGCCGGTGCCCAGGACGCCGTTCTTGAAGCCGAGGTCGGCGACCTTGCGCGCTTCCGCGGGCAGCTTGGCCTGCATCGCCAGCTGCGCCAGTTCCATGTAGTCGTCGGCCGTCGTCAGCGTGCCGGTGGCCTGGCGCAGGCGCAGCACGTCGAGCGCGTAGCGATCGGAGAAGCCGGCCTTGCGCGGCAGGCGCGACAGCAGCGCGCTCCAGTATTCCTTCTTGCCGTAGAACAGCGTCAGTTTCTCGAGCGTGGCGATATGGCCGGCGGTATTGTTCAGGCGCATCTGCGCGTCAGCCAGACGCAGCAGGTCGGACTCCTCGGGGCGGCGGCCGGCCTGTTCGGCGGCGGCGACGGCGGCGCCCGCCTCCTTGGCGATCGCGTTGTAGTCGCCGCTGGCCGAGTGCAGGTAGTTCTGCAGCTGACGCACCGTTGCGCTGTTGTTGCCGGCGGCGGTGGCCTTGTTCAGCCATTCGCCGGCCTTGGCGTTGTTGCGCTGCTGGGCGTAGGCCGAGGCGATCTGCTCGGCGATCTGTCCCTGCTCGGCGCCGCCGACGCGGCCGTACAGCGCTTCGAGCGCCTGGATCGCGGCGCCCGTGTCACCGGCGCGCTGCGCCGCCGCGGCCTTCATGCGATCGATCGTCGTCTGCTCGTAGCCGGATTTGCCACCCACGGCGTCGGCCTCGCGCACCTTGGCCAGCGCCTCCTTGGCCTTGCCGGCGCGCAGCAGCTCGCTGGCCTGCTGCAGCGGCTTGCCGATTTCGGGCCGTACCCCTTCGGCCGCAGCAATCGAGAACGTGCCGGCGGCGATCAGGGCGAGGGTGAGGGCGCGCAGGGTCTTCATGGGGTGCAAGGGTCTACGTTCAGAGGAATTGCTCGTTGCCGACGATGCCGATCTTCGTCACGCCCAGGCGCTGGGCCTCGGCCATGACCATGGCGACGTACTTGTAGGTCACCAGTTTATTCGGTCGCAGATGAACCTCGGGCTGATCGGCCTGGGCGGCGATCTGCGCGAGGTGGGATTCGATGGCCGGGCGGTCGCCCGCCGGTATCACCTCGGTCCGGCCGTCGGGCGAGGTCCAGCCTATCGTGCCGTCGAAGTCGAGGTCGATGCGCACCACCAGCGGCGGCTTGGGCGGCGGCGCGTTGTTCGGCGTCGGCATGTTCATCTTGACCGCGTGGGTCTGGATGGGAATCGTGATGATGAACATGATCAGCAGCACCAGCATCACGTCGATCAACGGCGTGGTGTTGATGTCGACCATCACGTCGCCATCGGGATCACCGCCGGCGGTGCCCACATTCATGGCCATGGATAGCTCCTAGTACTTCGCGTTGTAGCCGGCAGGCGGCTCGGTGATGAAGGCCACCTTGAAGATGCCCGCCCGCTGGCAGTCGACGACGACGCGTCCGACGGCCTCGTAGCGCACTTCCGCGTCGCCGCGGATGTGGACCTCGGGCTGGGGCTCCTTGACGGCCTCGACCTTCAGCCGCGAGACCAGCGCCTCGTTGTCGGGCATCCGCTCCATCCCCCAGTAGACCTCGCCGTCGCGGTTCACCGCGAGGACGATGTTCTCGGGCTTGGTCTGGGTCGGTACGTTGCGTTCCTTGGGCAAATCGAGCTTGATCGACTGCGTGACCACCGGGATGGTGATCAAGAAGATGATCAGCAACACCAGCATCACGTCCACCAGCGGCGTCGTGTTGATGGTGTTGTTGAAGGCCTCTTCGCCGCCTTCGGGGCTGCCCACGTTCATCGCCATGGCGATCTCCTGGCTGCGTTGAGCGGACCGGCGCGCCTCAACGCTTGCCTGCGAGCAGCACGTTGTGCAGGTCGCCGCCGAAGGTGCGGACCTGGTCCATCACCTGCTTGTTGCGGCGGACGAGCCAGTTGTAGCCCATCACCGCGGGCACCGCGACGAACAGGCCGATGGCGGTCATGATCAGCGCCTCGCCGACGGGGCCGGCGACCTTGTCGATCGAGGCCTGGCCCGACAGGCCGATCTTCACGAGGGCGTTGTAGATGCCCCAGACGGTGCCGAACAGGCCGACGAAAGGCGCCGTCGAGCCGACCGTCGCGAGCACCGACATGCCGTCCTGCAGGCGGTTGTTGATGCTGCCGATGGCGCGGTCGACCGACATGCTGATCCAGGTGTGCTTGTCGATCGACTCGACCATCGTGCCTTCGTGGTGGTCGCTGGCACGGATGCCTTCCTCGGCGATGTAGCGGAAGGCCGAGCCTTCCTGGAGGTCGTTGACGCCGGACTTGATCGAGGCCGCTTTCCAGAAGGTCTCGGACGAGGTCTTGGCGCTCTTCAGCATCTTGGCCTGCTCGAACACCTTGGTGAAGATCACGTACCAGCTGAACATCGACATGATGGCCAGCACGATCAGGGTGCCGCGGGCGACGACGTCACCCTGCTTCCACATCGCCTGCAGGCCGTAGGGATTCTCGACCGCTTCTTCGGACACCGCGGGCGTGACCGGTGCGGGCGCGGCGGCGGGCGCGGGCGCAGGCGCGGCTTCGGGCGCAGCGGCCGACGCTGCGGCAGGCTCGGAGGCCGCCTGCGCGTGCGCGAGCATCGGAGCGCCGGCAAATGCGAAGGCCGCCAGCACCGAAGCCAGCGAATGGGTGGCCCAGGTACGGGCGCGCAGGATTTGGTTCGTAGACATGTTCACTCCAAAGGAATCAGGCTGTGGCGGCCGCCGGGCCGCTCTCGTGTGGAAAGGATTACTCGCTGAGCTTCCAGACGTACTCGACGTCGAAGGAGCCACCCACCGGCTTGCCGTGCTCGTCGAGACCGGCCTTGAAGGTGCATTCGCTGAGCTTGGACAGCGCGACACGGTCGAGCATCTTGTGTTCGCGCGAGGGCCCGGCGGATTTCACGACCTCGGCGCTGGCGAGCTTGCCGTCGGGACCGACCGTGAAGCGCACCTTGGTGATGCCCGTGGCCTCGGCGCGGCGGGCCGCTGCAGGGTAATCGTCCGAACTCGGCGCGCAGGCGGCGGCGTTGGCGATCGCGGCCCGCGCAGCCACGCGCGGCGGCGGCGGCGGTGCTTCGACCTTCGGCTGCGTCGGCTGCACCACGACCGGGCGTGGCGGCGGCACCTCGCGGGTCACCGTGATCGAAGGCGCCGGCGACGGCGGTGCATTGACCTGCACCTCGGGCGGCGGCACGAACGATGGCGGCGGCGGCGCGAACTTGGGCGGCGGCGGCAGGTTCTCGGGCGGGGGCGGCGGCGGCGGCTTGGCCTCTTCGATGATCTTCGTTTCGATCGGACCCTTGATGACCTCGACCATGCGTTGCGCAAGTCCGTTCAGCAATGCCCAACCGAGGAGCACGTGCAGCGCGAGCACGACGCCCATGCCTATGACATGCTTGCCCGGCTTTCGTTGTGTATCGGCGTAATCCAATCCATCCTCCAGGGGGCCCTGAATCGTAAGCTTTCGGGGCCACCGATTGAGCGATCCGCAGTCGCAATGACCGCCTCGGCCTGAGCAAGCCGAGGCGCGGGACTATATCCCGAACCTTACGAAATCCGATCCGGGCCTCACCCTAGGCGAGCCGTAACCCACCTGTATCGGCGGGGTCCGCCGGTGGCGAGCGCTGATCGGCCACGGGCCGCCGCCGATCAAGGTCGGCGCCACTCGGCGGCCAGCGCCTGCAGGGCTCCGGTGGCGGCGTCGACCGCGCCGTGGGCATCGCTGGCCACGATCCGTCGCGCGGTAATCGAGCGTAACCAGGTCAGCTGGCGCTTGGCGAGCTGCCGCGTCGCGGCGACGGCGTCCGCCTCCCAGCGACCGAAATCGCCCGTCGAGAGCGCCTCCCAGGCCTGCCGGTAGCCGACGCAGCGCATCGCGGGCAGGTCGGGATCGAGGTCGCCGCGCGCGCGCAGCCGGCGCACCTCGTCGAGGAAGCCGGCGCGGCACATCGCGGCGAAGCGCGCGGCGATGCGCTCGTGCAGCCAGGCGCGCGATGTCGGCTCGAGGCTGAGCAGCGGCCAGCGTTGGTCGGCCGCCGCATCGCCGCCGGTGCCGCGCTGCCAGTCCGACAATGGTCGGCCGCTGACCCGCCAGACCTCGAGCGCGCGCTGGATGCGCTGGCTGTCGCCGGGCGGCAGGCGCCGCGCCGTCGCCGGGTCGACGCGCGCGAGCTCGGCATGCATCGCCGCCCAGCCGCGCGCGGCGGCCTCGGCGTCGAGCGCGGCGCGCACGGCGGGGTCGGCGGCCGGCATCGCGTCGAGGCCCTCGCGCAGGGCCTTGAAATACAGCATCGTGCCGCCGACGAGCAGCGGCAGCCGGCCGCGGCCGGCGATCTCGGCGACGAGCCGCTGCGCATCGGCGGCGAAGCGTGCGGCCGAGTAGCGCTGCGTCGGATCGAGGATGTCGATGAGGTGGTGCGGCACCGCGGCGCGCTCGGCCGCGTCGGGCTTGGCGGTGCCGATGTCCATGCCGCGGTAGACGAGGGCCGAGTCGACGCTGACGATCTCGATCGGGATGCGACGCGCCAGCGCCAGCGCGACGGCGGTCTTGCCGGCGGCGGTCGGCCCGGCCAGGCACAGGGCGGCGATCGGCGCGGCGACCGCGGCCGGACCGGTCAGCGTCGTCATCGCCCTAGAACGATTCGTCGTCGCGCAGGAAGCGCCATTGCCCCGGCGGCAGCGGGCCGAGCGCGACGCTGCCGATGCGCACGCGCTTGAGTCCGAGCACCTGCAGCCCGACCTGCTCGCACATGCGCCGGATCTGCCGCTTGCGGCCCTCGCGCAGGACGAAGCGCAGCTGCTCCTCGTTCTGCCAGCTCACGCGCGCCGGGCGCAGTGCGACGCCGTCGAGCTCGAGGCCGTGGCGCAGCCGCTCGAGTTCGGCCTCCGGCAGCGGACCGGGCCGCGTGTGGGCGACGCGCACGAGATATTCCTTCTCGACGCGGGTCTCGTCGCCGATCAGGCGCTTGGCGACGCGACCGTCCTGGGTCAGGACAAGCAGCCCGGTGGAATCGATGTCGAGGCGGCCGGCGGGCGCGAGGTGGCGCAGATGGCCGGCCTGCAGCTCGATGCCCGAGGCATCGCCTTCCCAGCGGTTGGCGCGCGTGACGAGCACGACGGCGGGTTCGTAACCGTCCTCGGCCTGGCCGCTGACATAGCCGATCGGCTTGTGCAGCAGCACGGTGACGCGGCGCGCCTGCTCGGCGCGGGC
>JAGWTU010000109.1 GCA_028868825.1 Burkholderiales bacterium | reverse complement strand
CCAGGCGCTCGACCAGGGCGGCTGCGGCGGCACGGCGGCGGCGAATTCGGGTGACACCAGTTCCTTGTTGTAGGGCGCAATCGCGAGCAGCGTCGGCAGCCGCTCGTCGGTGTCGGGGCGGAAGATGTCGATGCACAGATGCACGCCGTCGCGCATCGCGACGCGCACATCGCGCTCGGCGATGAAGCCGACGTAGCGCGGCTCGGGGCGGTAGCCGGCGGGCGGCTCGGACGAGCGCGCCGGCAGCCAGCGGGGGCGACGCGTCATCGCCTCAGCCCGCGGCGTGCGGCCAGGGGAAGGCCGGCGTCTCGCCCGCAGGCAGCCGGATCTCGTGTGCGTTGAGCGTCATCGCCACCATCGTGTAATAGCCGACGAGCGCCGTCAGCTCCACCAGCGTCTTCGCGCCGAACAGCGCCAGCGCTTCGGCATAGGTCGCCTCCGAGACCGAGTTGGTCGCGTTCAGTTCCTGCGCGTAGCGGATCACCGCCGCGTCGGCGGCGGCGATGCCGTCCGGCATGCGCCGCTCGAGCAGCGCCGCGATGACCTCGGGCTCGACGCCCGCCTTGGCCGCCTCGGCGCGATGCGCGTACCACTCGAAAGGCGACTCGCAGGCGCGGCCGGTGACGAGGATCGCGAGTTCGGACTGGCGCGGCGACAGCGAGGTGTTGTAGCGCAGGAACTCGCCCAGCGCCTGCCAGCGGTCGGCCAGTTCGGGACTATGCAGCGCCGCGCGCAGCGGGCCGACGATGCGGCCGCGCCGGCCGGAGACGATCTTGTCGTGGACGCGGCGCTGGTCGGCGTCGAGCGATTCGGGTGCGGGCAGTTCGATGCGCGGCATGGTGTCTCCCGGAGCAGGGTCGCGAGCTTAGCCCTGCGCCTGGGACGCTGCCCCGGCCGCCCTCGACGGCAGCCTGATCGTCGCCGCGCCCTCCTCCCAGATATAGCCGTCGATCGTCTCGACCCACCAGGCGACATCGACGAAGAACTCGCCGTTGCGCACGAACTTGTCGTAGACGTAGGACTTGACGATCGCCAGATCGCCTGTCATGCCATGCGCATCGACGTTCTTGCCCTGCATCTTCGGCACCTTGTCGAGAAAGCGCTCGCTGTACGGGCTGCGCGGCACGTTCTTGCCGACGCCGGCCAGTGCGCGCGGATCCATGATGCTCCAGCGCAGATTCGAGATCCAGCCGCGGTCGCCCATCCAGTTGTGCAGATGGCGCACGGCGAAATCGCGGCCGACGTAATTCAGCAGGATGCCGCGCTGGCCGTTGTCCTTGTGCAGGTCGGCGCTGGTCGAGGCGCTGCCGACGCCGTCGGCGGTGCCGGCCGGCTGATCGGGCACCGGCGGCACATAGTCCTGGCGATTCGGCATGCGGTAGTTGCCGTCGCGCTCGCGCCGCACCATCGTCTTGAAGATGGCCGGATCCATGATCTCGTGCCTCAGCGTGCGGCTGCCGCCCGTGCCCATGCCGTAGGGCACCGTTGGGATCACGCTTTCGAGCACCGGGCCGTCGGCGGTCCAGGCCGGCTCGTCGCCGACCTTGACGTCCTCCCAGTACAGCGGCTTGGCGCCCTGGCGCTTCTCATGCGCCCAGATGTTGCGGATATAGGCCCAGTCCTCGTCGGTGTAGACATGCTCGGGCCGCTGACGCCAGTTCGGCGCCTCCCAGCCCGGGATCGGCGACGGGTGGTCGACCTTGGGCGCCATGCCCGGCTTGTAGATATGCGTGCTGCGCAGCGAGCGGAAGATGACGTCCGAGACCTTCTCGCCGCGCTGGTTGTAGATGCTGCCGCGGTACTCGCTGGGCGAATAGCGGTAGGTCGATCCGGCCTCGGGCGTGAGGTCGGTGACCTCGCCCGAGTTGAGCACGAGATGGATCGTGTCGCCCGGATAGACCGGGAGGTAGTTCGTGACGTTGTGGTTGAGGTCGGCGGTGAGCAGCGTGTCGCGACCGTCGAGCGGATAGACCTTCAGGAAGAAGTCGTCGAAGGCTACGAAGGTCGGATAGGCGATGATGTCCTTGTAGCCCAGCGACCTCGCATAGGCGGCATCGTTGAGCACGCGGTTGTCCGGGTCGTATTTCCGATTGTCGTAGCGCACCATCGCCTCGGTGACCTTGAACGGCGGGTAGACGCCCGGCGTGTCCTTGGGCAGCGTGCCGTGGATCAGCGCCTGGACGTCGATCGGACCGCGCGCCTGCAGGGCCTTGAAGAAGGCGAAATAGCCGGCCAGCCCCGCCTTTTCCTTGCCGACGTAGACGCCCGGATGCAGGGTCTCGAATTCGGCGGAATCCCGCACGGGGGGTTCGGCCATCACCGCGCTCGCGAACAGCGCCGCGCCGAGGATCGAAGCGGCAATCCCGATCAGCGGCAGCGATTTCGCCGCGCGGCGACGCCGCTCGACCCGGTTCGCGGCCAGTGACCCCGAGCCGACGGGCAGGATCGACGCCGCTGTCGGCCTTTGCGTTTTGTCCAAGATTGTCTCCATCGGTTCGGTCTGGCCGCAGGGCCGGTCCCGCAGCACTGGATTCTTGTGAAATACGCCTGCGAATCGAAGCCGCTGCCACTGCAAACCAGCTATGCAGGGACGCGGCATGGACCGGGCGCGCGATACCGTCGCCCCCAAGCCGCGCCGGTTCAACCATGACCCCCGGAAATACCCTGCATCCGCAGAATCGATTTCACGCCACCCGGGGCCGCCACCTAGGATCGCCGCCGATGCTGCTCGACACCGTGCTCTTCGAGATCCGGCCCGGCGCCGAGTCCGAGTTCGAAACCGCCTTCGCCGCCGCGCAGCGCGGCATCGAGGTGGCCGCGGGCTACGAGGCGCATGAACTGCAGCGCAGCATCGACCGCGAGCAGCAATACCTGCTGCTGATCGAGCGGCGCGCCGGCGCCGAGGTCAGCGCGCCGGGCTACGGCAGCGCAGCGGACGCGACCGCCTGGTACGAGCCGCTTGCGCCCTACTTGGCCACGACGCCCCGCGTCGAGCATTACAAGCTCGTGGCAGGCCGCGGACTGCCCGCGAACCCGCCGCCCGTCATCAACTGCGACTGAACCCGCGCCCTGGAGAAGAACTTGGACACCACCGAAGCATTGCCGCTGGGCCGCGGGGCCCTGGCCCGCAAGCCCGGCTTCATGCAGGCCGCCGTGCTGCTCGTCACCGCGGGCCTGAGCGTGCTCGTCACCGCCGTGCTCGGCCCCAGCCTGCCGCTGATGCAGGAGCACTTCAAGGACGTCCCCGGCGCCGATTACCTCGTGCCGCTGACGATGACGGCGCCGATGCTGACGATGGCCTGCCTGTCGATCTTCGCCGGCGCGCTGTCCGACCGCTGGGGCCGCAAGCGCATGCTCATCATCGCGGCCTGCCTCTACGCCGCCTTCGGCACGATGCCGATGTGGGTCGATTCGCTGAACGTCATCATCGCCAGCCGCGTCCTGCTCGGCGCCATCGAGGCGGTGCTGATGACCGTCAGCACGACGATGATCGGCGACTACTACCACGGCGCGCAACGCGGCAAGTTCATGTCGCTGCAGACGACGATCTCGGCGGCGTCGGCCTTCCTGCTCAACAACCTCGGCGGGCTGATCGCCGAGCATGGCTGGCGCGCGCCCTACGGCGTCTACGCCATCAGCCTCGTGCTGGCGCCGGCGATGATGGTCTTCCTCTGGGAGCCGGTGCCCGGCCACGACGACGAGGAGGCGCGCGCCGCTGCCACGCGCGGCGACGCGCCCTGGCGCCCGGGCCTGCTGACCTTCGTCTGCGCGCTGGCCGTGCTGCTGGGCATCGCCTTCTTGACCGTGCCCGTGCATTTCGGCTACCTGTTCGGCGCCATCGGCGTGCATTCGCCGTCGCAGATCGGCGCCGCCTACGGCCTCAACAGCCTGGGCGTCATCGCCGGCACGCTGCTCTTCGGCTGGGTCATCGGGCCGCGCCTGCCGGTGGCCTTCCAGCTCGCCATCGGCTGCCTGCTCGCCGGCATCGGCTTCGTGCTGATGCGCACGGCGCCCGACTACGCCGCGCTGACGCTGGCCGGCGTCGTCAACGGCGTCGGCGCCGGCATGATGCTGCCGACGATGGTGACCTGGGCGATGCGCATCCTGCCTTTCGCGCGCCGCGGCATGGGCACCGGCGCCTTCCAGTCCTGCCTGTTCTTCGGCATGTTCGTCAACCCGGTGCTGATCGTCGCGCTCGAGAAGCATTTCGACGGCTCGCGCGCCGCCGGCATCGGCGGCGTCGGCTTCGTCCTCGTCGCGCTGGCCGTCGTCGCCGGCGTCACCGGGCTGCGCCACCGCGACTGACGGGCGCCTCATGCGCGACGCCCCGCCCCCGGAACCGCGCCTGGCCACCGAGGCCGAGATCATCGAGGCGCTGGCCGCCATCGGCGCCGAGCGCGCCGCCGAGCACGAGGCGGGACTGCGCACGCTGCTGGCCAAGATGGCGCGCTACGGCCATGGCCGCAACGAGCCGGTGCGCGCCGTCGCCGCGCTGCTCGGCGACCGCTGGAGCTCGCTGACGATGCACCTGCTGCACAGCGGCATGCTGCGCCACGCCGACCTGCGCCGGCTGATGGCGCTGGTCTCGGCCGAGCGCGAGGTCTCGCAGCGCATGCTGACGCTCAAGCTGCGCCTGCTCGAGCGCGACGGGCTGATCGAGCGCAGCGTCGTCGACGGCGCACCGCCGCGCGTCGAATACCGGCTCACCGAACTGGGCCGCGGCGCCTACGCGCATTTCGCGGCGCTGGTCGCCTGGACCGAATCGGTGACGCCGCGGATCCGCGCCGCGCGCGAGCGCTACGACCATCTGCACCCCGGCGAGGCCGAGGACGAGGGCGACTGAGCTCGCGCGCGCGCCCCGCCAAACGGCCATGCCCGACAGCGACCAGGACGCCAGCTCGCGCGGCAGCGTGCGCGCCGTCGTGCGCGCGCTGCGGCTGCTGCGGCTGATGAACGAGCGCGCCGTCTGGACGCTGCACGAGCTGCACGGGCGCACGGGGCTGCCGAAGTCGACGCTGTCGCGCCTGCTCGCGACGCTGCGCGACGAGGGCTATGTGCTCGCCGACGCGGTCGCCGGCAGCTACCGGCTCGGTGCCAAGGTGCGCGACCTCGACGGCGGCTACACCGAGGCGAGCCGGCTCGTCGAGACCGGACGCACGATCCTGCTGCGCGTGACGCGGCAGATCAAGTGGCCGCTGGCGCTGGCCACGCCCGACGGCGACGCCATCGTCGTGCGCTACTCGTCGATGCCCTACAGCCCGCTGGCGGTGCAGACGACGACGCTCGGGCATCGCCTGGGCTGGTGCGAATCGGCGCTGGGCCGCGCCTATCTGGCGTTCTGCTCGGCCAAGGAACGCGCCTGCCTGCTCGACGCGCTGCACGGCGCCGAGCCCGCGCCGGCGGCGCGCGCGCGCATCGAGCAGGAGCTGGCGCAGGTGCGCGCGGCCGGCCATGCGGTGCGCCAGCCCGGCGCCGGCGTCGACAGCGCGACGCTGGCGGTGCCGGTGCTCGTGCGTGGCGAGGCCGCGGCCGCACTGTCGATGACGACCTTCGGCAAGTCGATGACCCGGCGCACGATCGCCGAGCATGCACCCATCCTCGTCGAGACGGCGCGCGCGATCGCCGAGGCCTACGAGGCGGCTGGCTGATGCCGGCATCGCGGCCGCCGCCGCCGCATTCCGCTGTGCGAAAAGCGGCGCGAAGTCGCTGGCGGCGTGCGCAAGCGAAATCCAGAATCGAGCCATGCCAGATCACCCGATGACGCGAGGCCGCCGATGACGCCGATGACGCCGATGACGCCGACGCTACCCCTGTCGTTGCCGCTCGACCGGCCCACCGTCGCCACCTTCGTGAAGACCGACAGCCACCAGGTCGTCGAGGTGCTGGCGCTATGCGCGCTCGACTACGCCGTGCTCGATGCCGAGCATGCGCCCTTCGACCGCGCCTCGATGGACCGCATGCTGTTCGCCGCGCGCGCCGTCGGCCTGCCGATGCTCGTGCGCGTGCCCGACCGGCGCGACGCGACCATCCTCTCGGTGCTCGATCTCGGTGCCGCCGGCATCGTCGTGCCGCATGTCGACAGCGCCGCGCAGGCGCGCGAGGTCGTCGCGGCGGCACGCTTCATCGGCGGGCGCCGCGGGCTCTCGCTGTCGGCGCGCTACGGCGGCTACGGCACGCGCTCGCGCGACGAGGCGGTGGCCGAGGGCGACCGCAGCCTCGTCGTCTGCCAGATCGAGAGCGAGGCCGCGCTCGCCGCGGTCGACGCCATCGCCGCCGTGCCCGGCGTCGGCGCGCTGCTCATCGGCCGCGCCGACCTCGCGCTGTCGCTGGGCGTCGACGGGCCGCGCCATGCCCGCGTGCTGGCCGCCGTCGACCGCATCATCGCCGCAGCCCGCGAGCGCGGGCTGCCGGTGATCATGGCCATCGGCGCCGATGCCGAGGTCGCCGAATTCAGGGCGCGCGGTGCGCAATCATTCATCGTCGGCTCCGACCAGTCGCTGCTGCGCGGCGCGGCGTCGCGGCTGCGCACCCTCGTGTCCGCCTGAACCGGAGTTGCCGATGTCGAACACCATCTCGTCCGTCAGCGTCGCCGATCACTCGAGCGCCGCACCCGACGTCACCGAGCCCGACGGCACGCCGACCTGGATCACGCGCGCGAGCAACCTCGTCGTCGCAATCAGCCGTGTGCGCGCCGGCTCGCTGCTCGAAACCGCCACGTGCCCCGACGAGCATTTCGTGCTGCTGCCCGATGCGCCGGCGCGCGTGCAAGCCGGCGCCGAAGCGCGCGAGGCGGCCGCCGACAGCCTGCTCATCGTCCCGCCCGGGCCGTCGCGCATCGAGGCGCTGGCCGAGGGCTGGGTGCTGCGCTGCTACAGCGCGCGCCATGCCGAGCTGCTCGCGCGCGCCGGCAACGCGGCCGATTTCGTGCCGCCGCGACCCGGCGTGGCGCCGCTCGTCGACTGGCCGGCGCCGCCCGGCGGTTTCCGCCTGCGCGTCTACCCCCTGGGCGAGCATCTGAAGGCAGGCGACAAGACACGCGTGTTCCGCTCGGCCAACCTGATGATCAACATCCTGCGCGAGCGCACCGAGCCGCGCGACCCGCGCGCGATGTCGCCGCATGCGCATGCCGATTTCGAGCAGGCCTCGGTGACGCTGTCGGGCGTGCACATCCACCATCTGCGCTGGCCCTGGACACCGGACATGACGAGCTGGCGCGACGACCAGGCGCTGCAGGTCGGCAGCCCTTCGGTCACCGTGATCCCGCCGCAGGTCGTGCACACGACGCGCAACATCGGCGCCGGACCCGCGCTGCTGATCGACCTGTTCGCGCCGCCGCGCGCCGATTTCTCGCTGCGGCCGGGCATGGTGCGCAATGCCGACGAATACCCGCTGCCGGAATCGCTGCAATCCTCCACCCCGGCCGCCAGCGCGGGGGCGACGCGATGAGCGCCGCGCCCTGCATGCTGGCCTGCGTCTCGCATTCGCCGATCATCATGATCCGCGCCCAGGCGCCGCAGGCCGAACCCGGGATCCTCGCCGCCTACGCGCGCACCGTCGCGGCGATCCAGCGCTTCGACCCCGAATTCGTGATCGCCATCGCCTCCGACCATTTCGCCGGCTTCCACCTCTCGCTGATGCCGCCCTATTGCATCGGGCTGCAGGCCCAGGCAGTCGGCGACGTCGGCGGCTTCGCCGGTCCGCTGAACGTGCCGCGCAACGACGCGCTGGCGCTCGTCGGCGCGCTGCGCGAGGCCGGCTTCGATCCCGCGGTATCGCACCGCATGGAGGTCGATCACGCGTTCTCGCAGCCACTGTTCAGGCTGCTCGGCGCGCTCGACCGCTATCCGGTGGTGCCGCTGTTCGTCAACGCCATCGTGCCGCCGCTGCTGCCCTTCGCGCGTTCGCGCGCGCTTGGCGCGGCGCTCGGCCGGCATATCCGGTCGCTGAACCGGCGCGTGCTCGTCATCGGCTCGGGCGGGCTCTCGCACCACCCGACGCGCTATTACCCGGCACCCGAGGACGCATCGCCCGAGGTCTACGCCTGGGAGCTGGCCGGCGAGCGCGGCGGCTCGATGACGCAGTCGCAATGGCTGGATCGACTGCTCGAGATGCATCTCGAAGGCGCGAAGATGCTCGTCGACGGCCGCCGCACGGCGCAGGACATCCACCTCAACCC
>JAGWTU010000108.1 GCA_028868825.1 Burkholderiales bacterium | reverse complement strand
CCGGCGCCGCACTCGCCGCGGCGGCCGGCGCGGCGGCGGCGGCGGGCCCGGAGGCGGCGGCGGCGGCGCTGATCACGCCGCCCTGCACCTGGTAGCGCGAATCACGCGCAAGCTGGCTGAGGTCCGGCGGCACGTCCAGCGACTGCGCACGCACCGGTGTCTTCTTGTAGTCGGCCTGGTCGCTCGAGAACCAGCCCCCGATCGTCGAGCAGCCGGTGACGCCCGTCACCAGGACCGATGCCAGGGCCAGCAGGGCGATCCGGCTGGGGATGGCAGCAGGTTGTAGTCTCACGTTGGAAATCTCCGGGGCGGCCGGGGTTGCGGCCTGAGGGAAAGGTCGGAAGGTCGGACGGTCGGGCGGCCGCGGGACGCGCGGTTCAGGCACGCAGCCCGGCCTCGCGCAGCGCCTGGCCGACGCGGGACTGACCGCTCTCGCTCAGCTCGACGATCGGCAGCCGCACATGGCGCTCGCACAGGCCGAGCTGCGCCATCGCCCATTTGACCGGTGCCGGGCTGGGCTCGCAGAACAGCTGCTCGTGCAGCGACAGCAACTTCAGGTGGATGGCGCGGGCGCGCTTGAGGTCGCCCTCGATCGCCGCCATGCACATCTCGTGCATCAGGCGCGGCGCGACGTTGGCGGTGACGCTGATGTTGCCGTGGCCGCCGAGCAGCATCAGCGCCACGGCCGTGCCGTCGTCGCCCGAATAGATGCTGAAGCCGGCCGGCGCCTGCTTGATCAGCGCGGCGGCGCGCGCGATGTTGCCGGTGGCCTCCTTGACGCCGACGATGCCGGGCAGCTGCGCCAGGCGCAGCGCCGTCTCGGGCAGCATGTCGGCGACCGTGCGGCTGGGCACGTTGTAGAGCACCAGCGGCAGCTCGACGGCCTCGGCGATGGCCTTGAAGTGGCGGTAGATGCCTTCCTGCGACGGCCGGTTGTAGTACGGCACGACCGAGAGATGGCAGTCCGCACCGACCGATTTGGCGTAATGCGCGAGCTCGATCGCCTCGGCGGTCGAATTCGCGCCGGTGCCGGCCATCACCGGCACGCGGCCGGCGGCGCATTCGACGGCAAAGCGGATCAGCTCGCAGTTCTCGGTCATCGTCACGGTCGGCGATTCGCCGGTCGTGCCGACGATGCCGATGCAGTCGGTGCCTTCGGCGACATGCCAGTCGATGAGGCGGCCCAGGGCCGGGTAATCGATGCTGCCGTCCTCGTGCATCGGCGTGACGAGGGCAACGATGCTGCCGACGATGGGTTTCATGGGTGGGGGTCGCAACGGGACAAGCGGCGGATTTTAGCCGCCCAGGCGATGCGGCCAGGGCGTGCCGTCGCCGGCCGGCGCGGCGACCGCGGCGATGCGCTGGATGCAGCAGGGCGCGGCGGCGGCGTCGCGCTGTTCGAGCCCGTCCTCGTAGGCGACGATGCGCAGCCCGGCGCAGACCTCGAGCAGCTCGCCGTGGCGCAGCAGGAAGTCGGACCGCGACGGCCGGCCGAGCGCCTGCTGGCCGCTGGCGAAGGTCTCGTAGATCAGCAGGCCGCCGGGCTCGATCGTGTCGAGGATGCGCGGCCACAGCGGCCGCCACAGGTAATGCGTGACGACGACGGCGCCGAAGCGCCGCTGCGCCAGCGGCCAGGGTCCGCCCTCGATGTCGGCGACGATCACCTCGGCGCGGCCGCGCAGCGATTCCAGCGCCGCGGCGTCGCGGTCGACGCCGGTCACCGCATGGCCGCGCGCGGCCAGCCACAGCGCGTTGCGGCCGCGGCCGCAGGCGAGGTCGAGCACGCTCGCGCCGGGGGCGATCAGGTGCGCCCAGCGCTGCACCCAGGGGGAGGGCGAGGGCGAGGGTGGCGTGGCGGTGGCTGGGACAGTCATCGACGGCCATTCTGGCGCAGCGGCGAGGCCGACGCCGGTGCCAGATGCGACGGCGCGTGACGCTGCGCCGGCCGCCGGGCGGCGCGCGGCGGGCGACAATCCCGCCATGCCATCCGTCAAGTCCCCCGCCGCCTACGGCGAATCGTCGATCCGTGTCCTCAAGGGCCTCGAGCCCGTCAAGCAGCGGCCGGGCATGTACACCCGCACCGACAACCCGATGCACATCGTGCAGGAGGTCATCGACAACGCCGCCGACGAGGCGCTGGCCGGCCACGGCAAGCACATCGCCGTGACGCTGCACGACGACGGCTCGGTCAGCATCGAAGACGACGGCCGCGGCATCCCGATCGGCCTGCACCCCGAGGAGCAGGTGCCGGTGCTCGAGATCGTCTACACGCGCTTGCACGCCGGCGGCAAGTTCGACAAGGGCGCCGGTGGCGCCTACAGCTTCAGCGGCGGCCTGCACGGCGTCGGCGTCAGCGTCACGAATGCGCTGTCGAAGCGCCTGCAGGTGACGACCTGGCGCGAGGGCCAGGCGGCGACGATCGTCTTCGGCGGCGGCGACGTCACCGAGCCCATCGCGGTGCGCAAGGCCGCTTCCGGCGAGCGCCGCCACGGCACCAGCGTGCGCGTCTGGCCCGACGCGAAATACTTCGAGAGCGCCGATCTGCCGCGCGCCGAGCTGATGCACCTGCTGCGCAGCAAGGCCGTGCTGATGCCGGGTGTCAGCGTGACCTGCCGCATCGAGAAGACCGGCGAGACGACGACCTGGCAATACCAGGGCGGCCTGCGCGACTACCTCCAGCAGCACCTGGCCGCCGAGCCGCTGATCCCGCTGTTCGAGGGCGCGCAATACGCCGGCGCCGGCGAGACCGAGAACTACGCCGAGGGCGAGGGCGCGGCCTGGTGCGTGGCCTTCACCGACGAGGGCGCGCTGCTGCGCGAGAGCTACGTCAACCTGATCCCGACGGTGGCCGGCGGCACGCATGAATCGGGGCTCAAGGACGGCCTCTTCGGCGCCATCAAGAACTTCATCGAGATGCACGCGCTGCTGCCCAAGGGCGTCAAGCTGATGCCCGACGATGTCTTCTCGCGCGCCAGCTTCGTCCTCAGCGCCAAGGTGCTGGACCCGCAGTTCCAGGGCCAGATCAAGGAGCGGCTGAACAGCCGCGACGCGCTGCGCCTGGTCTCGGGCTATGTGCGGCCGGCGCTCGAGCTGTGGCTGAACCAGCATGTCGACCTCGGCCGCAAGCTCGCCGAGCTCGTCATCCGCCAGGCGCAGACGCGCCAGCGCGCGAGCCAGAAGGTCGAGAAGCGCAAGGGCTCGGGCGTGGCCGTGCTGCCGGGCAAGCTGACCGACTGCGAGAGCCGCGACACGAACCTCAACGAGGTCTTCCTCGTCGAGGGCGACAGCGCCGGCGGCAGCGCGAAGATGGGCCGCGACAAGGAGACCCAGGCCGTGCTGCCGCTGCGCGGCAAGGTGCTCAACACCTGGGAGGTCGACCGCGACCGGCTGTTCGCCAACAACGAGATCCACGACATCGCGGTGGCCATCGGCATCGACCCCCATGGCCCGAACGACCAGCCCGATTTCAGCGGCCTGCGCTACGGCAAGGTCTGCATCCTCTCCGACGCCGATGTCGACGGCTCGCATATCCAGGTGCTGCTGCTGACGCTGTTCTTCCGCCATTTCCCGCAACTCGTCGCGCGTGGCCATGTGCATATCGCGCGGCCGCCGCTGTTCCGCGTCGACGCGCCGGCGCGCGGCAAGAAGTCGGCGGCGAAGATCTACGCCCTCGACGACGGCGAGCTGACGGCGGCCCTGGACAAGCTGCGCAAGGAAGGCGCGCGCGAGGGCTCGTGGACCATCAGCCGCTTCAAGGGCCTGGGCGAGATGAACGCCGAGCAGCTGTGGGACACGACGCTCAACCCCGAGACGCGGCGGCTGCTGCCGGTGAGCTGGGACGGTCGCGGCTTCGACCTCACGGCGCAGTCGCTGACCAAGCTGATGGGCAAGGGCGAGGCCCAGGCGCGGCGCGACCTGATGGAGCTCCACGGCGACGGAGTCGAAGTTGACGTCTGAGCCCGTGACGCCGCCGCTGCGCCTGCGGCCGACGATGCTGTCGGACCTCGACTTCGTCGCCGCGGTCGAGCGCGACCAGCACAACCTGCCGTTCATCTCGCCCTGGGAGCGCACCCAGCACGAGGGCGCGCTGCGCTTCCCCGATTTCCGCCATTTCATCATCGAGGCCGGCGAGCAGGGCTCGCGCGACGGCTTCGTCATCGTCCAGGGCTGCCGCAACCCGAACCGCAGCGTCGAGCTCAAGCGGCTCGTGCTGCAGACCAAGGGGCGCGGGCTGGGCCGGCGCTGCGTGCGGCTGCTCAAGGCGATGGCCTTCCGCGACCTGCGCGCGCATCGCTACTGGCTCGACGTCAAGTCGCTCAACCAGCGCGCGCTGGCCCTCTATGCGAGCGAGGGCTTCGTCGAGGAGGGCCGGCTGCGCGAGAGCGTGCGCATCGACGGCGTCGACGGCTACGACAGCCTCGTCGTGATGAGCCTGCTCGACCGCGAATACCAGGCGCGGGTGGCGCTGGGTCTCGAGGGCGCGGTCTGACCTATCCACGAGGCTAGGCGGCTCAAGCGGCGAAGTGAATTGACCGATACCCCGGGCAGAGCCGGCATCGCCAGAGGTATCGGCCGCAGTTCCAAACGTCGAAAAACATGACCAGCCTCACTGCCACCGGGTCCCCCGCCCGTACCCCCCGCGCCGCCACGCCGCATGGCGGCTTCTTCGCCCACCACGGCATCTGGGCGCCCGGGGTGCGCCTGTTCCGCCAGCTGCGCTTCATGTCGAAGGCGCTCATCATCTCGCTGGCCTTCATGCTGCCCTCGGGCATCCTCGTCGGCTGGCTCGTCAAGGCCGAGTCCGACGAGGCGATGCAGTGGCGCATGAACACGACGCGCCAGCATGTCGAGGTCGCGCACGGCATCCTCGTCTGGGCGCAGGCCCAGGAGGCCGCCGGCCGCATGAGTCGCGAGCAGGCGCAGGCGCTGGCGCGCCAGCTCGTCTCGAAGCTGCGCTACGACGAGAAGGAGTACTTCTGGATCAACGACATGGAGCCGCGGGCGGTGATGCACCCGATCAAGCCCGAGCTCGACGGCAAGTACCTCGGCGACATGAAAGACCCCAACGGGCTGGCGATCTTCCCGGCCTTCGTCGCCAAGGTGAAGGCCGAGGGCCAGGGCTTCGTCGCCTACCAGTGGCCCAAGCCGGGCAGCGACAAGCCGGTCGACAAGATCTCCTACGTGCGCGGCTTCGAGCCCTGGGGCTGGGTCATCGGCACCGGCGTCTACATCGGCGACCTGCGCGAGGCGCTGGTGCATCGCCTGATCTGGGTCGGCCTGATCGTCGTCGCCGGCGCGGCGATGGCCGGCTATCTGTTCCTGTGCTTCTACCGCGTCATGGACGGCGGCCTCAAGGAGACGCGCCGCCACCTGCGCGCGATGACCTCGGGTGACCTCACGACCTCGCCGTCGCCCTGGGGCCGCGACGAGGCGGCGCAGCTGATGCAGGAGCTGCGCGCGATGCAGGATTCGCTGCGCGGGATGGTGCGTCGCGTGCGCCATTCGAGCGACGAGATCGTGCACTCGAGCAGCGAGATCGCCAGCGGCGCGATGGACCTCTCCGGCCGCACCGAGCAGGCCGCGGCCAACCTCGAGGAATCGGCGGCGTCGATGGAGGAGATCGCCTCGACCGTCAAGAACACGACCTCGCACACCGAGGAGGCGTCGCGCATGGCGCGCAGCAACGCCGAGGCGGCGGCCGAAGGCGGCCGCGTGATGCGCGACGTGATGGCGACGATGGACGGCATCCGCACCTCGTCGACGAAGATCGAGGAGATCATCGGCACGATCGACGCGATCGCCTTCCAGACCAACATCCTGGCGCTGAATGCCGCCGTCGAGGCGGCGCGCGCCGGCGACCAGGGGCGCGGTTTCGCCGTCGTCGCCGGCGAGGTGCGCATGCTGGCCAAGCGCAGCGCCGAGGCGGCGCGCGAGATCAAGACGCTGATCGGCCGCAGCGTCGAGCAGGTCGCCGCGGGCACCGGCATCGTGCGCAAGGCGGGCGCGGCGATCGAGCAGATCGTCGCCTCGTCGCAACGCGTCGACCAGCTGCTCGGCGAGGTCGCCACCGGCGCGCGCGAGCAGAACCTGGGCATCGGCCAGATCGGCCTGGCCGTGCAGGAGCTCGACCGCATGACGCAGCAGAACGCCGCGCTCGTCGAGCAGACCGCGGGCGCGGCCTCGGCGATGAAGGAGCAGGCCCAGGTGCTGTTCAGCGAGGTCGCCCGCTTCAAGATGCCGACCGAAGGCGACGCACCCCATGCCGCCGACGCCGTCGAGTCCGAGATCGACCTCGAGCAGGCGATCGAGGCCCATCGCCAGTGGAAGGTCAAGCTGCGCCACGCCATCGCCGAGCACGAACAGCTCGACGCCGAGAAGATCTGCCGCGACGACCAGTGCCCCCTGGGCAAGTGGCTGCACGGCAGCGGCCGCGGGCGCTGGGGGACTCAGCCGCGGTTCGTCGAACTCGTCGACAAGCATGCCGCCTTCCACCGCGCCGCCGGCCATGTCGCCGAGGTGATCAACGCCGGCCAGTACGAGCAGGCCGAGCGGCTGATTGCCTCGGGCAGCGAATTCGGCCAGGCCTCGGTCGAGGTGACGACGGCGCTGACGGCGGCGCGGGGCGGCTTCTAGCGCGGGACGGGCGCCGGGGAGGGCGCGCGGGCTTGCACGACAATGCCGCGCGCCGCCGCTCCCGGCCGCCGCTGTCCCGCCGTCCATGACCGATCTTTTCACGCCCCCGCCTCCCGACCCCGCCGATACCCTGCCGCTGGCCGATTACGCCGAGCGCGCCTACCTCGAATACGCCCTCTCGGTCGTCAAGGGCCGCGCGCTGCCCGATGTCTGCGACGGCAACAAGCCGGTGCAGCGCCGCATCCTCTACGCGATGTTCCGCATGGGGCTGGCCTGGAGCGGCGCCGGCGGCGCCAAGCCGGTGAAGAGCGCGCGCGTCGTCGGCGACGTGCTCGGCCGCTACCACCCGCACGGCGACACCGCGGCCTATGACGCGCTGGTGCGCATGGCGCAGGACTTCAGCCAGCGCTACCCGCTGATCGACGGCCAGGGCAATTTCGGCAGCCGCGACGGCGACGGCGCGGCGGCGATGCGCTACACCGAGGCGCGCCTGGCGCCGATCGCCCGCCTGCTGCTCGACGAGATCGACGAGGGCACGGTCGACTTCCAGCCGAATTACGACGGCAGCACCGAGGAGCCGCGCCAGCTGCCGGCGCGGCTGCCCTTCGTGCTGCTCAACGGCGCTTCGGGCATCGCCGTCGGTCTGGCCACCGAGGTGCCCAGCCACAACCTGCGCGAGGTCGCCGCGGCCACCGTCGCGCTGCTGAAGAACGAGCGCCTGACCGACGACGAGCTGCACGCGCTGCTGCCGGCGCCCGACTTCCCCGGCGGCGGCCAGATCATCAGCCCCGAGGCCGACATCCGCGAGGCCTACCGCAGCGGCCGCGGCAGCCTCAAGGTGCGCGCGCGCTGGCATATCGAGGACCTCGCGCGCGGCCAGTGGCAGCTCGTCGTCCACGAGCTGCCGCCGGGCACGAGCGCGCAGAAGGTGCTCGAGGAGATCGAGGAGCTGACGAACCCCAAGGTCAAGGCCGGCAAGAAGGCGCTGCTGGCCGAGCAGGTGCAGCTGCGCCAGACGCTGCTTTCGGTGCTCGACGCGGTGCGCGACGAATCGAACAAGGACGCCGCCGTGCGGCTCGTGTTCGAGCCGAAGACGCGCACCGTCGAGCAAGCCGAGCTGATCGCGACGCTGCTGGCGCACACCAGCCTCGAGAGCAGCGTGCCGATGAACCTGACGATGATCGGGCGCGACGGCCGGCCGGTGCAGAAGGGTCTGCGCCGCATCCTCGTCGAGTGGATCGAGTTCCGCCTGGCCACCGTCGAGCGGCGCACGCGACACCGGCTGGCCAAGGTGCTCGAGCGCATCCATGTGCTCGAAGGGCGGCAGCTCGTGCTGCTCAACATCGACGAGGTCATCCGCATCATCCGCAACGCCGACGAGCCCAAGCCGGCGCTGATCGCGCGTTTCAAGCTCAGCGACCGCCAGGCCGAGGACATCCTCGAGATCCGGCTGCGCCAGCTCGCGCGGCTGGAGGCGATCAAGATCGAGCAGGAACTCGCCGAGCTGCGGGGTCAGCAGGGCAGGCTCGAGGAGATCCTGGCGACGCC
>JAGWTU010000056.1 GCA_028868825.1 Burkholderiales bacterium | reverse complement strand
CGGCGGCCAGCACGGCGGCGCGGCGCCGCTGCTCGGCCGCCGCATCGGCCTGCGCGCGCACCGCCGCGGCGTAGGCGTCGTCGAGTTCGTCGCGCGGTTCATCCATGGCGGTGGCTCCAGGCGGCCAGGCGCTGGCGCAGCAGGTTGCGCGCGTAGCGCAGCCGGCTCTTCGCCGTCTCGACGCCGACGCCGGTGACCTGCGCCACCTCGTCCAGGCTCAGCTCGTGGTGGGCGAAGAGCACGAAGGTCTCGCGCTGCGCGTAGGGCAGGGCCTGGACCTCGGCGAGGATGGCGGCGGCGAGCTGGCGGTTCTCGACGATGCGCTCCGGGCTCCAGCCCTGCGACTGCTCGGGGTCGGCGGCGACCTCGGCGAGGCCGGCGTCGTCGACGAGGTGGACGACGCCCGGCTGGCGTCGGTGGTGGTCCATGACCTTGTTGCGGGCGATCGTGAAGGCCCAGGTCGTGAAGCGCGCCTTGGCGGCGTCGAAGCGCGCGGCCGCGCGGGCGACGGCCACCCAGACCTCCTGGTGCAGATCCTCGATGGTCGCCTCGTCGGCGTGCGCGAGCATGCGGCGGATGAAGTCGTGGCAGGCGCGTCCATGGCGGTCGTACAGGCGCTCGAACGCCGCGGCGTCGCCGCCCAGATAGGCCTGCAGCAGCATGGCGTCGGCGTCCCCCGGCCCTTCTTCCATGCGGCCGGATGTTAGACCCGGCGCCGCCAGCGGCATCGGCGTCTCACCGCGGTGGGTCGGGCACGTAGCCCGGCGTGTTCAGCGGAAACGGCCGCGGCCGCCATTGCGCCACCGGCGCCGGCACGATGCCGGCCGCGATCAGGTTGGGCAGGCTGTCGTACGCGATCTCGACCAGCGATTGCGGCGTCGAAGTGAGCCGTTCGAAGCGCGTCTGCGTCACGGCCGACCATTCGCGCGCGCCATGCGCCGTGCCCAGGCGTGCCGTGGGCTCGATAGCCGGCGCCGAGCGCGGCGGGCCGTCGGCGCGTTCGGCCTTGGCCGCGGCGGCGGGCGAGGCCGCTGCCGCCGCGGGCCGGTCGGTCGCTTCGGGTTCGGCGTAGCGCGGCGCCGGCGCGTACGCGACGGGCGGCCGCGGCTGCTCGCGAAAGATGGCGATGCCGATGACGCCGACGTTGTCCGGGCGTCCCGTGCGCGCGGCGTAGGAGCGGTCCGGCGCGGCGAACTCGAAGGCGGCGACGGCGGTGTCGCTCTTGCGCCAGCCGGTGATGTCGGCCGTGCGCCATGGGTCGAGCACATAGCCGGTCTGCCCCCAGTCGGCGGTCTGGCCGGTGACGGCGTTGATGCCGTCGACGGCCAGCACGACGAGCACGCGCTCGGCGCTGTGGTTCACCAGACGCACGGCGTAGCGGGCCGCCGGCCGGCCGGCCACGTAGCTGCGACCGCCCTGCTCGTAGCGGGTGAGGATCTGGCCGCTGGCGCGGTCGACCAGTTGCAGGTCGACGATCGGCGCGGCGCCGGCGCTGGCGCAGGCGCCCCACAGCAGCGGCAATGCCAGCGCGGCGACGGTGATGCGGGTCAGGGCGGTGCGGCGGCCGTGGCGGCGGCGTTCGCAGGGGTCGGGGGCGGTTGATGGTTGCACGGCAGGCTCCGGCGGTGGCGACCCTGCTTATACGCAGCGCCGCGGCAAACAGGGCTGCGCGCCGGCTCGTCCGCCATACCGTTTGAATAGTCACCGAATCGTGCCCCTGTCAGGGTTTTCAGGCCCGAACCACTAAGGCTGGCGCGGTCCCGACCGATATGCCCTTGTGGCCCGTGGAGCCGCAAGCGCCGACCTGCGAGGCGTGAGCAGTCCGCAGCCGCCGGAATCGCCGGGACCAAGATGAAGAACAAGCAAGAAAAACCCGCCGCAGAAGCAGTCCACGCGCGGGCCAAGCGACCGACCGCGCTTTCCGCCTGGCTGTGCGCCGGCCTGCTGGCCTGCGGCGCCGCGGGTGCGGCGCAGGAAAGCGACGCCACCGCGCTGAGCCTGGAGCAGCTGCTGCAGGTCAACGTGGTGGGGGCCTCCAAGTACGAGCAGAAGCAAAGCGAGGTCGCGGCCGCGGTCAGCGTGATCACGCGCCGGGAGATCAAGGACCATGGCTGGCGCACGCTGGGCCAGGCCCTGGCCAGCCTGCCGGGGGTCTACGCCACCTACGACCGCCAGTACGAGTACATCGGCACGCGCGGCTTCAGCCTGCTCGGCGACTTCAACACCCGGGTGCTGCTGACGATCGACGGCAACCGGGTCAACGACGCCGTCTTCGACCAGGCCTATGTCGGCCGCGACTTCCCGCTCGACCTCGACCTCATCGACCGCATCGAGTTCATCGCCGGGCCCGGCGGCGCGGTCTACGGCCAGAACGCGATGTTCGCGGTCATCAACGTCGTCACGCGCAAGGGCGCCGGTCTGGACGGCGTGCAGCTGGCCGCCAGCGGCGAGCTGCCGCAGTCCGCGCGCCAGGGCCGCGCGAGCTGGGGTCGCCGGCTCGACAACGGCGTCGATCTGCTGCTGTCGGTCTCGGGCCTGCGCTCGCGCGGCCGCGATCTGGCGCTGGATTTCGGCGCGGCCGACGTCTCGGGCGTCGCGGTGGGGCTCGACGGCGAACGCAGCAAGCAGTTCTTCGCCAGCGCCGAGCGCGGGCCCTGGGCCTTCGAATTCGCCTATGGCGACCGCCGCAAGGACGACGCGATCGGCACCTACCAGAGCGAACCGCTGACCGCCGGTCAGTACCAGCGCGACCGCTTGATGCTCAGCCAGTTGCGGTATCACATGGCCTGGCCGGGCGATGCCTGGCAGCTCGCCGCCCGCGTCTTCGTCGGCGGCGAGCGCTATACCGGCCCCTTCATCTACGGCGGCGACGCGACCCTCGAGACCGGATCGAGCGACTGGCGCGGCGTCGAATTGCAACTGCTGTCGACGGCCTGGAACGGGCACAAGCTGATGGCCGGCATCGAGTACCAGGCCAGTACGCGGCTGGACCAGAGCTTCGTCGACGTCGGGGCGCCCGCCAACACCGTGGACCTGCCGGGCGCGGGCTGGCGCGCCGGCGTCTATGCGCAGGACGAGTGGTCGGTGGCGCCGGGACTGGCGGCCACGCTCGGCTTGCGCCACGACAGCACGCGCGCGGGCAGGAACGCGCTCAGTCCGCGCGTCGGCCTGACCTGGCAGGTCGGCGCCGAGACGTCGCTGAAGGCGCTCGCCGGCCGCGCCTACCGCGCGCCCAACGTCTTCGAGAGCAACTTCAGCTACGTCGACCAGACCTCCAACCCGGCCCTGCGCGGCGAATCGATCGACACGCTGGAGCTGGTGGCCGACCGGCGCGTCGGCAAGGATCTGGCGCTGCGCGCGTCGGCCTACCGCTGGTCGCTGCGCGATCTCATCACGCTCGGCATCGACCCCGTCTCGGGGCTGTCCCAATACCAGAACGGCACGCGCGCGACGGCACAGGGCCTGGAACTCTCGGCGCGCCAGGGCTGGCGTTCGGGCGCCAGCCTGCGCGCCAGCCTGTCGTACCAGCATGCCCACAACGTCGACGGCACGCCGTCTGTCAACTCGCCGCGCTGGCTGGCCAGGCTCGATCTCGCCGGTCCGCTGCCGGGCAGCGAGCTGCGCGCGGCCTGGGAGCTGCAATGCGACGGTTCGCGGCTGACCGATGACGGCACGGCCGTCGCGGGCTACTGCCTGTCCAGCGTCCAGCTCCTGACCGACCACTGGCTGCAGGGCGTCGAGGTCTCGCTCGGCATCCACAACCTCGGCGGCGTCCGCTACGCCCAGCCCGGTTCGCGCAACAACTGGCAGAACACGATCGCCCAGGACGGGCGCAGCCTGCGCTTGAAATTCGAATACCGCTACTGATGCCGTCGTTGTCGCTGCCCCTGCACCCGGCCGGATCCGCGAGCATCACGGTTCGGCTGCTGCGCTGCGGCTTGCTGCTGCTGCTGGCGGTGCTGGCCGCGCTACCCTGTGCCCGGGCCGATGATCTGCCCGAGTACCGGCTCAAGGCCGCCTTCGTCTACCACTTCATCAGCTACACCGACTGGCCGGCCGAGACCGCGGCGACGCTGAACCTGTGCCTGGTCGGCGGCGACCCGTTCGGCGGCGAGATCGACGGCCTGCGCGGCAAGCCGGTCGGCAGCCGCAGCATCGAGATCCGCCGCCCGGGTGCCGGCGCCGAACTCCTCGGCTGCCAGGCCGTCTTCGTCGCGCCGTCGGCGATCGAGCGCCTGCCGCACCTGCTCGAGGCG
The DNA here is from genome assembly GCA_028868825.1 of Burkholderiales bacterium. Taxonomy (GTDB): domain Bacteria; phylum Pseudomonadota; class Gammaproteobacteria; order Burkholderiales; family Burkholderiaceae_C; genus Rubrivivax. Next base: position 31,013 of record JAGWTU010000056.1, on the reverse strand, counting down.
CTGCACGGCCACGCCGTGCTGACGATCGCCGACAGCCCGGGGGCGATGCGCGCCGGCGTCATGATCAACATGGTCCTGGTCGACGGCCGCGTCAAGTTCGAGGCCAACCTGCGCGCGGCCCGCGGCGCCGGACTGAATCTCAGCTCACGGCTGCTGCACCTGGCCACGGAGGTCGTGCAATGAGCCCCGGGATGCCGCTCGGCTCGCTGCTCAGGCGCATCAACGGCCTGGCGCTGGGCGCGGCCGTCACGGTGGTGGCGACGGTCGTCGTGATCAGCGGTTTCGGCCTCGGCCTGCTCGGCGCCATCGATACCCACCGGGCGCAGGCCCGCGTCGTGGCGCAGAACCTCGCGGCCGCCATCGCCTTCGGCGACGTCAAGGCGGCGGCCGACACGCTGGCGTCGCTGCAGAACGCGCCGGACGTGCTCGGTGCCGTGCTCTACGACAAGGACGACAAACCGTTCGCGAACTACCGCCGCATCGAGCTCGCCGCGCCGACGGCCGCGGCTTCGCGCGCCGCGCGGCTGGACGTCGGCGCGACGCGGCTCGTCATCCGCCAGCTCGTCGCCGCCGATGCGGCCGCGGCCGGCACGCTCGAATTGACCGTCAGCCTCGAGAGTCTGTACCGCCGCACGCTGTGGCAGGTGCTGGCCACGGCGCTGGCCTCGGCGCTGGCCATCGTCGTCAGCCGCATCCTCGTGCGACGCCTGAACGCCGCGCTCGAGCGGCCGCTGGCGAGCCTGGCGCGATTGATGGAGCAGGTCTCCGACGAGAGCCATTACGGCGTGCGCGCGCGGCCCGGCGGCATCGCGGAGATCGACAAGCTCGGCGAGGGCTTCAACGCGATGATCGAGCAGATCCAGGATCGCGACCGGCGCCTGGCCAGCCACCGCGACCATCTGGAGCAGGAGGTCGCGTCGCGCACGGCGCAACTGCAATTGGCCAAGGAGGCGGCCGAGGCGGCCAGCCTGGCCAAGAGCGAATTCCTGGCGACGATGAGCCACGAGATCCGCACGCCGATGAACGGCGTGCTGGGCATGAACGAGCTGCTCATCGACAGCGAGCTGCAGCCGCGCCAGCGCGCCTGGGCCGAGGCCGTGCAGGCCTCGGGCCGCCACCTGCTGGGCGTCATCAACGACATCCTGGATTTCTCGAAGATCGAGTCGGGCTGCATGGACCTCGAGAGCGTCGACTTCAACCTCGCCGACGAGGTCGAGGAAGCGGTCTCGATGTTCGCCCAGCCGGCCGACGCCAAGGGCATCGAGCTGGCGATCCAGTTCGTGCCCCACGACGCGCCGCTGGCGCTGCGCGGCGACCCGCTGCGCATGCGCCAGATCATCTCGAACCTCGTCGGCAACGCGATCAAGTTCACCGACGAGGGCGAGGTCCTCGTGCGCGTCACCGTGGTCGAGCAGACGGCGGCCGGCACCGCCTTCCAGGTCAGCGTCAAGGACACCGGCGTGGGCATCGCGCCGCAGGCCCAGGCGCGCATCTTCGAGCACTTCGCCCAGGCCGACAACTCGACGACGCGGCGCTATGGCGGCGCCGGCCTCGGGCTGGCGATCTGCCGCCGGCTGCTGACGCTGATGGGCGGCAGCATCCGCGTGCACAGCGTCGTGGGCGAGGGCGCGGAGTTCGTCTTCGATCTGCGGCTGCCGCGCGCGCTCGCGCCGGTGAACTCGGACGCGACCGCGGCATCGCTGCGGGGCCTGCGCATCCTCGTCGTCGACGACAACCCGACCAACCGCTACGTGCTCGAACAGCAGCTGCAGGGCTGGGGCATGCGCGTGGACAGCGCCGAGGGTGCCGACGAGGCGCTGCAAGGCCTGGCGCGGGCCGTCCAGGCCGGCGACCCGCACCGGCTGGCGGTGCTCGACATGCACATGCCGGGCATCGACGGCATGGCGCTGGCGCAGGCCATCCGCAGCCGGCCGGAACTGGCGGCGACGCGCCTGATGATGCTGAGTTCCACGCATGCCAATGCCGACGAGCGCGCGCGCGCGCAGGCCGGCATCCTGCGCTACCTGACGAAGCCGGCGCGGCGCAGCGACCTGATGCATGCGCTCACGGGCATGCTCAAGCTCGAGGACGCAGCGATCGCGCAGGGCGTGCCCCACGCGGCCGAGCTGCCGGTGCCCCGGCTCGACGGCCGCATCCTGCTCGTCGAGGACAACCCGATCAACCAGAGCGTGGCCAAGGCGATGCTGGGCAAGCTCGGACTGCGCTGCACGCCGGCCAACAACGGCCTCGAGGCCGTGGCGCTCGTGCGCGAGCAGGAGTTCGACCTCGTGCTGATGGACTGCCAGATGCCGGTGATGGACGGCTACCAGGCCACGGCGGCGATCCGCTCGCTGCCCGAGGGGCGCGGCGCGCGGCTGCCCATCATCGCGCTGACGGCCAACGCGATGCTCGGCGACGAGCAGGCCTGCCTGGCGGCGGGCATGGACGACTTCATCGCCAAGCCGTACACGCTGGCCAAGCTCGAATCGAAGATCGCGTCCTGGCTGGGCGGCGGCGTACCGGCGCGCGCGGGGGCCGCGGTCGCCGCCGAGGCGGCGCCGGCGCCGGCGACGGCGATCAATCCCGCCGCCATCGCCATCCTGCGCGAGCTCGACGACAGCGGACGCGACGAACTGGTGCGCCACCTCGTGGGCGAATTCCTGGCCACGGCCGCAGGCCAGCTCGAGCTGGCCGGCGCCGCCATCGAGCGCGGCGACGCCAAGGCCCTGGCGCAGGCGACGCACAAGCTCAAGTCCAGCGCCTACAACCTCGGCGCGGAAGCGCTCGCCCGCCTGTGCGCCGAACTGGAGAAATGCGGCCGCGAAGGCCGCATCGACGACGGCACGCACGAGCTCCTCGAGCAGGCGCGGCGCGAGCAGGGCCGCGCGCAGGGCGAGTTGCGTTTGCTGCTGGCGGAGCCGACATGAACGGTGCGCGCTTCAAGATCCTCGTCGTCGACGACGATGCCGGCGCGCGGCTGGTGATGCGCGCGGCGATGAGCAAGGCCGGCTTCGCCGTGCGCATGGCCGCCGGCGGCCAGGACGCGCTGGACCAGTTCCGCGCGGAGCCGGCCGACATGGTCATGCTCGACGTCGACATGCCCGGCCTCGACGGCTACCAGGTCTGCACGGCGCTGCGCGCGGAAGCCGGGCCGCTGCTGCCCATCGTGATGGTCACCGGCATGGACGACCTCGCGTCGGTCGAGACGGCCTACCTGCACGGCGCCACCGACTTCATCTCCAAGCCGGTGAACTGGGCGCTGATGGTGCACCGCGTGAAGTACCTGTTCCGCGGCTACCAGGCGCTGCTCGACCTGCAGGCCTCGGAGGCGCGCAACAAGGCCATCCTGGCCGCCATCCCGGATGCGCTGTTCGAGCTCGACATCGACGGGTGCTGGATCGAATGCCGCGCGCCGCGCGCCGATCTGCTGCCGGCACCGCCGCAGGCGTTGCTCGGCAGGACCGTCGGCGAGACGCTGCCCCCCGCCGCGGCGCAGGCCTTCACGACGGCGCTGCACGGGGCGCTCGAGCAGGGCTCGTCGGTGGGCGAGCAGTTCGAGCTCGAGCTGCCGCGGGGCCGCACCTGGTTCGAGCTCTCGGTCTCGCGCAAGGCCGTGGGCAGCGGGCAGAAACCGCTGTTCATCGTGCTCGCGCGCGACATCACCGAGCGCAAGCAGTCCGAGGAGAAGATCGCCCGCCTGGCCTATTTCGACAGCCTCACCGGGCTGCCGAACCGGCAGTCGTTCCTCGACCGCGTCGATCGCGAGATCGCCCGCGCCGAGCGCAGCGGCAAGCGGCTGGCGCTGCTGTACCTCGACCTCGACGGCTTCAAGAACATCAACGACACGCTGGGCCATGCGGCCGGCGACCTGATCCTGAAATGGGCCGCCGACCGCCTGTGGGACGGTCTGCGGCCATCGGACCTGCTGTCGCGCGTGCAGGTCGGCTTCCGGCCCGACGCGCTGGACTTCGACCTCGCGCGGCTGGGCGGCGACGAGTTCACCGCGATGCTGCTGGGGCTGGAGCATCCGAACAGCGCGATGACGGTGGCGCAACGCCTGGGCGAGTCGATGCGCCGGCCCTTCGTGCTCGACGGGCGCGAGATCGCCTTGACGTCGAGCATAGGCATCGCGATCTACCCCGAGGACGGCACCGACGCGGCGACGCTGCTCAAGCACGCCGACACGGCGATGTACCACGCGAAGAACTCCGGCCGCGACAACGCGCAGAGCTACAACGTCGGCCTCACCGACGAGATCGTGCGCCGGCTCGAGCTCGACACCAGCCTGCGCGCGGCGCTCGAGCGGCGCGAGTTCCACCTCGTCTACCAGCCGCAGGTCGACGTCGCGTCGGGGCGCATCCGCTCGGTCGAGGCGCTGCTGCGCTGGATCCATCCGCTGCGCGGATCGATCGCGCCGGCGGAATTCATTCCGCGCGCCGAGGAGACCGGACTCATCGAGCGCCTGGGGCAATGGGTGCTCGAGACCGCCTGCGCCGACGCCGCGCGCTGGCATGCGCAGGGCCTGCCGCTGAAGGTCGCGGTGAACCTGTCGCCGCTGCAGTTCACCGTCCCCGGGCTGCCCGAGATGGTGCGCGACGTGCTCGCGCGCAGCGGTCTGCCGCCGCAATCGCTCGAACTCGAGGTCACCGAAGGGGCGGTGATGGAGAACACCGCCGCCACCCACGCCGCGCTGCAGGCGCTGCGCGCGCAGGGGGCGCTGATCGCGCTCGATGATTTCGGCACCGGCTATTCTTCGCTGTCGTATCTCACGCGCATGCCGATCACGAACATCAAGATCGACCGCTGCTTCGTCCACGGCCTGCTGCACGAGGAGGAGAGCGAGGCCATCATCCGCGCCATCCTCGCGATGGCCAAGGGCCTGGGGATGCGCGTCACCGCCGAGGGCGTCGAGACCGGCGGCCAGGCCGATGCGCTGCGCGCCATGGGCTGCGACAGCCTGCAGGGCTTCCTCTTCAGCCGCCCCGTGCTCGCCGACGCCATTCCGGCGCTGGCGGGTCTGGAGTGGCGCGTCGCCGACGGTGCCGCGCCGGCGTCCGATGTCGAACCGGGGACCGTGCATTGATCTGGTCCGATCCGCAGGCGCTCCAGCAGGACCGCATCCGCGCGGCCACCAACCGCGACATGGCGCAGCGGCTGCGCTTTGGCGGGTTCTTCTACCTGATCGGCGAGATCGGCGTCGTCGCGCTGTCGCCGGCGCTGCGCGCGCAGACCGCCGTCTGGGCGCTGTTCGCCTTGCTGTTCGCCGTCCTCGTCCAGCGCCGCTACGCCGCGTGCGCGCAGGCGGATGCCGTCGGCGACGCGCCGCAGTCGCGGCTGGAGCGGCGCATCGCGACGATCTACCTGGCCTCGGCGGCGTCGTGGTGCGCCTTCGTGATCTGGGCGATGGCCTCGATCCGCATGCTCGACGGCGCCGTCGCCGTGGCCGTCATCGCGTCGGTGGGCATCACGACGGGCGGCATCTCGGCGACCGTGCCGCGGTTCCGCTTGATGGTCGCGTTCGCCTTGCTCGCCGACCCGCTGCCGCTGGCCTTCCTGCCGGTCTTCGTGCCGGGCGATGCGAGCTGGGTGCTCGTCGTCTTCGCAGTGGCCTTCTTCGGCTTCTCGGTGCACAACGGCAAGCTGCAGCACGCCTTCTACTGGGCCTCGTGGCGGCAGACGCTGCTGCTCGAGCAGCAGGCGGCCGAGCTCGAGCAGGCGCGCCTGACGGCCGAGACCGCGAACCAGGCCAAGTCGGTCTTCATGACGTCGATGAGCCACGAGCTGCGCACGCCGATGAATGCCATCCTCGGCTATTCCGATCTGCTGCGCCAGGAGGCGCTGCGGCCGACGCAGGGCGAGGCGGTCGAGGAGATCCACCGCGCCGGGCGCCACCTGCTGCGCCTCATCGACGACCTGCTCGACATCGGTCGCATCGAGTCGGGCCATCTGGAGGTCCGCAGCGAGCCGGTCGCCGTCGGCGCCGTGCTGCACGAGGCGCTCGTCCTCGTGCAGCCGACGCTGGCGGCCAGGAAGGTCACCGTCGCCGACTCGATCCCGCGCGACCTGCGCGTGCAGGGCGATGCGACGCGACTGCGCCAGGTGCTCGTCAACCTGCTGAGCAATGCGGCGAAATACAACCGCGAAGCGGGGCGCGTGACCGTCGATGCGCTGGTGCTCGGCGAGCGCGTGCGCCTGCGCGTGACCGATACCGGCAAGGGCATCGCGCCGCAGGCGCTGGGCCGGCTGTTCAAGCTCTTCGAGCGGCTGGGGGCCGAGCGCAGCGGCGTCGACGGGCTGGGCGTCGGGCTGGCGCTGTCGCACCAGATCGCCGCGCTGATGGGCGGCAGCCTGGGCGTCGAATCGACGCCGGGCGTCGGCTCGACCTTCTGGATCGAGCTCGCGCTGGCGGGCGCGGACGCTTGACCCAAACCACCGGATAGCCGCAAGCGCCTACACTTTGGTCCAATACTAATCAGGCGGAATCCTTTGCGCATCCAGCGGCGGGAATTCATGGCGGCGGCGCTGGCGTGGACCACGGCCAGCGCCGCCGGCCGGCGCTGGTCCTTTGGCGTCGTGCCCCAGGTCGTCCCCGCCGAACTGGCGGTGAAATGGCTGCCGCTGCTCGAGCTCGCGGCGGCCCGCTCGGGCCAGGCGCTGCAGTTCGCGACGGCCAACGACATACCGGCCTTCGAAGCGCGGTTGGCCGATGGCGAATTCGACTTCGCCTACATGAACCCCTTCCATTACGCCGTCTACGGCGAGCGCCCCGGCTATGCGGCGATGGCGCATGAAAAGGCGCGCCGCCTGCGCGGCATCGTCGTCGCATCGGCGGCGTCGCCCGTCAGCCGGCTGGCCGATCTGGCGCAGCGCGAGATCGCCTTTCCGGCGCCCGGATCGTTCGCGGCGACGCTGGTCGTGCAGGCCGAATTCGAGCGCCAGCACATCGCGATCCGGTCGCGCTATGTCGGTTCGCACGAGTCGGTCTATCTGAACGTCGCCCAGGGCCTCTTCGTGGCCGGCGGCGGCATCCCGGCGACGCTCGAGGCGATGGAGCCGCCGGTGCGCGAGCGGCTGCGCATCCTCTGGTCGAGCCCGGCCTACACCCCGCATGCCTTCGCCGCGCACCCGCGCGTGCCGGGGGCCGTCGTCGCAGCCGTGCAGGCCGCGCTCATCGGACTCGCCGACGACGCCGCCGGCCGCCAGGCGCTGCAGGGCGCCGGCCTCGTCGCTCTCGAAGCGGCGCGGCGTGCCGACTGGGACGATGTCCGCGCGCTGAGGCTGCCGGCGCGATGATGCCGCTGCGCATCAAGACGGTGCTGGGCATCGCGCTGATCGAGCTGCTGGTGCTGTCGATCCTGCTGTGGCGCGTCATCGGCCACATGGAAAGCGGCGTCGAGCATGAATTCCACCAGCTCGTCGCCGCGACGTCGCGCGCCTACGCGGCGGGCGCGCGCGATCCGCTGGTGGCCAGCGACATCGCCGCGCTGCGCTCGCTGACGCGCCGCATGCTCGAATATCCCGACGTGACCTATGCGCGGGTGCGCGATGTCGAGGGCCGCACGCTGGCCGAGGCCGGCGACCCGGCGATGCTGGCGCGCGCGCCGCGCCCGGCGCCGGCCGGGCTCGAGGAGCTGGCGCATGGCGTCTTCGACGCCGCCGAACCGATCGTCGTCGCCGGCAGGCGCTTCGGCGGCATCGAGCTCGGCCTGTCGGCCGCCGAGACGCTGCGCCGCGTCGCCGAGGTGCGCCGCTACGGCATCGCGCTGGCGGGCCTGGAGATGGCCCTCGTGGCGCTGTTCTCCTGGCTGCTCGGCAGCTACCTCACGCGCCAGCTCGAGGATCTCAAGGAAGGCACGCGGCGGCTCGCCGCCGGGGAACTCGGCAGCGAGATCCCGATCCGCGGCCGTGACGAGCTCGCGCAGACGGCCGAGGCCTTCAACCGCATGTCGCGCAGCCTTGCCGCCAGCCATGCCGAGCTCGCCGCCCAGCAGCAGCAACTGCGGCTGCAGTCGCGCGTCATCGAGACGATGGCGCTCGGCGCGGTGCTCGTCGACGCGAGCTCGCCCGAGGGCGCGATCATCGAGGTCAACCCGGCGTTCGAGCGCATCACCGGCTACGACCGCGCCGAGGTGCTGGGGCGCAACTGCCGCTTCCTCCAGGGTCCCGACACCGATGCCGCGGCCGTCGATCGCATCCGCCTGGGCATCGCGTTGCGGACCCCCGTCGGCGTGCTGCTGCTCAACTACCGCAAGGACGGCACGCCGTTCTGGAACCAGCTGAGCATCTCGGCGCTCTTCGACGGCGACGGCGACGGCGTCGCCACGCATTTCGTCGGCCTGTTGAACGATGTCAGCGAAAGGGCGCGCGAGCACCAGGCGCTCGAGCAGCGCGAGGCACTGCTGGCCCAGATCACCGAGACGACGCACGACGGCATCGTCATCATCGACGAGCGCGGCACCGTCGAGCATTTCAATCCCGGGGCGCAGGCGATGTTCGGTTACGCGGCGGCCGAGATCATCGGCGCCAACATCACGACCATCATGCCCGAGCGCCATCGCCAGGCACACAGCGCCGGATTGGCGCGCTACGCGGCCGGCGGCGGCGGCTCGAACGTGATCGGTCGCGAACTCGAATTCGAAGCCTCGCGCAAGGACGGCAGTGCCGTCTGGATCGCGTTGCGCATCGCCGAACTGACGCCAGCGCGCCCGCTGCGCTTCATCGGCGTGTTCCACGACGTGACGGCGCGCAAGCAGGTGGAACAGGCGCAGCAGCGGCTGAACCGTTCGCTGCGCGTGCTCAGCAGCGGCAACCTGGCGCTGGCGCGCGCGAACTCGGAGGCCGAGCTGCTGCACCAGGTCTGCGCCGCCGTCGTCGAGGCGGGCGGCTTTCCGCTGGCCTGGATCGGCTACGCCGAAGACGATCCCGGCCGCTCGATCCGGCCGGTGGCCCGGGCGGGCAGCGAGCTCGGCTATCTCGACGAGATCCACGTCTCCTGGGACGCCTCGCGCGCCGACGGCCGCGGCGCCGCCGGCACGGCGATCCGCAGCGGTCGCACGCAGATCAACCGCGTCGGCGAGACGACCATGGTCGAGACGCCCTGGCCCGCCGCGGCGCTGCGGCACGGCTTCCAGGCCGGGCTGGCGATCCCGCTCACGTCGCGCCAGCGCGCCATCGGCGCGCTGATGTGCTACGCCAGCGACGCCGGCACCTTCGATGCGAGCGAGACGGCCGTGCTCGAGGAGCTGGCGCGCAACGTCTCGCTGGCCATCGACGCGCTGCGCTCGCGCGCGCAGCGCGACGCCGCCGACGACGCGAACCGCGCCAAGAGCGCCTTCCTGGCCAACATGAGCCACGAGATCCGCACGCCGATGAACGGCGTCATCGGCATGATCGACGTGCTGCTGCGCTCGGGGCTGGACCCGCAGCGGCAGCAGATGGCGCAGGTCGTGCGCGACTCGGCGTATGCGCAGCTGGCGATCCTCAACGACATCCTCGACTTCTCGAAGATCGAGGCCGGCAAGCTCGACCTGACGCCCGAGCCCTTCATGATCGAGGACGTCGTCGAGGGCGTGTGCACGCTGCTCGACCAGGTCGCGCTCGATCGCGAGGTCGACCTCAAGCTCTTCGTCGACCCGGCGCTGCCGCAGCTGATGCGCGGCGACGCGCTGCGGCTGCGCCAGATCCTGACCAACCTGACGCACAACGCGATCAAGTTCAGCGCCGGTCTGGCGCGCCCCGGACGCGTGCACGCGCGGGCCACGCGCGAACGCCGCGACGACGGCCTCGTCGGCGTGCGGCTGCGCGTCTCGGACAACGGCATCGGCATGGACGAGGCGACCTGCGCGCGCCTGTTCATGCCCTTCACGCAGGGCGACGCGTCGACGACGCGGCGCTACGGCGGCACCGGTCTCGGACTCGTGATCACGCGGCGGCTCGTCGAGATGATGGGCGGCACGATCGCCGTGCGCAGCGAGCCCGACGCCGGCACCGTCTTCGATGTCGACCTGGCGTTCGAGGCGCTGGGCCGCGACGGCGACGACGGCGCCGGGCCGCCGCTGGCCGATGTGGCCTGCCTGCTCATCGGCGCCGGCGAACTCGCCGACGACATCGGGGCCCACCTCGCCCATGCCGGCGACGATCTCGTGCGCATCGACGATGTCGGCGACCTGCCGGCGCCGCCGGCGATCGCGCCGCCGCTGTGGGTCTGGGTCCACGACAGCGACATGGCGCCGCCGCTGGACAGCTGGCGCGAGGCGGCGCGGCCGGATGGCGGGCCGCAGGCGATCTCGCACCTGGTCGTCGGCAGCGGCCGGCGGCGGCGGCCGCGCCGGCTGGCGCCGGACTTCGTGCAGGTCGACGGCAACCTGATGACGCGCCGCGGCATGCTGCAGGCGCTGGCCATCGCGGCCGGCCGCGCCGAGGACAGCGCGCCGCTCCTCGAGCCGGCAGCGCCGCGCGCGGCGCGTTCGAGTCACCGCATCCTGGTCGCCGAGGACAACCCGACGAACCAGGACGTCATCCGCCAGCAGCTCGACCTGCTGGGCTACGGCGCGGAGATCGCCAAGGACGGCGCCGAGGCCTTCGAGCGCTGGATGAACCAGCCCTGGGACCTCGTGCTGGCCGACCTGCACATGCCGCGCATGGACGGCTACCAGCTCGCCGCGGCGATACGCGGCGAGGAGGCGCGCGCCGGCCAGGGGCGTCGCGTGCCGATCGTCGCGCTGACGGCCAACGCGATGAAGGGCGAGGCCGAACGCTGCCGCGCCGCCGGCATGGACGAATACCTGACCAAGCCGGTGCGCCTGCCGCAGCTCGAGGCCGAACTGGCGCGGCTGCTGGCGCCGGGCGCGGCGGTGCCCGCCGGCGACCCGCCCGCCGCGGCGGCGACGCCGTCGCCGTCGCCGCCGGTGCTGCAGCTCGATGAATTGCGCCGCTACGTCGGCGACCGGCCGGCGCTGATCGAATCGCTGCTCGACCAGTTCGACGAACAATGGCCGCGGCGCAGGCGCGAGGTCGACGAGGCCCGCGACGCCGACGGATTCGAGCCCATCGGCGGCGCGGTGCACCGGCTCAAGTCGGCGTCGCGCAGCGTCGGCGCGCTGGCACTGGCGGCGGTGTGCGAACGCATCGAGGCCGCCTGCCGGCTGCACGACGAAGCCGATCTCGCCGGGCTCTGGCCGCAATGGCAAGCGGCTGCCGAGGCGCTGTCGCGGGCGCTGGCGATGCGCCGCGAACAGGCCGGCCGCGACGCCGTCGCGTAGCGCGCCGGGGGCCGGCCATGCGGTCTGCCGGGCGGCATGGCCGACCCGCCGCACCGGACGAAATGCTCGCGGCTGCCCCTCACTTCGAAGGCACAATCGAGTCGCGCGATGCAATCGATTCCGCGCAAAACCAGCCAAAAGAATGATGTTTTCGGAGATGCGGCGCGAGGCCTGATCGCCGACGGCCCGAGCACCATCGCCATGCCCCCGTCGAACCCCCCGCCGTCCGCGAACCCCCGCCTGCGCGTGCTGGCCTATGGCGGCCTGGCGCTGCTGCTCGTGCTGGGATTCACCCTGGCGCAGGGCCTGTCCTGGCACAGCGACGCCCATCTGCACACGCTGCTGGAGACGATCGCGACGCTGCTGGCGCTGACGGTCGGCGGCGTCGCGCTGGTCCGCTATTGCAGCCGGCCTTCGAATACCGATCTGTTCCTCTCCGCCGCCTTCCTCGGCACCGGATTGCTCGACTGCTATCACGCCGTGGTGACGGCGCCCTGGCTGGCCGACGATCTGGCGTCGCAGTCGACGACGCTCATACCCTGGAGCTGGATGGCGTCGCGGATGTTCCTGTCGGTGATGCTCTTCCTGACCTGGTGGGCCGCACGCCGCGAGTCGCGGCTGGGGGCGGCGGGCCGCATCGACGCCGAGATGGTGCTCTGGGGCACCGCCGTCTTCACGCTGGCGTCGTTCCTGTTCTTCGCCTTCGCACCGCTGCCGGTGGCCTATTTCCCGGTCGGGTTCGGCGTCCACCGCCCGCAGGAATGGATCGCGGCGCTGTTCTTCGGGCTGGCCCTGGCGGGCTATCTGCGCGATGGCCGCTGGAAGACCGAGACGATCGAGCATTGGCTCGTGCTGTGCCTGATCAGCGGTTTTCTCGGTCAGGCGCTGTTCATGCCGCACTCGAAGGAACTGTTCGATTTCAGCTTCGACGCCGCGCATTACCTGAAGAAGCTGTCCTATGTCTTCGTGCTCACCGGGCTGCTGATCAACATGCTCGTGCTCTACCGGCGCGCCGACCTGACGGTGGCGCTGGAGGCCGAGGTCGCGCAGCGCCGCAGGTCCGAGCTGCAGCTGCGCAAGCTGTCGTCGGCGGTCGACCAGACGATCGAGTCGGTGGTCATCACCGACCTCGACGCGCGCATCGAATACGTCAACGACGCCTTCGTCGCCGCCACCGGCTACAGCCGCGAGGAGGCCATCGGCCGCAATCCGAGCCTGCTGAAGTCGGGCCTGACGCCGCGCGAGACCTACGCGGCCTTCTGGTCCGCGCTCAGGCGCGGCGTATCGTGGCGCGGCGAGATGATCAACCGGCGCAGGAACGGCGAGATCTATACCGAATACGTGACCTGCTCGCCGGTGCGCGACGACGAGGGCCGCATCACGCACTATCTCGCGGTCAAGGAGGACGTCACCGAGAAGCGGCGCTCGGCCGAGGAACTCGACCGCCACCGCCACCACCTCGAGGAACTCGTCGAGGAACGCACGCGGGCGCTGGCCGCGCGCGAACGGCAGCTCGAGGTCATCCTCAGCGGCATTCCGGGCGTGGTGGGTTACTGGGATCGCGGGCTCGTCAACCGCTACGCCAACCTCGCCTACCAGGAATGGCTGGGCAAGACGCCGGCGCAGATCGTCGGCCGGCATTACCGGGAGGTGTTCGGCGACGCCATCTACGACCAGATCCGGCCGCAGCTCGAGGCCGCGTTGCGCGGCCAGGCGCAGCGCTTCGTCAGCGCCTACCCGCACCAGGACTCGCCCGACCAGGTGCGCTACGCGCAGGTGCATTTCGTGCCCGACCTCGAGAACGACGGCGTCGCCGGCTTCTTCGTCATGGCTTTCGACATCGACGAGCTCAAGCGCGCCAAGGAGACCGCGCTGGCGGCGACGCAGGCCAAGAGCGCGTTCCTGGCGAACATGAGCCACGAGATCCGCACGCCGATGAACGGCGTCATCGGCATGATCGACGTGCTGCTGCAATCGGGGCTGGACCCGCAGCGGCGCAAGATGGCGCAGGTGGTGCGCGACTCGGCCTACGCGCAGCTGGCGATCCTCAACGACATCCTCGATTTCTCGAAGATCGAGGCCGGCAAGCTCGACCTCACGCCCGAGCCGTTCATGATCGAGGACGTCGTCGAGGGCGTGTGCACGCTGCTCGACCAGGTCGCGCTCGAGCGCCAGGTCGACCTCAAGCTCTTCGTCGACCCGGCGCTGCCGCCGCTGCTGCGCGGCGACGCGCTGCGGCTGCGCCAGATCCTGACCAACCTGACGCACAACGCGATCAAGTTCAGCAGCGGCCTGGCGCGCCCCGGCCAGGTGCTGGCGCGGGCCCTGAGGACGCCGCGCGACGACGCGCGCGTGGGCGTGCGGCTGCGCGTCGTCGACAACGGCATCGGCATGGAGGAGGCGACCCGCGGGCGCCTGTTCACGCCCTTCACGCAGGCCGATGCGTCGACGCAGCGGCGCTACGGCGGCACCGGGCTCGGGCTCGTCATCACGCAGCGCCTCGTCGAGATGATGGGCGGCGCGATCTCCGTCAGCAGCGAGCCCGACGCCGGCACCGTGTTCGAGGTCGACCTCGCGTTCGACGCCCTGTCGGACGCGGGAGACGGCGCGGCCGAGTACGCGCTGGCCGATCTGGCCTGCGTCATCATCGGACCGGGCGGGCTGGCCGACGACATCGAGATCCACCTGCGCCATGCCGGCGTGGCGCTGACGCGCGTGGGCGACGAGCACGAACTGCCGCCGCGACCGGCGTCGGACCGACCGACGCTGTGGATCTGGGTCTTCGACAGCGCCGAGCCGCCGCCGCTGGCGCGGCTGCGCGAGGCCGCTCATCGGCATGCCGCGGACGACGTGCACATGCTGCTGATCAACCATCTGGCGGTCGGCCGCGGCCGGCGCCGGCGGCCGCGCAAGCTGGCCGCCGATGTCGTGCAGGTCGACGGCAACCTGATGACGCGCCGCGGCATCCTGCACGCCGTGGCCCTGGCGGCAGGGCGCGTCGAGGCCGATACGACGCCCGGCGACCTCGCCGCATTGGACGCCGGACTGGACGAGCCGGCGCGTACCGCGCCGCGCTCGAACGCGCGCATCCTGGTCGCCGAGGACAACCCGACGAATCAGGACGTCATCCGCCAGCAGCTCGACCTGCTGGGCTACGAGGCCGAGATCGCCAAGGACGGCGCCGAGGCCTTCGAGCGCTGGATGAACCGGCCCTACGACCTCGTGCTGGCCGATCTGCACATGCCGCGCATGGACGGCTACCAGCTCGCCGAGGCGATCCGCGGCGAGGAGTCGCGCGCCGCCCGCCGCCATCGCGTGCCCATCGTCGCGCTGACGGCCAATGCGATGAAGGGCGAGGCCGAACGCTGCCGCGCCGCCGGCATGGACGAGTACCTGACCAAGCCGGTGCGGCTGCCGCGGCTCGAGGCCGAACTCCGGCGGCTGCTCGAACGCGAGGCGGCGGTGCCGGCACCCGCTGCGGCAGCCGCCGCGGATGCCAAGCCGGCCGAGTCGGCCGAGTCGGCCGGGGCAGGCGAGGCGACCGAGCCGGTGCTGCTGGTCGACGAACTGCGCCGTTATGTCGGCGACAGGCCGGCGATGATCGCTGCGCTGCTCGACAAGTTCGAGCGGCAGTTGCCCGAGCGCGTGCAGGAGGTCGAGCGCGCCCGCGGCGCTAGCGACCTCGAGCAGATCGCCGCCGCCGCGCACCGCCTCAAATCGGCGGCGCGCAGCGTCGGCGCGCTGGCGCTGGCGGGCGTGTGCGAGCGCCTCGAGGCCGCCGGTCGGCAGCGCGACGAAGCCGCCTTGGCCGCGCAATGGCCGAGCTGGGAGGTCGCTTCCAAGGCCTTGGCACGGGCCTTCGCCGATCGGCGCAACCAGGGCGGTAGTCCGATGGATTCTTCGCGCGGGTCGATGTCTCCCGGTTCGGATGGCGCCGGGCGCGGCTGACGAGCGCGACGCCGCGACCCGGCGCTACTTCGACGCGCCCGCCGGCGGCTCGGCCGCGAGCCCGGCGATCATGAATTCGGCCGCCATCAGGATGTGGTCGCGGGCCAGGCGCTCGGCCTCGTCGGCGCGGCCCTTGGCGATCGCGGTGAGCATCTTCTCGTGCTCGTTCCAGACATCGCGCGGCTTGTGGTCGCGCAGCAGCACCTGGCCCATCACGCGCTGCATATAGGTCAGGTGCGGCGCCAGCGTCGGCGCCACGAGCGGGTTGCCCGAGAGCTCGTGGATGAAGGCGTGGAACTTCATGTCGGCGGCGATCATCTTCGGCACCGAGCCGCTGGCGGCCGCGCGCCGACCGGCCTCGATCAGCGCCGGGCCCTGCTTGGCCGCGCGCTCGGCGCCATGGCGCGCCGCCTCGCGGAAGGCCAGGCCTTCGATCACCGCGCGCATGTCGTACATCTGGCGCACGTAATCGGCGTCCAGCGGCGCGACGATCAGCCGCCGCCCCGGCGCGTCGCGCAGCACGCCCTGGCTGAGCAGCAGCGCCAGCGCCTGCTGCACCGGCTGGCGCGAGACACCCAGCGATTCGGCGATGCGCTCCTGCACGACGCGCTCGCCCGGCGCCAGCGTGCCCGAGGCGATCTCCTCGAGGATCGCGTCGCGCACCTGGTCGACGAGGTTGGGCTGGTTGGCGAGCAGTTTCATCGGCGGGCTTTCGGCAATGGCGAGGCCGATTCTAGGCGTCCGCGGCGGGGAGGGTGCCGTACTTTTGTATACTGAATTCAGAACGCATTATGGTTTCTACTGCGTTCAGCACTCTGAATGCAGAATAAACTGGTGCCGTCGTCGTTTCGAGACCTGCGCCCGTGAGCTCCACCTCCGCTTCCATCCCGGCTTCCGTCCCCGCATCCACTTCCCGCTGCGGCTGCTGCGCCGCAGATCCCGTCAGCCTCAAGCGCCGCCGCATCATCGCGATCGCCGTGGCCGGCCTGGCCGCTCCCCTGGCGCCCGCCTTCGCGGCCGGTGTCGACAGGATCGAGGCCGGCGACCGCCTCGCCGACGAGGACGGCGAGGGCGCGCCGGTGGCGCTGACGCCGGCCGACATCCCCGCCGGCAAGACGCTGCTCGCCTTCCCCTTCGACCCCGCCAGCGGCCAGCGTCGCGACGGCACGCGGCTGAACAAGGTGCTGCTGATGCGCCTGCCCGAAGGCGAGCTCGACGCCGATACGCGCGGCCGCTCCGCCGGCGGCGTCGTCGCCTATTCGGCGATCTGCACGCACCAGGGCTGCGACCTCAAGACCTGGAGCGCGAAGGAGCAGCTCGTCGTCTGCTTCTGCCATTCGTCGAAGTTCGACATCAAGGACAGCGGCGCCGTCGCCGGTGGTCCGGCACCGCGCTCGCTGCCGAACCTGCCGCTGCGGCTCGAGGGCGGCCAGCTCGTCGTCGCCGGACCGTTCAGCGCCACGCCGGGCGGCATGGTGTCCTGAGCACGGCCTCCGCCATCCCTAGTCCTGACCCGCCATTCCAGCTACCCCAGTCACCCAGACACCCAAGGAGAAAACCGTGAACCGTCGCCTTGCCCGCATCGCCGCTGCCGCGGCCCTTGCCCTGCCGGCCTGGGCCGTCCAGGCCCTGCCCGCGAACTACAGCCCCGTCACCGACGCCCGCCTGGCCCAGCCCGAGCCGGGCAACTGGCTGCAGTACCGCGGCGGCTACGCCAGCTGGGGCTACAGCCCGCTGGCGCAGATCAACACCGCCAACGTCGGCCACCTGCAGCTCGCCTGGGCTTTCTCGACCGGCCAGACCGACGGCCACGAGTCGCCGCCGATCGTCAACAACGGCTACATGTACGTGACGACGCCGGGCGCGCAGGTCATCGCGCTGGACGCCGCCACCGGCGCCGAGCTCTGGCGCTACAAGAAGGACCTGCCGGCCGAGCTGATGCAGCTGCATCCGACGAACCGCGGCGTGGCCTTGTACGGCGACAAGGTCTATGTCGCGACGGTCGACTGCCATCTCGTCGCGCTCGACGCCAAGACCGGCAAGGTCGTCTGGTCCAAGCCGGTGAGCGACTGGAAGGCGATCCACTACATCACGCTGGCGCCGCTGGCGGCCAAGGGGAAGATCATGGTCGGCTCGTCGGGCGGCGAGACCGGCGTGCGCGGCTTCGTCGCCGCCTTCGACGCCGAGACCGGCGTCGAGGCCTGGCGCACCTACACCGTGCCCGAGCCCGGCCAGCCCGGCGGCGACACCTGGCCCGGCCAGACCTACAAGAACGGCGGCGGCAGCATCTGGATCACCGGCAGCTACGACCCGGCGACCAACCTCGCCTACTGGGGCACCGGCAACCCCGCACCCTGGCCCACCGAAGGCCGCAAGGGCGACAACCTCTACACCTCGTCGACGATCGTGCTCGACGTCGATACCGGCGCCATCAAGGGCCACCACCAGTACACGCCCAACGACGCCTGGGACTGGGACGAGGTCTCGGCGCCGGTGCTCATCGACACCGACATCGAGGGCCGCAGGATGAAGGCCGCCGTGCACGCGGGCCGCGACGGCTACCTCTGGATGCTCGAGCGCGACGGCACGCAGCTGAAGTTCGTCGACGCGATTTCCTACGTCAACAACAACATCTTCACCTCGCTCGACAAGAAGACCGGCCGTCCGACCTACGACGAAGCCAGGCGCCCCGGACTGGGCAAGGGCGCGGTGAGCTTCTGCCCCTCGCTGTGGGGCGGCAAGGACTGGCCACCCGAGGCCTGGAACCCGAAGACGGGCCTGTTCTACATCCCGGCCAACAACAACCTCTGCGCCGAGATGCCCGAGCCCGACCCGGTCAAGTACAAGAAGGGCGACCTCTACATCGGCTACTCGATCGAGGCCGTGCTCGGCAGCCTGCGCTACCAGGGCGGCAAGCAGCCCAAGACCGTCGGCGAGCTGCAGGCGTGGAACCTGAAGACCGGCAAGCTGGCCTGGGTGCAGAAGTTCCCGGTGCCGATGTGGGCGCCGCTGCTGACGACCGGCGGCGACCTCGTCTTCACCGGCGGCACCAGCGACCGCAAGTTCCGCGCCTTCGACGCGCGCAACGGCAAGGTCCTGTGGGAAACCGCGGCGCCCTCGGGTGTCGAGGGCGTGCCCACGAGCTTCGAGGTCGACGGCACGCAATACATCGCCGTGCAGTCGGGCTGGGGCGTCGACGCGGCGCGCATGAGCGCCGGCATCGACACCCTCAACGGCAAGGCCACCGTCGTGCCGCAGGGCGGCACCGTGCTGGTCTACAAGCTCGCGAAATGAGCGGGCGCTGAATTCCTCAACTCAGTCCATCAACGCATTCATCCAGGAGAGACTCATCATGGATCGCTTCGAACGCAATTACATCAACGGTGAGTGGGTCGCGACGTCGTCGACGCAGACGCTGAAGGTGCTCAACCCCGCGACCGGAGAGACACTGGCCGAGGTGCCGGACTCGAACGCCGCCGACGTCGACCGCGCCGTCGCCGCAGCCCGTGCGGCGCAGCCGGCCTGGGAGCGCCTGCCGGCGATCCAGCGCGCGGCTTGCATCCGCACGGTGGCCGACAAGCTGCGCGAGCACAAGACGCGGCTGGCGCGCCGCGTCGCGCAGGAGCAGGGCAAGATCCTGCCGCTGGCCGAGGTCGAGATCGACTTCACCGCCAATTACATGGACTATATGGCCGAATGGGCGCGCCGCATCGAGGGCGAGATCCTCAACAGCGACCGCCCGGGCGAGACGATCTATCTGCACCGCCGGCCGATCGGCGTCGTCGCCGGCATCCTGCCCTGGAACTTCCCGTTCTTCCTCATCGCGCGCAAGATGGCGCCGGCGCTGGTCACCGGCAACACCATCGTGATCAAGTCCAGCGAGGAGACGCCGCTCAACGCCTTCGACTACACCGAGCTGCTGCACGAATGCGGCCTGCCCAAGGGCGTGTTCAACCTCGTCACCGGCGGCCGCGAAACGGGTGCCGCGCTGTCGCGCCACAAGGACGTCGGCCTGGTCTCGTTCACCGGCAGCGTCGGCACCGGCATCGCGATCATGGAAGCGGCGGCGAAGAACCTCACGCGCGTCAATCTCGAACTCGGCGGCAAGGCGCCGGCCATCGTGCTCGACGACGCCGACCTCGACCTGACGGCGAATGCGCTGTTCAATTCGCGCGTGCTCAACACCGGCCAGGTCTGCAACGCCGCCGAGCGCGTCTATGTCCAGCGCGGCATCGCCGAACGGCTGGCGCAGCGCGTGACGAAGCTGATGGCCGAGGCGCGCTACGGCAATCCCCTGGCCGACCGCGACCTGCACATGGGCCCGATCATCAACCGCACGGGGCTCGACAAGATCGCCGCGCTCGTCGACGCCGCGCGCGCCCAGGGCGCCCAGGTGCTGACCGGCGGTCGCGTCGCCGACCGGCCGGGGCTGCATTACGAGCCGACGGTGCTGATGGGCTGCAGCGACCAGATGGACGTGATGAAGAAGGAGATCTTCGGCCCGGTGCTGCCGCTGCGCGTCGTCGACGGCCTCGACGAGGCGCTGGCGCTGGCCAACGATTCCGAGTTCGGCCTCACCTCGTCGGTGTTCACGACGAACCTGAACGCCGCGATGAAGGCCACGCGCGAATTGCGCTTCGGCGAGACCTATGTCAACCGCGAGCATTTCGAGGCGATGCAGGGTTTCCACGCCGGCCGCCGCAAGAGCGGCATCGGCGGCGCCGATGGCAAGCATGGCCTGTACGAGTACACCGAGACCCAGGTGGTGTACCTGCAGACGCCCTGAACCGGGGCGGCACCGGCCCGGTCGCCAGCGCCATGGAGGAGGTCGACGTCCACCAGCATCTGGCGGACATCAGCAACCTCGTCAATGGCCGGCCGCCGGTCTCGGCCGTCGACGGCGAACGCGCCGACTGGCTCAAGCGCTGCTGGGTCCGTTCGGTGCAGACGCACAAGCTCGACCCGGCCCGCGCGAGCCGGCGTCATGTCCACACGGCCGCCGAGGTGCGCGACGCAGCGGCCCGCATCGACGTGCTGCGCCACATCGCGCAGCCCCATGTCGCCGAGCTGCACCGGCGCGTGCGCGTCGCCAATTACTGCGTCGTGATGACCGATGCCGACGGCCTCACGCTGGACCTGCAGGTCCACGGTGAATTCGACGCCATCCTCAAGGGCGCCGGCGTGCGCGTCGGCACCGTCTGGAGCGAGGCCCACGAAGGCACCTGCGGTATCGGCACCGCGATCGCCGAAGCGCGGCCGACCCTGGTGCACAAGGCCGAGCATTTCCGCGTCAACAACATCGGCCTGAGCTGCAGCGCGGCGCCGATCTTCGACCTCGAGGATCGAGTCGTCGCCGTGCTCGACGCGTCGGCGCTGTATTCCCCACACCGGCGCGACAGCCACGCCATCGTCTACGGCATGGTCGTCGAGAGCGCGCTGGCGATCGAGAACGCCTATGCCACGCAGCGGCTGCGCGACCATTGGCGCGTGCACCTGAGCCGGCGCGCGGATCACCGGTCGACGCCGCGCGACTGGCTGCTGGCATTCGACGCCGCGGGCATGGTCGTCGGCGCGAACCGGGCCGCGCGCAAGGCGCTGGCGGCCCGCCATCCCTCGCATCGCGGGCTGCGCATCGACGAGGTTCTCGACGCCACGGCGGACGACCTCGTGGCCGCGGCACGCGCGCATCCCAGCCTCGCCTGTCCGGTGCGGCTGCTGGCCAGCGGCGAGCGGCTGTATGCGGTGCTCGAATCACCGCAGCGGATACGGGCGGCCGCGAAGGACGCGCCAGCCGAGTCGCGCCAGCCCGCCGACGCGCTCGCCGGCCTCGCCTCGGGCGATCCGCGCACGGCGGCGAACGTGGCGCTGGCCCGCAAACTCGCCGACAAGTCCATTCCGATCCTGCTGCGCGGCGAGACCGGCACCGGCAAGGAGGTCTTTGCGCGCGCGATCCACGAATGCAGTGCCCGGCGCGACCAGCCCTTCGTGGCGATGAACTGCGCCGCGATACCCGAGACGCTCATCGAAAGCGAATTGTTCGGCTACCGCGAAGGCGCGTTCACCGGCGCCAGGGCACAGGGCGCGCGCGGCAAGCTCGTGCAGGCCTCGGGCGGCACGCTGTTCCTCGACGAGATCGGCGACATGCCGCTGGCCATGCAAAGCCGCCTGTTGCGCGTGCTCGCCGAGCGCGAAGTCGTGCCGCTGGGCGCCGAGATGCCGGTGGCGCTCGATCTGCACGTCATCTGCGCCTCGCACCGCGATCTGCGGGCGATGGTCGACGCGGGGCTGTTCCGGGAGGACCTCTATTACCGCGTGAACGGCGCCGCCATCGAATTGCCGCCACTGCGCGAACGCGCCGACATCGGCACGCTGATCAGGCGCATCCTCGCGGAGGAAGCGAGGGCCATCGGCCGCGGCGAGGTCGAGCTGACATCGCAGGCGATGCAGCAACTCCGCCAATACGCATGGCCGGGCAATATCCGGCAATTGCGGCATGCGCTGCGTTACGCCTGCGCCGTCGGCGACGAGCCGAGATTGACGCTCGAGAGCCTGCCGGCGGAAATCGCGGCGGCGGCCGCCGGGACGACCGGCGCGAACGGCGCGAACGGCGGCACGGACGACGACGCGAACGCGACCCGCCGGCGACTCGCCGAGGCGCTGATGCTTGCCGGCGGCCGGGTCGACGCCGCCGCCGCACGCATCGGCATGCCGCGCTCGACCTTCTACCGCAAGATGCGGGCGCTCGGTCTGTCGCAATTGCCGCGCTGATTCACGTCACTGGACCGCTGCCGGTCCGGCCGGCGCTGCCGCATGGCGGATCCGCTCGCAGCCTTCTCGCCGATCTCATCGCATGCCGTCTCACGGTCTCGCGGAATTGGGAAATGAACGGCGAAAGACCTGTCAATAAGGCCTCGAATTCAGGGAATTCCCGTAGCCGAATGCTGGCACAGCGATTGCGCTGGCATCCGCATGTCGCTTGCGCGGGCGGCGGCATGTCTTCAGGACGATTCCGATCCGGTCCAGGACCTCGGTCGGATCGCATTCCATTCCAACCATCAAGCAATAGGAGAGTGCAATGAAAACCGGATACATGGACGGTCGGCTGAATTCGAGGGTCCCGGCCATCGCCTTGGCGGCCGCGGCGGCGCTGGCGGGTTCTGGCGGCGTCCAGGCGCAGGTCACGCGCGGCTTCATCGCGGCTCATGAATATGCGCTGCCGGTCGATTTCAAGCCGTTCAACATCTTCGTCCAGTACGGCACCGAGCAGCATGGCGAGAAAACATGGAACGGCAACGGCGACAAGACGGGGAGCGACAAGGTCGACACGACGGTCGGTCTGAGCAAGCTCGTGCGGCTGTGGACGCCCGAGTCGCACCCGAACATCGGCCTGGCCTGGGAGGTCATCGTTCCCGAGGTCGGCGTGCGCAACCTCACCGCCAAGACCTCGAGCGGCGGCATGGGCGATCCGATCACGGGCTTCGCCGCCTGGTACAAGCCGGCGGGCGAATGGACGCTGGGCGGGGACTTTTTCGTGCAGGTGCCGGTGGGCGACAAGGCCGTCGGCGGCGGCAACGAATGGAACATCATCGGTTCGTTCTTCTGGGATGCCCAGTACGGCAAAATCAATTACACGGGCAATCTGGGCTACACGCTGCCGGGGAGCCTCGTGAGCGGCCCGACGCCGGGCAAGACGGTCTACACGAACCACCGCTTCGGCTACCAGGTCAGCGACCTGATCGAGCCTTATGTCGGTCTGGACTACCAGATCCAGGCCTCGACCGCGGCCAATCCGAGGAATTACGAATACGCGGCCAGCGCGGGGCTGATGTTCCACATCCAGCCGAACGCGCACCTGGCGCTGCACTACTCGGCGGGCCTGCGCGGCCAGTCGACCTCGGTGTCGAACAACCTCAACCTGCGGGCGGTGTACGTGTTCTGATGCCGGCCTCGAGTCCTGCCAACAGCAGGGCCGAGGCTTCCTCGATATGCTCGCGCGCCAGCTGTTCGGCGCCGTCGCCGTCGCCGGCGCAGATCGCGTCGAGCATCTGCGCATGCTGGTCCCAGACGGCGGTGCGCTGCGCGGTGTCCTGGACCAGCACCTCGCCCATCGCGCGCTGCGTGTAGGTCAGGTGGGTGGCCAGCGCAGGGCCGATCAGCGGGCTGCCCGAGAGGCCGTAGAGGAACTCGTGGAAGCGCGTGTCGGCGGCGATCATGCGCGCCAGCGAGCCGCTGGCGACGGCGCGCCGCCCGGCGTCGAGAAGCGCCGCGCCCTGGCGCGGTGCGCGTTCGTGGCGCGCCTTGGCGGCATCGCGCGCGGCCAGCCCCTCGAGCACGGCGCGCAGCGCGTAGACATGGCGCACATGGCCGCTGTCCAGCGGCGCGACGATGAGGCCGCGCCCCGGTGCGTCGCGCAGCACGCCCTGGTTGCGCAGCAGCAGCAGCGCCTGCTGCACCGGCTGGCGCGAGACGCCCAGCGCCTGCGCAATCTGCTCCTGGATCAGCCGCGCGCCGGGTGCGAGCGCGCCGCTCGTGATCTCGTCGAGCAGCGCCTGCGAGACCTGCTCGACGAGGTGGGGGGCCGTTCCCAGCGCGCGCACCGCCTCAGGCTCCGGCCCGGGCGAGCAGGCGGTCGCGCAGCACGCGGTGCAGGATCTTGCCGGTGGCCGTGCGCGGCATGTCGGGGTCGGCGACGAACACGATGCTTTGCGGCCGCTTGTAGCCGGCCATGCGGCTGCGGCACCATTCGAGGATCTCGGCAGCGGCCGCCTCGTCGGCCCTTACCCCGGCGTGCACGACGACGAAGGCCTGCACCGCCTCGCCCCATTTGTCGTGCGGCACGCCGACGATGGCGACATCCTTGATCTTCGGATGCGCGCCGAGGATGCTCTCGACCTCGGACGGATAGACGTTCTCGCCGCCGCTGATGATCATGTTGCTCTTGCGGTCGACGAGCGTGATGTAGCCGTCGGCGTCGCGCCGCGCCATGTCGCCGACCGAGCACCAGTCGCCGCGGAAGCTCTCGGCCGTCTTCTCGGGGTTCTTCCAGTAGCCATCGAAGACATAGGGCGTGCGCGAATGCAGCTCGCCGACCTCGCCGTCGGGCACCTCGCGGCCCTGCGGGTCGAGCAGGCGGATGGCGCCCGAGCCGGCCCATTCGCGGCCGACCGAGCCGAGCTTGTCGATCTGCTCCTCGGGGCGCAGCAGCGTGACCCAGCCGGCCTCGGTGGAGCCATAGAGTTCATACAGCTTGCCGTTGCGGAAATGCTCGAGGATCGCGAGCTTCGTTTCCTTGCGCGCCGGCGCCGACGAGATCATCAGCTTCTCGACCGCCGAGACGTCGTACAGCGCCTTCACCGCGGCCGGCAGTCCCAGCATCATGATGTAGTGCGTCGGCACGAGCGAGGTGAAGGTGACGCGCTCGCGCGCCAGCGTCGCCAGCAGCGCCTCGGGGTCGAAGCTCTTGCGGTCGTCGACGATGCAGGTTGCGCCCAGGTGCACGAAGGTGTGGCTGAAGTAGAGCGAATTGGCGTGGCACATCGGCATCACGAGCAGGGCCGTGTCGTCGCGCGTGAAGCCCATCTCCAGCGCCGTCGCCAGCGCGATCAGCGTGTTGCCCTCGTGGCTGCGCACGGCGCCCTTGGGGCGGCCGGTCGTGCCCGAGGTGTACATCAGCGCGCAGGGGTCGGCCGGGCGCACGTGCACGTCGGGCGGCTCGGCGCCGGCGGCGGCCATCAGCGTCTCGTAGGCCTGCCAGCCGGCGGGCGCGGCGCCGTCGCCGAAATGGATCCAGCCGGTCTCGGCCATCGCCGGCAGTTCGGCGCGGATCGGCTCGACGCGGTCGATCAGCTCGTGCTGGACGATGAAGGCGCGCGCCTCGCTGTGGCCGGCGATGTAGGCGATCTCGGGTGCCGTGAGGCGGAAGTTGATCGGCACCGCGACGAGTCCGGCGCGCGCCAGCGCCGCGTACATCTCGAGCCACTCGACGCAGTTGTAGGCCAGCAGCGCGACGCGGTCGCCCGGCGCCAGCCCCTGGGCCAGCAGCGCCTGTGCCAGGCGGCTGGCGCGTTCGTGCCACTGGGCGTAGGTGAGGGCGCGCCGCGTGTCGCGGGCACCGAGCTTGTGCGGCGTCAGCCGGGCATGGGTGGCGACGGCGTCGGCGACGGTGAGCAGGTGGTTCATCGGCGGTTCTCCAGGCGGGGTCGTCGGCCCGCAGCGGCTGCGGGCCTGGGCGTGAGGTTCGAGGCGTCGATATTAGAACTCTGAATTCAGAGTGCCATTCGGGAATTCCCTGATTCCGGAACTCCGAATTCAGAATACGATGCCGTCACCGAATCACCCCCGCCCCACTCCCGGACCGCGCGGAGCCGGTGGGCGGACCACCCCAAGGAGACGACGATGAACATCACCCGCAGACATTTCCTCGGCACCGGCGCCCTCCTCGGCGCCGCCGCGCTGCCCACCGGGTCCTACGCCGCACCGGCGGCGTTCAAGCTCAAGCTCGGCAACGACCTGCCGGTGACGCATTCGGTCAACGTGCGGCTGAAGGAGGCGATCGCCGCGATCGTCGCCGAGACGCAGGGGCGGGTGGCGATCGAGCTGTTCCCGAACAACCAGCTCGGCAGCGACTCGGACATGATGTCGCAGATCCGCTCCGGCGCGCTCGAGCTGGCGACCTTCCCCGGCACCGTGCTGTCGACGCTGATCCCGCAGACCTCGATCACCGGTGTCGGCTTCGCCTTCAGCGGCTACGACAAGGTCTGGGCGGCGATGGACGGCGCCGTCGGCGACCATATCCGCAGCGCCATCGAGAAGGCCAACCTCGCGCCGTTCGCCACCGTCTGGGACAACGGCTTCCGCCAGATCACGACGAGCACCAAGCCGATCCGCACGCCCGAGGACCTCAAGGGCTTCAAGATCCGCGTGCCGCTGGTGCCGCTGTGGGTGAACATGTTCAAGACGCTGGGCGCGGCGCCGGTGTCGCTGCCGCTGTCCGAGGCCTACCAGGCGCTGCAGACGAAGGTCGCCGACGGCCAGGAGAACCCGCTGGCGCTGATCGAGTCGGCGAAGTTCTTCGAGGTGCAGAAATACTGCTCGCTGACGAACCACGCCTGGGACGGCTTCTGGTTCATCGCCGGCGGCAAGGTCTGGAAGACGATACCGGCCGACCTGCAGCAGATCATCGCCAAGCATGTCAACGCCGCCGCGCGCAAGCAGCGCGACGACATCGCGCGCGCCAATGTCGATCTGCAGAAGCAGCTCACGGCCAAGGGCCTGGTGTTCAACAACGTCGACAGCGCCGCGTTCCAGCGCGCGCTCGTCGCCGGCGGCTTCTACACGCAGGCCAAGGAGAAGTTCGGCAACGAGCTCTGGTCGCTGCTGCAGCAGTACGCCGGGCACATCGCCTGAGCACGGCCATGAGCGCCGTCATGACATCCGAACCCCTGGCCGTCGGCACGGCTGCTGCGCCCTCCGCCTGGCGCGCCGGCGCCGCGGCGCTCGACCGCTGGATCGGCGGCGCCGTCGAGGCCGTGGCCGCGGTGCTCATCGTCGCCGAGATCGGCATCCTGTTCGCCGGCGTCGTCGCGCGCTACTTCCTCGACGCGCCGCTGGTCTGGTCCGACGAACTCGCCGGCATCCTCTTCCTCTGGCTGGCGACGCTGGGCGCCGCCGTCGCGTTCCGGCGCGGCGAACACATGCGCATGACGATGCTGGTGTCGCGCGCCGGCCCGCAGGGGCGCGCCTGGCTGGAAATGCTGGCCGTCGCCGCGGCGCTCGCCTTCCTGCTGCTCGACCTCTGGCCGGCCTATGCCCATGCGGTCGAGGAGTCGGCGGTGACGACGCCGGCGCTGGACATCTCGGCCGGCTGGCGCGTCGCCGCGCTGCCGGTCGGGCTGGCGCTGATGGCGCTGATGTCGATGCTGCGCATGGCCAGGACGGCGACCTGGGGCCAGGCCGCCGGCGCGCTCGTCGCGGTGGCGGCGATCTGCGGCGGCTTGTACGCACTGCAGCCGCTGCTCGCCGACCTCGGCAAGCTGAACCTGCTGATCTTCTTCGTCGGCGTCACCGCGGTGACGGTGCTTGCCGGCGTGCCGATCGCCGTCTGCTTCGGCCTCGCGACGCTGGGCTTCCTGACGCTGACGACGAGCATCCCCGTCGACGTCATCATCGGTCGGCTCGACGAGGGCATGTCGCATGTCGTGCTGCTGGCGGTGCCGCTGTTCGTCTTCCTCGGACTGCTGATGGAGATGACGGGCATGGCGCGCGCGATGGTCGCGCTGCTCGCGTCGCTGCTCGGCCATGTGCGCGGCGGGCTGCAATACGCGCTGCTCGGCGCGATGTACCTCGTCTCCGGCATCAGCGGCTCGAAGGTCGCCGACATGGCGGCGGTGGCGCCGGTGCTGTTCCCCGAGATGCAAAAGCGCGGCGCCAAACCGGGCGACCTCGTGGCCCTGCTCGCCGCCAGCGGCGCGCAGACCGAGACGATACCGCCCAGCCTCGTGCTGATCACGATCGGCTCGGTCACCGGCGTGTCGATCGCGGCGCTGTTCACCGGCGGCATGCTGCCCGGCGTCGTGATGGGCGCGGCGCTGTGCGCGATGATTGGCTGGCGCTACCGGCGCGACGACCTGTCTCAGGTCCGGCGCGCGCGCTGGGCCGAGGTGGGCCGTGCGCTGCTCGCCGCGCTGCCGGCCGTTGCGCTGCCCTTCGTCATCCGCGCCGCCGTCGTCCATGGCGTTGCCACGGCCACCGAGGTCTCGACGCTGGGCATCGTCTACGCGCTGCTCGTCGGCGCGCTGATCTACCGCTGCGGCCGCTGGTCGCGGCTGGGGCCGATGCTGGTCGAGACCGCCGCGCTGTCGGGCGCGATCCTGCTGATCATCGGCACCGCCACCGGCATGGCCTGGGCGCTGACGCAATCCGGTTTCTCGAACAGCCTCGCGCAGCTGATGACGAACCTGCCCGGCGGCACCGGCGGCTTCCTGCTCGTCTCGATCCTCGCCTTCGTCGTGCTCGGCAGCGTGCTCGAAGGCATCCCGGCGATCGTCCTCTTCGGCCCGCTGCTGTTCCCGATCGCACGCCAGGTCGGCGTCAACGAGGTCCATTACGCGATGGTCGTCGTGCTGGCGATGGGCCTGGGCCTGTTCGCACCGCCGTTCGGCGTCGGCTACTACGCCGCCTGCGCGATCGCCCGCGTCGACCCCAAGGACGGCATGAAGCCGATGCTGGGCTACGTGCTGGCGCTGCTCGTCGGCCTGGCGCTCGTCGCCGCCGTGCCCTGGATTTCAACCGGCTTCCTCTGAACCATCATGAGCAATCCCAACGTCTCCGAAAACTCCGCCGCGGCGCTGGTCGCGAGAACCCTCAAGGCGCGCGGCGTCGACCGCGTGTTCGCGCTGTGCGGCGGCCACATCATGCCGATCTGGATGCGGCTCGATGCCGAGGGCATCCGCATCGTCGACGTGCGCGACGAGCGCGCCGCCGTCTACATGGCGCATGCCCATGCCGAACTCACCGGCGGACTCGGCGTCGCGCTCGTCACCGCCGGCCCCGGCGTGACGAACGCGATGACCGGCATCGCCAACGCCCATGTCGCGCGCGCTTCGGTTCTCGTGCTCTCGGGCACGCCGCCGCGGGCGCAGGAGAACCGCGGCGCGCTGCAGGACATGATCCACACCGAATTCGTGCGGCCGCTGACGCGCTACGCCCGCACCGTGCGCGAGCCCGACCTCGTGCTCCAGGAACTCGACGAGGCGGTGGCGCGCGCGCTCGGCGAGACGGGAGAGCCCGGCCCGGCCTACCTCGATTTCCCGGTCGACACGCTGCGCGCCGCCGTCTCGCCGGCCGTGCAATTGCCCGAGCTGCTGGGGCCGAAGGCGAAGCGTCAATTGCGGCCCGATGCGGACTCCATCGAAGCTGCCGTCGAACTGCTGTGGTCGGCCCAGCGTCCGCTCGTCATCAGCGGCCGCGGTGCGAAGGGCGCGGGGCCGCAGCTGCAACGCCTGCTCGATGCGACCGGCGCGCTCTATCTCGACACCGGCGAGAGCCGTGGCCTCGTCCCCGAGGAGCATCCTAGTGTCGTCGCGGCGATGCGCGGCAGCGTGATGGGCGAGGCCGACCTCGTCGTCACCGTCGGTCGCCGGCTCGATTTCCAACTGGCCTACGGCTCGCCGGCGGTGTTCGGCGCCGCGCGCTTCCTGCGCATCGGCGATGTCGCCGGCGAACTGCGCGACAACCGCCGCGGCGCGGCCGAGGTCTACGGCTCGGTGGCGGCGTCGCTCGAGGCGATCGTCGAACGCGCGGCAGGCCGCCAGCCTGCCACCGACCGCACCTGGGCCAGCAGCACGCGCGCCAAGCACCAGGCACGTGCCGACAAGCTGCTGACCTCGATGGCCCAGGCGACACCCGGCAGCGACGGCCTGATGCACCCGAACCGCCTCATCGCCGCGCTGCGCCAGGCGCTGCCGCGCGACGCCGTCGTCATCGCCGACGGCGGCGATTTCCTCAGCTTCGCCCGCGTCGGCCTGCCCGCATCGACCTACCTCGACCCCGGCTCGCTGGGCTGCATCGGCATCGGCACGCCCTTCGGCGTCGCCGCCGGTCTCGCCTGCCCGGGCCGCACGGTGGTCGTCGCGACGGGCGACGGCGCCTTCGGCTTCAACGCGATGGAGATCGACACCGCGGCGCGCCATCGCGTGCCGGTGCTGATCGTCGTCGCCAACAACGGCAGCTGGGCGATCGAGGTGCGCGACCAGCAGGAGACGCATGGCAAGGTCGTCGGTACGCGGCTGCAGTTCGCCGACCATGCGGCGATGGCGCGCGGCTTCGGCCTGCATGCCGAGCGCGTCGAGCGCGTGCAGGACCTCGACGCCGCGATCGCCCGCGCGCTCGCCGCCGTCGCTGCCGGCGGGCCGGCGCTGCTCGACGTGCTCGTCACGCCCGAGTCGGCCTCGTCGGACGCCAAATCCGGCCTCGCCTGGGTGCCCGATCTGCAGGCGCTGGGCGCCTGGGACGAGGCTGAAGAGGCCTGGCGTCAGTCATCCACTGCCACGACCGCATGATCACCATGAATTTCGATCTGAGTCCCGAACTGGCCGAGTTGCAATCGCGCGTGCGGCATTTCGTCGCCGAAGCCGTCATCCCGCTCGAGAACGACCCGCGCTGCGGCGCCCATGGCCCCGACGAATCTCTGCGCGAGCAACTCGTCGGCCTGGCGCGCCGCGCCGGCCTGTTGTCGCCGCATGCGGCAATCGAATACGGCGGCATGGGCCTGTCGCATCTCGGCCGCGCGATCGCCTTCGAGGAGGCCGGCTATTCGGTGCTCGGCCCGGTCGCGCTGAACGTCTTCGCGCCCGACGAAGGCAATATGCATCTGCTCGAAGCGGTGGCGACACCGGCGCAGAAGGAACAATGGCTGCGGCCGCTGGCCGCGGGCGCGATCCGCTCCTGCTTCTGCATGACCGAGCCGGCACCCGGCGCCGGTTCCGACCCCGGCATGCTGGCGACGACGGCCGTGCCCGACGGTGACGGCTATCTGATCAACGGCCGCAAATGGTTCATCACCGGCGCCGATGGCGCGAAGCTCGGCATCGTGATGGCGATGGTGCCCGGCGTCGGTGCGACGATGTTCCTCACCGACATGGCCGCACCCGGCATTCGGCTCGAGCGCAATATGGACACGCTCGACACCTGCTTCCCCGGCGGCCATGGCGTGCTGAGCTTCGAGAACCTGCGCGTGCCGGCCTCGGCCATCCTCGGCGAACTCGGCCAGGGCTACCGCAACGCGCAGGTGCGGCTGTCGCCGGC
>JAGWTU010000055.1 GCA_028868825.1 Burkholderiales bacterium | reverse complement strand
AGCGCAATATGGACACGCTCGACACCTGCTTCCCCGGCGGCCATGGCGTGCTGAGCTTCGAGAACCTGCGCGTGCCGGCCTCGGCCATCCTCGGCGAACTCGGCCAGGGCTACCGCAACGCGCAGGTGCGGCTGTCGCCGGCGCGGCTGACCCATTGCATGCGCTGGCTCGGCGCCGCGCGTCGTGCGCACGACATCGCCGTCGATTACGCGCGCCGTCGCCAGGCCTTCGGCAAGGCCATCGGCGAGCACGAGGGCGTGGGCTTCATGCTCGCCGACAACGAGATGGACCTGCACATTGCACGGCTGACGATCTGGCATTGCGCCGGCGTGCTCGACCAGGGCCGTCTCGCCTTGCATGAATCGAGCCGCGCCAAGGTCATCGTCTCGGAAGCGGTGTGGCGCGTCGTCGACCGCTGCGTGCAGATCCTCGGCGGCCAGGGCGTGACGAGCGAGACCGTCGTTGCGCGCATCTTCGCCGACATGCGTGCGTTCCGCATCTACGACGGCCCGAGCGAGGTGCATCGCTGGAGCCTGGCCAAGCACATCCTCAAGGGGCGCAAGCCGGTGGAGGCCGCGGCATGAGTGGAGCCGACTTCGGCCTCGCCGGTCGCGTCGCGCTCGTCACCGGCGCGTCGAGCGGACTGGGGCGGCATTTCGCGCTGACGCTGGCGCGCGCCGGCGCGCAGGTTGGGGTCGCGGCGCGCCGCGCCGACAAGCTGCAGGACCTGGTGGCGGAGATCCGCGCCCTGGGCCGCGAGGCCTGGGCAGTGGCGATGGACGTCACCGACGCTGGCAGCGTGCGCGCCGGCTTCGACGCGCTGGCCGCGCAGGGGCTGACGGCCGATGTCGTCGTGAACAACGCCGGCGTCGCGATCTCGAAACCGCTGCTCGAACAGACCGAGGCCGATTGGGACGCCGTCGTCGATACGAATCTGAAGGGCGCCTGGCTCGTCGCGCAGGAGGCGGCGCGCCGGCTCGTGAGCGCGAACCGCCCCGGCAGCATCGTCAACATCGCATCGATCACCGGGCTGCGCGTCGCCGGCGGCGTCGCGCCCTATTGCGCGTCGAAGGCCGGGCTCGTGCACCTGACGCAGGCGCTGGCGCTCGAACTCGCGCGTTCGGGCATCCGCGTCAATGCGCTCGCGCCGGGCTATGTCGTCACCGAACTGAACCGCGATTTCCTCACCTCGAACGCCGGCGAGCGGCTGCGCGCTCGCATCCCGCAGCAGCGCTTCGGGCAGATCGAGGACCTCGACGGCCCGCTGCTGCTGCTGGCCGGCGACGCCGGCCGCTACATGACCGGCAGCGTCATCGCCGTCGACGGCGGCCATCTGGTGAGCGGGCTGTGAGCGGCGCCGCCGAACTCGCGGCCTCGGGACCGCTGGCCGCCTGGCTCGACAGCCATGTCGCGCCGATCCGCGGCGAACTGCAGGTCACGCCGCTGGCCGGCGGCCAGTCGAACCCGACCTACAAGCTCAGCGCCGACGGTCGCCAATGGGTGCTGCGCCGCAAGCCGCCCGGCGTGCTGCTGGCCTCGGCCCATGCGGTCGAACGCGAATACCGGGTGATGAAGGCGCTTGCCGGCTCCGCCGTGCCGGTGCCGCGCATGCATGCGCTGTGCGAGGATGCGGCCGTCATCGGCTCGCCGTTCTACGTCATGGACTTCGTCGAGGGCCGCGTCTTCGCCAGCCCCGCGCTGCCCGGGATGGCGCCAGCCGAACGCGGCGCGATCTTCGACGAGATGAACCGCGTCATCGCCGCGCTGCACGCGGTCGATGTGAACGCAGTCGGCCTTGCCGACTACGGCCGACCGCAGAATTACCTCGCGCGCCAGCTCGATCGCTGGACGCGGCAGTACCGCGACAGCCTGGCCGGCGAGCGCGATCGCCTCGAGGCGATGGAGCGCCTGATCGATTGGCTCGCGACGCATCGGCCCGAGGGCGACGAGGTATCCCTGGTGCACGGCGACTTCCGCATCGACAACCTCGTCTTCCACCCGAGCGAGCCGCGCGTGCTCGCGGTGCTCGATTGGGAACTCTCGACGCTGGGCCATCCGCTCGTCGATTTCGCGTACCACGCGATGACCTGGCGCGTCACGCCCGACGAGTTCCGCGGCCTCGGGGGCCACGACCTCGCGGCGCTCGGCATTCCCGATGAGGCGGCCTATGTCGCCGCGTACGCCCGCCGCAGCGGCCGCGCCGCATTGCCGCATTGGGAGTATTACCTGGCGTTCAATATGTTCCGCATGGCCGCCATCCTGCAAGGCATCCTCGCGCGCTCGCGCCAGGGCAGTGCCGCGGCGGCCGATGCCGAGCGCACCGGGCGCCGGGCGCGGCCGATGGCCGAGGCCGGCTGGCGCCTCGTGCAGGCCATGCAGGGCAGGGGGGATCAGCAAGGGCCGGCTGCGACGCAATGATCCATGTCCTGGACGTCACCTTCCCGTTCTTCGCCCTCGTGCTCGTCGGCTGGGCGGCGGCGCGCATCGGCTGGCTGCCGCTGGATTCGATCCCTGCGCTGAACCTGTTCGTCCTCTATTTCGCGCTGCCCTGCATGCTGTTCCGCTTCGCGGCGGCGACGCCGCTGGCGCGCATGTTCGACCCCAGCGTCTTCGGCACCTGGCTGCTTTGCGCGCTCGCGATGACGGCGCTGGCGGTCGCGGCGGCGCGGCGCGGTGGCATGGACTGGAACAACGCGGCCTTCGGCGCCCTCGTCGCGGCGTTCCCGAATTCGGGCTTCATGGGCGTGCCGCTGCTCGTCGAGCTGCTGGGGCCGAAGGCGGCGGCGCCGGCCATCGTCGCCCTGGCGGTCGACATGGTGGTCACGACCTCGCTGTGCATCGCGCTCTCGAGGCTCGACGCCGCCGACGCCCATGGCGCCGAGCGCGCGGCTCAGCAGGCGTTGCGCGGCATGGCACTGAATCCCTTGCCCTGGGCGATCGCCGCCGGCTGCGTCGTCGCCGGCACCGGCTGGGTGCTGCCGCAGATGCTGATGAAGCCGGTGGCGATGCTCGCCGATGCGGCATCTCCGGCAGCGCTGTTCACGATCGGCGCGATGCTGGCGCGGGCGCAGGCGCGGACGAAATCGGGGGCGATGGCGCGGGGAAATGCGCCGGGAACGACGCCGACGCCACCGTCGCCGGTCATCGTCACCGTCGCCGCCGCGCGCCACGACGAGCCGCTGGTCGTCGCCTTCAAGCTCGTGCTGCACCCGCTGCTCGTCTATGCCGCCGGCCGCGGCGCGATGGCGCTCGGTGCGCCGCTCGATGCGTTTGCGGTCGAGGTGCTGACGCTGCTGGCCGCGATGCCCAGCGCCAGCAACGTGACGATGCTGGCCGAGCGCTTCGGCGCCGATGCCGGGCGCATCGCGCGCATCGTGCTGTGGACGACGGCGGCGGCGTTCGGGACCTTCACGCTCGCGGTGGCGATGTTCGGCGGCGGCGCCTGATCTCGCAAACGGCGGCCCGCAGGCCGCCGTGTTACCCCATCGAGGGCATACCGCGCCTCCGCGCCCGCCAGCAGAATGGCTGGCCCTCGTGACAGCGGCCGTTCGTTGCCGCTGACTGCAGACGGCACCCACACCCAAGCAAGGAGCGCTCAGCATGAGCCGATTCGCCGTCGCCAGTCTGCAGCTCGCCCTCGGCGAGGGCGACAACCGCGCGCGCATCGAACGCGCAGTGGCGCTGCTGGTCGAGCGCTTCCCCTGGGTGCAGATGGTGGTGCTGCCCGAGCTCTGCGCCTTCGGCACCTCGCTCGAGCGCGCCGAGACCCTGCCCGGCGAGACCGAGCAGCGCTTCCAGGCCCTGGCGCGCCGGCATGGCCTGTGGCTGCTGCCCGGCACCCTGTTCGAGCGCGGCGCGGGCCTGATCTACAACACCGCCCTCGTCATCGACCCCGCGGGCCACACCGTCGCCCGCTACCGCAAGATCTATCCGTTCCGGCCCTATGAAGCAGGCGTCGCCGCGGGCAGCGAGGTCGTGGTGTTCGACGTGCCCGAGGTCGGTCGCTTCGGCGTCTCGATCTGCTACGACGGCTGGTTCCCCGAGGTCAGCCGCGCCCTCGTCTGCC
Organism: Burkholderiales bacterium; assembly: GCA_028868825.1. Taxonomy (GTDB): domain Bacteria; phylum Pseudomonadota; class Gammaproteobacteria; order Burkholderiales; family Burkholderiaceae_C; genus Rubrivivax. The sequence continues at coordinate 31,529 of JAGWTU010000055.1, read as the reverse complement.
AGGGCGCCGAGGTCATCCTGCACCCGACGATGACCGGCACCATCGACCGCAGCCAGGAGCTGGTGATCGCCCAGGCCAACGCGATCATGAACCAGTGCTACTTCGTCGACGTCAACAACGCGGGCGAACTCGGCAACGGCCGCTCGATCGTCGTCGGCCCGGAAGGCGAGGTGCTGCACCAGGCCGGCGAGCAGACCGAGACGATCCCGCTGTGGCTCGACCTCGCCCACCTGCGCCAGGTGCGCCGCCAGGGCCACAAGGGCCTGGGGCAGATCCTCAAATCCTTCCGCGACACCGAGGTCGACTGGCCCTGCTACCGCCCCGGCGGCCGCGCCGCACTGCAGGGCCTGGGCCCGCTGGTCATGCCCGACCGCGCCGCCTGAGCCCCGCAGCCACGTCAACTGGGATAGGCTGGCGCACCTGCGCCAACCGTGGACGCCATGCCCGATCCCGCTCCTGCCCCCGCATCGGCCCCATTGGCGCCACCACCGGCCGCCCCCGCCACCGATGCGCTGATCGCCAACCCGAATTGGCACCGCACGCTGGGCACGCTGATCGACGCGCTGGACAAGCCCAATTTCTGGGCCGTGCTGATCCGCTATCTGCGCGACGCCGTGCCTTTCGACAACTGGGTCGCGCTCGTCTTCTGCCGCGACGCGCGCCCGTTCGTGTTCGCCGAGAGTCCGGGCGCCGATGGCGGCGACGACCTGCTCTTCAAGGACTACCTGGAGAGCTTCTATCTCCTGGACCCGTTCTACCTCGCCTGCATCGACGAGCCGCGCAGCGGCCTGTTCAGGCTCGACGATGTCGCGCCCGACAACTACGAGGCCGAGGACTATTACCAGCGCTATTTCCGTCTCAACATCGTCAAGGACGAGGTGCAGTTCAACCTGCCGCTGGATGCCGCTCGCGTGCTCAGCCTGTCGCTGGGCTCGGCGCGGCGCTACTCGGCCGAGGACATGCGTCTCCTCAGCGCGATCACGCCCTGGATGCTGGCGTTGATGGGCCAGCGCGCCCGCTACGACGAGCGCCTGCCGGATGTCGCAGCGGCCGCCGCGGCCGCATCGCCAGCGTCGGCGAAGGCGCCGCCGCCGGGCTCGGCACCCGAGAACGGGGGCGGCATCCAGGGCATGCCGCTGGGATTGACGGCGCGCGAGGTGCAGATCGTGCACCTGATGCTCAGCGGCCATTCATCGAAGGGCATCGCCCACAAGCTGCAGATCTCGCCCGAGACGGTGAAGGCGCATCGGCGCCACATCTACACCAAGCTCGGCGTGCGCTCGCACCCGGAGCTCTTCAGCATGCTCATCAAGGCCGGCGCCCTGCCGGTGCAGCGGGCGCCGCTCGACGCGGCCGCCGCCGGCGTCTGATCAGGTCGCTGCGGCCATCGCGCGGTGCTCGCGCAGCAGGCGCAGCAGCCGCTCGGCGTCGATGGCCTTGAAGGTCTTGCCCTGCGGCCGCACGAGGCTCATGTCGCGCGCTGCCAGCAGCGCGTTGATGACGGCCTCCTCGCAGGCCAGCGCGGTGGCGCGGTTGAGCTCGTCGGTGAGGTTGTCCTCGAGGCAGTCGATGGCCTTGATCGCCGCGCCATGGTGCATCTCGGCGCTCGCCCAGGTGCGCGCATTCGCGGTGCTGAAGGCCAGCATCAGGTCGCCCGAATTGACGCCGCCGGTGGTGCCGGTGCGCGCGATGCCCAGGCAGGCGCGCTTGGCCAGGCGGCGCAGCTGCACCGGATTGAGCGGCGCGTCGGTGGCGACGACGGCGACGACCGAGCCGGTCTCGCCCTGGCCGAGTTCGGTCAGCGGCGCGTCCTCGGGCCAGAGGCGGCCGATCGGCACGCCGAGGATCTGCAGGTCGATGCGGGCGCCGAAATTCGCCTGCACGAGCGCGCCGACGGTGTAGTGGCGGCCCTCGATCTCGACGCGCCGGCTCGAGGTGCCGGTGCCGCCCTTGAATTCGTAGCACATCATGCCGGTGCCGCCGCCGACATTGCCCTCGGCGACGACGCCGCCGCGCGCCGCGTCGAGCGCCGCGGCCACATGCTCGGCTTCGATGGGCTGGCCGTTGATGTCGTTGGTGGCGCCGTCGTAGGTCTCGGCGACGACCGGCAGGTACCAGTGGTGGTGGCTGCGCAGCGCCGGCACATGCTCGATCATCCAGCGCGTCAGGCCATGGTGGACCATCCCGACCGCGTGGCTGTTGGTGATCGCCATCGGCCCGGTGAAATAGCCGGCGTCGTGGATCCAGTGCGTGCCCGTCATCTCGCCGTTGCCGTTGAACGAGAACTGGCCCGCCCAGACCGACTGGTCGGCGCCGCCGCGGCCGCGCGGGAAGATCGTCGTCACGCCCGTGCGCACCGGGCCGCGATCGCCGTGCCAGGCGTCGCCGCTCTCGCAGCGGGTGTACAGGCCGACCTCGACGCCGGCCACGTCGGTGATGGCGTTGAGCGGACCGGTTTCGCCGACGAGCGGCAGGCCGAGCGCGCGGGCGCGCGGCTTGGGCGGTGGGTTGTTGCGGGACGGGTTCGAATTCATGGCGGGTAATCAGGCGGGCATTCGGGTGGGCGTTCAGGCGGGGTTCGGCGCGGGTTCGGCTTCGGGCCTGAACGCATGCCAGGTGGCGAGCAGCGCGAGCAGCGCGAAACCGCTGGCCAGCGCCATCGCCGCGGGGTAGCCGCGGCTCTCGGCCACCTCGCCGGCGAGCAGCGGCGCCAGCGCCAGGCCCAGGCCCTGCGCCGCCGGCGTCAGCCCGACGGCCAGGCCCTGCGCGTCCCAGCGGCCGAGGACGGCCATCTGCACGACCATCAGCGAATTCCACAGCAGCACGAACAGCGCCAAGTTGGCGAGGTAGACGGCCGGCTGCAGCGGCAGCAGCAGCCCCAGCGGCACGAGCACCGTCAGGCCCAGGCCCAGCAGCAGCATGCGCCGCTCGCCGAGCCGCTGCGCGATCCAGGGCGCGCCCAGCGAGGCCAGCAGCGCTGGCGCGTTCGAGGCGGCGAGCCAGCCGCCGACTTCCTCGGCGCTGAGGTGCGCGAGCAGGCCCACGCGTTCGATGAAGGCCCAGTAGACGCCGATGCAGGCGAACAGCAGCATCACCGCCGCCAGGCTGGCCTTGCTGCGCGCGCTCAGCGCCGCACCGCCGCCGCTGGCGCCGGCCGCCGGCCGCGGCAGATCGCCCAGGCGCAGCGACGCCACGCCGGCGATCACCGCCGCCAGCGCCAGGCTGCCGTAGATGCCGACGACGCCGTATTGCCGCGCGGCATAGCCGAACGCGAACAGCTCGACCGCGCTCGTCACGACCTGCGCGCTGACGGCCCAGGAGAAGGCGCGCTCGGGCCGGCTGCAATTGCCCAGGCAGGCGACGGCGGCGGGCATCGCGATGCCGGTGCCGATGCTGGCACCCAGGCGCACGACGATGAACGCAACGTAGGCCGTCGTCACGCAGGAGGTGACGTTGAAGACCACCAGCAGCGCCATGCCGACGCCGAGCAGCGTGCGCGCGCGCAGCCGCACGAGCAGCCAGGGACTGATGGCGGCCGTGACGGCGGTGCCGAAGGTCTCGGCCGCGGCGATCTGGCCGAGCCGGTCGGGGCTGAGCCCGCGCAGGTCGGCCAGCACGCCGAGGATCACCGGCAGGTCGAGGAAGGCCGCCGCGGCGACGCACAGCAGGCCGATCAGCGTCGCCTGCTGGTCCCAGGGGTCGAATGGCGAAGCGCGGCTGGCGGTCATGGTCGGCCCGGGGCTGCTCGGTTCAGCGCTCGCTGATCGAACGCAGATTGTCGGCGGTGAAGAAATCGTTCGTGAAGCGCTTGTCGTTGGTCTCCATCAGCCAGCGCACATCCTTGCCCGTGCCGACGACGGTGAAGTCGACGAGGTAGCGGTTCTGCAGCACATCGTATTGCACGAAGGTGGAGCTTTCGCAGGCGCTGCCCAGCTCCCAGGCCGGCAGCAGGCTGGCCTCGCGCACCTTCCACAGATTGCCCTGGCCGTCGTAGTCCTCGCCGACCAGGATCTGCCAGCTGTCCTCGTCGAAATAGAAGACCTTGCGCGGCGCCAGATGGCGCATGCCCTTCTTCACCGTCGCCTCGACGACCCAGACGCGGTGCAGCTCGTATCGGCGATAGGCGGGGTTGATAGCGGTGGCGCCGTAGACGTCCTCGCGCCTGGCATCGAAATCGAGCTGGCGGAACGTGTTGTACGGGACCAGGATCTCCTTCTTGCCCACCAGCTTCCAGTCGAAGCGGTCGACGTTGCCGGTGAACATCTGCGTCTGGTCGATCGTGTACTGGTTCTCGTAGCCGATCTGCGGCGAGTCGTAGCCGTAGGCCGGCATGCGGCGCACGCGGCGCTGGCCGGGAAAGTAGTAGTTGACCTCGGCATCGTGGCTGCCGAAGCTGACCTTGGCGACCAGCGCCTGGCCGGCCAGCGCGGCCGGCGAGCGGATCGCGTAATAGGTCGCGAACAGCAGGTCGCCGGTGTCGGCGGGGCTGTGCGTGCCCTTGGCGCCCCAGGGGAAGTATTGATGCTGCGGCGCCTCGACGGTGATCCAGGTGTTGCTGCCGGTGCGCGGCGACACCAGCGTGACGGCGTTCTGGTAATCGGCGCCGACGCCGCCGTAGCGCAGCTGGAAGTTCCAGATCGCCTGCACGCCGGCCGTCGGCACCGGGAACGGCACGCCGGGCAGCGCGGCCTGCAGCAGCGTGTCGCCGTCGGCGGACAGCTTGGCCGCGCCGGCGGCATTGCGCTTCGTGTTCTCGATGACGAAGTCGGGCGCCGTGCAGTTGCGGTGCGAGGGGTAGACGTCCATGCGGTAGCCGGCGCTGTGCTTGAGCAGATGCATCTGGCCCGGCGTGAGCTGGCTTGCATGTTTGTCGGCCGAGCCGGCGTCGATGCTGTACAGCGGCTTCTCGTCCTTGTGGTTCCAGCTCGCCTCGCGCGGCTTGCCCGGGGTCCAGCCGGCGGCCGGCTTGCTCGCGCCCTCCCAGGCCGGGACGTCGGTGCTGGCCGACCGGTCTCCCCCCAGAGGCGTAAGGGTAGACCCGAGCTTGTCGGCATTCGCATCGCCGGCGCCCGCGCTGAGCCCGGAGATGCCGAGCATCGTGACCAGGGCGACGCAGCGCAGCGCCAGCGGGCGGTGGAAGGGATGGCAGCGATTCATCGTGCAGGTCTCCGGTCGTTCCGAGGGGGTGGGGTTGGCCGCGATGCGGACGCCGGCCCGCGGCTGGGGGGTCATCGATGGCGGCCATTGTTCTGTGGCCGTGGCGGCGCGCCTATTCCCGCGACGTGTTACGTCGGCGGGCGTACGGGTAGACGCGCAAGCCCGGCGCTCACCCCGGACTTGCCGCGACCGTGGGCGCGTGGGCCTCGATCAGGCATTGCTCGAACAGCCGGGCGACGCGCGAAGGCGGCGGCGAGCGGCGCATCAGCGCGACGAAGCGGCAGGCATAGCGGAACTTCGCCGGCGCGATCGGCTGCATCAGGCCGCGGCGCTCGAAGGCCTCGGCGTAATGGTCGGGCAGGAAACCGAGGAAGCGGCCGGAGAGGACGAGCGTTGCGATCGCCTCCTGGTCGTAACCCGTGGCGCTGCGCACGAGCCGCGCCTGCCGGCTCAGCTCCATGTTCGGCGAGTGATAGCCCAGGCCGGCGAAGGCATGGGCCTTGAGTTTCGTCCAGGTCAGGCCCGCATGGCTGGCGCCGAACAGCGCGTGGCCGCGGCCGCAATACAGCAGCATGCGCTCGTCGAAGAGGTCCGTGTAGGCCAGGCTGCTCGACGTGCGGTGCGCCGGGATCACGCCGAGCTGGAAGCGGCCGTCGATGACGCCGCGCTCGATGGCGTTGATCGACGCCACGTGCAGGCTGGGCTCGACCTCGGGCGCCGCGTCGCGCAGCCGCGCGATGGCCGCGGCGATGCGCGCGCCCGGGTTGCTTGCCGTCTTGTCGAACAGCGCGATCTCCAGCGGCCCGGCCAGCCGCCGGTGGATGTCGTCGATGCCGCTGCGGAAGGCGTCGACCGAGGCGAGCAGGCGCAGCGTCTCCTCGTAGACACGCTGGCCCTCGGCCGTGAGCGCGAAACCGGCGCGCCCGCGCCGGCACAGCACGAGGGCGAGCCGCCCTTCGAGGTCCTTGACATGGCGGCTCACCGTCGAGGTGCCGATGTTCAGCTCGAGCTCGGCCGCCGCCATGCCGCCGCATTCGGCGACGCTCTTGAACACGCGCAGCAAGCGCAGGTCGATGTCGCTCAACTGGCCGAGCACCGCGCGGGAACGGGCCGTGGTCCTGGGGGCGGTCTTTCCGGAGGCGGTTCTTACTTGCATGGTCCGGCAAGTGAACAGTGATATTGAATCATTTTCACAAGTGTCGCGGATCCGAAGAATGCACGCCATCCCTGATCACGAGGCCCGCCGCGCGCGGGACACCACCGATGTCGACGCCGACCCTGACGAATCCGCCGGCCGCCCTCGCCTGCCGCACCGATGCCGCCTGGCTCGAGGCGCATTGGATGCCGTTCACCGGCAACCGCCGCTTCAAGGCCGAGCCGCGCATGATCGTCGCCGCCGAGGGCGCCTACTACACCGACAGCGGCGGCCGGCGCATCTTCGACGGCCTCTCGGGCCTGTGGTGCTGCGGCCTCGGCCATGGCCGGCGCGAGATCGGCGAGGCGGTCAGCCGCCAGGTCTCGCGGCTGGACTACGCCCCGGCCTTCCAGCATGGGCACCCGCTGTCGTTCGAGCTCGCGAACCGGCTCGTCGCACTGACGCCGCCGGGGCTCGACCATGTGTTCTTCACCGGCTCGGGTTCCGAGGCCGCCGACACGGCGCTGAAGATGGCGCGCGCCTATTGGCGCGCCCGGGGCCAGCCGGCGAAGACGCGGCTGATCGGGCGCGAGAAGGGCTACCACGGCGTCAATTTCGGCGGCATCTCGGTCGGCGGCATCGGCGCCAACCGCAAGACCTTCGGCCCCGCCGTCGAGGCCGACCACCTGCCGCACACCCAGCTCGCCGCGAATGCATTCAGCCGCGGCGCGCCGGCGCAGGGCGCCGAACTCGCCGACCGGCTGCTCGACCTCATCGCGCTGCACGACGCCTCGAACATCGCCGCCGTCATCGTCGAGCCCTTTTCCGGCTCGGCCGGCGTCGTCGTTCCGCCCGCGGGCTATCTGCAGCGGCTGCGCGCCATCTGCGACGCCCACGACATCCTGCTGATCTTCGACGAGGTCATCACCGGCTTCGGCCGCTGCGGCGCGATGACCGGTGCCGACGCCTTCGGCGTGATCCCGGACATCATGAACGTCGCCAAGCAGGTCACCAACGGCGCCCAGCCGCTCGGCGCCGTGATCTGCCGCAGCGCCATCTACGACGCCTTCATGGACGCCGGCGGCCCCGAATACCTGCTCGAGTTCGCCCATGGCTACACCTATTCGGCGCACCCGGTGGCCTGCGCCGCCGGCATCGCCGCGCTCGACGTGCTGCAGCGCGACGGCCTCGTCGAACGCGTCGCCGCGCTGGCGCCCTATTTCGAGAACGCCGTCCATGGCCTGAAGGGCGCGCGGCATGTGATCGACATCCGCAATTTCGGCCTCGCCGCCGGCATCACGCTGGCCGCGGCGCCGGGTGAGCCGGCACGCCGGCCTTACGACGTTGCCAAGGCCTGCTGGGCCAAGGGCTTCTACGTGCGCTATGGCGGCGACACGATACAGCTCGCGCCGCCTTTCATCAGCGAGAAGGCCGAGATCGATAGGCTGATCGGCGCGCTGGGCGAGGCGATGGACGAAACCAACTGAATAGAACGAGGAAACCGACATGTCCAGCGCCACCCATTCGAACCCGATCGTCGGCCATTTCATCGCCGGCGAGCACAGCCGCGGCGGCGACCGCTCGCAGCCCGTCTACGACCCGGCCACCGGCGCCGCGTCGCGCCGCGTCGAGCTTGCCGACCGCGCGACGGTCGAGCGCGCGATCGCCGCCGCGCAGGCAGCGTTCCCGGCCTGGCGCGACACGCCGCCGCTCAAGCGTGCCCGCGTCATGAGCCGGCTGAAGACGCTGCTCGAAGCGAATGCCGACCGCATCGCGGCGCTCATTACGGCCGAGCATGGCAAGGTGCTGCCCGACGCCCATGGCGAGCTGCAGCGCGGCATCGAGAACGTCGAATACGCGAGCTACGTGCCCGAACTGCTCAAGGGCGAGCACAGCAAGAACGTCGGCCCGGCGATCGATTCGTGGAGCGAGTTCCAGGCGCTGGGTGTGGCCGCCGGCATCACGCCCTTCAACTTCCCGGTCATGGTGCCGCTGTGGATGTGGCCGATGGCGGTGGCCTGCGGCAACACTTTCGTGCTCAAGCCGTCGGAGCGCACGCCCTCGTCGACGCTGCTGATCGCCGAACTCGCGCTCGAGGCCGGGCTGCCGCCGGGCGTGCTCAATGTCGTCAACGGCGACAAGGAGGCCGTCGACACGCTGCTGGCCGATGCGCGCGTCAAGGCCGTCAGCTTCGTCGGCTCGACGGCCATCGCCGAGTCCATCTACCGCACCGGCTGCGCCCAGGGCAAGCGCGTGCAGGCGCTGGGCGGGGCGAAGAACTTTGCCGCCGTGATGCCCGACGCCGACATCGAGCAGGCGGTCAGCGCGCTGATGGGCGCCGCCTACGGCTCCTGCGGCGAGCGCTGCATGGCGATCCCGCTCGTCGTCGCGATCGGCGATCGCACGGCCGACGCGGTCGTCGCCGGCCTTGTCGCAGCGATCGGCCGCATGAAGGTCGGCCCCGGCAGCGACGCCGGCAACGACATGGGTCCGCTCGTCACGCGCGCGCACCACGAAAAAGTGTCGGCCTTTGTCGACGCCGGCGTCGCCGCCGGCGCGCGGCTCGTCGTCGACGGGCGCGGCATCCGCGTGCCCGGCCACGAGGACGGCTTCTTTCTCGGATCCTGCCTGTTCGACCATGTGCAGCCGGGCATGAGCATCTACCAGGAGGAGATCTTCGGCCCGGTGCTGGGCGTCGTCCGCGTCGCCTCGCTCGACGAGGCGATGGCGCTGATCGACGCCCACGAGTACGGCAACGGCACCTGCCTGTTCACGCGCGACGGCGGCGCCGCGCGCCATTTCACCGACCGCATCCAGGTCGGCATGGTCGGCGTCAACGTGCCGCTGCCGGTGCCCGTGGCTTATCACTCGTTCGGCGGCTGGAAGCGCTCGCTGTTCGGCGACCTGCATGCCTACGGTCCCGACAGCGTGCGCTTCTATACGAAGCGCAAGACGGTGACGCAGCGCTGGCCGGCCGCCGAGGTTCGCGAAGGCGCGAACTTCAGTTTCCCGTCGAGCCGCTGAGCCGGCCAGGCGTATCGACCGCTCAGCGCTGGCGCAGCCGCAGCGACGGCTGCTCGGCGTAGAGCCGCTTGTACAGCGAGGAGAAATGGCTCGAGCTGGCGAAGCCGAGTTCGAGCGCCAGCTCGGTGATGCGCTGCCGCGGGTCCTGCTTGAGCCGGCGCCGCGCGTCGGCCAGCCGCAGGCAGAGGAAGAACTGCTGCGGCGAGGCGCGGCAGACCTGGCGGAACGACAGCTGCAGCGTGCGCTCGCTGGTGGCGAGGCGGCGGCTGAGGTCGCCCAGCGACAGCGGCCGCGCGAGGTCGGCCTGCATCGCGTCGATCGCCGCATCGACGAGGCGGCGGTGCCGCTGCAGCGAGCGCGGGCCGCCGTCGGCGACATCGCCGCCGAGCGCCGCGGCGACGGCGCCCAGCACCTGCTGCAGCGCCGAGACGACGGTCGCGCCGGCATCCTGCGGATCGCTCGGCGGCGTGCCTTGCGCGCCGTCGAAAGCGGCCAGCGCGCGGCCGAGGTCGGCGCGCAGCGCCTGCGCGTCGGCGCTGGCCAACGGCAGCCGCCGGCGTGCGACGGCGATCTCGAACAGCTCGCGCTCCTCGGGCGTGAGCAGGCGCTCGAGCAGGCTGCGGTCCAGCGCCAGGCCGAACATGCCGATCTCGCCCGGCGCGCAGATCTCGAATTCGCGCCCGCCTTCGAGCACGAGCAGCGTGTCGAGGTCGAGCGGCCGGCCGTTGAACAGCGACCGGCCGTCGGTGCACAGCGGCAGGCCGATGACGACCTGGTGCGCCGGCGGCGCCATCGTCTCGCGCAGATGCAGGTTCGAATGCTCGTAGATCAGCGCCGCATCGGGCAGCAGCACCTGCAGCAGCTCGGCCTGCAGGCGGCCGCGGCCGAGCTGGGTGTAGTCCTGGCTCCAGCCGCTGAGGGCGAGTGCCAGTTCGTCGGAATCGGCGGGCCGGTGGCGGGCGATGCGGATCATGGCGTCGGGGTTCGAGGCCCGGAGCATGCCGGAAATCGGGCGCACCCGGGGGCACGGCCGCGTCGACCCGACGAGTGGTGCGCCGATCCCGCGCTCAGCGCGCGTCGCCGACGGCTTCGAGGTAGCGCCGCGCCGTCAGGCAGGCGCGCTCGATCAGCATCGGCGCCAGCTCCTCGGCCGCGCGGCTGTTGCGCCGCGTGTGCACCCAGCCGAGGTAGGTCGTGCCGCGCAGCGCCAGGAACAGCGGCAGCGTCGCGCGGTCGGCGGCCGTCAGCGGCTTGACCGAGTCGTAGCCGGCGAACAGCGCCGCCTCGATCTCGGCATAGCGCGGATCGTCGATGCTGAAATACAGCGCCGTCGCCAGCTCGAACATATGCCAGCCGAAGCCGGCGTCGTCGAAGTCGATCAGCTGCAGCCGCCGGCCGTCGAGCAGCAGGTTCTCGGGCACGAAATCGGCGTGGATCATGCCGAAGTTGGCCAGCGTGCGGCCATGGCGGCGCAGGTCCATGCGGGCCTGCTCGCGGGCGCGCTGCAGCAGCTCGCGCTCGTCGGCGGTCAGCAGGTCGAGCTCCCAGTAGCGGCCCCAGAACGGCGCGGCGCCGACCAGTCCTTCCTCGTCCCAGGCATGGCGCGTGAATTCGTTGGGCTGGCGCCATTGCGCCGAGCGCAGGTGGATGCGCGCGGCCATCGCCCCGGCCTCGAAGAACAGCGGCGCGACATCGGCGTCGGTCTGCAGGCCGCCCTCGGCCGAGCCGAGCGTGGCGCCGGCCATCCAGCCCAGCATGTCGACATGGCGCGATTCCGGGCATTGCGCGCAGTCCACCTCGGCCAGGTGGCGGCCGTCGCGCGTGCGGATGATCTGCGGCACGCCGATGCCGCCGGCCGCCAGCTCCTCCATCCACATCAGCTCCGAGCGCAGCGCGGCTTCCGAGTGGTAGCCCTTGCGGTGCAGGCGCAGCGCGCTGCGCGTGCCGTCGGCGCGGGTCGCGCAATAGACGGCGTTCTCGCGGTACTTGATCAGTTCGAGGCCGACGAAATCGCCCTCCCATTGCCGCAACGCCGCCCAGGCGAGCTGCTGCAGCGCGGCGATCTGCTGTTCATGGTCGAGGCCGGCAAAGGACGCGGACATGGGGGAGGCCCGTTCCGTCAAAGGCCGGCAAGCACGCCATCGAGCGTGTCGATGAAGTGCGCGGCATGGCTGTCGTCGAAGACCAGCGGCGGGCGGATCTTCAGGATGTTGTCGGCGGCGCCGATGCGGCTGATGAGGATGCCGCGGTCGCGCATGCGGTTGGCGACCTGCCGTGCCTCGGCGCCCGCGGGCTCGCGCGTGGCGCGGTCGCGCACGAGCTCGACGGCGTAGAACAGGCCCCGGCCGCGCACGTCGCCGATGATGGCGTGGCGCTCGGCGAGCCGCTGCAGGCCGGCCGCGAGCCCGGCGCCGACGCGCTGCACGCTGTCCTGCAGGCCCTCGTCGCGGATCACGTCGAGCACCGCCAGCCCGACGGCCGCGGCCACCGGCGAGCCGCCGAAGGTGTTGAAGTAGAGGTTCGCGCGGCCGAAGTCTTCGATGCGGTCGCGCCGCGTGACGACGCCGGCCAGCGGGAAGCCGTTGCCCATCGGCTTGCCCAGCGTGACGATGTCGGGCACCAGCCCATGCGCCTGGTGGCCCCAGAGATGGCCGCCGGTGCGGCCGAATCCGGACTGCACCTCGTCGACGACGAGCAGGCCGCCGGCCTCGCGCACGAGCCGCGCGACGCGCTCGAGATAGCCGGCCGGCAGCGTCGGGATGCCCTCGTTGGCGAAGAAGGTGTCGATCAGCATCGCCGCCACGCCGACGCCGGCGCGCTGCAGCGAATCGATGGCCTGCGCGACCTGCGCCACATGGCGGTCGGCGACGGCCTCGGCGGGGCCCTCGGCGTGGTAGAGGTTGGGGATGGTCACCGCGCGGGCGTGGCCGGAGAACGGCTCGGAACTCGGCAGCGCCGTCGTCACCGCGGCCAGCGTCGTCGTGTTGCCGTGGTAGTTGTAGTCGCTGACGATGATGCCGGCGTGGCCGCTGAGGTGGCGCGCCATGCGCAGCGCGAGTTCGTTCGATTCGCTGCCGGTGCAGGTGTACATCAGGCCGTCGAGCGGCGCGGCGAAGGTCGCCGTCAGGCGTTCGGCATATTCGACGACGATCTCGCTGAGGTAGCGCGTGTGGATGTTCAGCGTCGCCGCCTGGCGCGCCATCGCCGCGACGACGCGCGGATGGCAATGGCCGACGCAGGGCACGTTGTTGTAGGCGTCGAGGTAGCGGCGGCCCTCGCGGTCGTGGAGCCAGACGCCCTCGCCGCGCACGAATTCGAGCGGCTCGTCGTAGAACAGCGGCGACTGGTCGCCGAGGACGCGGTAGCGCCGCTGCAGCAGGGTCGGTTCAGACATGTTCGGGACTCTCCAGGGGCTGGGCCGCGCGGCCCGCGCGCAGCCCGTAGTTCAGGATCACCGCCGCCATCACGGCGGCCAGCGCGCCGAGCAGCGCGAGCTCGAGCTGGAAGCAGGCGGCGATGACGACCAGCGTCAGCGCCATGCCGATGCAAGCCACCGCCGGCCCGCCGCGCACGCGAAAGGGCCGCACCCAATGCGCGTGCGTGCGGCGCAGCTTCAGGTAGGCGGCGAACAGCACGAGATGGCAGCTGCCCAGCAGCAGCACGATGCACAGCAGCAGCTTCTCGGGCGGCACCAGCGTCAGCGGCAGGCCGACGACGACGAGCAGCGCCAGCGCCGTCCAAGGCGCGCCGCGGCGGTTGGTGCGCGCCAGCAGACGCGGGAAATGGCCGTCGCGCGCCAGCGCGTAGATCTGGCGCGAGGCCGAGAAGGCGATCGAGAAGAAGGTCGCGAGCAGGCCGGCGACGGCGCCGCAGCCGACGATCAGCGGCAGCAGGTCGTGCTCGCCGTAGAGGCCGCGGTGCGTCATCGCCGCGTACAGCGGATCGGCGGCGCCGCCCACCGTCGCGATGCCGGCCGCGCCGGGCGCGCTGACGACGACCGTGAGCGCCGTCAGCAGCAACGTCGCGACGGCGGCGGCGATGCCGCGCGACATCGAATGGCCGGGGTCGGCGGCCTCCTCGGCGGCCGAGCTGACCTGCTCGAGGCAGATGAACATCCAGATCGCGAACGGGACGCAGGCGAAGATGCCGGCCGGGCTCAGCGCATGGACGAAGCCGCCGCCGTCGGGCAGCAGGTTGGTCCATTGCACATGCGGCAGCATCGCGCCGCCGAAGGCCAGCAGCGCGGCCACGGCGATGGCGCCGGCCACCAGCGTCAGGCCCAGCGCCTCGCCGACGCCGACCATGTGGATGCCGATGATCACCGCGAACAGCGCGACGCGCACCGCCCAGCCGCCGAAGCCGAACACCGACTCGATGTAGGCGCCGAGGAAGCTCGCCGCGGCGCCGGTGCCTATCGTCAAGGCCAGCGCGCAGGCGGCACCGACGAGGTAGCCGACGAAGGGCCCGAACGCGATCTGCGCGTAGGCGAACACGCCGCCGGCATGGGGCTGCGCCGTCGACAGCTCGGCGATGCACAGCGCCAGGCCGCCGCACAGCATCGCCATCAGCAGCGTCGCGGCGAGCATGTTCGCCCAGCCGTTGCCGACGAGGCCGTAGTTCCAACCCGAGAACTGCCCGGCGATGACCAGCGAGACGCCGAGTCCCGCGATCTGCGGCCAGCCGAGGACACCCTTCTTGAGCATGGATCGCATCCCGAGTTTCGAATCCGCGAAGGTAAGGGAGGGCGCTCGCGTGCGCTATCAGAAAAGCGCAAAGAATGAATGCGCAAGTGGATGGCGAGCGGCCACGCATGGCCCTGCGATGCCGCGGCGGCGCTGGCCTGCGCGCCTGCTCTTGCCTATGATCCCGCGCCCGTTCCCGCACCGATGGCCTCCACAAGAACCGAATTTCGCGACCGCCTCGGGCTGGGCCTGATGCTGGGTCTGCTGCTGGCGCTCGCGCTGCTGCCGCTGTTCGCCGGCTTTGCGGGACTCGCCTGGGAGGTCGCGCAAGGGGCGGGCCTGCTCGGCGCGCTCGCGACGCTGCTGCTCGCCGGCGCGGCGCTGCGGCCGCGCGCGCCGGCGGGGCTCGTCACGCTGCGGCTGCATGGCCGCATCGGCTGGTTCGCGCTCGTCGCCGTCAGCGGCCATGTCGTCGGTCTCGTGCTCGCCGACCGCGTGACGATCGAATACCTCAAGCCCAGCGCGCCGCTGCATCAACTCGCGGGCATCGCCGCCGCGGCGCTGCTGCTGTTGTTGACCTGCGGCGCCAGCGCGCCGCTGCGTCGCCGCGTCTGGCCCAGCCACCGCGTCTTCGCCAGCACGCATCTCGTCGCCACCTGCGCGATGACGGTGCTGATCGCCGCGCATGTGATCGTCAGCGCGCGCTATGTCGGCGGAGCGGGGCGGCGCGCGATCTACGTCGCTGCCGCCGCGGCCGCGCTGCTGATGCTGCTGCGCGGCCGCGGGCCGGCACGTCGGCTGGCGATCGCCGTCGCCGTGGCGGCGGGCGTCGTCGCGCTGGCGCTGCTGCTGCCCGAGCGCGTCGACGCCAGGCTGCGCGAGCCCGTCGCCTTGCGCCAGACCGGGCTCGCGCTCGACTTCCCGCATGGCAAGCATGGCGCGGTCAAATGCCTCACCTGCCACCACAACTACGCCGACCGCACGGGCAAGGAATCCTGCATGCCCTGCCATAGCGGCGGCCGCGCCGACCTGCGCCTGGGCGTCGAGGCGCGCATGCACGGTTTCTGCCTCGACTGCCATCGGCACCCGAACGCCGCGCTGCGCAAACAGGGCCCGGTGGCGGGCTGCGCGGTCTGCCATCGCGCCTGGAGCGCCGAGGCACCGGCCGGCAGCGCCTCGGGCGTCGCCGCGCATCGAGAACCATCGCGAGGTCTTGCTGAATCGGGATAGCGCCGGCGCGGCGGCCATCCCAAGAATAGGGCGGCCGAGAACGAGGAGACCAACCTGCGCCCGCGAACCGCCTTCTTCCACGACGAGAAGTGCCTCTGGCACAGTGCGCCGGGTGGTTACGCGCTCATCGCGCCCGTCGGCGGCTGGGTGCAGCCGCCGGCCGGATCGGCGGCGACCGACTCGCCCGAGCCGAAGCGCCGCATGGTCTCGCTGATGCAGGTCTCGGGACTCGCCGCCGCCGTCGATCTGCGCAGCGCGCCGCTGGCCAGCCGCGAGGATCTGCTGCGCGTGCATCCGCGCGCCTACCTCGACCGCTTCAAGGCGATGTCCGACGCCGGCGGCGGCGAACTCGGCGATTTCGCGCCGTTCGGCCCCGGCAGCTACGAGATCGCGCGGCTCTCGGCCGGCCTCGCGCTCGCCGCCGTCGACAGCGTCGTGACGGGCCGCCACGCCAACGCCTACGCGCTGTCGCGGCCGCCCGGCCATCACTGCCTGCCCGACATGCCGATGGGCTTCTGCCTGCTCGCGAACATCGCCATCGCCGTCGAGGCGGCGCGGCACCGCCATGGCCTGCAGCGCATCGCCGTGATCGACTGGGACGCGCACCACGGCAACGGCACGCAGTCGATCTTCTACGAACGCGACGACGTGCTGACGATCTCGCTGTTCCAGGAAGGCTGCTTTCCGCCCGGCTACGTCGGCGCCGCCGATCGCGGTGCCGGGCGCGGCCTGGGCTGCAACGTCAACGTGCCGCTGCTGCCCGGCGGCGGCGACGATGCCTACGAATATGCCGTCCGGCGCATCGTCGGGCCGGCCATCGATCGCTTCCGGCCCGAACTCCTCATCGTCGCCTGCGGCTACGGCGCCAGCGGCGTCGACCCGCTGGCGCGCATGCTGCTGCACAGCGACTCGTACCGCATGCTCACGCGCGCCGCGCTCGAACTCGCCGAGCGCCATTGCGGCGGCCGCCTCGTGATGGTCCACGAGGGCGGCGCGTCGGAGGCCGCCGTGCCCTTCTGCGGCCACGCCGTCGTCGAGACGCTGGCCGGCGTCTCGATGGGCGTCGAGGATTCGTTCGTCGAGCTGATCCGCGCCTGGCAGCCGAATGCGCGCTGCGCCGCCTTCCAGCGCGGCCTCATCGACGAGATGGCGCTGGCCTGCGGCCTCTGAGCGCGCGCTACAGCAGGGCGTGCAGCAGGTGCACGAGCCGCGCCGTCGAGCGCGCGCCGAGCTTGTCGCGGATGCTGCGCAACTGGTGGTCGACGGTCGACAGCGAGCGGTCGAGGCGGCGCGCCACTTCCTTGTAGCTCATGCCCGTGGCCACCAGCCGCGCCACCTTCAGCTCGGCCGGCGTGAGCACCGAGAGCTCACCCGATGCCGGCACCGCGTCGGTGGCCAGCAGCGCCGTGCGGCCGGTGTCGGGCGACCAAGGCGCGGCGGCGGCGAACAGCGGCCCCAGCGCGTCGCGCGCGAGTCCGCCGAGTTCGTTGCACAGCGCCGGATTCCAGCGCGGTGCCGCGTCGTGCCAGTCGGCGCAGATCAAGCCGATGGGCCGCTGGCCGTCGCTCAGCGGCAGCGCCAGCTTGGCCGCGGTGCCCAGCGAGGTCAGCGCGCCGCGCATGCCGGCGGTCATGCCGCGCTCCTGCGTCACGTTGGTGATGGCGGCGGCCTCGACGTCGTTCCACACCGAACGCAGGCCGGGATCGGTGGCGTCGAAACGCAGGCCCAGCACCGAGGGCAGGCGCATCGACTCGCGTTGCGCCTCGGCCAGCGCGACATAGTCGCGCACCGTGCCGCCGGCGCCGAGGTAGCCGCCGTAGCCGCCGTCGACGCGATCGGCGTCGAGCAGTTCGCGCAGCCACTCGGCCGTCAAGCGCCAGCAGGTCTGCGGATCGTCGAGGTACAGCAGCAACTGCGCCGCAAGCTCGCGCCCGGGCCGCCAGCGGATGGCCGATTCGCCCTCGAACAAGCGCCTGCGCAGGACGCGCTGGACTTGCAGTATGTCGTCGTCGTTCATCGCCGGCCGCGCGCCGCATCGACGTCGCGCGGGCATGCCGCCACGCCGCGATTATCGGCGCGGGCGCGCCGGTGCCCTGCGCCGAGGCCGCTCAGCGCGGCACGTCGGCAATGAAGCCGCGGCGCGACCACAGCAGCCAGGCGCCGGGCGCGCCCGGCAGCGCGGCGGTCAGCGATTCGCGGTCGGGTCGCAGCGTGACGCTGAAATGCTGGCCGTCGTCCTTGCTCAGCGCGCGCAGCCCTTCGAGCCCGACGAGCAGCAGTTCGCTGCCGGCGGCGGCGAAGCCGGTGACCGAGTTCTTGCTGTCCAGCGCCGCCGGCGCCCAGGTCTTGCCGTCGTCGGCGCTGCGGTAGACGGTGCCGCGCTGGCCGCCGACGACGAGCGTGCCGTCGGGCAGCGCGATGCCGCTCCAGAACGAACCCTTGTAGCCGGTGGCCAGGTACTCCCAGCTGTGGCCGCGGTCGTCGGAGCGCAGCACGAGGCCGCGTTCGGCGCTGGCGTAGACGCGGCCCTTGGCGTCGGCGAACAGGCCGAGCAGGTTCGCGTCGGCCTTCGTCGAGCCGGCCGGCGGCGCCACTTTCTGCTCGGCCCAGGTCTTGCCGCCGTCGTCGGTCGTCAGGATCAGCGACCACAGGCCGACGGCGACGCCATGCTCGGCGTCGAAGAACTGCACGGCGAACAGCGGCCGGTCCTGCGCCGTGGCCAGGCGCTGGATCTGCCAGGTCTCGCCGCCGTCGGCCGTCGCCAGGATGGCGCCCCAATGGCCGACGGCCCAGCCATGCTTCGCGTCGGCGAACGAGACCGCCGTGAGCGTCGAGCTGACGGGCACCGAGCGGGCCTGACGGAAGGTCTTGCCCTGGTCGTCGGAGAGCATCACGATGCCCTGGTCGCCGACCGAGACGATGCGGCTGCCGGCCCGCGCCGCGCCCAGCACCATGGCCTGGCCGGCGATGGTCGACGCCGCGGCCGGCGTCGGCTGCAGCGGCTTGGGTGCGTCGGCAGCGGCCGCAAAGGCCGCGGCGCCGCAGACGCCGTAGAGGGTGAGGGCGGTGAGCGCTGAGAGGGCCGCGATGGCAGCGCGTGTGGAGATACGCATGTCGGCCCCTTCAGTGGCTCAGCAGACCGGGCGCGCGGACCGGTGTGCGGCGCGGGAACAGACGTTCGAGCCAGACCGCGAAGGCGGGCAGCACCGTCATCGCCATGATCATGTTGACCATGAACATGAAGGCCAGCAGCTTGCCCATGTCGGCCTGGAACTTCAGCGCCGAGAACGACCAGGTCGCGACGCCCACGGCCAGCGTGATGGCGGTGAAGATCGTCGCCGTGCCGACCTCGAGGATCGAATGCTCGAGCGCCTTGACGATGCCCTGGCCATGGGCCAGGTGCAGCTGCAGCCGGTTGTAGATGTAGAAGGCGTAGTCGACGCCGATGCCCACGGCCAGCACCATCACCGGCAGCGTCGCCACCGTGAGGCCGATCTCGAGCTCCTTCATGAACCAGTAGCCGATGAAGGTGCCTATCGTCAGCGGCAGGCAGCAGGCGAGCACGGCGCGCAGATCGCGGTAGGCGGCGAACACCAGCAGCACGATGGCGGCGTAGACGTAGAGCATCATCGGCAGCTCGCTGCGCTCGACCTCGTCGTTGACGGCGGCGAGCACGCCGGCGTTGCCGGCCGCCAGGCGGATCTTCACGCCTTCCATCGGCTGGCTCGTGCGGAAGGCCTTCACCGCCGCGATGACGCGGTTGATCGTCGTCGCCTTGTGGTCGGCCAGGAACAGGTGCACGGCCGTCATGCTGCAGTCCTTGCGCATGGTCCCCGGCACGCGGCTGATCTCGGTGGCCAGCGCGGCGTAGTTGGCGGGGTCGATCGGGATCACGGCCATCTTCGGATTGCCCTCGTTGTAGCCCTCGCTGTACTGGCGCAGCTGGGTCGAGAACGAGGTGATCGAGAGCACGCCCTCGACGGGCTGCATGGCCCAGACGAAGCGGTCCTGGTAGGTGCCGATGGCGACGTTGTCGCAGGAATCGGGCGGCGCCTCGAAGACGACGTCGAGCCAGTCGAGGCCGGCGTCGTAATGCGTGGCGATCGCCACCGCGTCCTGGTTGAAGCGCGCGTCGGCGCGCAGCTCGGGGGCGCCGGCCTGCAGCGTGCCGATGACGCGGTCGCGGCTCTGCCAGGCGGCGGTGACGAGGATCACGGCCGCCACCGCGAGCACGCCCAGCGCGACGCGCGGCTCGGCCACGCGGGCCAGCGAATGCAGCCAGCCGGCGCGCTGGATGCGCTTCTGCTCGGCCTTCGCCGTGTATTTCTGGCTGACGTGGAAATACGAGGCCGCCAGCGGCAGCATCACGAGGTTGGTGACGATCTTGTAGGCCACGCCGAGCGAGGCCGTGATCGCCAGCTCGCGCACCATCGGGATCGGGATCAGCAGCAGCGTCATGAACGAGACGAAGGCCGTCACCAGCGCCAGCGTGCCGGGGATCAGCAGGCCGCTGAAGCTCGCGCGCGCCGCCTGCGCCGTGGTCTTGCCGTGCGAGATCTCGCGCACGATGAAGTTGATCTGCTGCACGCCGTGCGAGACGCCGATCGCGAACACCAGGAAGGGCACGAGCACGCCCAGCGGGTCGAGCCCGAAGCCGAGCAGCCGCAGCGTGCCGAACTGCCAGACCAGCGAGACCAGCGAGCAGCCCACCGCCAGCATCGTGAAGCGCAGCGAATGGCAATACCAGTAGACGGCGATCGCCGTCAGCGCCAGCGCCATCAGGCAGAACTCGAGCACCGCCGAGGCGCCGTCGGCGATGTCGCCGATCTGCTTGGCGAAGCCGATGATCTGGATCTCGAAGTCCTTGTCCTCGAACTTGGCGCGCAGCTGCGTTTCGAGCACGTGGTTGTAGGCCACGTAGTCGATGTGCACGCCCTGCTGGTCGTATTCGTTGAGCTCGGCGGTGATCATCGCGCTGCTCTGGTCGCGCGCGACGAGCGTGCCGACATAGCCGCCGAGCGCCGTCGTGCGCGCGATGGTGGCGATCTCGTCGCTCGTCAGGCTGTCGGTCGTGACGGTGCCGGGGATGATCGGGTCGGCGCGGAAGCCCTCCTCGGTGATCTCGTTGACGAACGAGTTCGGCGTCCACAGCGACTGCACGCTGCCGCGCGAGACGTTGGGCAGGAACATCACCGCCTGCGTGACGTCGAAGAGCCGGGTCAGGCTCGACTTCGTCCACAGCTTGCCGTCGCGCGGGCGCACGACGACGGTGAGCCGGTTGGCGCCGAACAGGTCATCGCGGTACTTCCTGAAGGTCTCGATGTACTCGTGGCCCACCGGCAACTGCTTCTCGAAACCGGCGTCCATGCGCAGCTGGACGGCGAACCAGCCCATCACCGCCGTCAGGACCGCCAGCGCGCCCAGCACGAGGCCGCGGCGACGGAAGAGGACGTTCTCCAGCCCTTGCAGGGCGCGCAAGGGCCAGGAGATTGCGGCAGACGGCGCTTCGGGTGTCGGTGTCATGGGAGTCTCGGCTGCCGATGCGGGCTGGGGGGGGAGGAGAGCCCGCTCAGAAGTTGCGCGAGAGCACGGCGCCGACGAAGTTGCGATCGCGATACGGCTGGTCGAACGAGGTCGCGCCGCCCCAGAACATCGTGTAGTTCAGGGCGAACTGCCAGGACGCCGGATTCTGGATGAAGCTGACGACGAAGTTCGCCGAACTCGCGCCCTGCATGAACAGCGCCGACGCGTTGGGCGTGCGGCCCGAGAGGGCGCGGAAGTAATAGACCTCCGGCACCACCTGCCAGCCCGGCAGCAGCGTGCCGTCGTAGACCCAGCTGAAGTCGAAGTTGAAGCCCGAGGAGTTCCGCGTGCCCACCGGCACCGGCGTGCCGTTGGGGTCGGTCGCCTGGCCCCAGCCCCAGCCGCCGGCCGAGACCGGATCGCCGCCGTAGCTCTGCTTCATGTTCGGATAGCTGATGACGACGGCCTCGGCCAGCAGCGTCGCGGTGTCGGCACCCAGCAGGTGCAGCAGGCCGTCGCCGGTGCTCGGCGTCAGGCTCAGGATGCCGGTCAGGTGCCACTGGAAGCGGTGCTCGTCGACCCAGCAGTTGCCGTTCTGAGAACTGCAGCCGCTGGCCGCCACGTTCAGCGCCACGGCGTCCTTCGGGCGGTACGACAGCTCGGTGCCGATGGCCCAGTCGCCGACGGGGAAGTTGGCGCTGATGCCGTAGAGCCGGCGGTCCTGCGCGTAGGTCCAGCCGACGGCGCCGGTGTTGTTGATGTTGACGCTGAAGTTCGGCGTCTTGTCGTGGTACGACATCGCATAGGCGCCCAGGTTCAGCTGCGTGCCCTCGGGCTGGTAGCGCAGCCCGAGGCCCCATTGACCGCCGTTGCGCGGATGCACCTCGGCCAGGCCGTAGGTGTCGTGGCCCTTGCCCAGGCCGTTGACGACCGACCAGTAGCCGCCGGTGGGCGCGAAATAGCTCGCGTTCCACATCGTCTGCACATAGGCCTCGGCATTCAGGCCGTGGCCCAGTCCGGAGCTGACGCTGACGATGGGCGCCGGCAGAAAGACCTCCTTGAGCTGGGTCCCGGGCTGCGACAGCCGCATGATGTCCATCGCATTGGTGCTGTTGATGCCACCCGGCAGGAACAGGCTCTCGCCCCAGCTGATGACCTGGTTGCCGACGCGCACTCGGCCCTGCTGGTCGCCGACCTGGAAGCTCTTGCTGACCCAGAAATCGAGCAGCCGCGCCTTGAACCTGAGGTCCTTGCGCGCCGCCTCGGTGAGGCCGCCAGTGACGTCGGGCGGCGGCGGGCTGGTGGCGCTGGTGATGCCCGTCGTGTGCGTCGACGCTGCGTCGGCGACCCAGTTGACGCGACCCAGGAACGTGAATTCGGCCGGCAGCTTCAACAGTAGTTCGTGGTTGCCCTTGAGGTATTCGGTGAACAGATCGTGCTTGCCGTAGTTCAGGTCGCCCTGGTCGCCGAGCGCCGAGGTCGGCGCCAGGCAGCCGGCCGGTGCATTCGAGCCCGTCGCGCCGTCGGTGACGAGCGCGCAATCCGGGGACTTGGTGCGCATGCCCAGTCCTGCCGACACGGTCGAGTCGAAATTGCCGCGGATGCCGCCGCCCTCGAACGTGAAGGCCTGCGCGGTACCTGCGCCGAGGGTCAGGGCCAGCAGCAGGGCCGGCTTGATGGCGTCTCTTGTGGGGTTCATTTGCGCTCTCCGTTGGGGTTCAAGTTCTTGTGGGGGCGCCCCGGTCAGCGGTCGCTGATCGCGCGCAGATTGTCCGAGGTGTAGAACGCCGCCTTGAAGCGCGCTCCCTTGCCTTCGGTCAGCCAATGCACGTCGCTGCCGGTGCCGGCGGCATGCATGTCGAACACGTAGCGGCCTTCGGTCAGGTTGTGCTCGTCGAAGGCCGAGACGTCGCAGGTGCCGGTCTCGTAGACCGGGATGTTGAAGCCCTGGCGCACCTTGAACAGCTTGCCCTGCGCGTCGTAGTCGTCGGCCAGCAACAGGTTCCAGCTGTCCTCGTCGAGATAGAACAGGCGCTTGGGCGCGGTGTGGCGCATGCCCTGCTTGACCGTCGCCTCGACGACCCAGACGCGGTGCAGCTCGTAGCGGCGATGGCTGGGCACGATGTAGTCGTCGTGCGCGATGTCCTCGAACTTGGTCTTGAAGTCGTAGGCGCCGAACGAGTTGTACGGCACGTACATCTCCTTCTTGCCCAGCAGTTTCCAGTCGAAGCGGTCGATCGTGCCGTTGAACACGAACGGCTCGTCGAGCGTGTACTGGTTCTCCATGCCGATCTGCGGCGCGTCGTAGGCGTAGGTGGGCATGCGCCGCACGCGGCGCTGGCCGGGGAAGTAGTAGAAGGTCTCGCTGCCCGGCTGGTCGAGGAAATAGGTGATGGCCAGCGCCTGGCCGGCGAGGGCGGCCGGCGAGTTGTAGGCGAAGTAGGCGTAGTACTCGACCTGCGGCAGCTTGGACAGCAGCGTCGATCCCTTCTCGGCCCAGGGCATGAAGGCCGTGAACTCCTGGCCGGCGCGGATCCACTCGGTGCTGCCGCGGCGCGGCGAGACCGAGGTCACGACGTTCTTGTAGTCGACGCCGACGCCGCGGTAGCGCATCTTGGCGTTCCACATCGCCTGCGTGCCGTTGTCGGGGAAGGGGAAGGGATAGCCCGGCACCCAGGCTTCCTTGAGGCTCCAGCCGTCGGCGCCGATCTTCGCGAAGCCGACGTTCTTCTTCGTGTTGGCGGCTACGAAGTCGGGCACGCCGCAGGTGCGCCGCGACGGGTAGACGTCCATGCGGTAGCCCTTGAGCTGCTTGAGCATGGCGAGCTCGCCCGGCGTGAGCTTGTCGGCGTACTTGTCGGCGTTGGCCGCGTCGATCGAGAACAGCGGCTTGTCCGACTTGTACTTGAAGTGATCCTGGCGCAGCTTGCCGTACGACCAGCCGCTTTCCTGCGACTCGTTGCCCGTCCAGGCGGGGATGGTGCCGTCCTTGTTGCCGGCCTTCTCGCCCCCGGCGGGGGTGAGGTCGGCGCCGAGCCGGGAGGCGTCGGCGGCCAGCGCCGGCCCGCCGACGGCCAGGGCCATGGCGGTGCACAGCAGGGTGCGCGCGGCAAGGAGGGTTGCGGGATGCTTCATGGTTTCACCTACTGGATCGATGCGGAGCGGCGCGATCGACGAGGGGCCGGACGGCCAGCGGATCATCGATCGCTGGCCGCGAAGCGTAGAGGCGGGCCCGCGGCGTCGTTATCCGAAAACGGCAGATCCGGCGCGCCGGGTGGCGCGCGCGCCACGGCTGCCGGATCGGGATAACGGCGGGCCGCCGCCTTGCCTAGCATCCGCTGACTAGCGGGTGTGATCCCGCAGTTTCGGAGCCCTCGCATGCGTCCTCCCTGTCGCTCTCGCCTGGTCCGCCGGGTCGGCCACTGCCTGACCGCCTTGCTGCTGGCGTGCACTGCCGCGCACGCTGAATTGCCGGTCGAGCAGCTGACGCTGGAAAAGCTGGCGCCGGTCGACGGCTATCGCCTCTACGTCGGTGACCCGACGATGAACCACCTCGTCGACGGCCGCTCGCATGTCGTCGACGGCAGGAACCTGCACTACCTCGGGATGCTGGGCACCGGCTTCGCCGGCCAGTCGACGGTCTCGCGCGATGGCCATACGATCTTCGTCGCGACGACCTACTACAGCCGGCTGCAGCGCGGCACGCGGGCCGATGTCGTCGAGGTCTACAGCGCCGACGACCTGAGCTTCCAGTACGAGATCGAGATCCCGACCAAGCGCGTCCAGAGCCTGGACATGCGCGCGCTGCTCGCGACGACGGGCGACGACCGGCTGCTGCTGGTGCAGAACGCGACGCCGGCGACGTCGGTGACGGTGATCGACCTGGCCGCGCGCAAGGTCGCGGCCGAGGTGCCGACGCCGGGCTGCTACGGCGTCATCCCCTGGCCCGCCGAGGCGCGGCGCTTCTCGTCGGTGTGCGGCGACGGCACGCTGGCGACCTTCGACCTCGACGCCGCGGGCGCGGTGGCCTCGCGCGCCGTCTCCGACAAGTTCTTCGATCCCGACCAGGATCCGGTCTTCATGCATTACGAGGTCGTCGGCAAGCGGCTGACCTTCGTCTCGTTCCACGGTGCCGTGCACGCGCTGGACCTCGGCGGCGCCAAGCCGGTGCCGCTGCCGACCTGGCCGCTGGTCGACGCGGCCGACCGCAAGCAGGGCTGGCGCCCGGGCGGCTACCAGCTGTTCGCGATCGAGCCGCGCAGCGAGCGGCTCTACGTCGGCATGCACGACCATGGCAGCGAGGGCAGCCACAAATCGCCGGCCAAGGAGATCTGGGTCTTCGACCTCAAGACGCACAAGCGCATCGGCCGCATGCCGGGGCAGACGGCGGTGTCGATGAACATCGCGCGCACCGAATCGCCGCGGCTCTTCCTGCTCAGCGGCGCCGACAATCGCCTGCTGGCCTACGACATCGGCGCCAACGCGGCGCCGTCAAAACCGCTGCTGCGCTCCGAGCCCGTGGGCGAGACGCCGATCTACCTGGGGATGCCTTGATGGACGCCGCCCTGCACCTGCTGCCCGCCGTCGATCCGGTCATCGCCCATGCGGCGGCGGCCTGCGTCGGCGCGCTGATGCTGATCGCCGCGGTCGAGAAATGGCGCGACCTGGCGACCTTTCGCGACGCCCTCGACAACTACCGGCTGCTGCCCGCCGCCGCCGTCCCCGCCTTCGCGCTGGCGCTGCCGCTGCTCGAGGCGCTGGCCGGCGCGCTGCTGCTGCCGCTGGCGACGCGCCAGCTGGGCGCGGCGCTGGCGCTGGCGCTGTGGCTGACCTACACGGCGGCGATCGCCATCAACCTGCTGCGCGGCCGCGACCGCATCGACTGCGGCTGCGGCGGCGCCGCGCACACGCCGCTGGGCGCCGGCCTGCTCCTGCGCAACGCCGTGCTGATGGCGCTGGCGCTGCTGGCCGCGGCGCCGCTGCACGAACGCGGCCTCGTCTGGCTCGACGGCTTTGCGGTCGCCTTCGCGACGCTGTTCGGGCTCGGCCTGTATGCGCTGGCCAACACGATGCTGAGCCATCAATCCCGTCTGCTCGACCTGAGGAACTCGCCATGAACGAAGCCCTGATCGTTTCCAACCTCTTGCTCTGGCTCGCGGTGCTCGCGCTGCTGGTCGTCGTGATCGCCCTGTCGCGGCAGATCGGCATCCTGTACGAACGCGTCGCGCCGATGGGCGCGCTGATGATGGACAGCGGGCCCAAGGTCGGCGAGGCGGCGCCGGTGCTGCGGCTGCCGACGCTGGGCGGCGGCGAGATCGAGCTCGGCGCGGCCGGCGCGCGCAGCACGCTGCTGTTCTTCCTCTCGCCGACCTGCCCGGTGTGCAAGAAGCTGCTGCCGATCCTCAAGTCGATCAAGCGCGCCGAGGGCCATCGGCTCGACCTCGTGCTGGCCTCGGACGGCGAAGCGCCGGAGCACGAGGCCTTCCGCCGCCGCGCCGAACTCGGCGCCTTCCCCTACGTGCTCTCGGCCGAACTCGGCATGCGCTACCAGATCGGCAAGCTGCCCTATGCGGTGCTGATCGACGCCGCGGGCCATATCCGGGGCAAGGGCCTGGTGAACTCGCGCGAACAGCTCGAGAGCCTGTTCGCGGCGCAGGAGCTGGGCGTGGCCTCGGTGCAGGAATACCTCGACGCGACGCAGTATGCGAAGGAGCGCGCATGAAGCGCTTGTTCGACTTCATCGACGGCTGGACCGAGCGCCGCACGCGCGCCATCGCCAGCTCGACCTCGCGCCGCAGCGCGCTGGTGCGCGTCTCGCGCGTGCTCGTCGCCGGCGCCTTCGCGCTGCCGGTGCTGCCCTTCGACCGCAGCTCGCAGGCCCAGGCGGCGACCGGCAACAAGAAGAAGGAGCCGACCGCCACCGATTGCGACTACTGGCGCTACTGCTCGGTCGACGGTTTCCTGTGCTCGTGCTGCGGCGGCTCGTCGACGAGCTGCCCGCCGGGCACCAGCGCGTCCAAGGTCACCTGGGTCGGCACCTGCCACAACCCGGCCGATGGCAAGGACTACCTCGTCAGCTACAACGACTGCTGCGGCCGGACCTCGTGCGGCCGCTGCTTCTGCAACACCAACCATGGCGAGCGGCCGGGTTATCGCATGGGCATCCACAACGACGTCAACTGGTGCATGGCCAACGCCAGTTCGGTCTATCACTGCACGGTGTCGGTCATCGTCGGTGTCGCGGAGAAGGACTGATGATCAGCAAGACTTCGCTCGCCTGGGGCACGCTGGTGATCGCGCTGGCGCCGGCTGTGGGATGGGCCGCCGATGCCCCCGCCGCCGTCGACGGCCAGGCCATCTTCAAGCAGATCTGCGCCGCCTGCCATCAACCGGGCGGCGAGGGCCTGCCCGGGCTGGCGCCGCCGCTGGCGGGCACGCTGGCGCCGCTGCTCGCCCACGACGACGGCCGGCGCTACATGGCCCAGGTGCTGGTGCATGGGCTGTCGGGCCGCATCGAATCGAAGGGGCAGGAATTCAACCTCGCGATGCCGCCGCAGTCGGCGCTGTCGGACGCCGAGCTGGCCGCGGCCGCCGGCTATGTCGCGCGCGAACTCAATCAGAGCGAGGGCCGGGGCCCGAGCGCCGACGAGGTCGCCGCCGCGCGCGGCGCCGCGCTCAGCCACAAGCAGCTGCGCGAGTGGCGAGCGCGGTTGCTGAAGCCATAAGTCGCGCGATGAGCCGCCGCTTGCGCCTCCTCGCCGGGACCGCCGCGGCCGCCCTGGCCGCGGTCGCCGCGCTCGCGACGGCCGCCGCCGCCGCAGCGCCCGTCACGGCCCACGACGCGGCACGCGCCCGGCTGCAGTACCTGCAATATTGCAGCGGCTGCCATCTCGCCGACGGCAGCGGTTCGCCGGTCTATGGCATTCCGGTGATGCGCGGCATGCTCGGCCGCTTCCTGCACGTGAGCGGCGGCCGCGAATACATCGTCCAGGTGCCCGGCGTGATGAATTCGCCGCTGTCCGACGCCGACATCGCCAACCTCATGAACTGGCTGCTGCCGACGGTGTCGGCGGCTACGCTGCCGGCCGAGGTCGCGCCCTACACGGCCGCGGAGATCGCGCGGCTGCGGCTCGACCGGCCGCTGGACGTGATGGCGCGGCGCGCCGCGCTCGTCGAGCGCATGGGTGACGCCGGCGCGACCGCACCGCGCTGACGATAGACGTCGTCGCGGCTCTGTCGGCTCAAGCGGCGCGCGGCGCGCGGCCGCGGCTCAGCGTCTCCGACGGCAGCTCGGCGAAGAGCTTCTTGTAATCGGCCGAGAAATGGCCGAAATGCCAGAAGCCCCAGCGCGCCGCCGCGTCGTAGACGCTCATCTTCGGATCCTCGGTGCGGCTGAGTTCGCGCCGCACGGCATTCAGCCGGATCGTCTTGATGTAGCGGCCCGGGCTGACGCCGAAGGTGTCCTGGAAGCAGTAGCCGAGCTTGCGCGGGCTGGCGCCGACGCGGCGGCAGACCTCGAGCAGGGTCGGCGGCTCGTCGGGGCGCGACAGCATCAGCTCGCAGGCATGGTCGACGATGCGCTTGCGCTGGTCGGGCGGCTGCGCGACGTCCTCGTTCGAGGCGCCGGACATCGCGTCGATCAGCGTCAGCAGCAGGTCGTCGCGCAGGCGCCGGCGCACGCCGGGCTCGTCCAGCCGCGCCGTGTGCCGCACCGCGACGTCGACCGCATGCAGCAGCACCTGGCGCCAGCGCGCGAGCACCGCCGGGGGCGGCGTCACCGCCTGCATCGACACGCGCAGGAACTGCGGATCGAGCGCACCCAGCGACTGCGCCGTTTCGAGCAGCTGCTCGGCGTCGACGACGAGGCCGACGAGCAGGCAGTCGGGCGGCGTGCAGACATCGATCTCGGTGGCGCTGCACAGCAGCAGCGAGCCGGCGTCACAGCGCATGCCGTTGAGCCCGAGCATGCCGTCGCCGTGCAGCATCGAGCCGATGCCCAGCGAGCCGTTCATCAGCTGGCCGCGCTGGCGCACGCGGCGGCTCGTCGCCTCGACGAAGATCTGCAGCCCTTCGAGCCGCACGTCGGTGAAGCGGCCGTCGAAGCGCCCGGCGTCGAGCTGGTCGTAGCGCAGGTCCCAGTCGCGCAGCTGCTGCGTGTGCTGCTCGAGGCTTTCCGAATGCGTGTGACTGACGGCGACCCAGGGCGCGGCCGGCGTCGATTCGGGGCGTTGGGCCAAGGCAGGAATCATCGTTCGCGCTCCTTCGTGGTGGGCCGGCCCGGGGTCGCGCACCCGGCCGGCCTGGCCGCTCAACCCTTCTTCAGGCTGATGACCTGCGGCTGCGTGACGGCCTTCAGCCCATCGACGCCGAATTCGACGCCCCAGCCCGAGCTCTTCACGCCGCCGAACGGCACCATCGGGTGGATGGCGCCATGCTGGTTGATCCAGACGGTGCCCGCTTGCAAGCGCGATGCCACCGCGCGCGCCTTGTCGATATCGGTCGACCAGACCGAGGCGCCGAGGCCGACGTCGAGCCGGTTCGCGCTGGCGATCGCCGCTTCGAGGTCGCGGTACTTGATGATCGGCAGCACGGGGCCGAACTGCTCCTCGTCGACGAGGGCGGCGCCGTCGGCGATGTCGGTGACCAGGGTCAGCGGATAGAAGTTGCCCGGGCCGTCGGGTACCTGGCCGCCGCAGACGATGGTCGCGCCGCCGGCGCGCGCGCGCTCGACGAGCGAGACGACCTTGTCGAACTGCATGCGGTTCTGGATCGGGCCCATCACGATGCCGGCATCCAGGCCGTTGCCCATCGGCATCGTCGTGGCCAGTGCCTTCAGCTCGGCGACGACGGCGTCGTGCAGGGCCTCGGGCACGTACAGGCGCTTGGCGGCGGCGCAGGTCTGCCCCATGTTGATGAACGCGCCCCAGAACAGGCCCATCGCCATCGCCTTCGGGTCGGCATCGTCGAGCATGATGGCGGCGTCGTTGCCGCCGAGCTCCATCGTCGTCGGCGTCAGCGTCTTCGCCGCCGCGGCGGCGATGCGCGAGCCGGTGGCGGCCGAGCCGGTGAACATGATCTTGTCGACATCGGGGTTCTCGACGAGCAGCGCGCCGACATCGCCGCCCCCGCTGACGGTGTTGACGACGCCGGGCGGCAGCACCTCGGCGATCAGCCGCACCATCTCCAGCGTGCCGATGCTGGTGTATTCCGAGGGCTTGATGACGACGGTGTTGCCGGCGCGGATCGACGGCACGATCTGCCAGATGGCGATCAGCAGCGGCCAGTTCCAGGGCGCGATCGCGGCGATCACGCCGTAGGGCTTGCGGTGCACCTCGTCGCGGCGGGTGGCGTCCTCGAAAGCCAGGTCCACCGGCAGGTCCAGGCTCGCCGGCACCTGGGTCCAGACCTCGCAGCCCCAGAGCTCGAAGCGGCTGCCGGGCACCTGGTCGGGGCCGACACCGCCCAGCGGCTTGCCCTGCTCGCGCGTGACCCAGTTGGCGAGGTAGTCGGCGTTGGCCTTGATGACCTCGGCGACCTGCATCATCAGCGCCTTGCGTTCGGCGTCGGGCCGTGCCGCCCAGGCCGGCTGCGCGGCGCGCGCCGCCGCCACCGCCCGCGCGACCTCGTCGGCACTGGAATGGGGCACGAGGCCGATCGCCTCGCCGGTGGCGGGATTCTTCGATTCGAAAGTCCGGTTCGAACGGACGGCGGCGCCGTTGACGGTGTTGTCGAAAGTCTTCATCGCGATGCTCCTGGATCTCGGGCGGTGCAAGGGGTACGGGCGACGGATCGATGCCGCGGCGCGGGCGGCCGATCCGAGCGGAGCAGTGTCGAGACTTCAGAATGATCGATCCATCGCGAACTTTCGCAGCGGGAAAACCCGCGCTGGACCCCGAAGCGGGGCCGCGGCGCCGCCGGGGGGTGCCGCGAACATGCTCGACGGCCGCGCCGCCGGGGCGCGGGTCTGGATCACGAAGCCGTTCCAGCCCTCGCATCTGGTCAAGGCGGCCAACAAGCTTTGCGTCTGAAGTGAAACCCCCACGCTCACTTCGTTCGCTGCCCCCAAAAGGCCACTCGGGGGCCCCTGCGGGTCCCTTGGGCGCTCAGTGCCTTCGGAGCGGCCGGGCGGCACTGAGACAGCGGCGAGGCCGCCCGCCCGCGCGCGAAGTACAGTCGTCCCGATGTCGACTGTCGCCCCGTCTCTCCCCCGCACCGCGCTGCGCGCCGCCTTTCACGTCGGCGTCGACGGCGGCGGCAGTGGCACCCGCGCCTGCCTGCAGGATGCCGCCGGCCGCGCGCTCGGTCGCGGCGAGGCGGGGCCCTCGGGGCTGAGCCAGGGCGTCGAGCAGGCCTGGCGCCATGTCGACGCGGCACTCGCCGCCGCCTTCGCTGCCGCCGGCATCGACCGGCCGCCCTGCGGCGCCATCGCCATCGGCCTCGGCCTGGCCGGCGCCAACGTCGAGCGGCTGCGCGGCGCCTTTCTCGCCGCCGATCCCGGCTATGCCGCCTGCCGGCTCGACAACGACGCCATCGCGATGCTCGTCGGCGCCCATGCCGGCGGCGCCGGCATCGTCGTCGCCGCGGGCACCGGCAGCGTCGCCGTGGCGCAGGACGCGCTGGGCGGCCGGCGGCTGATCGGCGGCTGGGGCTTCCCGGCGGGCGACGAGGGCAGCGGCGCCTGGCTCGGGCTGGAGGCGGTGCGGCTGGCACAGGCCGCCGTCGACGGCCGCGCGGCCGCCTCGGCGCTCGCCGCCGCCGTGCTCGACGCCTGCGGCGGC
>JAGWTU010000107.1 GCA_028868825.1 Burkholderiales bacterium | reverse complement strand
CGTCGCGGATCAGGTCCAGCGCCATCCACTCGACGAAGAAGTTGGTGCGCGCCTTCACGTTCTGCTGGTACAGCGTGTGCAGCATCGCGTGGCCGGTGCGGTCGGCGGCGGCGCAGGCGCGCTGCACCGGCTTCTCGCCGTAATTGGCCGTGTGGCCGCCGAAGGGGCGCTGGTAGATCGTGCCGTCGGGGTTGCGGTCGAACGGCATGCCGAAATGCTCGAGCTCGTAGACGACCTTCGGTGCCTCGCGGCACATGAACTCGATCGCGTCCTGATCGCCGAGCCAGTCGCCGCCCTTGACGGTGTCGTAGAAGTGGTAGTGCCAGTTGTCCTCGGCCATGTTGCCCAGGCTGGCGCCGATGCCGCCCTGCGCGGCGACGGTGTGCGAACGGGTCGGGAACACCTTGCTCAGCACGGCAACGTTGAGCCCGGCCAGCGCGAGCTGCAGCGAGGCGCGCATGCCCGAGCCGCCGGCGCCGACGATGACGACGTCGAATTTGCGTCGGGAAAGTTTGTTAGCCATCTCTCAGAGTCTCCACAGCACCTGGACGGCCCAACCGACGCAGCCGACGAGCCAGACGATGACACCCACCTGCAGCACCAGGCGCAGCCCGACCGGCTTGATGTAGTCCATCAGGATGTCGCGCATGCCCAGCCAGGCGTGCCAGCCGATGGCGACGAAGGTGACGAAGGTCGCGACCTTCATCCATTGCGCGGCGAAGATATGCGCCCAGCTGTCGTAGCCGAGCGGCCCGCCGGTGAGCACGAGCACGACGAGCGCCAGCGCGTAGATCGCCATCAGCGCCGCGGTGACGCGCTGGGCGAGCCAGTCGCGCAGGCCGTAATGGGCGCCGACGACGAGGCGCTTGGAACCGTAATTGACCGACATGGGGTGCCTCGCTACTTCAGAAAGCGCCGAAGAGCTTGGCGCCCAGCAGCACGGTCAGCACGAGGCTGACGACGAGGGTGGCGATCGCCGACGAGCGCCCCTGCTCCTTGCTGACGCTGTGCGTGGCGTCCATCCAGAGATGGCGCAGACCGGCGGCGAGGTGGTGCAGGAAGCCCCAGATCAGGCCCAGGCAGACGATCTTGGCGACGATGCCGGCCGGGCCGGCGAACAGCGCCGCGAAGCGCTCGAAGGTGATCTCGTCGGTGACGCTGGTGTCGAACATCCAGACGATGAAGGGCAGCAGCAGGAACAGGATGAGGCCGCTGGCGCGGTGCAGGATCGAGACGATGCCCGCGACCGGCAAGCGGTACTGCAGGGCGTCGACGAGATGCATCGTGCCGGGTCTTTCGGGAGTCGTCTCGGGCATAGGGGTTCTCGAAACCATGTGAAACCGCTTGAGTTTATTGCAACGCAACAGGCTTACGCGGAGCTGGAGTTGCTCCGTATCAATTCAGGACGTTGCGATAGTGATGGGCCTGCGTGTCGTAGAGGCCGCGGCGCAGTTCGACCGGCCGGTCGCCATAGGTGTAGGACAGCCGCTCGACCGAGAGCAGCGGCGAGCCGGGC
Source organism: Burkholderiales bacterium (assembly GCA_028868825.1). Lineage (GTDB taxonomy): Bacteria > Pseudomonadota > Gammaproteobacteria > Burkholderiales > Burkholderiaceae_C > Rubrivivax. The sequence continues at coordinate 6,823 of JAGWTU010000107.1, read as the reverse complement.
GCGACCTCGAGCAGCGCCGCCTCCTCGGCGGGCGCGGCGACGGCGCGCAGCTTTTCCTCGGCGCGGATCATGTGGATGGCGAATTCGGCCTCGAACAGGCGGTACAGCGGCCCGCGCCAGGCCTCGAGCCGCTCGGCCGTCAGGCCCTTGAACGGCGTGCCCGGCAGCCAGAGGTCGTCGAGCACGACCGGTCGCAGCCGAGCGGCGTCCCTCGCCCCGTCGCTGGCCAACAGCAATCGGCGCACCTGCACCGCCGCCTCGCCCGCCTTCAGCCCCAGGCGTTGCGCGACCTCGGCCGGCGCGCGCATGCGCCGGCATTCGAGCAGGCGTCGCTGCAGCGGCGGCGCGCTGCCGTCGTCGGCCGTCAGGCGCAGGAAGCGGTAGCGCGTCTCCTGCTCGGCATGGGTGGCGACGAAGGTGCCCTTGCCCTGGCGCCGTACCAGCATGTTCTCGGTCGCCAGCTCGTCGATCGCCTTGCGCACCGTGCCCTGGCTGACGCGCCAGCGCGCTGCCAGCTCGACCTCGCTGGGGATGACCTGCCCGGGCTGCCATTCGCCCGCCTGCAGACCCTGCACGAGCAGCGCCTTGATCTGCTGGTAGAGCGGGCTGAACGCCGGCGCGACGGCTGCGGGCACGACCGCTCGCACGACGGGTGAGAGGGGAGAGTCGGCCTCGGGCATGTCCGCATTGTCCAACATCCGGTCTTGCATAAGACATAAGAGTTGAGTCAGGGTCCGGTGACTAGAATCGTGGCCGAAGCCAGACCCCCACATCGCGGCCGCCGTGGCCGCAGTCCACCAGGAGCCCACCATGTCCAAGAAGCCCGTCCGCGTGGCCGTCACCGGCGCCGCCGGCCAGATCGGTTATGCCCTGCTGTTCCGCATCGCCTCGGGCGAAATGCTCGGCAAGGACCAGCCCGTCGTCCTGTCGCTGCTGGAAGTGCCGGTCGAAGGGCCGCAGAAGGCGCTCAAGGGCGTGATGATGGAGATCGACGACTGCGCCTTCCCGCTGCTGGCCGGCATGGAAGCACACAGCGACCCGATGACGGCGTTCAAGGACGCCGACTACGCGCTGCTCGTCGGCTCGCGCCCGCGCGGCCCCGGCATGGAGCGCGCCGAGCTGCTGAACATCAACGGCGCCATCTTCACGGCCCAGGGCAAGGCGCTGAACGCCGTCGCCAGCCGCAACGTCAAGGTGCTGGTCGTCGGCAACCCGGCCAACACCAACGCCTATATCGCGATGAAGAGCGCGCCCGACCTGCCGCGCGAGAACTTCACGGCGATGCTGCGCCTGGACCACAACCGTGCGCTGAGCCAGATCGCCGCCAAGACCGGCAAGCCGGTGGCCAGCATCAAGAAGCTCGCCGTCTGGGGCAACCATTCGCCGACGATGTACGCCGACTACCGCTTCGCGACGATCGACGGCCAAAGCGTCAAGGACATGATCAACGACCAGGCCTGGAACAAGGACGTGTTCCTGCCCACCGTCGGCAAGCGCGGCGCGGCCATCATCGAGGCGCGCGGCCTGTCGTCGGCGGCCTCGGCGGCGAACGCGGCGATCGACCACATGCACGACTGGGCCCTGGGCACCGGCGGCGAATGGGTCACGATGGGCATCCCGAGCAACGGCGAATACGGCATCCCCAAGGACGTCATGTTCGGCTTCCCGGTGACCTGCGAAGGCGGCAAGTACAAGATCGTCGAAGGCCTGCCTATCGACGCCTTCAGCCAGGGCTGCATCGACAAGACGCTGGCCGAGCTGACCGGCGAGCGCGACGGCGTCGCCCACCTGCTCTGATCCGATCCGATGGCGTCGCCGCGGGAGGTGCTGTTCGGCGCCGGCATGGCCGGCCCGGCGCTTCCCGTCTGCGACCATTACTGCGGCGTCGAGCCGCGCATGAGCAAGAGCCTGCAGCTGCAGGCCGAGATGGGCCCGGTCTTCGACGTCACGCTCGACAACGAGGACGGCGCCCCGGTCGGCGCCGAGGTCGAACAGGCGCACCGCATCGCCGCACTCGTCGCCGGGCCCGACAACCGCTGGGGCCGCGTCGGCGTGCGGCTGCTGCCCTGGGGCCATGCACGCTTCGGCGATGTCGCGCAGGTCGTGCTGCGCGGCACCGCCGGCGCCAGGTTCAAGCCGGCCTACCTGATGCTGCCCAAGCCCGAGTCGGCGGCCGATGTCGCAGCGGCGGTGGCCGAGATCGACCGCCTGGGCGGCGGCGCGATCCCGGTGCACGCGCTCGTCGAGACCCATGGCGCGCTGCGCGATGTCTTCGCGATCGCCGCCCACCCGCGCATCGAGTCGCTGTCGTTCGGACTGATGGATTTCGTCTCGGCGCATCGCGGCGCGATCCCGCAGAGCGCGATGGGCGTCGAGGGCCAGTTCGACCACCCGCTGGTGCTGCGCGCCAAGCTCGAGATCGCCGCCGCCTGCCATGCCGCGGCAAAGACGCCGTCACATGGCGTCGTCACCGAATTCAAGCGCCTCGACGCGCTCGCCCAGGCCGCCAAGCAGGCCTGCCGGCGCCTGGGCTACACGCGCATGTGGAGCATCCACCCGGCGCAGATCAAGCCCATCGTCGAGGCCTTCGCCCCTGGCGCCGACGAGCTCGAACAGGCGCTCGAGATCATCGTCGCCGCGCAGGCCGCACAATGGGCGCCGATCCGCCACCAAGATACGCTGCACGATCGCGCCAGCTATCGCTATTTCTGGGAATTGATCGAACGCGCGCGGCGCACCGGCGCCGCGCTGCCGACCGAGTTGCAGGCGGCCTGGTTCGGTTGAACTCCCGGCCCCTGCCATGAACCCATCCCGCAAGCCGCGCCCGCGCGGCTTCGTCCTCATCACCGCCCTGCTGCTCGGCATCGCCGCCCTGATCGCGATCACCGCGATCGCCATCGGCGCGGCCGCGGCCTGGTACTGGCGCGACCTGCCGCCGCTGGACAAGGCCGTCGACTACCGGCCGCTGCAGCACCTGCAGGTCTACACGGCCGACGGCGCCGACATCGCGCAGTTCGGCTCCGAGCGCCGCATCTTCGTGCCGCTGGCGCAGATGCCGCCGCTGCTGCCCAAGGCGGTGATCGCCGTCGAGGACCGCCAGTTCTACGCGCATGGCGGCATCAGCTTCCGCGGCCTGGCGCGGGCGCTGATCTCGAACCTGACCGGCCACCGCGCGCAGGGCGCGTCGACGATCACGCAGCAGGTCGCGCGCACCTTCTTCCTCTCGACGCGGCGCACCGCCGAACGCAAGATCAAGGAGGCGATGCTCGCGCTCGAGCTCGAGCGCAAGCTCGGCAAGGACCAGATCCTCGAGCTCTACCTGAACCAGATCTACATGGGCCAGCATGCCTACGGCATGGCGGCGGCGGCACAGGTGTATTTCTACAAGACGCTAGCCCAGCTCTCGCTGGCCGAGATCGCGATGATCGCCGACATCCAGAACAATCCCGGCCACGCGAACCCGATCACCAACCTCGCCGCGGCGACCGAGCGCCAGCATTGGGTGCTCTCGCGCATGGTGCTCACCGGCGCGATCACCGAGGCCCAGGCGGCGCAGGCGCGGGCGCAGAAGCTCGTCATCCACGGCCCCAGCTTCGTCGACGTGCATGCCGAGCATGTCGCCGAGATGGCGCGCCGCGCCGTCGTCGAGCGGCTCGGCGACCAGGCCTACACGGCCGGCGTCAAGGTCTACACCTCGCTGCGCGCCGACGACCAGCGCGCCGCCTACGCCGCGGTGCGCCGCGCCGTCATGGCCTACGCGCGCAAGCAGCCCTGGCGCGGGCCCGAGGACCAGGTGACGCTGCCCGACGACGCGTCGCAGACCGACGCGGCCGTGGCGCAGGCCTTCAAGGACCTGCGCGACGACGACGACCTGCGCGTGGCCATCGTGACGTCGGCGAGCCCGCGCGAGATCGTCGCCCAGACCGCTACCGGCGAGACGGTGACGCTGCGCGGCGACGCGCTGCGCTGGGTGCAGCGTGCGCTCGCGCCGCAGGCAGCGGCCGACATCGCGATCCGGCGCGGCGCCGTCGTGCGCCTCGTCGCGCAGACGGCGGCGCCCGGCAAGCCGGCCCAGTGGTCGCTGGCGCAATGGCCCGAGGTCGAGGCCGCGTTCGTCGCCGTCGACCCCGCCACGGGCCGCGTGCGCGCGCTCGTCGGCGGCTTCGACTTCAACCGCCAGCAGTTCAACCATGTCACGGCCGGCGCGCGCCAGCCGGGGTCGAGCTTCAAGCCCTTCGTCTACTCGGCCGCCTTCGAGAACGGCGTGATGCCCGAGACGCTGGTCGACGACGCGCCGCTGACGAACGCCGACGGCAGCGAGCCGAACTGGAATCCGCAGGATTACGAAGGCCATTTCGACGGCTGGATGACGGTGCGCGAGGGGCTGATCCACAGCAAGAACCTCGTCAGCATCCGGCTGCTGATGCAGACCGGTCTCGAGACGGCGCGCAGCTGGATCGCGCGCTTCGGCTTCGACATGAGCAAGCAGCCCGACAACCTGACGCTGGCGCTGGGCAGCGGCAGCGTGACGCCGCTGCAGATGGCGCTGTCGTATTCGGTGTTCGCCAACGGCGGCCACCGCATCGCGCCGGTGGTGATCGAGAAGATCGTCGACGGCCAGGGCAAGGTGCTCTACCAGGCGCCGCCACCGGCACCGCTGGCCGAGGCCGACCGCGTCGTGCCGGCGCGCAACGTCTTCCTCGTCAACTCGCTGCTCGCCGACGTGACGCTGCGCGGCACCGCAGCGCGCGCGCACCAGGTGCTGCAGCGCCCCGACCTGTACGGCAAGACCGGCACGACGAACGACGCCGTCGACGCCTGGTTCGCCGGCTTCGCGCCCGGCGTCGCCGCGGTGGCCTGGATGGGCTACGACGATCCGGCCAGTCTCGGCGAAGGCGAATCGGGCGGCGGCCTGGCGCTGCCGATCTGGATCGATTCGATGAAGCAGATGCTGCACGGCGTGCCGGTGCAGCCGCTGGCGACCTACCTGCCGGCCGAAGGCATCATCCAGACCGGCGACGACTGGCGCTACAGCGAATACGCCGAGGGCGGCTTCATCACCCGCGTCGGCGCGCCGCCGGCGGGCGTCGACGCGGCGGCGGCGGCCGCGTCGGCATCGACGGCGTCGGATCCGCTGGGCGCCTTGATCTCGGCGATCACCGGCGGGCCGGCGGCGCCGGCATCGGCCGCCGCGCGCTGAGCGCGGCGCTGCCGCCCGCTCAGTTGCCGCCGCCGGCGGCGTCGGTCGCCGAGATGCTGAACCAGAGCTGGTCGTAATAGATGATGCCGCCAACGCCGCCATTGCCGAAGCCGACGAAGACGCGGTCGGTGTAGCTGCCGGTCCAGTTGCGGTATTTGCGCGTGCCGCCGTAGACGGCGCCGTCGCCGCCGCCGGCGAGCACGACCGAGGCGCCGGGACCGGGCTGCTTGAGCGACGGATCCATCGGCGCGCCGCAGGTGCCGTTGTTCGGCGAGTGCACGTAGATGTCGCCCTCGTCGAGCGCGAACACGATGAACTCGCTGAAGCACAGCGAGCCATTGGCGCCGAACGCGAACGGGCTGCCCCAGACATAGGCGCTGCCCTTCTTCTGTCCCGTGGCGGCGTCGTAGAGCGGTATCTGCGTCGTCGGGTGGCAGGTGCCGGCGCACCAGCTCGTGAACGCCGGCGTGTTCGGCCAGGCCGCCGTGTTCGCCTCGGGCACGCCGCTGAACACCAGTTCGATGCGGTTCGTCGCCGAGGCCGCACCCGGGAAGGCCGTCGCGGCGGCGCACAGCGCCGCGGTCAGGATCGAGCGTGGAAGCTTCATCATCGGGTCCTTTCTGGTGGGGGGAGGGAACGGTCACGGGCCCCGGTTCGGACCCATCGACCATGGCATTGGCAGTCGGCGTCGCGTCACGTGCACGGCGCTTCACGCTAACGCGAATAGCTATACTTTGTGTTAGGGTTTACGCAGCCACGAAACCCCCCATTCGCGGGGTGCAGGCGCCGGCGCGCGGCAAGGACCCGGCGTCCGCTGCCCGGCCATCAGCGTTCGGGCGCGATCGACTCGGCGTAGTCGTACAGCGCTTCGAGCAGCGCAGCACCCCGCTCATCGCCCTCGCCGATCTTCTCGGCGAGCGTATCGATGCGGTTGAAATACTGCGGCAGCGTCGTCGCCCCGCCCTCGCCTTCGTGCAGCCGCGCGACGCGATACCGCTGCCAGCGCTCGCGGTCGTCGCCGTCGATGAGATCGGGGAAATTGCGCGCGCGGTAGCGGAACAGCAGTTCCTCGAGCCGCCCGTCGTGGAACGCGGGCCGCTTGGTGACGAGCTGCGCCGGCGCGAGTTCGCGCAGCCGCTGCAGCGCGCGCCGGTCCTCGTTGCCGACGAAGCCTCCGTAGAGGTCCTCGTCGACATCGACGGCAGCGTCCGAAGCATCACGCTTGAACACGTCGGCCCAGAGCCGGTCCAGCGGCGGCAGCGCCGCCGCATGGACGGCGTTCGCCTGCGCCGCATCGACGTCCAGCGACCAGCGCGCCGCGGCGTCGCCGAGCACGCGCAGATTGCCGATGACGATCGGCGACTTGTTGACATGGATCGTCTTGATCGGCAGCCTCGACTCGCCCGCGGGCAGTTCGTCGGCGCGCGTGTACAGGCGCCGGCGCACGGTCTCGGCTTCGAGCGACTCGAGCTCGCGCGGATCGCTGGCGAGGTCCCAGACGATCAATTCGTTCTTGTTCGTCGGATGCGGCGCCAGCGGCCAGACGACGGCGAAGCAGCCGCGCTCGACCGGGTAGCGGCCCGAGAGATGGACGAAGGGCCGGCCGACGCCGATCTCGGCCCA
>JAGWTU010000054.1 GCA_028868825.1 Burkholderiales bacterium | reverse complement strand
TCCCAGCTGCCGGATGGTCAACCCGATGTGCTTACCCAGCTTGATGTAGAGCCGCACGGCACGAAGCCGATCCTCGTATGAATACATGAACTACCCTCCAGGTAGTCCAAGAAATCATCCGCACCCCCCTCGGTACTCGATTGATTCGACAGAGACAGGTAGCGCATAGGCGTCGTCCCGGTGTTGATGATTTGATGCGCAACGCTGGCATCTCCGGTCGGGCACGCGATGACGTCGTGCTTTCGAAGCTTGAATCGTTGATTGCCGAAGCGCAGTTCACCTTCGCCATCCAGGATGAGGAACATTTCTTCCTCCTCCCGGTGGGAATGGAACGGGCATTGCGATTTTCCAGGCGGAAGCTCGGTGAGGTTGTATCCCAGCTTTCGCGCGCCGATGCTTGCGCTGAACAGCGCGCGCTTCGACGTGTAATAGCCGTTGTCCTCGATGTCGTCGAACTCGACTTCATCGAGATTCACGAGAGGTTTCTGCATGCTTGCATCCTGGGTTTCGACAGGGGAGGACTGGCTGTCGATGCACGTCGCGAATGCGGTGCGACGCCTGACTGCTGTAGGGGTAGAGGAGAACTTCTTGTCGCCCTGACTCCGGCACACCTCTGATCGAACTGTGCCCGGCCTCGAGGGCTGGCGCAAGCAATTCTCGAACCGGCACAGGACGCGTGGGCCCGTTGGTGCAGCACATCGAGGCGCAGCCCACCCGCTGCAGCCCCTATGCTCGGTTCTTCGCGCGGCTCGCAGCCACCCGCCCTCCCATGGACCGCCTACCCGACACCGAAATCCTGCTGCAGCTCGAGCGCTACGCGCCTGCGGCGCTGGCGACCCTGCGCCGCCGGCTCGAAATGGAGGGTTTGCGGCCGCTCCTCGCCCCCGCGGGCGGTGTCACCGAAGCGAACGCGCTCGCCTATGCCGAGGCCGGCGCCGACCTGCTCGTAAGCTCGGCGCCGTATTTCGCGCCGCCGGCCGACGTCAAGGTCGTGATCGAGCCGCGCTGAGGCTGGGCGACGCGGCGCTGCGTCAGCGCTAAGCGTCGCATTGGCGACAAAGGCGACAGGCTGGCCCCGCGCCGCCAGCCGCCGGCGTCCACGGCAGCGCGCCAAGTCGCTGATTTAAAACCGGTTTTCAGCGCCCGACGGCGCTGGCACGCTCCATGCGATGACTCCCTCGAAGCCGACGCCGGAGCGCCCCATGGATCTCGATACCGCCAAGCCGATCTACCTCGACTACGCCGCGACGACGCCGGTCGATCCGCGCGTCGTGCAGAAGATGGTGCCCTATCTGTATGAGCAGTTCGGCAACCCGGCGTCGCGCAGCCATGGCTACGGCTGGGCGGCGGAGGAGGCGGTCGAGCTGGCGCGCGAGCAGGTCGCCGACCTCATCGGTGCCGACCCGCGGGAGATCGTCTGGACCTCGGGGGCCACCGAGTCGAACAACCTCGCCATCAAGGGCGCGGCGCAGTTCCACAAGGGCAAGGGCAAGCACCTGATCACCGTCAGGACCGAGCACAAGGCCGTGCTCGACACGATGCGCGAACTCGAGCGCGAAGGTTTCAGCGTCAGCGTGCTCGACGTCGCCGACGACGGTCTGCTGCCGATCGAGACGCTCAAGGCCGCGATGCGCCCCGACACGATCCTCGTCTCGGTGATGGCGGTGAACAACGAGATCGGCGTCGTCCAGGACCTGGCCGCGATCGGCAAGCTCTGCCGCGAGCACCATGTGCTGTTCCACGTCGACGCGGCGCAGGCCGCCGGCAAGATCGAGCTCGACGTCATGCGGCTGCCGATCGACCTCATGAGCCTGTCGGCGCACAAGGTCTACGGCCCCAAGGGCGTCGGCGCGCTGTACGTGCGGCGCAAGCCGCGCGTGCGCATCGAGGCGCAGATCCACGGCGGCGGCCATGAGCGCGGCATGCGCAGCGGCACGCTGCCCACGCATCAGATCGTCGGCATGGGCGAGGCCTACCGCCTGGCCAAGGAATGCATGGCCAACGAGAACGAGCGAATCCGCGTGCTGCAGCAGCGCCTGCTCGCCGCGCTGCAGACGATCCCCGAGATCCGCGTCAACGGCCACCTCGAGCATCGCGTGCCGCACAACCTCAACGTGAGCTTCCAGTTCGTCGAGGGCGAATCGCTGCTGATGGGCATCAAGGGCATCGCCGTCTCGTCGGGGTCGGCCTGCACCAGCGCCAGCCTCGAGCCGAGCTATGTGCTGCGCGCGCTCGGCCTCAGCGACGAGATCGCGCACAGCTCGATCCGCTTCTCGATCGGCCGCTACACGACGGCCGCCGAGGTCGACGCGGCCGCCGCGCGCGTCAAGGAGACGGTCGAGCGCCTGCGCCTGTTGAGCCCGCTGTGGGACATGCACCAGGCCGGCATCGACATCGCGTCGATCCAATGGGCTGAGCATTGAATCCGGCCGAGCATTGAATCCCGCCGAACACTGAACACCGGAGAACCCGCATGGCCTACAGCGACAAAGTCATCGACCATTACGAGAACCCGCGCAACGTCGGCAGCCTCGAGGCCGCCGACGGCAGCGTCGGCACCGGCATGGTCGGCGCGCCGGCCTGCGGCGACGTGATGAAGCTGCAGATCAAGGTCAACCCTGCCACCGGCGTCATCGAGGACGCGCGCTTCAAGACCTACGGCTGCGGCTCGGCGATCGCGTCGAGTTCGCTCGTCACCGAATGGGTCAAGGGCAAGACGCTCGACCAGGCGCTGGCGATCAAGAACACCGCCATCGCCGAGGAACTCGCGCTGCCGCCGGTGAAGATCCATTGCTCGATCCTCGCCGAGGACGCGATCAAGGCCGCCGTCTCCGATTACCGCACGCGCCATGGCGCGACGAACCTCGAACAGGCGGCCTGCGCCCCCGCCGCGCGCGCCGGCGCCGCCTGACCCTTTATTTATTCATTTATTCCTTCCACCAGGAGATCGAGATGTCCGCCTGCCAATCGCAACCGAATGCCGCCGCCTGCGCCACGCCGAATGCGGCCACCGCGGTCGACCTGACGGCGCTGCCCGACGGCGCCACGCCGCTGAACCTCTCGGCAGCCGTCGTCGCCAAGGTCGGCGAAATGCTGGCCGAGGAAGGCGACCCGAATCTGCGCCTGCGCATCTTCGTCACCGGCGGCGGCTGCTCGGGCTTCCAGTACGGCTTCGCCTTCGACGACGAGGCCAAGGCCGACGACTTCAGCATCGAGCGCGGCCCCGTCAAGGTCGTCGTCGACGCGATGAGCCTGCAATACCTGATGGGCGCCGAGATCGATTACGAGGACAAGCTCGAGGGCGCACGCTTCGTCATCCGCAACCCCAACGCATCGAGCACCTGCGGCTGCGGCAGCTCGTTCTCGGTCTGATCGGCATCGCGATGTCCATCTCCGTCACTCCCAAGGCCGCGACCCAGATCCGCAAGGCGCTGGCCAAGCGCGGCGGCGGCGTCGGCCTGCGCGTCGCCGTGAAGACCAGCGGCTGCTCGGGCTACGCCTATGCGCTCGAGTTCGCCGATGTCGCCACCGCCGACGACCTCACCTTCGATTGCGAGGGCGTGCAGCTGCTCGTCGAGGCGCGCAGCCTGCCGCTGATCGACGGCACCCAGCTCGACTGGGTGCGCGAGGGGCTCAACGAGGGCTTCAAGTTCAACAACCCGAACGCCGCCGCCACCTGCGGTTGCGGCGAATCGTTCGCCGTCTGAGGGGCGAGGCGCGATGGCCCTGCTGCAGATTGCCGAACCGGGCCGCGCCGCCGCACCGCACCAGCATCGGCTGGCCGTGGGCATCGATCTCGGGACGACGAATTCGCTCGTCGCCGCGCTGCGCAGCGGTGTCGCCACCGTGCTGCCCGATGGGCAGGGGCGGGCGCTGCTGCCGTCCGTCGTCCATTACGCGGCGGACGGCTCAGTAGTCGTGGGCCATGAGGCGCGCGCGTTGGCCGCCGGCGACCCCGAGAATACGATCGCCTCGGCCAAGCGGCTGATCGGCCGCTCCGAGCGCGACATCGCGCCCGGCAGCGTGCCCTATGCGCTGGCGCCGTTGTCGGACAGTGCCGTCGGCGTGCGCACGCGCGCCGGCGTGAAGAGCCCGGTGGAGATCGGCGCCCAGGTGCTGCGTTCGCTCAAGGGGCGCGCCGAGGCCTCGCTGGGCGGCGCGCTCGTCGGCGCCGTGATCACGGTGCCGGCGTATTTCGACGACGCGCAGCGCCAGGCGACGAAGGATGCGGCGCAGCTCGCCGGGCTGCCGGTGCTGCGCCTGCTCAACGAGCCGACGGCCGCGGCCGTCGCCTACGGGCTCGACCAGGGCGCCGAGGGCGTCTATGTCGTCTACGACCTCGGCGGCGGCACCTTCGATGTCTCGGTGCTGCGCCTCGCGCGCGGCGTCTTCGAGGTCGTCGCGACGAGCGGCGATGCGATGCTCGGCGGCGACGATTTCGACCATCGCCTCGCGACCTGGTTCATGCAGGCCAGCGGCGGTGCCTGGGAAGCCGCCGACCTCGGCGCGCTGCAGGCCGCGGCGCGCCGCGCCAAGGAAGCGCTGACCGACGCCGACAGCGTCGAGATGCAATGCGCGCGCGACGGTGGCGCACCGGTCGCCGTGGCGCTGACGCGCCCGCTGTTCGACACGCTGACCCGCGACCTCGTCGAGCGCACGCTCGCGCCGCTCAAGCGCGCGCTGCGCGATGCCAAGCTCAGGGTCGACGAGGTCGACGGCGTCGTCCTCGTCGGCGGCTCGACGCGCATGCCCGCGGTGCGCGCCGCGGTGGCGCGGCTGTTCGGCCGCGAGCCCTACACCGGCATCGATCCCGACCAGGCGGTGGCCATCGGCGCCGCGATCCAGGCCGACCAGCTGGCAGGCAACCAGGCCGGCGACGACGCGCTGCTGCTGCTGGACGTCAGCCCGCTCTCGCTCGGTCTCGAGACGATGGGCGGCCTCGTCGAGAAGATCATTCCGCGCAACAGCCAGGTGCCGACGGCGCGGGCCCAGGATTTCACGACCTTCAAGGACGGCCAGACGGCGATGGCCCTGCATGTCGTGCAGGGCGAGCGCGAGCTGGTCAGCGAATGCCGGTCGCTGGCGCGCTTCACGCTGCGCGGCATCCCGGCGATGGTCGCCGGCGCGGCGCGCATCCGCGTCACGTTCCAGATCGACGCCGACGGGCTGCTCTCGGTCAGCGCCGTCGAGCAGGGCAGCGGCGTGCATGCCCAGGTCGAGGTCAAGCCGAGCTATGGCCTGGCCGGCGACGCCATCGCCGGCATGCTGCAGGACGCGCTGGCCAGCGCCGATACCGACGCCGCGGCGCGCATGCTGCGCGAGGCCGAGGTCGATGCGCGGCGCCTGCTCGACGCCACCGAGGCCGCGCTGCACGAGGACGGCACAAGGCTGCTGCAGCCGCGCGAACAGCTGAAGATCCTCGTCGCGATGCAGGCCGTGGCCGACGTCCTCGAGCAATGCGCCGAGGACGAGGGCGACCTCGCGCAGCAGCGCGTGCTGCGCACGCAGCTGCGCGATGCCACCGAGGCGCTGAACCGCGCGACGACGCCGTTCGCCGGCCTGCGCATGGACGCGCGCGTCAGCCAGGCGCTGTCGGGGCAGCGCGTCGACCAGCTCGCGGCTTGAAAATCCAAACGCCCGAGCGCCGCAAGGCGCGCCGGGTCTACATTCCCATCCCATGACCGACAAACCCGCCAAGCCGATGACCCATGTGCGCGTGCTCCCGCACGAGGATCTCTGCCCCACCGGGGTCGAATTCGATGCGCGCTCGGGCCGCACGTTGATCGACGAGCTGCTGGCGCAGGGCATAGAGATCGAGCATGCCTGCGAGAAGGTCTGCGCCTGCGCGACCTGCCATGTCCATGTGCGCAGCGGCGCCGACGCGCTGGCGCCGGCCGACGAGGACGAGGAAGACCAGCTCGGCGACGCCTGGGGGCTGGAAGCCGATTCGCGCCTGTCGTGCTGCGTCAAATTGCGCGGCACCGAACTCGTGATCGAATTGCCGCGGTTTACGCGCAATCACGCGCGAGAGCGGTAATCCGAGAGCGCTGATCACGCCGCGCGGGCGCCAGGTCCGCGTCCCGCTCCGCCCCCCTGTGGGCAATCTGACAAACATCACAGCCCGCCCGCGAAAGGCGCTGGCGTGACCAAGCGGCAATTACCCAGCGCCGACAAGCACTTGCGCCATTTCAACGGCGTGGCACAGCGCTTGCGATAGAGGTTCCAAACCCGCTTGGAACCGCCATGAACCAGCCGTACGAAACCCCCCGAATAACAGTCAACGACACGACCCTGCGTGACGGCGAACAGACCGCGGGCGTGGCTTTCACCGACGACGAGAAACTGGCCATCGCCGCCGCGCTGGACGCCGCCGGCGTCCCCGAGCTCGAGGTGGGCGTGCCCGCGATGGGCGAGCATGAGCTCGAGCTGATCCAGGCCGTCAACGCCTCGCTGCGTCACGCGCGCAGCATGGTCTGGGCGCGCATGGCCGAGGCCGATCTCGTCGCCGCGCTGCGTTGCAATGCCGACATCGTCCATGTCTCGATCCCGGTGTCCGACATCCAGATCGAACGCAAGCTGCAGCGCGACCGCGACTGGGTGCTGCGGACGATACGCCGCACCGTCGACCGCGTCGCCGATGCCGGCGCCGTCGTCAGCGTCGGCTTCGAGGATGCCTCGCGCGCCGACCCCGCCTTCCTCGTGCTGGCGGCGCAGAGCGCGCAGCGCCATGGCGCCGTGCGCGTGCGCTACGCCGACACGCTCGGCCTGCTCGATCCGTTCCAGACCCATGCCCGCATCGCGCGGCTGCGGCGCGAGATCGACATCGGCATCGAGATCCACGCCCACAACGATCTCGGCCTCGCCAACGCCAACACGCTGGCCGCCGTGCAGGCCGGCGCGACCCATGTCAGCACGACCGTCAACGGCCTCGGCGAGCGCGCCGGCAACGCCGCGCTGGAAGAGGTCGTGATGGCGCTGCGCCATCTCTACGGCATCGAATGCGGCATAGCCACGACGGCGCTGCAGGCGATCTCGCAGCGCGTCGCCGCGGCGTCGGGGCGGCCGGTGGCGGCGGGCAAGAGCATCGTCGGCGCGGCCGTGTTCACGCACGAGTCGGGCATCCATGTCGACGGCCTGCTCAAGGACCGCCGCAATTACGAAGGTTTCGCCCCCGAGGAACTCGGGCGCGAGCATGCGCTGGTGCTCGGCAAGCATTCCGGCTCGCATGGCGTCGCCGCCGCCTGCGAGCGCCTCGGCCTGGCCGTCGACGGCGCCACGGTGGACGCGCTGCTGTTGCGCATCCGCGGCCATGTCACGCTGACCAAGCGCGCTCCGACCGACGAAGACCTGATCCGCTTTCATTTCGAAGCCGTCCGCACCGGCGCCTTGCGCGCCTGAAGCCCAACCCGGGAGACTGAACATGGACAACCTGATACAGCGTTTGAAGGCGCTTTCGAGCGCCGAGGATTTCCTGCAGTTCTTCGGCATCCCCTACGAGGAATCGATCGTGCATGTGAACCGCCTGCACATCCTCAAGCGCTTCTACCAATACCTGCATCGCAGCTCCGGCTTGGCCGATCTCGGCGAGGTCGAGATGTTCCGCGCCTACCGCGAACTGCTGCTGCAGGCCTACGGCGACTTCGTCACGTCGACGCCGGCGCAGGAAAAAGTCTTCAAGGTGTTCCAGGACAGCGAAGGCCGCCAGCATGTGTCGCTGTCGCGCCTGCGTGACAGCCTCGACGACAAGCGCCGCGCGGCGGCGGCCTGAGGCAAGGGAGAGCGGCCATGCACATCGTCGTCTGCATCAAGCAGGTTCCGGACTCGGCGCAGATCCGGGTCCATCCGGTCACCAACACGATCATGCGCCAGGGCGTGCCGGCGATCGTCAACCCCTACGACCTCTACGCTCTCGAGGAAGCGCTGCGGCTGAAGGACCAGTTCGGCGGCCGCGTCACGGTGCTGTGCATGGGACCGCCGCAGGCCGAGGAGGCGCTGCGCAAATGCGTCAGCTTCGGTGCCACCGACGCGATCCTCGTCACCGACCGCGCCTTCGCCGGCGCCGATACGCTGGCGACGAGTTATGCGCTCGCCGCGGCGATACGCAAGATCGGCCAGGAGCAGGCGGTCGACCTGATCTTCACCGGCAAGCAGACGATCGACGGCGACACGGCGCAGGTCGGACCCGGCATCGCCAAGCGCCTGGGGCTGAACCTGCTGACCTATGTCAGCCGCATCGTCGAGGTCGACCTCGACCGCCGCCGCCTGCAGGTCGAGCGCCGCGCCGAGGGCGGTGTGCAATTGCTCGAGACGACGCTGCCGTCGCTGATCACGATGCTCGAGGGCACGAACGAGATGCGTTTCGCGTCGCTCGGCGACATGCTGCGCGCCGGCCGCTGCCAGGTGAAGAAATGGAACAAGGACGACGCCGGCATCGAGGACGTCGCGAAGATCGGCCTCAAGGGCTCACCCACGATCGTCAGCAAGGTCTTCGGCGCGAAGCCGCGCAACGAGCGCGCCGACATGCAGGTCGTCGAGGACAGCAGCCCGTCCGATGTCTGCCTGAACCTGCTGCAGAAGATCTTCACCGCGCATGCGACGCTGGAAAACGAAACGATCGAACGCCTGAGTGCCTGAGCCGGAGATCACGATGAGCGAAGCCCCGAAATCCGCCGCCGCCCCTGCCGCCCCCGCCGCCCCGAAAGCCGCGGGCCGTGCCGGTCGCAATACCGAACTGCCCGAGCACCTGAAGTCCTACAAGGGCGTCTGGGTCTTCATCGAACATGACCGCGGCCATGTCAACCCGGTGAGCTGGGAGTTGATGGGCGAGGCGCGCAAGCTCGCCGACAAGCTGCAGGTCGATGTCTCGGGCGTGCTGCTCGGCGGCCCCGACGAGCCGCTCGACGCCTACGCCGCCGAGGCCTACAGCTATGGCGCCGACCGCTGCTACATCATGCGCGACGCCGTGCTCAAGGGCTACCGCAACGAGCCTTTCACGAAGGGCCTCACGGACCTCGTGAACAAGCACCAGCCCGAGATCATGCTGCTGGGCGCGACGACGATGGGCCGCGACCTCGCCGGATCGGTGGCGACGACGCTGGGCACCGGCCTGACGGCCGATTGCACCGAGCTGAACATCGACGGCCGCGCGCTCGCCGCGACGCGCCCGACCTTCGGCGGCAGCCTGCTGTGCACGATCATGACGCTGGCCTACCGGCCGCAGATGGCGACGGTGCGGCCGCGCGTGATGCCCATGCCGCGCCGCGACGAGACGCGCCGCGGCGAGATCGTCGAGATGGCGCTGGGCATGGTCGAGACCGACATCGTCACCAAGCTGCTCGAATTCATCCCCGACGCGAACCGCAACACGATCAACCTGGCCTATGCCGACATCGTGATCTCGGGCGGCAAGGGGTTGAAGAACGCCGACAACTTCAAGCTCGTCTGGGAGCTGGCCCGCGTGCTCGGCGCCGAGGTCGGCGCCACGCGCGCCGTCGTCCAGGCCGGCTGGACCGAGGCCGAGCGCCAGGTCGGCCAGACCGGCAAGACGGTGCGGCCCAAGCTCTACATCGCGGCCGGCATCTCGGGCGCGATCCAGCACCGCGTCGGCATGGAGGGCTCGGACATCATCGTCGCGATCAACACCGACGCGTATGCGCCGATCTTCGATTTCGCCCATTACGGCATCGTCGGCAACGCGATGCAGGTGCTGCCGGTGCTGACGCAGGCCTTCCGCAGCCATTTCGACAAGCGCATCCGCAAGATCGCCTGATCGATCACCGCCACCCCAGGAGCAAGCAATGCCCGAAAAATTCGACGCCATCGTCGTCGGTGCCGGCCCTTCCGGCAACACCGCCGCCTACACGATGGCCAAGGCCGGCCTCAAGGTGCTGCAGATCGAGCGCGGCGAATACCCGGGCAGCAAGAACGTGCAGGGGGCCATCCTCTACGCCTCGGCGCTCGAGAAGATCATTCCCGATTTCCGCGACGACGCGCCGCTGGAACGCCACATCATCGAGCAGCGCGTCTGGGTGCTCGACGACAACAGCTTCGTCGGCACGCATTACCGCAGCGACGACTACAACAAGCCGCCGTACAACCGCTACACGATCATCCGCGCGCAGTTCGACAAATGGTTCTCGTCCAAGGTGCGCGAGGCCGGCGCGCTGCTGATCTGCGAGACGACGGTCGAGGAACTGCTGATGGACGGCAAGCGCTGCATCGGCGTGCGCTGTGACCGCAAGGGCGGCGAGGTGTATGCCGATGTCGTCGTGCTCGCCGACGGCGTCAATTCGACGCTGGCGCGCAAGGCCGGCTTCCACGCCGAGCTCGACAGCAAGGATGTCGCGCTGGCCGTCAAGGAGATCCTTTTCCTGCCCGAGGAGGTGCTGCAGCAGCGCTTCAACGTCAAGGAGGACGAGGGTGTCGTCATCGAGCTGATGGGCACGGTCACTGAGGGCATGGTCGGCACCGGCTTCCTCTACACGAACAAGGACTCGCTGACGATAGGCGTGGGCTGCATGCTCAGCGACTTCAAGGCCAACCCGAAGCGCACGACGCCTTACGCGCTGCTCGAGAAGCTCAAAACGCACCCGTCGATCGCGCCGCTGATCGAGGGCGGCGAGATGAAGGAATACGCCGCGCACCTGATCCCCGAGGGCGGCTTCCACGCCATCCCGCAGGTCTATGGCGACGGCTGGATGATCGTCGGCGACTCGGGCGGCTTCGTCAACGGCGTGCACCGCGAGGGCAGCAACCTGGCGATGACGACCGGCCAGCTCGCGGCGCAGACGGTGATCGAGGCCAAGGCCGCCGGCGCGCCGATGACGGCCAAGACCTTGCGTGCCTACAAGGACAAGCTGGCCGACAGCTATGTCATGAAGGACCTGCACAAGTACCGCGACATGCCGGGCGTGATGCACGACAACCCGCAGTTCTTCACGACCTATCCCGAACTCTTCAACCGCGCCGCGAAGACGATGTTCACGGTCGACGGCCTCGACAAGAAGGCCAAGGAAAAGGAAATCATGGGCAGCTTCAGGTCGGCGCGTCGCGTCGGCGGGCTGTTCGGTGACGCGATCAAGCTCTGGAGGGCCTTCCGATGAGCGCTGTCATGGCCACGGCCATCAATGTCGAGGAAAAGCTGTTCCAGAACCGCTACAAGGTCGACCATGGGCGGCCGCATATCCGCATAAAGGACGCCGCGGTCTGCGCCAACGAGTGCAAGTCGCAGGCCTGCACCTATGTCTGCCCGGCCAGCTGCTACAAGGCCGAGGCGACGCGCGCGGTGACGCTGATCACCGACGGCTGCCTCGAATGCGGCAGCTGCCGCATCATCTGCACCGAGCACGCCAACGTGGATTGGGAATATCCGCGCGGCGGCCACGGCATCCTTTTCAAATTCGGTTGAGCGCGATGGGCGATGTCGAGAGTTTCCTGGCCCACGCGATCGCGCTCGAACGCGAAGCGGCGCGGCGTTACGAGGACCTGACCGCGGCGATGCAGACCGAGGGCAATGCCGAGGTCAAGGTGTTCTTCGCGCGCATGGCGTATTACTCGCGCAAGCATCTGTCCGAGGCGATGGCGCGCGGCGGTTTCCGCGAGCTGCCGGCGATGGCGCCCGAGGAATACGACTGGCCCGACGGCACGGGGCCGGAGACGGCCGTCTGGGCCGGCGTCGACGGCTATATCGACCGCGCCGAGGCGCTGCGCCTGGCGCTCGAGGCCGAGCGCCGCGGCCATGCCTATTACGCCGCCATCGCGGCACTGGCGCAGGACGCCGAACTGCGCGCCATCGCCGGCGAATTCGCCACCGAGGAGGCCGAGCATGTGGCCGAGCTCGAGCGGCTGATCGCGCAGCACGCCGCGGCCCGTTAGCGCACCGGGCGCCGCCGCCGAACGCGTCGGTCGGTCGGCCCGCTTCTTGCGTCTTTTTCCTCCATCCGCAGGCCGCCGGGCCAAGACCCCCGGCGTCCGGTTGCGGGTGCCCCAGGGCGATACCGCGCGCACCACGAATGCCCGCGGCCTGGATCAAGGAGGTGCGCCGTGTTGAGTCGAAGCTATCAGGATCAGCGCTCCCATCTGGAGCTGATCACCGTCTACGAGATCGGTCGCATCCTCGGCGCCTCACTGGACATCGACCGCTCGTTCCACGCCGCCCTCAACGTGCTGGTGGCGCACCTGTCGCTGCAGCGGGCGATGATCGTGATGCCGGGCGAGACCGACGCGACGCTGGCCGTGCGCAGCTCGGTCGGGCTGACGCGCGAGCAGGAGGCGCGCGGCGTCTGGCAGCCGGGCGAGGGCGTGATCGGGCATGTGCATGCCTCGGGGATGCCGGTCGTCATTCCCGATGTCTCGCAGGCGGCCGAATTCATCGACCGCACCGGCGCCTTCGGTGCCCAGGACGATCGCATGTCGGCCTTCGTCGTCGTGCCGCTGAAGACCGAGCACAGCGTCGTCGGCGTGCTGGCGGCGCAGCGCACCGTCGAGGGCGGGGCGCGGCTGTCGGACGACCAGCGCATCCTGACGATGGTGGCGACGCTGCTGGCGCAGACGGTGTCGCTGCACGCGGCCGTGCGCGACGAGCACCAGCGGCTGCAGGCCGAGACGACGCGGCTGCAGAAGGCGCTGCAGCGCGAATCGCGCGGGCGCCGCACGATCGCCAACGTCATCGGCGAATCGAAGCCGATGCAGCAGGTCTTCAACGAGGTGCACCAGGCCGCGCCGTCGCGCGCGACGGTGCTGCTGCGCGGCGAGAGCGGCACCGGCAAGGAGGCGATCGCGCGCGCCGTGCATTACCTGTCGCCGCGCAAGGACCAGCCGTTCATCAAGGTCAACTGCGCGGCGCTGACCGAATCGCTGCTCGAAAGCGAGCTCTTCGGCCATGAGAAGGGTGCCTTCACCGGCGCCGTCGGCGAGCGCAAGGGGCGCTTCGAGCTCGCCCACAACGGCACGCTGTTCCTCGACGAGATCGGCGATGTCTCGCCCGGCTTCCAGGCCAAGCTGCTGCGCGTGCTGCAGGAGCGCGAGTTCGAGCGCGTCGGCGGCACGAAGCCGGTGAAGGTCGACGTGCGGCTGATCTGCGCCACCAACCGCGACCTCGAGAAGATGGTCCAGCGCGGTGAATACCGCGCCGACCTCTATTACCGCATCAACGTCGTCTCGATCTTCCTGCCGCCGCTGCGCGAGCGCCGCGCCGACATTCCGGCGCTGGTCACCCATTTCCTCGATCGCTACAACAAGGAGAACCGGCGCCAGCTTCAGGTGGCGCCGGATGCGCTGGAGGTGCTGATGCATTGCTACTGGCCGGGCAATGTGCGCGAACTCGAGAATTGCATCGAGCGCACGGCGACGATGGTGCAGGGCGACGTGATCCGCGACCTCGCGTTTCCGTGCAAGCACAACCGCTGCCTGACGCAGACGCTGCATTTCATGGACAAGGCCGATGCCGTGGCACCGGCGGCGGTGCCGCTGCCGCCACTGCCGTCGGAGCGTCCGGCCGGCATCGTGCGCACCGGGCCGACCGCCGGCGTCAAGGTGCCAGCGGTGGCGGCGGCCGCCGTCGATGACGAGCCCGACGAGAGCGACGAGCGCGCTCGCCTCGTGTGGGCGCTCGAGCAATGCGGCTGGGTGCAGGCCAAGGCCGCGCGCATGCTGCGCGTGACGCCGCGCCAGCTCGGCTACGCGCTGCTCAAGCATGGCATCGAGGTGCGCAAGTTCTGAACCCCGACGAAACCCGACCGGCCTTACTGGCCTGACCGA
Source organism: Burkholderiales bacterium (assembly GCA_028868825.1). Lineage (GTDB taxonomy): Bacteria > Pseudomonadota > Gammaproteobacteria > Burkholderiales > Burkholderiaceae_C > Rubrivivax. The sequence continues at coordinate 22,300 of JAGWTU010000054.1, read as the reverse complement.
CCGACCTTAAACTTCCCACCCATCCGATGAAGACTTCCGCCCGCAATCAATTCACCGGCACGATCAGCGCCGTCGAGATCGGCCCGGTGACGGCGCAGGCCGCGCTGCGGCTCGACGCCGGTCAGACCATCACCGCGACGCTGACCGCAGCGGCGGCGACGCGCTTGAAGCTCGCCGTCGGCCAGCCGGCGATCGCGCTCGTCAAGGCCTCGGCCGTCGTGCTGGTGGCCGATTTCGGCGGCTATGTGCTCTCGGCGCGCAACCAGCTCGCCGGCAGCGTTGGCCGCATCGATCGTGGCGCCGTCTCGACGCTCGTCGGTGTCGAGCTGCCGGGCGGCGGCGTCGTCACCGCCAGCGTCACCAACGACGCCGTCAATGCGCTCGGTCTCGAGCTCGGCCAGCCGGTGACGGCCGTGTTCAAGGCCTATTCGGTGATGCTGGCCGTCGCCGCCTGACGCACCCGGGGCGCAGGCCCCACCCCAGGACTTCGGCCGATTGCGCAGTCCGGCGCCGATGAGCACACTGCGGGCCCTCCCGGGCGTTCCGGGACCCCGGAGCCGTCCTCATGAACCAGCCGCCGAACCACGATCCCTCGGCCCCCGCCCCGGCACCGGACAGCGACCCTGCCGAAACCGCCGAATGGCAGGCCGCGCTGGCTTCGCTGCTGGCGGCCGCCGGCCCGCAGCGGGTGCGGGAGATCATGGACCGTCTGGCCGTCATGGCCCGCGACCCCGCGGTCGGCTGGCAACCGCTGCGCGGCACGCCCTACGTCAACACGATCACTATCGAACGCCAGCCGGCCTTTCCCGGCGACCTGGCCGTCGAGGAGCGGCTGGCGTCACTGATGCGCTGGAACGCGCTGGCGATGGTCGTGCGTGCCAACCTCGCCTATGGCGAGCTGGGCGGCCATATCGCCAGCTACGCCAGCGCTGCCGACCTGTTCGAGGTTGGCTACAACCATTTCTTCCGCGGCCCGGCAGCGCCCGGCGGCGGCGACCTCGTGTTCTTCCAGCCGCATTCGGCGCCCGGCGTCTATGCCCGCGCCTTCCTCGAAGGCCGGCTGAGCGAGAGCGACCTCGCGCATTACCGCCAGGAGATCGGTGCCGCCGGCCGCGGCGCGCGCGGCCTGAGCAGCTACCCGCATCCCTGGCTGATGCCGGACTTCTGGCAGTTCCCGACCGGCTCGATGGGCATCGGTCCGATCAGCTCGATCTACCACGCGCGCTTCATGCGCTACCTGCAGCACCGCCAGCTGCTCGACACCGGCGCGCGCAAGGTCTGGGGCGTGTTCGGCGACGGCGAGATGGACGAGCCCGAGAGCATGAGCGCGCTGACGCTGGCCTCGCGCGAGCGGCTCGACAACCTCGTCTGGGTCGTGAACTGCAATCTGCAGCGCCTCGACGGCCCGGTGCGCGGCAACGGCCGCATCATCGACGAGCTCGAGGCGCTGTTCGCCGGCGCCGGCTGGCGCGTCATCAAGCTCGTCTGGGGCTCGGACTGGGACGGCCTCTTCGCCCGCGACGCCGACGGCGCCCTCGCGCGCGCCTTCGCGCACACGGTCGACGGCCAGTTCCAGACCTTCGCCGCCAAGGACGGCCGCTACAACCGCGACCATTTCTTCGGCCAGTCGCCGGCGTTGGCGGCGCTGGCCCAGGGCCTCACCGACGAGCAGATCGACCGCCTCAAGCGCGGCGGCCACGACCTCGTGAAGATCCACGCCGCGTACCACGAGGCGCTGCAGCGCAGCGGCCAGCCGGTCGTGATCCTGGCGCAGACGAAGAAGGGCTACGGCATGGGCGACGCCGGCCAGGGCCGCATGACGACGCATCAGCAGAAGAAGCTCGAGCGCGCCGATCTGATCGCCTTTCGCAACCGCTTCGACCTGCCGCTCTCCGACGAGCAGGCCGCCGCGCTCGCCTTCTACAAGCCCGCCGGGGACAGCGCCGAGATGCGCTACCTGCGCGAGCGGCGAGAGGCGCTGGGCGGCAGCCTGCCCGAGCGCCGCGGCCGCGCGCCGGCGGTGGGGGTGCCTGAACTCGCGCGCTACGGCGATTTCGCGCTGCACGCGGCAGGCAAGGAGATGAGCACGACGATGGCCTTCGTGCGCATGCTCACCAACCTGCTCAAGGACGAGGCGCTGGGGCCGCGCGTCGTGCCCATCGTCGCCGACGAGGCGCGCACCTTCGGCATGGCCAATCTGTTCCGCCAGGTCGGCATCTATTCGAGCGCCGGCCAGACCTACGAGCCCGAGGACATCGGCTCGCTGATGAGCTACCGCGAGGCGACCAACGGCCAGATCCTCGAGGAGGGCATCAGCGAGGCCGGCGCGCTGGCCAGCTGGACGGCGGCCGCGACGAGCTATTCGGTGCATGGACTGGCGATGCTGCCGTTCTACATCTACTACTCGATGTTCGGCTTCCAGCGCGTCGGCGACCAGATCTGGGCCGCAGCCGACCAGCGCGCGCGCGGCTTCCTGCTCGGCGCCACCGCCGGGCGCACGACGCTGGGCGGCGAGGGCCTGCAGCACCAGGACGGCAGCAGCCTGCTGCTGGCCGCGCAGATCCCGAATTGCCGGGCCTACGACCCCTGTTTCGCCGGCGAATTCGCCGTCATCCTCGACCATGGCATGCGCCAGATGCTCGAGGAGCAGCTCGACGTCTTCTATTACGTCACGCTGATGAACGAGAACTACGCCCAGCCCAGCGTCGTGGCCGGCAGCGAGGGCGACATCATCCGCGGGCTGTATCGCTACGCCCGCCATGCGGTGGCGGAAAGCCGGGGCCGGGTGCGCCTGGTCGGATCGGGCACGATCCTGCGCGAGGTCATCGCGGCGGGCGCCATGCTGGCCACCGACTGGCACGTCGCGGTCGAGGTCTGGAGCGCCACCAGCTTCAGCGAACTTGCCCGCGAGGCGCGCGAGGTCGAGCGCTGGAACCGCCTGCATCCGCACGACGCGCCGCGCACGAGCCATCTCGGGCGCAGCCTCGCCGGCGGCGACCCGGTCGTCGTCGCCAGCGACTACGTGCGCGCCTGGCCGCAGCTCGTCGCCGGCCATCTCGATGCGCCCTTCGTCGCGTTGGGCACCGACGGCTTCGGCCGCAGCGACACGCGCTCGGCGCTGCGCGGCTACTTCGAGGTCGATCGCCACCAGATCGCGCTGGCGGCCTTGACGGCGTTGCGGGGGCAGGGCCGCGTCGACGCTGCGACCTGTGCCGCAGCGATCGAGCGCTATGCCATCGCCGCCGATCGTCAACCGCCCTGGTCCCGCTGAGTTCGCGACGACACGCTGGTCCCGGGCCACGACCCCTGACCACTGGGGGATACGGATAGCTCATTTCGCCTTTACGCCGTAATGTGGGCGTCCTTGCTCCGCGGTGCCCGATTTCGGGTGCCGGAGTGACCACCATCGACAGGAGTGCTCCATGACGACATGTACCCGTGCCAAAGGACTACGTCCGCCATTGAAATCCGTGATCGCGCTGGCCGTCCTCGCCGCGGCGGGATGGGCGCAGTTCCCTGTGCTGGCGGCGCCCAGCGATGCGGCGTCGGCGCCCGCCGCCACGCAGGACACCGGGTCGGCCCTGGTGCAACTGCTGGGCGACCCGCTGTCCACGGCGGCCAGCACGCGCCCGCCCCGCGGCAAGAAGATCGATTTCTCGAGCAACAGCGTCAAGTCCTATCGCGCCCGTCTCGCGGCGCTGCGCAACGATTACAAGCAATGGCTGCGCACGAACGCGCCGCAGGCCCGGGTGACGGGCGAATTCGATCTGGCGCTGAATGCGGTGGCGGTCGAACTCAATGGCGCCACGCTCGACCAGTTGCGCGCCCCGGCTCTCGTGGCTTCGATCGAATACGAGGGCGTCTACCGGCCGACGGTCAGCGACCCCGATCTGGCGCTGATCTCGGCGCCGCAGGCCTGGGCCCGCAACGGCGGCACCGCGGCCGACGCCGGCGCCGGTGTCAAGGTGGCGATCATCGACACGGGCGTCGACGCGGGCCACGCCTGCTTCTCCGACAGCGGCTACGCGCCGCAGACCCAGCTCGGCGACCGCCGCTTTACGAACAACAAGGTGATCGTCGCCAAGGTCTTCAACAACAAGACGCCGCAGAACCATTACTCGGCCGAGGCGGTGCAGGAACATGGCACGCATGTGGCCGGCACCGTGGCCTGCGATTTCGACACGCCGGCGTTCACGGCCGACGGCGTGCCGATCCCCTACGGCGTTTCCGGCGTCGCGCCGCGCGCGCTGCTGGGCAACTACAACATCTTCCCCGGCAGCGTCGGCAACGCCCGTTCCGAGGACATCCTCAACGCGCTCGAAGCCGCCTACCAGGACGGTTTCGACGTCGCCAACATGAGCCTGGGCGGCGGCGCACATGGCATCCAGGATCTGCTGACGATCGCGGTCGACAACCTCGACCGCGCCAACATGGTCGTCGCCGTGGCCGCGGGCAATTCGGGCCCCGGCCATGACACCGTCGAATCGCCCGGATCGGCGGCCCGCGCGCTGACCGCCGGCGCCGCGTCGGTGGGTCATTTCGTCGCCACGCCGCTGCAGGTCGCCGGGCTCAGCGTGCCGGGCGTGCCCGGTGATTTCGGTCACCTGAGCGCCGACCTGAGCGCGCCGATGAGCGTCGTCACCGAGGCGCCGGTGAACTCGACCACCGGGCTGTCGAACGCCTGCGGGCCGCTGTCGACCGGGCTCGGCGGCCGCATCGCGCTCGTCTCGCGCGGCGTCTGCAGCTTCTCGACGAAGATCCGCAACGCCCAGGCCGCCGGTGCGGTGGCGGTGCTCGTCGCCAACAACGCCGCGGGCGACCCCATCGGCATGGCCCAGGACGGCACGGCCAACCAGCCGACGGTGCCGGCCTACGGCGTGTCGCTGACCGATTCGGGCCTGCTGAAGCCGCATGACGGCGCCGTGATGACGATCAGCGCCACCCGCGCCTATTTCCAGACCGGCAACAACGACATCATGGCCTCGTTCAGCAGCCAGGGGCCCACCGACGTCGACTTCCGCGTCAAGCCCGACGTCGTGGCGCCCGGGGTCAACGTGCTGAGCTCGATACCGCGCTCGTACTGCGGCGGCGCGTCCTGCTTCGCGTTCTTCCAGGGCACCTCGATGGCCACGCCGCACCTCGCGGGATCGGCCGCCGTCGTGCGCCAGCAGCACCCCGACTGGACGGCGGCGCAGGTGCGTTCGGCCGTCGTCAACACGGCCGACCAGGGCGTGCTCAAGCCCTACGCCGCGGGCGCGTCGGCGACCGACGTCAACATCGTCGGCAGTGGCCGCGAGAACCTCTACGCGGCCACGGGTGCCGCGGTGGCGCTCGATCCGGTCAGCCTGAGCTTCGGTGCCGTGCCCGCGGGCAGCGGCCAGAGCCTGAGCCAGGTGATCACGCTGACCAACCTCAGCGGCTCGGTGCGCACGTTGTCGGTCGTCGTCGGTGCGGCGGCGCCGGCGGGGGTGAGCTTCACGGCCACGCCGGCCGTCGTGCAGCTGGCGGCGGGCGCCTCGGCCGAGGTGCGCGTGACGATGGCGGCCGACCGCGGCGCGGCCACCGGCCCGCGCCAGGCCCAGCTGGATCTGCAGGAAGGCGGCCAGTCGCTGGCGCACGCCGTGCTGTTCACGCAGATCAAGTGACGCCGCGAGGCAGGGGCCGACCGGACCCTGCCCGTCAGGCGGCCGGCGCGCTGCGCCGGCGTGTCGCCCCATCGTCGAGGTGCCGCCGCATCAGCATGCGCACCATCGCCAGCGCCGGCGCCTCGGTGTGGCGGGCCAGCGTGACGAGGCCGAAGCGCGCCGTCGCGTCGAGCGCCGGCAGCATCTTCAGCTCGACGAGGTCGGGCGCGGCGGCGCGGATGGCGATCAGCACCGCATCGCTGCTGCGCGCGACCTCGACGAGGCTGCGCAGCTCGTCGCAGCGCAGCGTCACGCAATGCTCCGGGTGCGCCTGCGCGCCGTAGCGCTGGATCAGCACGTGCGCCACCTCGTCGGAGAGCGGCGTCGACGCGATCGGGTAGCGGGCCACGTCGTCGAACGTCACGCCCGAGCGCAGCTTGCTCAGCGGGTGGCCCTTGCGCACCATGAACGTGCCGCGCATCTCGTGCAGCGAGTCGGTGCGCAGGTCGGCCGCCGGGCGCAGCGAACGCGCATCGACGATCAGCGCGTCGAGCGTGCGCGCGCGCAGCGCCTGCACCAGCGCCTCGGTGCTGGCGCGCGAGACCTCGACGCGCAGCTGCGGACATTCCTGCGCCGCGTGCAGCAGCAGCGGCGTCATCAGCATCGCGCCGGGCCCCGATCCCATGCCGATGCGCAGCACGCCCGAGCGGCCGTCGCCCTGCGCGGCGCTGGCGGTGCGCAGCTCGTCGGCGTCGAAGACGAGCCGGCGTGCGCGCTCGAGCGTCGCGCGGCCCTGCGGCGTCAGCTCGGCGCGGCGGCCGATGCGGTCGAACAGCGGCGCCTGCAGTTCGTCCTCGAGCGCGCGCACGCTGCGGCTGAGCGCCGGCTGGGTGACGAACATGCGCTGCGCCGCCCTGCTGAACGAGCCGGTGTCGGCCAGTGCGATGAGGTGTCTGAGCTGGACGAGCGTCATGCCGGCGGCCTCCCGAATGCATGCATTGAACTCATGCTGATGCATAGAAGAATACATTGGACTTCCAAGTGGGGCGTCCCTACAGTGCGGCGCAATCGCAGCGACCGATAGCCCGCACCGGCTGGTCGCCGCACCCACCCCTGCGAGACCCGGGCCGCAAGGCCGCCGACGATGAACGATCTGCTCGACGATCTGCACGCCCAGGCTCCCGAGTTCATCGAACTGCGGCGCGACCTGCATCGCCATCCCGAACTCGCGTTCGACGAGCACCGCACGGCGGCGATCGTCGCGGCGCGGCTCGAATCCTGGGGCTATGCGGTCGAGCGCGGCATCGGCGGCACCGGCGTCGTCGGCCGCCTCGTGCGCGGCAACGGCCGGCGCCGACTCGGCCTGCGCGCCGACATGGACGCGCTGCCGATCACCGAGGCCAGCGGCGCCGCCTGGACCAGCCAGCGCCCCGGCGTCATGCATGCCTGCGGCCACGATGGCCACACCGCGATGCTGCTCGCCGCGGCCTGCCATCTGGCCGTGCGCGGCCGCTTCGACGGCGAGCTGAACCTGATCTTCCAGCCGGCCGAGGAGGGCGGCGGCGGCGCGCTGCGCATGATCGAGGACGGCCTGTTCACCCGCTACCCCTGCGACGCCGTGTTCGCGATGCACAACATGCCGGGCATCCCGCAGGGGCATCTGGTGCTGCGCGAAGGCGCGGCGATGGCCTCGTCGGACTACGCGACGATCCGCCTCACCGGCGTCGGCGGCCATGGCGCGATGCCGCACCTGGCGCGCGATTGCGTCGTCGCCGCGGCCAGCCTCGTGATGGCGCTGCAGACCATCGTCTCGCGCAACGTCGATCCGCAGCAGACGGCCGTCGTCACCGTCGGCGCGCTGCAGGCCGGCCAGGCGAACAACGTCATCCCGGCATCGGCGACGCTGGAGCTGAGCGTGCGCTCGCTCGACCGCGACGTGCGCGCGCTGCTCGAGCAGCGCATCAAGGCGCTGGCGGCGGCGCAGGCCGAGAGCTTCGGCGTCACCGCGCATGTCGAATGGCGGCGCGGCTATTCGGTGCTCGTGAACACGCCGGCCGAGACCGCGATCGCGCGCGCCGTCGCGCTCGAGCTGCTCGGCGCCGATCGCGTCAACCTCCAGGGCCCGCCCCTGACCGGCAGCGAGGACTTCGCCTTCATGCTCGAGCAGGTGCCCGGCAGCTACCTGCTGATCGGCAACGGCGACGGCAGCGACGGCCACCACGCCGGCGGCTGCATGGTGCACAACCCCGGTTTCGATTTCCAGGATCGCAACATCGCCGTCGGCGCCGCCTACTGGACGCTGCTGACCGAGCGCTACCTGACCGCCTCCCCCACCCCGACCAACCCGCCCACCCCCCGCGCCTGAAAGCGAGCCCCGACGATGAACACCAGCGCCTTGCACGCCGTTCCCATCCGCCTCGATGCCGCGCCGCCGGCCGCCGCCGGCGACACCGCGGGGCCCGTCCCCGTGCGCATCGTCGCCGCGACGGTCGCCGGCAACGCCCTCGAGTTCTACGACTTCGTCACCTACGCGTATTTCGCCGTCTACATCGGCAAGACCTTCTTCCCCGCGGCGACGCCGCTGGGCAGCCTGCTGCTGTCGGTCGCCGTCTTCGGCGTCGGCTTCTTCGCGCGGCCGCTGGGCGGCGTGCTCATCGGCGCCTTCGCCGACCGCGCCGGCCGGCGGCCGGCGATGCTGCTGACGATCGCGCTGATCACCGTCGGCACGCTGGGCCTGGGGCTGACGCCCTCGTACCAGAGCATCGGCCTGGCCGCGCCGATCATCGTCGTCCTCTGCCGCCTGATCCAGGGCCTGGCGCTGGGCGGCGAGGTCGGGCCTTCGAGCGCCTTCCTGATCGAATCGGCACCGTCGAACCGGCGCGGCATCTACGCCAGCTGGCAGCTCGCCAGCCAGGGCATCGCCGGTCTCGTCGCCGGCCTGATGGGGCTGGCGCTGACGCGCAACCTCAGCGCCGCCGAGATGCTGGCCTGGGGCTGGCGCGTGCCCTTCCTCGTCGGGCTGCTGCTCGTGCCGCTGGCGCTGTACCTGCGCCACCACCTGCCCGAGACGCTGCATGCGAAGCCCGCGGTGGCCCTCAACAGCGGCATGGTCGGCATCCGGCGCCACCGCGGCCTCATCGCGCTGGCCGTGCTGGTCGTCATCGGCGGCACGGTGTCGACCTACCTCGGCATCTTCATGACGACCTTCGCGATCACGACGCTGAAGCTGACGCCGGCGACGGCGATGGGTGCGACCGTCGTCGGCGGCCTGTGCACCTTTCTGTTCTCGCTGCTCGGCGGCTGGCTGTGCGACCGCTACGGCCGCCGGCCGACGATGTTCTGGCCGCGCCTGGCCGCCGCGCTGCTGACCGTCCCGGCCTTCGGCTGGCTCGTCGCCAGCCCCAGCGCCGGCGTGCTGTTCGCCGTCTCGGGCTTCCTCGCCGCGCTGACGGCCGTCAGCGGCGCGGCGTCGCTGATCGCGATCCCCGAACTGCTGCCGCGCGGCATACGCGCCACCGGCATGTCGATCGCGTATGCCGTCGGCGTCTCGCTGTTCGGCGGTACGACGCAGTTCATCATCACCTGGCTCATCGGCGCCACCGGCAACCCCTCGGCGCCGGCCTGGTACGCGGCGGCGGCCAGTGTCGTCACGGCGCTGGCGATGCTCGCGATGCCCGAGAGCCGGCTGCGCGCGCTCGAGGACTGAAGAAGCAGAAGCCGCAGCCGCCGCCATGCACGACCCGAAGCTGCTGCTGCTGAGCGATGCCGTCGTCGCCGTCGAGGCCGTGGCGACGCTGGCCTTCGCGCTGTCGGGCCTGCTGGCGGCCGCGCGCAAGGGCCTGGACGCCGTCGGCGTCTGCGTCGTCGCCGGGCTGACGGCTTTCGGCGGCGGCACGCTGCGCGACCTGCTGCTCGACCGCCGGCCGTACTCCTGGGTCGAACATCCCGGCTGGATCTGGGTCATCGGTGGCGGCTGCGTGCTGGCGATGAGCTTCATGCGCGCGCGCCACCTCATGCCGACCGAACGTGCGATGCAGTGGCCCGATGCGCTGGGCCTGGGGCTGTTCACCGCCGGCGGCACGCGCGTGGCGCTCGAACAGGGCATGCCGGCTGCCGTCGCGGTGCTCATGGGCATCATCTCGGCGGTGTTCGGCGGCGTCGTCCGCGACATCGTCTGCAACGAGATCCCGACGGCTTTTCGCGACCATCGGCCCTATGCGCTGTGCTCGTTCTTCGGCGCCTGGACGCTGGTGGCCGCGCAGGCGCTGCAGGCCCCCGCCTGGGCGGCGATGAGCGCCGCGGTGGCCGTCGCCACGGGGCTGCGCGTGCTTGCGCTGGCGACGAACTGGACGCTGCCGCGCTGGCTGCCGGCCGGCGCCGAGGCGCAGCGGCGACGCGAGGAAGCCGGCCGCTGAGCGGCACCGCAACGGCCGCCGCATGGTGCGGTCGCTGCGAGGGTCGGGCGAAAGTCTTAGGCTGGGCCCTGCCGCGGGCGCATGCCGATGCCGCGATCGCAAGCCGGTGCGCCCGTCGGATAGCCGCCGAAGGGGCCACCATGAGCAACGCCGCCACCCGCACCGAACACGACAGCTTCGGGCCCATCGAGGTCCCCGCCGACGCGCTGTGGGGCGCGCAGACCGAACGCAGCCGCCGCTTCTTCGCCATCGGCGCGCAGCGCATGCCGCTGGCGCTGGTGCACGCCATCGCGCTCGTCAAATGGGCCGCCGCGCTGGCGAATGCCGAGCTGGGCCGGATCGATGCCGTCAAGGCCGCGGCAATAGCCGCCGCGGCGCTGCGCGTCGCCGAGGGCGAATTCGACGCGCAGTTCCCGCTTTCGCTGTGGCAGACCGGCTCGGGCACGCAGACGCACATGAACGTCAACGAGGTCGTCGCGCATCTGGCCTCGGCGTCGCTGGCCCCGGACAAGGTGCACCCGAACGACGACGTCAACCTCGGGCAATCGTCCAACGACGTCTTCCCCACCGCAATGCACATCGCCGCGACGCGGCAGCTGCACGATCTCGAAGCCGCGCTCGACGCGCTGTGCGCGGCGCTGCGCCTGCAGGCCGCACGGCACGCCGACATCGTCAAGGTCGGCCGCACGCACCTGCAGGACGCGACGCCGCTGACGCTGGGCCAGGAGTTCGGCGGCTATGTCGCACAGCTCGAGCTGGTGCAGCGCGCCATCGCGCAGGCGACGCCGGACGTGCGGGCGCTGGCCATCGGCGCCACGGCGGTCGGCACGGGGCTGAACACGCACCCGCGCTTCGGCGAGCGCGTCTGCGAGTTGCTGTCGCGGCATCTGGACGAGGATTTCCGGCAGGCCGGCAACCTGTTCGCGGCGCTCGCCGGCCACGAGCCGCTGGTGCGGCTGCATGGTGCGCTGCGCGGCCTGGCGATCGTGCTGGCGAAGATCGGCAACGACCTGAGGCTGATGGGCAGCGGCCCGCGCGCCGGCCTGGGCGAGCTGCAGCTGCCCGAGAACGAGCCCGGCAGCTCGATCATGCCCGGCAAGGTGAACCCGACGCAGATCGAGGCGCTGGCGATGGTCTGCGCGCAGGTGATGGGCCACGATGTCGCGATCGGCATCGCGGCCAGCCAGGGGCAGTTCGAGCTCAATGTCTACAAGCCGCTGATCGCCTACGACACGCTCGACAGCCTGCGGCTGCTCGGCGACGCGATGCGCAGCTTCACGGTGCATTGCGTGCAGGGGCTGCAGCCCCACGTCGAGCATCTGCAGGCGGGGCTCGAGCGCTCGCTGATGCGCGTGACGGCGCTGACGCCGCACATCGGCTACGAGCGGGCGGCGCGCATCGCCAGGCTCGCGCATGCCCAGGGGCTGTCGCTGCGCGAAGCGGCCCTGCGCGAGGGCGGCGTGCGCGGCGAGGACTTCGACGTCTGGACCGACCCGCGGCGCATGCTGGCGCCCGACGCCGAGGCGGACGCCGACGGGGTCGCGCCGCGCGCTTCGAATCGCTCCTGAAGCGGGCCGCGGCGCTATTCGTCGGCGACGTCGGCGACGTCGGCCTCGGCGGCCGCGCCGCGGTGCAGTTCGACGATGCTGCGCAGCATCGCCTTCAGCGCCTCGGCGCGCTCGAGGCCGAAGGGCTCGAGGATGCGCGCCTCGTGTTCGCGGGCCAGCGGGATCAGCAGCTTGACCGCGCGCGCGCCCAGCGGCGTGATGCGCACCCAGGTCACGCGGCGATCGCCGTCGCTGGGCACGCGTTCGATCTGCCCGCGCGCCTCCATGCGGTCGAGCACGCGCGTCACCGTCGGCTGCTTCATCGTCGTGACCTGCGCCAGGTGGCCGATGCTCAGCGCCTTGCCGTCGGCCAGCGTGGCGAGCACGCGCCATTCGGACACCGTGAAACCCTGCTTGGCGACGACGTCGTGGAACTCGCCCGAGATCAGCTGGCTCGCCTGGGCCAGCAGCGCCGGGAGGTAATCGTCTACGAAGCTGGTGGGGGCATTCATCACGCCGATTCTGCCAGTCTAGGGTTTATCCGGGGTTCGAATCTATGATTTCTCATTGGTTTAGTCATAAACTAATCGGGCACCACCGGAGGATCACGATGAGCCGCTATCGCAGCAATCCGCAAGCCGTCCAGGCCCTGGTCAGGGACCGCGAAGTGCACAAGGACGTCTACATCCATCCCGAGCTGTTCGAGCTGGAGATGGAGCAGCTCTATGCCAACACCTGGATCTACGTCGGCCATGCGAGCCAGGTGCCGAAGAAGGGCGACTTCTACACGACCACCGTCGGCAACGAACCCGTGGTCATGGTGCGCCACGCCGACGACAGCATCCGCGTGCTCGTCAACCGCTGCCCGCACAAGGGCGTCAAGGTCGCCGCCGAAGGCTGCGGCAACACCGGCAAATTCTTCCGTTGCCCCTACCACGCCTGGACCTTCAAGACCGATGGTTCGCTGCTGGCGATCCCGCTGAAGAAGGGCTACGACGGCGTCGCCTTCGAGCAGACCGAAGCGGCCTCGGGCATGGCCGCGGTGCCGGCCGTGCGCGTCTACCGCGATTTCGTCTTCTGCCGGCTGAACCCGAGCGGCGTCGACTTCGAGACCTTCTTCGGCGATTCGCTCTCGACCATCGACAACATGGTCGACCGCTCGCCCGAGGGCCGGCTCGAGGTCGCCGGCGGCGTGCTGCGCTACATGCACCATTGCAACTGGAAGATGCTGGTCGACAACCAGACCGACACCTGCCACCCGATGGTCGCCCACGAGTCGTCGGCCGGTACCGCCGTCAAGGTCTGGAACGAGGCGCCGCCGGGCACGCCCAAGCCGATGGCGGTGGAACTGTTCGCGCCCTTCGTCAGCTCCTACGAGTTCTTCGAGAACATGGGCCTGCGCGTCTGGGTCAACGGCCATGGCCACACCGGTGTCGCCGACTCGATCCACGCCAACTATTCGGCCGTGCCCGGCTATTGGGAACAGATGGTCGCCGCCTATGGCGAGGAACGCGCCAAGCAGATTCTCGGCGACGTGCGCCACAACACCGTCTATTTCCCCAACCTGATGATCAAGGGGCCGATACAGACGCTGCGGCTGTTCAAGCCGATCGCCGCCGATCGCACGCTGGTCGAATCCTGGACCTTCCGCCTCGTCGGCGCGCCCGACGGGCTGCTCGAGCGCACGCTGATGTACAACCGCCTGATCAACGCGCCGACCTCGGTCGTCGGCCACGACGACCTCGAGGTCTACGAGCGGGCCCAGGCGGGATTGCAGGCGCGCGGTCGCGACTGGGTCAACGTCGCGCGGCTGTACGACGATGCCGAGCACGGGCAGTCCAACGCCACGACCAACGGCACGAACGAGCTGCAGATGCGCAACCAGTTCCGCGCCTGGGCCCGCTTCATGCAGCCTGCGACGACGAGCCGGGGGTGCGCGGCATGAACAGCTATACCGAGCACGACCTGATCGCCTTCGTCTACGCCGAGGCCCGTCTGCTCGACGAGCAGCGCTTCGATGCTTGGCTCGAACTTTTCGCCGACGAAGGCCATTACTGGATGCCGCTGACGCCGGGGCAGACCGACTACCGCCTCGAATCGTCGCTGATGTACGAGGACAAGCTGCTGCTGCGCGTGCGCGCCGAACGGCTGGCGGGTGCGCGGACGTTCTCGCAGCAGCCGCGCAGCCGCTGCCACCATCTGCTGCAGGCGCCGGCCGTCGAGTCGATGGACGCGGCCGCCGGCCGCTACGTCGTGCGCACGGCCTTCCATTACGTCGAGACGCGGATGGATGCGCAGACGCTGTTCGCCGGCTGGGTCACGCACGAACTGACCGCGGCGGGCGGACCCCTGCGCATCCTGCTCAAGCGCGTCGACCTCGTAAATTGCGACGCCGCCTTCGGCAACATCAACCTGTTCATGTGAACGCGGCCCCGGTCACCTGACCGGCGCCGCGTCGGCAAAGGAGGTTCCATGAAGATCGTCTGCATCGGCGGCGGCCCCGCCGGCCTGTATTTCGGGCTGCTGATGAAGAAGCTCGATCCCGGGCACGACATCACGGTCGTCGAACGCAACCGTCCCTACGACACGTTCGGCTGGGGCGTCGTGTTCTCCGACGCGACGATGGACAACATGCGCCAATGGGACGCCGAGACCGCGGCGCTGATCGAGGAGGCGTTCAACCACTGGGACGACATCGAGCTGCGCATCAAGGGCCGCGTCATCCGCTCGGGCGGCCATGGCTTCGTCGGCATCGGCCGCAAGCGCCTGCTCAACATCCTGCAGCAGCGCTGCGAGCAGCTGGGCGTGAAGCTCGTGTTCGAGCAGGACGTCGATTCCGACGAGGACTACGCCGACGCCGACCTCATCATCGCCAGCGACGGCATCAATTCGAAGATCCGCACGAAATACGCCGAGGTCTTCGAGCCCGACATCGTCACGCGCCCGAACCGCTACATCTGGCTCGGCACGCACAAGCTCTACGACGCCTTCACCTTCGATTTCCGCAGGACCGAGCAGGGCTGGTTCCAGGCGCACATCTACAAGTTCGACGCCGAGACCACGACCTTCATCGTCGAATGCCCGGAATCGGTCTGGCTGGCCCATGGGCTCGACCGGGCGGATTCGGAACAATCGATCGAATTCTGCGAAAAACTGTTCGCCGACAACCTGCAGGGCGAGCGATTGATGACCAACGCGCGCCATCTGCGCGGCTCGGCCTGGCTGAATTTCCAGCGCGTCGTCTGCAAGCAATGGTGGCTGAAGAACCGCCACGGCAGCCATGTCGTGCTGATGGGCGACGCCGTGCACACGGCGCATTTCGCGATCGGCTCGGGCACCAAGCTGGCGATCGAGGATGCGATCGAACTCGTGCGCCAGTACCAGCTGCATGGCGACAAGGCGTTGACCGAGGTGCTGCAGGAATACCAGGCCCTGCGCAGCGTCGAGACGCTGCGACTGCAGAACGCGGCGTGGAATGCGATGGAATGGTTCGAGGTCTGCGGCCAGCGCTATTGCGACCCGCTCGAACCCGAGCAGTTCATGTACTCGATGCTCACGCGCAGCCAGCGCATCAGCCACGAGAACCTGCGCCTGCGCGACAAGGCCTGGCTCGAAGGCTACGAGCGCTGGTTCACCGCGCGCACGCCGCTGCAGCGCGACGCGGCGCTGCCGGCGGTGCCGCCGATGTTCACGCCGTACACGCTGCGTTCGCTGACGCTGAAGAACCGCGTCGTCGTCTCGCCGATGGCGCAGTACTCGGCCGTCGACGGCATCGCCGGCGACTACCACCTGATGCACCTGGGCGCCCGCGCGATGGGCGGCGCCGGCCTCGTCTTCGTCGAGATGACCTGCGTCAGCCCCGATGCGCGCATCACGCCGGGCTGTCCGGGGCTGTGGAACGGCGAGCAGGGCGCGGCGTGGAAGCGCATCGTCGACTGGGTGCACGAGTACAGCGACGCGCGCATCGCGATGCAGCTCGGCCATGCCGGTGCCAAGGGCTCGACGCGCCGCGCCTGGGACGGCATCGACAAGCCGCTGCCGCCCGAGGGCGGCGAGGCGAACTGGCCGCTCATCAGCGCCTCGCCGCAGCAATACCTCGATGGCGAGAGCCAGGTCTCGCGGGCGATGACGCGCGCCGACATGGACCGCGTGAAGGCCGACTTCATCGCCGCGACGCGCCGCGCCGCGGCGGCGGGATTCGACTGGCTCGAACTGCATTGCGCGCACGGCTATCTGCTGTCGAGCTTCATCTCGCCGCTGACCAACCAGCGCGACGATGCCTACGGCGGCAGCCTGGCAAACCGGCTGCGCTACCCGCTCGAGGTGTTCGAAGCGATGCGCGACGCCTGGCCGCAGGAGCTGCCGATGAGCGTGCGCATCTCGGCGCACGACTGGGTCGAGGGCGGCATCACGCCGGCCGACGCGGTCGAGATCGCGCGCGCCTTCAAGGACAGCGGCGCCGATCTCATCGACTGCTCGTCGGGCCAGGTCAGCAAGCGCGAGAAGGTCACCTACGGCCGCATGTTCCAGACGCCGTTTGCCGACCGCGTGCGCCAGGAGGCCGGCATTGCGACGATGGCCGTCGGGGCGATCAGCGAGGCCGACCATGTCAATTCGATCATCGCCGCCGGCCGCGCCGACCTGTGCGCGATCGCGCGCCCGCATCTGGCCAATCCGGCCTGGACGCTGAGCGAGGCGGCGCGCATCGGCTATACCGAATTGAGCTGGCCGCGCACCTATCGCACGGCCAAGGGCCAGCTCGAAGCGAATTACGCGCGCCAGGCCGCCCAGGCGTCGGCCGCCGTGAAATGAAGATCATGACGACGACGACGATGAAGAATCACGAGGACCCCCCGATGCAGACCCTGTTGCCCGATGGTTGGAAAAGGCCACGCGGCTACGCCAACGGCGTCGTCACCCGCGGCCGCCAGGTCCATCTCTCGGGGATGATCGGCTGGGACGGCCAGGAGCGCTTCCACAGCGACGATTTCGCACAGCAGGCGATCCAGGCGCTGCGCAACATCGTCGACGTGCTGGCCTGCGCCGGCGCGAGCCCGCGGCACCTCGTGCGCCTGACCTGGTACGTGCTCGACAAGCGCGAGTACCTGGCCGCGCTGCCGGCGATCGGGCTTGGCTTTCGCGAACTGATCGGCCATTACGACATCGCGATGTCGGCGGTGCAGGTGGCCGCGCTGATCGAGGACCGCGCCCGCGTCGAGATCGAGGCCACGGCCGTCATCCCGGACTGACGCCACCATGGCCGAGCGCTCATTCGCCGAGGAAGTCCAGAAGCTCAAGCTCGGCGCCGGCGAGCGTTTCCGCGGCGAAGGCATCCTCGCCGTCACGAAGGCGCTGCTCGAATCGGGCGTGAGCTATGTCGCGGGCTACCAGGGCGCGCCGATCTCGCACCTGATGGACGTGCTGGCCGATGCGCAGGACATCCTCGCCGAATACGGCATCCGCTTCGAGAACAGCGCCAGCGAGGCCACCGCCGCGGCGACGCTGGCGGCCTCGGTGAACTACCCGTTGCGCGGCGCCGTGACCTTCAAGTCGACGGTGGGCACCAACGTGGCATCCGACGCGCTGGCCAACCTCGCCTCGGGCGGCGTCACCGGCGGCGCGCTGATCGTCGTCGGCGAGGATTACGGCGAGGGTTCGTCGATCATGCAGGAACGCAGCCATGCGTTTGCGATGAAGTCGCAGATCTGGCTGCTCGACCCGCGGCCGAACCTGCCCAGCATCGTCGCTGCCGTCAAGCACGGCTTCGAGCTGTCCGAGGCCAGCCACACGCCGGTGATGCTGCAGCTGCGCATCCGCGCCTGCCATGTGCATGGCGAATTCGTCGCGGCCGACAACCGCATGCCCGCGTACACGCTGAAGGAAGCGCTCGAGCAGCCGCGGCGCGACACCGGCCGCATCGTGCTGCCGCCGGCGAG
This sequence comes from Burkholderiales bacterium, assembly GCA_028868825.1. Lineage (GTDB taxonomy): Bacteria > Pseudomonadota > Gammaproteobacteria > Burkholderiales > Burkholderiaceae_C > Rubrivivax. The sequence goes on along the minus strand of JAGWTU010000054.1, from coordinate 4,778 downwards.
CTTCGTCCACGAGCAGGAGAAGATCACCGAGCGCTGGCCCGCGGCCGTCGACTACATCGAGCGCCACGGCCTCAACGAATGCTTCAACGCCGAAGGCGACGACATCGGCGTCATCGTCCAGGGCGGCTTGTACAACCAGCTCGCGCGCGTGCTCGAACGCCTGGGCGTGGCCGATGTCTACGGCGCGAGCCGCATCCCGCTGTACGTGATGAACGTCGCCTACCCCGTCATCGAGCGCGAGGTGCTGCGTTTCTGTGCCGGCAAGCGCGCCGTGCTGATGGTCGAGGAAGGGCAGCCGAATTTCATCGAGCAGAACCTCGCGTCGATATTGCGCCAGGCCGGCGCGGCGACGGTGCTGCAGGGCAAGGACCTGTTGCCGATGGCCGGTGAATACAGTGCCGCGGTGCTGCTCGAGGGGGCGCGGAAATTCCTCGAACGCTGGCAGAGGTTGCCGGCGGCCGCTGCGGCCAAGCCCGCGCCGCGCGTGATTCCGCTGCAGCCGATCCAGCCACTGCAGCCGATACAGCCGCTCGGCGATCTCGTCCAGGGCCGACCGCCGGGTTTCTGCACCGGTTGCCCCGAGCGCCCGATCTTCACCGCGATGAAGCTCGTCGAGCGCGAACTCGGCGCCCGCCATGTCAGTGCCGACATCGGCTGCCACCTGTTCTCGATCCTGCCGCCGTTCAACCTCGGCAACACGACGATGGGCTATGGCCTCGGCGCGGCCGGTGCCTCGGCGCTGAACGTCGAAGGCGGCCGGCGCGCGATCAGCGTGATGGGCGACGGCGGTTTCTGGCACAACGGCCTGACGAGCGGCATCGCCAACGCGGTGTTCAACCGCAGCGACAACCTGACCGTCATCGTCGACAACAGCTACACCTCGGCGACAGGCGGCCAGGACATCCTGTCGTCGACGGCGGCGAACCCGACGCGCGACACCGGCCATGCGATCGAGGACGCGGTGCGCGGCGTCGGCGTCAAATGGGTGCGCAAGGTCACCCGCACGGTCGACGTCGCGGCGATGCGCGACGCGCTGCGCGAGGCGATGACGACGCCCGAGCGTGGGCCCAAGGTGCTGATCGCGCAATCGGAATGCATGCTCAACCGCCAGCGTCGCGAGAAGCCGCTGCAGCGCCAGGCGGTGGCCGCCGGCCGGCGCGTCGTGCGCGAGCGCTTCGGCGTCGATGCCGACACCTGCACGGGCGACCATTCCTGCATCCGGCTCTCGGGCTGCCCCTCGCTGTCGATCAAGCCCAACCCCGATGCGCTGCGCACCGATCCGGTCGCGACCGTGCTCGACTCCTGCGTCGGCTGCGGCCTGTGCGGCGAGGTCTCGCACGCGGCCGTGCTGTGCCCGTCGTTCTACAAGGCGCGCATCGTCAGCAACCCGACGCGCTGGGATCGCTGGCGGCAGACGCTGCGCGGCCTCGTCATCGGCCGCCTGCAACGCGCAGCCGCGCGGCGCAGGGCTCGCCATGCCTTCTGAGCAGCCGATCAAGATCGCCATCCTCGCGATGGGCGGCGAGGGCGGCGGCGTGCTCGCCGACTGGATCGTCGACCTCGGCGAGGCCAACGGTTACATCGCGCAGACGACCTCGGTGCCCGGCGTGGCGCAGCGCACCGGTGCGACGATCTACTACGTCGAGCTGTTCCCGCGCGCGCTGGCCGAGGCGCATGGCGCGGCGCCGGTGCTGGCGCTGATGCCGCTGCCCGGCGATGTCGATCTCGTGCTGGCGTCGGAGCTGATGGAGGCCGGGCGGGCGGTGCAGCGAGGACTCGTGACCGCCGATCGCACGACGCTCGTGGCGTCGACGCACCGTGTCTATGCGATCGCCGAGAAGATGGCGATGGGCGACGGCCGCGTGGCCGACGACGGGTTGCTCGCGCATTGCGAACGCTCGGCGCGGCGCTTCGTCCGCTTCGACATGGCGCAGGAGGCCGAGCGCAGCGGCAGCGTCATCAGCGCGGTGCTGTTCGGCGCGCTGGCCGCGACCGAGGTGCTGCCGTTCGATCGCGCGCAGTTCGAGGCGACGATCTCGCGTGGCGGCGTGGGTGTGCAGGCCAGCCTGCGCGCCTTCGCGGCCGGCTTCGATCGGGGCCGCGCGACGCAGGAGCCGGACGCGATGACTGCCACGCAGGCGGCACCGGCTTCAGCGACCGCAACGGCCGCGGCGTCCGCAACGCCCACAACCCCCGCAACGCCGCGCGACCCGGCCATCGCGCGCCTGCTGCAGCGCCTGCAGGCGCAATTGCCCGAATCGGCGCGCGCGCTGGCGCTCGAGGGCTTGCGCCGGCTCGTCGATTACCAGGACCCGGCCTATGCCGAGCTCTACCTCGACCGCCTCGTACACCTCGCGGGCCAGGCCGACCACCCCGAACTCGTGGGCGAATGCGCCCGCCATCTGGCGCTGTGGATGTCGTACGAGGACACGATACGCGTGGCCGACCTGAAGACGCGCGACAGCCGCTTCCAGCGCGTGCAGGACGAGGTGCGCGCCCGCGCCGACCAGCCGGTGTTCATCGAGGAATACATGCATCCGGGCCTGCCCGAGATCTGCGAGACGCTGCCGGCGCCGCTGGGCCGCTGGCTCGCCGGCTCGGGCGCGCCGCGGCGCTGGGTCGAGCGCGCGACGCGCCAGGGCCGCATCGTCGCGACGACCTCGCTGCGTGGCTTCCTGCTGCTCCACGGCCTGGCGGGCCTGCGCCGCTGGCGCCGCGGCACGCTGCGCTACGGGCAGGAGAACGCGCAGATCGAAGCCTGGCTGCGGCGCGTCGAGACGGCCGCGCGCCGCGATGCCATGCTCGCGCTCGAGATCGTGCGCTGCCAGCGCCTCGTCAAGGGCTACAGCGACACGCTGGCGCGCGGCCGGCGCCATTTCGAGCTGCTGATGCAGGCCGTCGACGCCGCCGGCGCAGCGCTGTCCCCGGCCACGCTGCGCGAGCTGCGCGATGCCGCGCTGGCCGACGATCGGGGCGACGGCCTGCGCGACGCCCTGTCCCGACATGCCCTGGCCCCGGAGTCCACGCCATGACCGAATTGAAGTTGCGCGTCGTCGATGCGCGTCGGCTCAATCCGCTGATCCGCGAGCTGCAGCTCGCCGATCCCGACGGGCGTCCGCTGCCGCCCTTCGAAGCCGGCGCGCATATCCAGGTGCAGGTCCGCCTGGGCGAGGGCAGCCACGACTGGCGGCATTACTCGCTCGTCGAGCTGTCCGGTGCCGCTGCCGCGCATGGTGCACCCGATCGCTACGTCATCGCCGTGCGGCTCGAGGACATGGGCCGCGGCGGCTCGCGCTACATGCACGAGGGCCTGAAGGTCGGCGACCTCGTTGCCGTGCGGCCGCCGAAGAACGAGTTCCCGTTGCAGCCGGGAGCCGGTCGCGTCGTGCTGCTGGCCGGCGGCATCGGCGTCACGCCGATCGCGACGATGGCCGCGCAATGCCGCGCGCTGGGGCGGCCGCTGACTCTTGTCTACGCCGGCCGCAGCCGTGCGCTGATGGCCTATCTAGAGCCGCTGAAGGCCCTGCTCGGCGATGCGCTGCGCGTCCATGCCGACGACGAACAGGGCGGTCGGCCGCTCGATGTCGATGCCGTGCTGGGTGACTGCGGCGGCGGCGACGAGACCGTCCATGTCTGCGGCCCGCGCGCGCTGCTCGACCAGGTGCTGGCGCGCGCCGCGGCGCGCGGCTGGGCGCCGGCGCGCGTGCGCTTCGAGATCTTCGCCACGCCGCAGTCCGAAGCGGGCGACCGCCCCTTCGAGCTCGTGCTGGCGCAAAGCGGCACCACGCTGCAGGTGCCCGTCGGCAAGACCATCATCGACAGCCTGAGGGCGCTGGGCGAGGATCCGCTGTGCGACTGCCTGCGCGGCGAATGCGGGGTCTGCGCCGTCGCCGTGATCGAGGGCGAGGTCGACCACCGCGATTACGTGCTCAGCGCGGCGGAGAAGCAGTCGAACAAGGTGATGCAGATCTGTGTCTCGCGGGCCCGCGGTGCGCGGCTCGTCATCGACCTCTGAATCGGCGGGCCTTGCAAACAAGAACCATGCATACCGTCTACGAACGATTCGCGACCACGGCCGGGCAGGCGACGGACGACGATTTCCTGCAGATCGAGGCCGTGACCGCAGCCGCCTACGGCATCGCGCCCGGTCGCGTGTCCTGGCGCGAGGCCGGGCGGCGCGTGCGCGAGCTGCGCGACGCCTACGCGGGTGCCGGCTGGGGTCATGGCCATCGCGTCGGTCTGCTGCTCGAGAACCGGCCCGATTTCCTCTATCACTGGTTCGCGCTCAACGCGCTAGGCGTCAGCGTCGTGCCTATCAATGCCGAAATGCGGGCGGCCGAACTCGAATACCTCATCGGCCACAGCGAGATCGGCCTCGCCGTCACGCTGCCCGGCCGCGAGCGCGACCTGCGGGCCGCCGCCGTGGCGGCCGGCATGCGCTGCCGCACCCTGGTGCCGGGCGGTGCCGTTCCCGCGCCGCAGACGCCGGCGCCCGACGCGAGCCGTGCACCGAGCCTGGCCAGCGAATGCGCGCTGCTCTACACCTCGGGAACGACCGGGCGGCCCAAGGGCTGCCGGCTCTCGAACGACTACTTCCTGCGCGCCGGCCAGTGGTACGCCGGCCTCGACGGCGTCTGTTCGGTACGGCCGGGCCGCGAGCGCGTGATCACGCCGCTGCCGCTGAACCATGTGAATGCGATGGCGTTCTCGACGATGGTCGTCGTCACGGCCGGCGGCTGCCTGATCCAGCTCGATCGCTTCCATCCGCGCAGCTGGTG
>JAGWTU010000106.1 GCA_028868825.1 Burkholderiales bacterium | reverse complement strand
GCTCGGCGGCATCGTGCTGGCGCTGGTGCTGTCCGTCGGCCTGGGCCTGCTCGTCGTGCAGCATGTGATCGCGCTGCTGCACCGGGTGGCGGCAAAAGTCGCGGCACTGGACACCGACGCGCCGATGCAGCCGATCGGCGAAGACTTCCCGCGCGAGCTCAAGCCCTTCGCCGAGGCGCTGGACAGCGGCCTGCACCGGCTGTACGCAGCGCTGGCGCGCGAACGCCGCTTCGCGCGCGACGTGGCCCATGAACTGCGCACGCCGCTGGCGGAGATCCGCGTCAGCGCCGAGGGCGCGCTCGCCGACGCCGATCCCGGGATCGCGCAACGCAGCCTGCGCGCCGCCATCGAGTCCTGCACGCGCATGCAGCGCAGCGTCGACACGCTGCTGCTGCTGGCGCGGCTGGAGTCGGGCCAGGACGCGGTGGCGCCGGATCCGCTCGATCTCGCCGCGCTCGTCGGCGGGCTCGTCGCCGCGCTGCAGCACCTGTGCGCCGCGCGCGGCATCACGGTGCACCCCGAATTGCCGCCGTCGGCCTGGGTGCAGAGCGATCTCGGCATCGTCGAGCGCATCGTCTTCAACCTGCTGCGCAACGCGCTCGAATACGCGCCCGCCGGCGCGGCCGTCGGCTGCCGCATCGTGCGCGAGGGCGGGGGCTGGCTGCTCGTCATCGACAACGCCGCGCCGGACCTCGAGCCCGCCGACCTCGATCACTTCGGCCACCGCTTCTGGCGCAAGCACCCCGAGGGCGGCACCGCTCACCACGCGGGGCTGGGCCTGGCGCTGAGCCAGGGCCTGGCGCAGGCGCTGGCGCTGCCGCTGCGCTTCGGCCTCGAAGGCGGGCGGCTGTCGGCGCGGGTCGGGCCCTGGCCGGCGCTGTAAGACGCCGCTGACGCCGGCCGCGGGCCGTCCGCGGCGAGCGAGCGATCCAAAGCTTGGCCAAAGCTGGGCCCGGCAGCATGGCGATCGATGTCCACGCCTATCGACGCCCATGCACCACCCCCGCCCTCGCCTTCCCGCCCATCGGCACCACCGGCAGCCGGCGGCCCGGCCATGAATGCGCCGCCGACGAACGAAGCGCGCCTTCGCCGGCTCTGGCCGGCCGGCGCCGTGCTGCTGGCCGCCGCGCTGGCAGCGCTGTGGTTCCTGCTGCGGCCCGCGGCGCCCGCCGCCGTGCCGGTCGCCTCCTCACCCGCGGCGAAGTCGCCGGCCGACGGCGTCGAGCTCAGCGACGAGCAGCTGCGCAGCCAGGGCATCACCAGTGCCGCGGTCGCCGCGGCGACGCAACTGCCGCTGCCGGGGCTGCCGGCGCAGGCCGGCGCGGCGCTGGAGTCCAGCGCCCGCGTCGCCGTGCCCTATGCCGGGGTGGTCACGCGCATCCTCGTCGACGAAGGCGCCCCGGTGCGCCGGGGCCAGGCCCTGGCGCGGCTGCGCAGCCAGACGCTGCTGGCGGCCCAGGGCGAACTGGCGCGCGCGCGCAGCGAGGCGACGGCCGCCGCGCAGCAGGCGCGCCGCGACGCGCTGCTGCTGTCCGAGGGCATCATCGCCGCGTCGCGCCACGAGCAGAGCCAGGCGCGCGCCGGCGCCGCCGAAGCCGGGCGCCGCCAGGCCGAGGGCGCACTCGCGAACCTGCGCCCGGCCGCCGGCGGCCAGCCCGGCGAATACGAGCTGCTGGCGCCGATCGCCGGCCAGGTGCTGCGCCGGCTCGTCGCCCCCGGCCAGGCGCTGGCGGCGCTGGACGAAGCCTTCGTCGTCGCCGAACCAGGCCCGCTCGACGTCACGTTCACGGCCCCGGTGCGCGTGCGCGGGGCGCTGACGCCGGGACTGGCCGTGCGGCTGCCCGATGGCGGCGCGGCGCGCGTGGTCGCCGTCGGTGCCGACACCGACCCGGCCAGCCAGAGCCTGCGCCTGCGCGCCCGCATGGCCGGCGGCGCGGCCGGCGCCGGCTACGTCGCCGGCCAGCAGTTCAGCGTGACGCTGATGCTGCCCGCGCCCGCGGGCACGCTGGCCGTGCCGACGGCCGCGCTGCTGCCTGCCGGCCAGGGTCATCTGCTGTTCCGCCGCGACGGCCGCCGCATCCGCGCCGTGCGCGTGCAGGAGATGCTCGGCGGCGACGCCGAAACGAGCATCGTCCGCGCCGACGGCTTGAGCCCCGGCGCGCAGGTCGTCACGCACGGCACGGCGCTGCTGAAGTCGCTGATCGCGGCGGAGTGACGCGACGATGCTCTCCCGCCTGATCGAATTCTCGCTGCGCGAGCGCGTGCTCGTGCTGCTGGGCGCCGTCGCGCTGGCCGGCGCCGGCATCGCCGCCTACCTGAGCCTGCCCATCGATGCCTACCCCGACATCTCGCCGACCCAGGTCAAGCTGATCCTCAAGGCGCCCGGCATGACGCCCGAGGAGGTCGAGTCGCGCGTCGTCGTGCCGCTGGAAATGGAACTGCTGGGCGTGCCCAAGGGCGTGATGCTGCGCTCGACGGCCAAATACGCCATCGCCGACATCACGCTCGATTTCGCCGAGGGCAGCGACATCTACTGGGCGCGCCAGCAGGTCGCCGAGCGCTACGCCGGCGTCGCCGCCACCCTGCCCGCCGGCGTCGGCGGCGGCCTGGCGCCGATCTCGACGCCGCTGTCCGACGTCTTCATGTTCACGATCGAGGGCGGCGGGCTGACGCTGGCCGAGCGCCGCAGCCTGCTCGACTGGACGCTGCGCCCGGCGCTGCGCACGCTGCCCGGCGTCGCCGACGTCAACGTGCTCGGCGGCGAGGCGCGCAGCTACACCGTGGTGCCCGACCGGGCGCGGCTGGCGGCCGCCGGCCTGCACTTCCGCGACCTCGTCGAGGCCATCGGACGCAACAACCGCAACGACGGCGCCGGCCGCCTCGACGCCGGCGAGAACACGCTGATCGTGCGCGCCGAGGGCGCGATCCGCACGCTCGACGACGTCGCGCGCATCGTCGTGCGCCCGGGCGCCGCGCCAGTGCGCATCGGCGACGTCGCGCAGCTGCGCACCGACGCGCTGACCCGCTACGGCGCCGTCAGCCGCGACGGCAGCGGCGAGGCCGTGCAGGGCATCGTCGTGGCGCTGCGCGGCGCCGATGCCTCGACCCTCGTGCAGGCGATCCGCGCCCGGCTCGCCGAGCTCGCGCCCGCACTGCCGCCGGGCGTGCGCGTGGTGCCGTTCTACGACCGCAGCTCGCTGATCACGCGCGCCGTCAGCACGGTCGAGCACGCGCTGCTCGAGGCCACCGTGCTCGTCGTGCTGCTGCTGCTGCTGTTCCTCGGCGAATTCCGCGCTGCGCTGGTCGTCGCGCTGATGGTGCCTTTCGCGACGCTGGGCACCTTCGTGCTGATGCGCATCGCCGGCATGAGCGCCAACCTGATGAGCCTGGGCGGCCTGGCGATCGCCATCGGCATGCTCGTCGACGCCGCCGTCGTCGTCGTCGAGAACGCCGTCAGCCGGCTCGCGCCCGGCAGCGGCGGCGGGCAGCTGCCGCGCCTGCACCGCGTCTACACGGCGGCGCGCGAGGTCGCGACACCGGTGGCCGCGGGCATCCTCATCATCTGCCTGACCTTCATGCCGCTGCTGACGCTGCAGGGGCTGGAGGGCAAGCTGTTCGCGCCGGTGGCGCTGACGATCGTGTTCGCGCTCGGCGCCTCGCTGCTGCTGTCGCTGACGCTGGTGCCGGTGCTCGCCTCGCTGCTGCTCAAGGAGCGCGCGCACCACGAACCCTGGCTGATGCGCCACGCCGACCGCCTCTACCGGCCGCTGCTGGAGAGCGCGCTCGCACATCCGGTGCGCGCCGTCGTGCTGGCCGTGCTCGCGCTGGCGCTCGGCGGCGCCGCCTATCTGGGTACCGGCAAGACCTTCATGCCGACGATGGACGAAGGCGACATCCTGCTGCAGCTGCAGAAGCCGGCGTCGATCGGCCTGGCGCGCTCGGTCGAGATCGACCTCGCGGTGGCCAAGGCCATCGCCGCCCATGTGCCCGAGGTGCAGCACAGCATCGGCCGCGTCGGCTCCGACGAGCTGGGACTCGACCCGATGGGACTCAACGAGACCGACCTGTTCATGCGCCTGGCGCCGCGCGAGCAATGGCGCGTGGCCGACAAGGACTGGCTGACGGCGCGCATCCGCGAGGTGATGGCGGCGTTCCCGGGACTCGAATTCGGTTTCACGCAGCCGATCGAGATGCGCGTCTCGGAGATGCTCACCGGCAGCCGCGGCGATGTCGCGATCAAGCTTTTCGGCCCCGACCTGAAGACGCTGGGCGAGCTGACGCAGCGCATCGCCGCCGTGATCGAGAAGGTACCCGGCGCGCAGGACGTGCTGACGCAGGCCACCGACGGCGTCGAATACCTGCAGGTGCAGGTCGACGCGCAGGCCGCCGGCCGCGCCGGGCTGGCCGTGACCGACGTGCAGGACGAGCTGCGCGCGCAGCTCGAGGGCGTGCTGGCGGGCACCGTGATCGAGCCCGACCGGCGCACGCCGATCCTCGTGCGCGGCGATGCGCAGGTGCGCGGCTCGACCGCCCGTTTCGAGGACCTGCGGCTGGCGCGCGGCGACGCCGGCGAGGTGCCGCTGACGGCGCTGGCGACGGTGCGGCCGAGTTCGGGGCCGGTGCAGGTGCGGCGCGAGGGCGGATCGCGCTTCTCGCTGATCCAGGCCAACGTCGGCGGCCGCGACCTCGTCGGTTTCGTCGAGGACGCGCGCGCCGCGGTGGCGCGCGAGCTGACGCTGCCGCCGGGCTACCGCCTGGCCTGGGGCGGCCAGTTCGAGAACCAGCAGCGCGCCGCGGCGCGCCTGGGCCTGGTCGTGCCGGTCGCGCTCGGGCTCATCTTCGTCGTGCTGTTCATGACCTTCGGCTCGGCGCGGCAGGCGCTGCTGATCCTGGGCAACGTGCCGTTCGCGATGGTCGGCGGCATCGTCGCGCTGTGGCTGGCCGGGCAGTACCTGTCGGTGCCGGCGTCGGTGGGCTTCATCGCGCTGCTCGGCATCGCCGTGCTCAACGGCCTCGTGCTGGTGTCGTACTTCAACCAGCTGCACGCGCTCGGCCATCCGATCGAGTTCGTCGTGCGCGAAGGCGCCTGGCGCCGGCTGCGCCCGGTGCTGATGACGGCCACCATCACCGCGTTCGGCCTCGTGCCGCTGCTGCTGGCCAGCGGCCCGGGATCGGAGATCCAGCGCCCGCTGGCCATCGTCGTCATCGGCGGGCTGGTGACCTCCACCGCGCTGACGCTGCTGCTGCTGCCGGTGATGTACCGCCGCTGGGGCCAGCCGGCGGCGGCCCTGCCGCGCCCGAACCCAGGCACCGCGATGCGCACCCCGGAGCAGCCTGCATGAACACCTTCGTCCGTTTGAACCTGATCTTCCCGCCCAGCCTCGAGACCGCCGTGACCGAAGCGCTGATCGACGATCCGACGATGCCCGGCTTCACGCTGCTCCACGCCGAGGGCCACAGCAGCGACTTCAGCCACACCTCGGCGCGCGAGCGCGTGCGCGGCCGCATCGAGCGCCGCGTGCTCTGGGTGGTGATCGAGCGCGAGCGCCTCGAGCAGGTGCTGGCGGTGCTGCACGAGCGCGTCGCCTCGGCCGAGGTGCGCTGGTGGACCGATCCGGTGCTCGCGCTCGGGAGGCTGGCATGAAGCGCGGGCGCCATAGGGTGTTCAACGTGACGGCGCTGACCGTGATGGCGCTGGCATCGGCGGCGGCAGCCGCGCAGGACTACCTGCCGCCCGAAAAGCTCGTCGCCGCGGCGCTGCAGGCGCAGCCGGGCGTGCGTGCCGCGGCCGCACGCGTCGACGCCGCCGCGGCCGGCGCGCGGGCGCGCGAAGTCGGCAGCCACGAGTTCGACCTCACCGTGATCCCGCAGCAGCGCAGCACCCGTGTCGAGGGTCGTTTCCACGAATGGGAAGCGCAGCTCAGCCGCAGCATCCGGCTGCCGTCCAAGGCGCGGCTGGACCGCGAGATCGGCGAGCACATGCGCAGCGCCGCCGGACTGCGCCTGGACGATGCCGAGCACCAGGCCGCGCGGCGCCTGCTCGAGCTGTGGATGAACGGGCTGCGCCAGACGATCACGGCCGACGAGACGGCGGCCCAGCAGGCCTTGCTGACGCGCGAGCGCGACGCGCTGGCGCGCCGCGTGACCCTGGGCGATGCGGCGCGGCGCGACCTCGACCTGCTTGAGGCCGAGAGCGCCCAGCTCGCGGTGCAGGCGGTCGCCGCCGGCGCCGCGGCGGCGGCGGCGCGGCAGCTGCTCGCGAGCGAATTCCCGCAACTGCCGCTGCCGCAGCAGGCACCGCCGCTGCCCGAGCCGGTGGCGCCACCCGGCGACGCACGCGAGTGGCGCGAACGCATCGTCAGCCGCAGCCACGAGATCGGCATCGCCAACGAGGATGCCGCGCGGCTGGCCTTGATCGCGGCGCGCACGCGCGCCGACCGCACGCCCGATCCGAGCGTCGGCGTGCGCGTGATCTCCGATCGCGGCGGCGCCGAGAAGGTCGTCGGCCTGGTGCTGAACATACCGATCGGCACCGACTACCGCAGCGCAATGGCAGTCAGCGAAGGCGCCAACGCGGCGGCCGCCGATGCCGAAGCCGCCGCCGTGCGGCGCGCCATCGAGCAGGCGGCCTGGGCGACGGCCGAGGCGGTGCCGAGTCGCCTGCTGCAATGGCAGGCGCAGCAGCGCTCGCTCGTCGCGCAGGAGGCCGCCAGCGCGCGCACGCGGCGCGGCTGGGAGCTGGGCGAAACGCCGCTGGCCGAATACCTGCTGGCCCAGCGCAACCACCGCCAGGCGCGGCTGGCCGAGGCGCTGGCGCGCGTGGATGCGCTGCAGGCGCTGCTGCTATTGCGGGTCGACGCGCATGAGTTGTGGCATGCGGAATAGAGCCGGGACGAGAGTCGCGACGACGGCGAAGCCTTCGAGCGCCGCGGTACCCGCGGTAGTTCTCGCGCCGGAAATCAAGTTGGGAGAAGCGCGCTCGCCACCCGGTTCTTGCTGATTGGCCTTGGTGCGGCTTTCGGAATCGAACCGCAATTCCAAGTCACTGTCCAGGCAGGCTTTTTTGGTCCGACTCGCGATATCGTACCGTCAAAAGTACCGTCAGCGTGGCGAAGCCCGTTGGCGAAGGGAGACACTGTTGCGTTTATACGGAGAAAGAAGATAATTTACTGTCATTTGCAACATTCGAACATGCCTGCGATTGCCCTCACACAGGAAGACCGGGTACTGCGCCTGGCCAAGACGCAGCGCCTCCTGCGCGCCCGCGACCTGACCGCGCAGGGGCTGCCGACGGTCGCGCTGACGCGCCTGGTGCATGCCGGCAAGCTGGAGCGCCTCGCTCGCGGGACCTACGCCCTGCCGGGCGCACCGATCGGCGAGCACCGGTCGCTGGCCGAGGTCGCGCTGCGGGTGCCCAAAGGCGTCGTCTGCCTGCTCTCGGCGCTGCGGGTGCATGACATCGGCACCCAGGCGCCGTTCGAGGTCTGGCTCGCCATCCCACACCGCGCCGCGGTGCCGAAACTGGACCAGCCCCGGCTGCGCATCGTCCGCATGTCGGACCGCTCGCTGGCCGACGATTTGCAGCGGATCCAGGTGGACGGCGTCGCCGTTCCCGTGTTCGGCGCCGCGAGGACCGTCGTCGACGCCTTCCGCTTCCGCAACAAGATCGGCGTCGACGTCGCGATCGAGGCGCTGCGCGACGGCTGGACGAAGCGCAAGTTCACGATGGACGAACTGTGGCGCCACACCGAGGCCGGTCGCATGACGCGGGTGATGCGGCCCTACATCGAGGCTGTCACGTCTTGACGGCGAGCCACGCCGCCCATGACGCTCGTCGATCTGATCGACTTCGATCCCTACGCGCCCCAAGTACGGGCCTCCCTGTTCAATTCGCTCGGCTCGAAGCAGGTCGACGCTAGGCGATACGGCCTCCCCCACGCCGCCAGCGAAGGGCTATCCGGGCCTGCCTCCCAATGTACCGATCACACCGCTGCGCGATCGAGCGGCCCAGATCGGCATCCCGACCAACTGACCGCAAGACGCGATCGGTCACCGGGTCAAGGGCGGGCGCAGCCCGGCGCCAGCGCACCCTTGACGCGGTGAACGGCGCGCCATGCTGGATGGGCAGGGGCAGGCTGCTCAAAGCGGCCTGCCCCCCGAGCCCGTCCGGCGGCGAAGACAGGGTTACTGCCACCGCCTGGCCAGGTCTTGCCAACCCGCTGAAGGTACGAAGATTCGGGTCAGCGCTCCCAACCGGGATCGGGCCGCGTCTTCTGCACCAAGGAGCGATCCAGACCCGGCAGCTCTCGCTGCGCCTGCTTCTCGGGCGGCTTGTAGCGCACGCCCGGCAAACAGCGGGCGTAGTCGACGACCGACCGGCCCAGTTCACGATCGCCCTGCTCTTCCGACGAAGCGAGGACCTTGGCGATCTCGCACCAGGCCTGCACCGCCCGGCGGCGGCCCGGGGTCAGCGCCCGGCCACCGCTCTCAAGGCCACCAACAAGGCGTCCCTGCTCGCGCGCCTTTTGCTGCCACAGCCGCTCGTTGCGATGGCGACTGCCGCGCGTCAGCCTGGCCGATGC
>JAGWTU010000053.1 GCA_028868825.1 Burkholderiales bacterium | reverse complement strand
GGTAGCTGCGCAGGAATTCCAGCGCTGCGACGCCGTCACGCGCGACGTCGCAGGCATAGCCCTCCTGCGTCAGTCGCCGATCGAGCGCCTCGGACAGGGTCTCGGAATCCTCGACGATCAATATGCGCATCACTTCCTCGGCCCATTCGAATTCGAGGCTCGGGCCGGCCCCGCCCGGCTCGCCCACGGCGTCGCGCCGACGAACATCGGGTGCGGCAGTCGCGCGCGATCCGTCGGCGGTGGCAGTTTGCCATCTTCGGCATGGCTGCGAACCGGCAGGCCCGTCTCGACGGCCGCGCGCTCGGGGCGCGCGCTGTCGAACGTCGGAGTGCGCGCACCCGGCGCAGGCTGGTCGAAGGCGAGCGGTTGCGCGCGTCCTATGCGCGCCGCCGGCGTCTCAGTGCCGAAGCGCCCAAGGCGGCGAGTCCGGCGCTGCCCACCAATCCCAGCACGCCGGGCTCGGGCGTGTAGTACACCGAGCTGAACACGGTCTCGCTCACGTGGCCCGCACTGCATTGGGCATCGGAGCAGACCTCGTACATCATCGTGTAAGAGCCGGCACCGACATTGGCGAAAGCGTAGTCGGCCGTGGCGCCGGCAAGCAGCGCGATCGGTGACTGATCGATGAGGGTCGCGTTGTTCCAGAAGCTCGTCCCGGTATTCAGGTCGTTCTGGAGATCCACCGCGTCCGGCTCCACCGCGAACCGCCGCTGAATCCAGACGTCGGTCGAACCCGTATTGGTCACGCTGCCATCGCTGAAAATGGTCGGCTTGTTGCACCGGAAGGCCGGGCCGCCCAATTTGGCACCGTCGTAGCTCCAATACTGGTCGATCGTGCCGATCGGGCCCGCCGGAAAGATCTCGTAGCCGATATGCACGCTATCGCCGGGAGCGAATTCGCGGCCGTAGTAGTGAATCAGGGAGCCATAGGGCTGCTCGGTAACCTCGACGTTGGGAAAGATGTTGTGAAAGGTCTTCAGGACCTCGCTCTTGGCCACGCCGCCCAGTTGGATGTCGAAGTCGTTGGCGGTCTGGCCGGTCAAGTTGTAGGCGTCGATGTTGCAATCCATCGTCGTGATGTGCCCGGCCTGTGCCCCTGCCGCGACGATGATCCCTAGCGACGCGAGCGCGCCGCGATATCCGCGACTTCCATTTGTCATCATGAATCTCCCGGGGAGGCTCATTCAAGGAGCCTCGACGCGACGAGTGTCTGGACGTTCACAGGGAAAGAATTGCGTTTCGTCAATGTGGCCGGCCGGCCCCCTTGTTCCGGGGGGGGGGGGGCGATTTGCCATGGCTGCATCGGCGCGCGCATCCGGCGCCGCTTGGCACCGGAGGTCAGCCGTCGATCTTCTCGACGCTCGGCCTTGGCAACCCCGCTACCGACGCCGGCGGCGGCGCCGCGCCGCGCCCAGGCCGATGAGGCCGGCCATTGCCAGCAACAGGCTCTGCGGTTCGGGGGCCGGGATCTGGACGAGCACGTCGCCGGTGTGGACCGCAACCGCGTAGAGCGTAAAGCCTTTCCGAGGGACGAATTGCCATCCGTCGTAATCGCTGAAAGACCAGGCCTCGGGTCCACCCGGATCGGATGCATCCTCGTTGCCGTACCAGTAGCCGCCGCCGGTGGGCATGTTCTGGAAGTAGGCGGTGTTCACCAGGCCCCAATCGACGCCGCCGACGCCGTTGCGCCGAATTCCGGACGTGTCGTATTCGGCGAGATTGCCCAGGGTGACGTAGAAGAGGTGGGCCCATTCACTGTAGGCGCCGCCGACCTGTGTCAGAGAGTTGTAGCCGCAGTCGGTGCCGCCCGAGAAACTGAAGTCACAACCTGGAGCGCCACTGTCGACGACGGTCGGCAACCGCCAGGTCAGGCCCAGGTAGTTGAGCGAAGCGGCCCAGGCCTTGGCGTCGTACCAGGTCATGCCACCCGTGCCGGGCCGGGTGGCTTTGAGATTCATGTTGGCCATCCAGGTGATGCCCAAGGTCGTGTCGTAGAAGAACGCGGCGTTCGGGTCGGCCAGCGAAATCGCGTGGCCATCGGCGTCGCGTGCACGCAATGTTCCGTCCGTACCGTCCGTGCCCCACCAGGTGCCCTGGCTCGTGACGGGGGCGGCCTGACCCGCTGCGACCCAGAGCGCCAGCAGCGCAGCCACTGGGATTCGCTTGAATAGCGACGGTCTCAACCGCGTCGGCGCCGAGTTCAGCTTGAACTTCATGAAATGAACCCCCCAGGGCAGGCAGTTGCCGGACGGTTCGATTCTTGATCCAGCGTCCCGCGGCTCCTTGAGCCGGCTCAATCTTCTCGCGCGAATATCGCCCCCGAGGCGAAGCGATCGGTCGTTGGCGTCCAGGGCATCGGGCTTGCCCGTTCAAGCGTGCCGCAATGGCATCTCCGCCTGCCCCTGCAGCCAGCGACCGAACGCCTGCAGCGCCGCGCTGCCGGCCTTGCGCTCGGGGTAGATGAGGAAGTAGCCGCGGCCGCTGGAAACCGCCTGGCGGCTGACGCAGACGAGAAGGCCGCGGGCGAGTTCCTCGTGCACGAGAAACGGCGGCACCAGCGCGACGCCCAGGCCCTGGATCGCGGCCTCCGACAGCATCGAGAACAGCTCCAGCCGCGGCCCCGCGAGGTCGCCTTCGATCTCCAGCCCGACGGCGGCGAACCATTCGCGCCAGGCATAGGGCCGCGTGCCCTGCTGCAGCAGCGTCTGCGCCCGCCAATCCTTGCGGCCGAAGACGCGCCGCCCGGCGGCCCGCTGCGGACTGCACACGGCCACCAGGCTCTCGTCCATCAGGAACAGGCTCTCGGTGCCGGGCCAGGCCGAGACGCCGGCGTGGATCGCGGCGTCGAAGGGCGTGTCGTCGAACAGGAAGGGCCGCGTGCGCGCCGTCAGGTTGATCTGGATGCCGGGGTGCTCGCGCTGGAAGTCGGGCAGCCGCGGCAGCAGCCAGCGCGTGGCGAAGGTCGGCACGACGCCGAGCTCGAGCGTGCCGCCTTCGCCGCCGCGCGCCATCAGCGCCAGCGCGTCGCGCTCGACCTCGTCGAGCCGCGCGCGCACCTGGCGCGCGTAGCCGCTGCCGGCCTCGGTCAGCGCGACGCCGCGGCGGCTGCGCTGGAACAGCCGCACGCCGAGGAAATCCTCGAGCGACGCGATCTGCCGGCACACGGCGCTCTGCGTCACGGCCAGCTCGTCGGCCGCCTTGGTGTAGCTCTGGTGGCGCGCCGCGGCCTCGAAGACGGCCAGCGCGGCGGTCGATGGGATCTTGCGTCGCACGGCGGCTATTGTGCGCTGCGCGCACAGGTCGGTGCAAAGATATCGGTTGTCGCCCCCGTCTTCCCTTTGTAGAGTGTCCGCTGTTCGAGACCACCGAGCCGCAACATGACTTCAGATCACAAGAAGAACGCCAGCTTCCGCTGGGACGATCCCCTGCTGCTCGAGCGGCAGCTGGACGACGACGAACGCCAGGTGCGCGACGCCGCGCGCGCCTACGCCCAGGACAAGCTGGCGCCGCGCGTGCTCGAGGCGTTCCGCCACGAGCGCACCGACGCGACGATCTTCCGCGAGATGGGCGAGCTCGGCCTGCTCGGCCCGACGATCCCCGAGGCCTACGGCGGCGCCGGCCTGAACTACGTCTGCTACGGTCTCGTCGCGCGCGAGATCGAGCGCATCGATTCGGGCTACCGCTCGATGATGAGCGTGCAGTCGTCGCTCGTGATGGTGCCGATCAACGAGTTCGGCACCGAGGCGCAGAAGCGCAAATACCTGCCCAGGCTGGCGCGCGGGGAATGGATAGGCTGCTTCGGCCTCACCGAGCCCAACCACGGCTCGGACCCCGGCAGCATGGTCACGCGGGCGCGCAAGGTGCCGGGCGGCTACGCGCTGACCGGCGCCAAGATGTGGATCACCAACAGCCCCATCGCCGATGTCTTCGTCGTCTGGGCCAAGGACGATGCCGGGTCCATCCGCGGCTTCATCCTCGACAAGGGCGCCCAGGGCCTTTCCGCGCCGGCGATCCACGGCAAGGTCGGCCTGCGCGCCAGCGTCACCGGCGAGATCGTGATGGACGAGGTCTTCTGCCCCGAGGAAAACGCCTTCCCCGAGGTGCGCGGGCTCAAGGGCCCGTTCACCTGCCTGAACAGCGCCCGCTACGGCATCGCCTGGGGCGCCTTGGGCGCGGCCGAGGACTGCTGGCACCGCGCGCGCCAGTACACGCTGGACCGCCAGCAGTTCGGCAAGCCGCTGGCCGCCAACCAGCTGATCCAGAAGAAGCTGGCCGACATGCAGACCGAGATCACGCTCGGCCTGCAGGGCTGCCTGCGGCTGGGGCGCATGAAGGACGAGGGCACGGCCGCCGTCGAGATCACCTCGATCATGAAGCGCAACAGCTGCGGCAAGAGCCTGGAGATCGCACGCATGGCGCGCGACATGCTCGGCGGCAACGGCATCAGCGACGAGTTCGGCGTCGCGCGCCACCTCGTCAACCTCGAGGTCGTCAACACCTACGAGGGCACGCACGACGTGCACGCGCTGATCCTCGGGCGCGCCATCACCGGCATCGCCGCGTTCTAGGCCATGGCCGCAGACGAACAAGCCGCGGCGCCGGCCGCGGCGCTGGCGGGCCTGCGCGTGCTCGACCTCTCGCGCGTGCTCGCCGGGCCCTGGTGCAGCCAGCAACTCGCCGACCTCGGCGCCGATGTCGTGAAGGTCGAGCGCCCGGGCAGCGGCGACGACACGCGCGCCTGGGGTCCGCCCTGGCTGGCGCGCGACGACGCGGAGGGGGGCGATGGCGGCGCCGGCGAGTCGGCCTATTTCCTCAGCGCCAACCGCAACAAGCGCTCGATCACGATCGACCTCGCGCAGCCCGCGGGCCAGGCCCTGGTGCGCGACCTCGCGCTGCGCGCCGACGTGCTGCTGGAGAACTTCAAGGCCGGCGGCCTGGCGCAGTACGGGCTGGACTACGCCAGCCTGGCGGCGCTGAACCCGCGCCTCGTCTACTGCTCGATCACCGGCTTCGGCCAGACCGGCCCTTATGCCGAGCGCCCCGGCTACGACTTCCTGATCCAGGGCCTGGGCGGCCTGATGAGCGTCACCGGCCGGCCCGACGGCGAACCCGGCGCCGGGCCGCTGAAGGTCGGCGTCGCGCTGACCGACGTGATGACCGGGATGTACGCCACCGTGGCCGTGCTGGCGGCTTTGCAGCGCCGCCATGTCAGCGGCCGCGGCCAGCACATCGACCTCGCGCTGCTCGACGTGCAGGTCGCCGCGCTCGCCAACCAGGCCAGCAACTACCTCATCGGCGGCCAGGCACCGCAGCGCCTGGGCAATGCGCACCCGAGCATCGTGCCGTACCAGGACTTCCCGACGGCCGACGGCCACATGATCGTCGCCGTCGGCAACGACGGCCAGTTCGGGGCCCTCGCCGCCGCGCTCGGCCGCCCGCAATGGGCACAGGACGAGCGTTATGCGAGCAATCCGCAGCGCGTGCGGCATCGCCGCGAACTGGTGGCGATGATCGCGGCCATCACGCGCACGCGCGGCACCGGCGACTGGATCGCCGCGATGGAGGCCGCCAAGGTCCCCTGCGGCCCGATCAACACGCTCGATCGCGTCTTCGCCGACCCGCAGGTGCGCGCGCGCGGCCTGCGCGTCGAGATGGCGCACCCGCAAGCGGCCGCGCTGCCGCTGGTGGCCAATCCGATCCGCCTCTCCGAGTCGCCCGTCGAGTACCGGCGCGCGCCGCCGCTGCTGGGCGAGCACACCGCCGAAGTGCTGGGCGACTGGCTGGCGCTGGACGGCGAGGCGATCGCGGTTTTGCGCAGCCGCCACGTCGTCTGAGGGGCCGCGGGCGACCGCGACCTCGAAAGCGGCTTTGCGAATCCGGATACCGCTCGTAACATGGGCAGCTTGGAGCCCCCTCTTGCCCGTTCCCTCGCGCCGCGGTACCGCGTTCGAGCCCGCCATGCCGTGGACCGATAGGGAGCTCAAGCGGCGCGCCGAGCGGCCCCGGGCGACGGCGTCGCCGGGCCTCGCCGCCGATTCGGAATCCGCGCGCATGCGCTCGCTCTGGGGCCGGCTCAAGGCCTGCAACGCGGCGCTGCCGCAGGAGCTCCGGCTGACGATCGACGCCGTCGCACCGGCCGTCGCCAGCGCCCAGGAGATCGGCTTCATCGAGTGGATGAAGGCCCCCGCCGGGGCGGCGCTGGGTTACACCGGGCATGCCATCCGCTATCTCTGGCCCGAGCCCGGACTGCAACGCAGCAACAACTTCTGGATCCGCTGGAACGATCAGCGGCAGCGCTACGTGCTGCTGCACCGCACGGACGCGGCACTGCCGCCGACGGTGGCCGAGTACCGCTTCGACGAGCGCCGAGCCGGCTACATGCTCAAGCGTCTCGTCCAGGGCCGGCGCATCAGGGCGCGGTCGCTGCGCAGCAAGTTCCTGGGTCTGTTCTAGACGCCCGGGCCCGCTTCGGGGCGCCGGTTCAGAAGAAGACCGTGGCCGATGTGTCCGTCGTCGTCGGCGGCGCGACGGCTGCGACCGCGGCGACCGCGGCGTCCTCGCCAGCTCCGGCCGCGATGAGGTCGCCCGCACCGTCCATGTTCGCGATCAGTGCGCGCAGCCGCTGCGCGCTCGTGTTCATCGAATCGGCGGTCAGCACCGAATCGGCGACGAGGTTCGCGTTCTCGCCCGTCAGCCGGGTCAGGCCGTCGAGGCGGTCCAGCACCTGCACGAGTTCGGCGCATTGCTGCTGCACTTCGCTGGCCACCTCACGCGTGTTCGAGGCCACGGCATCGGCGGCGCCGTGCACCGACTCGAGGACCTTGCGCACCTCGTTCATCTGCACGACCCCCGAGGTCGCCTGCGCCGTCGTGCGGCCGATCAGCGCGCGCACCTCGCCGGCCGATTGCGCGGTGCGCGAGGCGAGGTGGCGGACCTCGGCGGCGACGACGGCGAAGCCGCGCCCGGCAGGGCCGGCGCGGGCGGCCTCGATGGCGGCGTTGAGCGCCAGCAGCCGCGTCTGGAACGCGATCGAGTCGATGAGCGCGATCGCCTCGGTCATCTCGCGCGCGCGCTGCTCGATCAGGCGGATCGCCTCGACGGCGCGGTCGGCGACGGCGACGCCGGCCTGCGAACCCTCGCGCAGCCCGGCGCATTGGCCGTCGACGGCGCCGACGCGCGAGGTCGCGACCTCGAAGCGCTTCGTGACCTGGACGATGGCGTTCGTCGCCTCGTGCAGCGACATCGACTGCTGGTCGGTGTGGATGGCCAGCGATTGCGCGCGCACCGACATCGATTCGCCGGCGCTGGCCACCGCGTCCGATCCCTGCGCCATCGCCTGCACCAGGCTGGCCATGCGCGCATGGCTGACGCGCAGCTCCTCGACCAGCTCGGCCTGGTTGCGCGCGCGGCGCAGCAGGTTCATGGCCAGACCCGCCGCGAAGCAGCTGACGACGACGGCGCAGGCCAGGCCGAGCGCACGACGCACGCGCACGGCGTGCAGGATGTCGTCGACGGCCATGCCGGTGGTGACATAGAGATCGGTGCCCGGCAGCGACTTGTAGGCGTAGAGGCGGTCGACGCCGTCGACCGCGGCCACCGAGCGCATGACGCCCTCGCCGCGTGCGAGCGCCGCCTTGTGGACGAGCGAATCGCGGGCGTTCGTGCCGAAGGCCAGGCCCGCGGCGGTGCGGCGCACGCGGCCCACGCCGTCGGTGCCGTAGAGCGCGGCCACGCCCTGCGGGCCGAGGTCGGCGAAGGTGCGCAGGTTCGGGAAGATGCCCGGATCGACCGAGACGACGGCGACGCCGGCGAAGCGGCCATCGGCCAGCGCGATGCGCCGGGTGACCTGGATCGACCACTTCCCCGAGACGCGGCCGAGCACCGGCTGGCTGATGAAGAGGCGGTCGCCGCTGGCGTGGACGTGGACGCGGAAATGCTCGCGGTCGCTGAGGTCGACGTGGTTGCGGCTGCCGGCGCCGTGCGAGACGCGGCCCTGGGCGTCGATGATCGACATCAGGCGGAAGTTCTTCGTGATGATGTCGTTGTTGGCGATGTAGGACTCGATGTCCGGACTGCCGCCGGTGCGCAGGAATTCCGCGCGCAGGAAGCGCACGGCCTGGTCGGCGCCCAGCAGCTCCGTCATCGCGTGGGCGCCGAACGCGTCGTTGAGGTTGGCGAGGTCGGTCTCGGCGGTGCGCAGCGCGATGCGCTGGTCGACGACGGTGGCGACCAGCACGGCGATCCAGGCCAAGGCGGCGAGCAGGATCGGCACCGCCGCCGCACGCAGATAGGGCAGGCGGCGGGCCGGCGCGGAGGCCGGCGCGCTCGGGCTGGATGGCGCTTCGGGCGGTGGCGGCAGCGGCTTCGATGCAGCGGTCATGGAGTCCGGAGGAATGGCCGGGCTCGGATACCGGCATATGACCGGCAGGATTTCGGCCGCTGGCAGCTCGACTGAAGTCAGGTTTCGACCTGACTTCGTGATGGGACCACCGCGATCCGCGCATCGACCACGGGAGTTCCCCAGGTACTCGCCGGGACCGACCCGCGCGCGACCCGTGACAAATTCACGGGCCGGCATCGCCGCTCCGCTCGATCGGCTAGATCCGACCCAGCGAATCGCGTCGAACCTGCCGATATCCCTGGTCAGCCGAGAAGAGCCTTGAAACCCGAACCGCGCGCGCAGCGCGTGATCCTTCCCCCAGCTTGCCGACGTGCCGATGCCCCACGCAAGACCCCTGAAGTCCGCCGGCGTACCGGCCGTGGCGGACCCCGACGACGCGATTGCCGCGCCGCTGCCCGCGCTCGACCCTGCGCGGTCCTGGAGCTATGAGCGGCATTGCACCGCCATCGTCGAATCGTCGAGCGACGCCATCATCGGCCAGAGCCTGGACGGCGCCGTCCTGAGCTGGAACCCGGCCGCCGAGCGCCTGTTCGGCTACAGCGAGGGCGAGATGCGCGGACAGCCCGTCGACCGCATGGTCCCCGTGGACCGCATGGCCGAGGAGCGCCAGCTGCTCGAACGCGTCGCCCGCGGCGAGCGCGTCGCAACCTTCGAGACCGTGCGTCGCAGCAAGTCCGGCCGCCTCGTCAATGTCTCGGTCACGGCGTCGCCGATCCTGGGTGCGCGCGGCGAGCCGATCGGCTCGTCGAAGATCGTGCGCGACATCACCGAGCGCTTTCGCGTCCAGCGGGCGATCTGGATGCAGGACAACTTCGACACGCTGACCGGACTGCCCAAGCGCGGGCATTTCGGCGCCACGCTCGACGAGATCGTCGAGCGGTCACGCTCGAGCGGGCAGCGCCTGGCCGTGCTCCATATCGATCTCGACCGCTTCAAGCAGATCAACGGCACGCTCGGTCGCGGCCGCGGCGACCAGTTGATCGCCGCCGCCGCGGCGCGCATCCGCAACGCCCTGCGCCCCGCCGACAGCGCGGCGCGCCTGGGCGGCGACGAGTTCGGCGTCGCGCTGACGCCGCTGCCCTCGGACGACGAGATCGACGAGGTCGGCCGCCGCGTCCTCGAAGCGCTGGCCGAGCCGTTCAAGATCGACGCCGAGGACGTCTTCATCTCCTGCAGCATCGGCGTGGCCAAGTATCCGGACGACGGTGCCTCGGCCGACGAGCTGATCCGGCTGGCCGAGATGGCGATGAACGACGTCAAGCGCGCCGGCGGCAACGGCATCCTCCATGTCACGCCGAACATGGCCGAACTGGCGCAGCGGCGCATGAAGCTCACCGCCGACCTGCGCCGCGCCGTCGAGCTCGGACAGCTGTTCCTGGTCTACCAGCCCATCGTCGACCTGCGTACCGCCATCGTGCGCAAGTGCGAGGCGCTGCTGCGCTGGCGGCATCCGGAATACGGCATCGTCGGTCCGGTGCAGTTCATCCCGCTGGCCGAGGAGGCGGGTCTCATCACCGGCATCGGCGACTGGGTGTTCAGGACGGCAACCGAGCAGAACAAGATCTGGCGCCGCCGCTTCGGCGACGATTTCCAGGTCAGCATCAACATGTCGCCGCTGCAGCTGCTGGACAGCGTCACCTTCGCCGCCGACTGGATCGCCGACCTCTCCCGGCGCGGCGGCGATGCCGCCAACACCGTCATCGAGATCACCGAAAGCATGATGGTCAACCCCAGCACGACCACGGCGTCGCAGTTGCGCGCGCTGCGGCTGGCCGGGTTCCAGATCGCCATCGACGATTTCGGCACCGGCTATTCCTGCCTGTCGAACCTGAACCGGCTCGAACTCAACTATCTGAAGATCGACCAGTCCTTCGTGCGCAACCTCTCCAACGGCGGCAAGGACCTGGCCCTGTGCAAGGCCATCGTCGCGATGGCCAAGGCGCTCGGGCTGTCGGTGGTCGCCGAAGGCGTCGAGACCTTCGAGGCGCACCGCCTGCTGCAGGAGATCGGCTGCGACTACGCCCAGGGCTACCTCTACGGGCGGCCGCTCGAGGTGCCGAACCTGGAGTCGAGCTGGTCGGATTCCTGGAATACGCCGGACTGGCGGCGCGACATGCTGCCGGATCTGGCGGGCCTCGCGCCCACGGCAGGCGGCGCTTCGGTTCCCTCCATCTCCACGCGCGTCGAGCCCGTCGATGCGCCATCGCAGGCGGTCACCAACCGATGAGCAAATCGCGCGCCACACAGTCACTCGGCAGCCGTTGCCTGCGCGAGCTGGGCCTGGCCCACATCATCCTCGCCGATGCGCTGGTGGGCGGTACGGCCGACCGCCAGGCCCTTTGGGAATGGATGGCGGCGCTGCTGACCTGGTCGCGGGCGGCGCAGGTCAGCGGCATCGGCGAGGCGGAGATCGAGGAGCTCTCGAGCCTGGCCGTGCTGCTGACGCAGCGCTGCGAGGCCACCGGCCGCGTCAGCCTGTCGAACGACGAGAAGGACGCCGTGCGCCGCGGCTCGGTCGTGATGGACCAGCTGGCCGCCGCGCTCGACCGCAAGACCGCCCGCGCCGTCGCCCGCTGGGCCTCCGAGACCATCCCGCGCCTGGTGCGGCAACAGCCGCCGCCGCACGACAGCAGGCGCGCGCCGTCTCAGTCCTCGACATCGCCCGGCGTCCCGCCCAGCAGGCCCATCAGCTCGTCCAGCGTCGCGTAGGCGCGGCGCATCAGCTCGGCGCCGACGCAGGATTCGAGCGCCGCGTATTCGGCGTCGATGCGCGGCGCCAGCGCCGCCGCGAGGGCGCGGCTGCGGGCCGTCAGGCTGACCATCACGCGCCGCTGATCGTGCGCCAGCCGCTCGCGGCTGACGAGGTCCAGATCCTCCATGCGCGCGAGCACGCCGGCCAGGCTGGGGCTCGAGATGCCGCACAGCCGGCCGATCTGGCGCGGCTCCTGCGGACCCGTGTCGAGCAGCGAGCGCACGATGCGCCACTGCTGCTCCGTCACGCCATGGGCGTTGAGCAGCGGGCGGAAGCGCGAGATCACCGCCTCGCGCGCCTGCAGCAGCAGCAGCGGCAGGTTGCGGTGGCGGAAAGTCGAGCGGGAGGTCCTGCGGGTTGACATGGTCGGGTTGCGCTGGCTATATTACTCACATGTTAGTGAGTCGTCCAGTTCACCCTCCAGAGCATCCCGTGCAGCTTCCGGCATTCGATGCCTGGCCCCATCGCCTTTCGGGCACGGTGATCGCGGCGCTGCTGAACCACCGCCCGCAACTCGCGGCGCTGGGCGATGCGGTGCACGCCGCGCCGTACAAGGCGCCGCCGCGCGCGCCGGTGCTGGCCGTGCGGCCGCGCCACATGCTGGCCGGCGAGGGCGACGCGATCGAAGTGCCCGGCGCGGTCGAGATCGGCGCGGCGCTCGGCATCGTCATCGGCCGCACGGCCTGCCGCGTGGCCGCGGCCGACGCGATGAGCCATGTCGCCGGCTACCTCGTCGTCGGCGAACTCGGCCTGCCGCTGGCCAGCCACTACCGCCCGGCGCTGCGCCAGAAGGCGCGCGACGGTTTCTGCCCGCTGGGTGCGCGCGTCATCCCTGCGCATCAGGTCGCCGACGCCGATGCGCTGGCGCTGCGCGTGCTCGTCGACGGCCAACCGCTCCAAGCGTCGACCACCGGTGACCGCCTGCGCGGCATCGCACAACTGATCGCCGACGTCAGCGACTTCATCACGCTGCAGCCGGGCGATGTGCTGACGCTGGGCGCCAGCCACGGCGCGCCGCTGGCCGCGGCGGGGCAGGCGGTGACGATCGAGATCGACGGCGTCGGGACGTTGTCGTTCACGCTCGTCGAGGAGGCCGCATGAGGACTGCGCGCGTCGCCTACGCCGGTGCGCTGCACGGCGCCACGCCGCACCCGCAGGGCCTGCAACTCGACGACGGCCGCGTGCTCGCCGAGGACGCGGTCGTCTGGCTGCCGCCCTTCGAGGTCGGCACCATCATCGCGCTGGGCCTGAATTACGCCGACCACCTGGCCGAGCTGGCGCGCGAGCTGACCGTCAGCGCCAGGGACGAACCGCTGGCCTTCTTCAAGGCACCGAATTCGCTCGTCGGCCACCGCGGCGTCACGCGCCGACCCGCGGGCGTGCAGTTCATGCATTACGAATGCGAGCTGGCGGTCGTCATCGGCCGCACGGCGCGCCGCGTCAAACGCGCCGACGCGCTGCAGCATGTCGCCGGCTACACGGTCTGCAACGACTACGCGGTGCGCGACTATCTCGAGAACTGGTACCGGCCGAATCTGCGCGTGAAGAGCCGCGACGGCGCCACCGCGCTCGGACCGTGGTTCGTCCCCGCGGCCGAGGTGAGCGACCCGCAGGCGCTGACGCTGCGCACGCTCGTCAATGGCCGGGTGACGCAGCAGGGCCGGACGGCGAACATGGTCAACGACGTCGCGGCACTGATCGAATACCTGAGCGGCTTCATGACGCTGCAAAGCGGCGACGTCATCCTCACCGGCACGCCCGAGGGCGTCGTCGACGTGCGGGTCGGCGACGAGGTCGTCACCGAGATCGACGGCATCGGCCGTCTCGTCAACACCATCGTCGGCGACGAACCCTACGGCCGCTGAGGAAACCCCATGCGCATCGAACATCTGATCGCCGGCAAGCCGGTCCCGAGCCCGCAATATTTCGAGACCGTGAATCCGGCCACGCAGGACGTGCTGGCCGAAGTCGCCGCGGGCGGCGAGGCCGAGGTCCACGCCGCGGTCGGCGCGGCGAAGGCGGCGTTTCCGAAGTGGGCCGGCCTGCCGGCGCCCGAGCGCGCGAAACTCATGCGCCGGCTCGGCGAGCTGATCACCGCCCATGTCGGCGAGATCGCGCGCACCGAGACCAGCGACACCGGCCAGCCGATCGCCCAGACCGGCAAGCAGCTGATCCCGCGCGCGGCCGACAATTTCTCCTATTTCGCCGAGATGTGCGTGCGCGTCGACGGCCACACCTATCCGACGGCGACGCACCTGAATTACACGCTGTACCACCCGGTCGGCGTCTGCGCGCTGATCAGCCCCTGGAACGTGCCCTTCATGACGGCGACCTGGAAGGTGGCGCCGGCGCTGGCCTTCGGCAATACCGCGGTGCTGAAGATGAGCGAGCTGTCGCCGCTGACGGCCGCTCGGCTGGGCGAACTCGCACTCGAGGCCGGCATCCCGGCGGGCGTGCTCAACGTCGTGCACGGCCTGGGCACGGCGGCTGGCGAGCCGCTGGTGCGGCATCCCGACGTGCGCGCGATCAGCTTCACCGGCAGCACCGTCACCGGCAACCGCATCGTGCAGGCCGCGGGGCTGAAGAAGTTCAGCATGGAGCTCGGTGGCAAGAGCCCGTTCGTGATCTTCGAGGACGCCGACCTCGCGCGCGCGCTCGACGCCGCGGTGTTCATGATCTTCAGCAACAACGGCGAGCGCTGCACCGCCGGGTCGCGCATCCTCGTGCAGAAATCGATCTACGCCGATTTCGCTCAGAAATTCGCCGCGCGCGTGCGCCGGCTCACGGTCGGCGACCCGATGGACGAGCGCACGATCATCGGACCGATGATCAGCACCGGGCACCTGGCCAAGGTGCGCAGCTACATCGAGCTCGGGCCACAAGAGGGCGCGACGCTGCTGTGCGGCGGCCTGGCGCGGCCCGATCTGCCGGCGCATCTGGCCAGGGGCAATTACGTGCTGCCGACGGTGTTCGCCGATGTCGACAACCGCATGCGCATCGCGCAGGAGGAGATCTTCGGCCCCGTCGCCTGCCTGATCCCGTTCGACGACGAGGCCGACGCGATCCGCATCGCCAACGACGTCGCCTACGGCCTGTCGAGCTATGTCTGGACCGAGAACCTGGGCCGCGCGCACCGCGTCGCCGCCGCCGTCGAGGCCGGCATGTGCTTCGTCAACAGCCAGAACGTGCGCGACCTGCGCCAGCCCTTCGGCGGCACCAAGGCCAGCGGCACCGGGCGCGAGGGCGGCACCTGGAGCTACGAGGTCTTCCTCGAACCCAAGAACATCGCCGTTTCCTTGGGTTCGCATCACATTCCGCATTGGGGAGTCTGAGCATGGGCAAGCTGGCATTGGCCGCGAAGATCACGCATGTGCCGTCGATGTATCTGAGCGAGCAGGACGGCCCGCGCAAGGGCACGCGCCAGGACGCGATCGACGGCCATCGCGAGATCGGCCGGCGCTGCCGCGCGCTCGGCGTCGACACCATCGTCGTCTTCGACACGCATTGGCTCGTCAACGCCAACTACCACATCAATTGCGCGGCGGATTTCAAGGGCCGCTACACGAGCAACGAGCTACCGCATTTCATCGCCAACCTCGATTACGACTTCCCGGGCAATCCCGAACTGGGCGAACTGCTGGCGCGCAGCTGCAACGAGATGGGCGTCGAGGCGCTGGCGCATCCGCGCACGACGCTGGCACCCGAGTACGGCACGCTGGTGCCGATGCGCTACATGAACGCCGACCGGCATTTCAAGGTCGTCTCGGTCTCGGCGCTGTGCACCGTGCATTACCTGGACGACAGCGCCAGGCTGGGCTGGGCGATGCGGCGCGCCGTCGAGCAGCATTACCCCGGCACGGTGGCCTTCATGGCCAGCGGCTCGCTGAGCCACCGCTTCGCGCAGAACGGCCTCGCACCGGAATACGCGTTCAAGATCTGGAGCCCCTTCCTGGAGGCGCTGGATGGGAAAGTCATCGAGCTCTGGCAGCGCGGCGACTGGAAGACCTTCTGCGGCATGCTGCCCGAATATGCGGCCAAGGGCCACGGCGAGGGCTTCATGCACGACACGGCGATGCTGCTTGGCGCTTTAGGCTGGAGCGATTACGACGCACCGGCCGAGGTCGTCACGCCGTATTTCGGCGCCTCGGGCACCGGGCAGATCAACGTCGTGCTGCCGGTGACGCCGCAGACCGGCGCCGCGGTGCCGCGGCCGGTGGCATCGCGCGCCGACGGCTACACCAGCGTCGCGACGCGTTTGTAGTCGCTGTCGTCGACAAGCGCTGGCCGCTCATGCCGCACCTCGTCATCCTCTACACGCCCGATCTCGAAACCGAGATCGAGATGACCGCGCTGTGCCGCGCGCTTGCCGACGCCATGCTCGCGGTGCGCGACGATGCCGGCGGCCAGGTGTTTCCGACAGCCGGCGTCCGCGTGCTCGCCTACCCGGCGGCGCATTGCGCCGTCGCCGACGGCAGCGGCGATTACGGCTTCGTGTATTTCAATCTGCGCATGGCGCGCGGGCGCAGCGAGGCGCTGCGCCGACGTGCCGGCGAGGCGCTGGCCGCGGCGGCGAAGACGCAGCTGGCGCCGCTGCTGGAGCGGCGGCGCGTCGGGCTGACGCTGCAGGTCGACGAAGGTCCCGAGGTCTTCGACGCGAAGTTCGGGAACCTGCATCCGCTGTTCGCCAAGGGCGGTTGAAGCGGCTGGGCCTGCCGCTCATCTTTGCGAACCGCGTATGCCTTCGCGGCTCAGGCCGTAGCGCTGCATCTTCGCGTACAGCGTGCTCTTGGCGATGTTCAGGCGCCGTGCCGCCAGCGTCAGGTTGCCGCCGGTGGAGGCGATGGCGCGGATGATCAGCGTCTCCTCGCCCTCGGCCATGCTTTGCACGGCGGCATCGGCGGCATCGGCGGCATAGGCCGCCGGCACCGTTGCCCCTGTCTCGGCCTGATCGAAGGTCGAAGGATCGAGCTGCAGGTCGGCCAGCGTGATCGGCCCATCGGGGCGGGTCAGCACCGCGCCTTCGATCACATTGCGCAGTTCACGAACGTTGCCGGGCCAGGCATAGCGCGCCAGCACCTGCACGATCTCGGGCGACAGATCCTCGGCCTCCTGCCGCTGTTCGGCGCGGAAGCGGGCGAGGAAATGCCGCGCCAGCAGCAGGATGTCGGCGGGGCGGTTGCGCAGCGGCGGGATGCGCAGGCTGGTCACGGCGACACGGTAATAAAGGTCCATGCGGAAACGCCCGGCGGCGACTTCCTGGCGCAGGTCGCGATGCGTCGCGGCGACGAGGCGGAAATCGACCTGGCGCGGTGTGTTGTCGCCGAGGCGATAGATCACGCCCTGCTCGAGCACGCGCAGCAACTGCGGTTGCATGTCCAGCGGCATCTCGCCGATCTCGTCGAGGAACAGCGTGCCGCCGTGGGCGGCCTCGATCTTGCCGATCATGCCGCCCTTGCGGGCGCCGGTGAAGGCGCCCTCGGCATAGCCGAACAATTCGCTGGCCAGCAATTCGCGCGACAGGCCGCCGCAATTCAGCGCCATGTAGGGGCCACCGCGCCCGCCGTGGATGCCGCGCGCGAATTCCTCCTTGCCGGCTCCCGTCTCGCCCTGCAGCAGCACCGGCGCCCGCGAGCGCGCCAATTGCGCCGCGCGCTGGATCAGCTCGCGCATGGCGGCGTCGTCGGTGAGGATGTGGGCGAAGGCGCCGCTGCTCGGCTGCATGGCGCCGGGCGGCGCGGCGCGCTCGGCCTGCGGCGGCGGCGCGGCGATGCGGGCGCGCCCTTGCGCCGAGGGCATCACCAGCAGCGTGCCCAGCATCTCGCCGTTGACGACCAGCGGCTCGAGCCATTCGGGGCGTATCCACGCCGGCAGCTTCGAGCGGCCGATGCCGCGGCTGAGGTGTCCGGCGGTGAGTTCGGGCAGGCTGCGCACCGACGCGAGATCGACCGCGCCGCCGGCATCGGCGATCGCGATCTGCGCGTGCTCGCTCGCCTTGACGACGCAGCCGCGACGATCGAACAGCACGACCGCGTCGCGCCCGGCGGCCGACCAGCGTCCCATCGCGAGTTCGAGCAGGCGATAGCGCCGGTCCATCTCGCTCATCGTCATGCGGTTCTCGATGCGGTTCGCGGTCGCGACGACGAGGGCCAGGCTCTGGCGATTGAAGGTCGACGACAGGCCGGAGACATCGACGACGCCGACGATCTCGCCATCGGCCGGGTGGCGTACGACGGTGGCCGAGCAGGTCCAGCGCTTGATGCCGGCGCAGAAATGCTCGGCCGAATGAATCTGCACCGGCTGGCCGACGGCCAGTGCGGTGCCGATGGCATTCGTGCCGCACAGCGCCTCGCTCCAGCTCACGCCAGGCACGAGGCGGATGTTCTCGGCCGAATGCAGCGCCGGGTTGTCGCCTTCGGTGCTGAGGATGGTGCTGCGCGTATCGGCCAGCGCCATCAGCGTGCCGGTCTCGGTGAGGTAGTTGCGCGCACAGGCCATCACCGGCGCGCTGGCCTCGAGCAGGTCGCGCTGGCGTTCGCGCAGCAGGTACAGATCCTGCTCCGACACCGGCTGCGGACCGCAGGCGCGATTCGGGTCGACTTTGGCGTCTGCACAGCGCTGCCACGAACTGTCGACGAGCGAGCGCAGCGCGCCCGCGGGGAAATCCTCGCCGTTGAGGAACGACTCCCAGGCCTTGGCCACCGCGGACTCGTCGCCGGGGTTCGAAAACATCTGCTCTGCCGTGTGGGCCATGCGCCAGGGCTCCAACGGGCCGCGCCACCAGCCGCTCGGTTCGGGGCGCCAAATGTCAGCGCCCCATGGAGATTCGATGATATCGATCACCCACCGCGGCGGGATCGGTGCTTGCCCTGCAAATGCACGCATTGGACGCCGGGTCGCGCGAAAAAGGTATAGACCCGCCGTATCCCCAAGGACGCGGCGGGTCGATGCTCAGGGTCCCGGATCAGTTCGACCGCTCGGGCAGCGGCAGCTTCACCCAATCCTTGTAGAACGCGTCGATGTCGGGCTCGAAGTCATGGATCACCGGATACCAGGGCGTCGGCGCCTCGACGTCGTGCAGCGTGCCGCATTGCGGGCAGGTGTACTCGCGGTAGACCTGCCACGCCGTGTCCGGCGCCATCAGCTTCGGATAGACCTCGACCATCGCCTCCTCGCTGTCGCGCACGTAGAGGTTGGCGTGCATCTTCCAGTTCTCCTTCCAGTCGCAGAAGACATGGCCGCAATCGCATTGCGTGACCCAGCGCTTGGTCTTGTGCTGCTGCACGATGTGCAGATGCGGGCCCAGCGGCAGGACGATCCGGTCCTTCCAGTCGAGCTTCTTCTGCAGCGCCGCAACGTAGAGCGAAAAACGCTCGGGGTCCTTGGGCATCGAGAGCATGCGCAGCGTGGTGTCCCAATCGAGCTTGCCGTCGACCAGGTTCTTGACCTGTTCAGGGGTGTAGGTGGACATGATGAATCGTCTCCGTCATTCGGGTAGGGGGTGGTTCACTCTTCGACCAGGGTCACGGTGGTGACGTCGGGCATCTGCGAGAGGTCCATGCGGAACTTCGAGCCGTAGGACGGCACGCCCAGGTCTTCCTCCTTCAGCGTCCAGCTCGCGGGCAGATCCCAGAAGCTGCGGAACTGGTTCTCGAACTTGCTCGACAGGCCGAAGCTGGTGGCGAACATGTGCTGGACCTGCAGCGAGGCCTTCTTGTCGACGATGCGCGCGCGCTCCTCCTTCATCCACTCGCGCGTCGGCTTCGAGCGCGCGATGCGCTGCTGGCGCACGGCCATGCGCTGCAGCGCCGTGCCCTTCTCGTCGATCTGCCACACGCCATGGCTGTCGCGGGTGGCGACGACGCCGTGCACCTTCTGCGCGTATTCGGGCAGCAGAAAGCCGTTGTTCAGATCGGCCGCGATGGCCGGCAGCTCGCGGTCGAGCGGATCGCCGAAGCCCGGGCCGCCACGGATGTAATTGAGATAGAGATCGTGGTTGTCGTAGCAGTCCTCGGTCGTCATGCACTGGTGGTCGCGCTTGACGGTGGCGTTGGGGCCGAGGTGGTTCTCGTAATCGGGCAGGTCCGGATTCACGTCACCGCCCAGCGGCAGGCTTTCGCCCTTGGCGATGCGCTCCTTCAGCCCCGTGTGGTGGGCCTCGAAGCGATAGCCGGTCGCCGAGGGGTAGCCGCCCATCATGCCCCAGTCGCTGTTCATGTAGCCGTTGCCCATGAAGAACATGGTCCAGTCCTGCGCGTTCCAGACCATGCGCAGCGTCTCGAAACCATGGCCGCCGCGGTATTTGCCGTAGCCGCCCGAATTGGCCTTCACGTTGCGGCCCAGATAGAGCAGCGGTTCGGCCATTTCCCAGATCTCGATGTCGCCCATGTCGCCTTCGGGATTCCAGATCGCGGCGGCGTGGTTCAGGCCGTCCTTGATCGCGCAGGCGCCGGTGCCGCAGGAGCTGGCCTCGAAGCTGTTGACGGCGTGGATCTCGCCGTCCTGGTTGATGCCGCCGCCCTGCAGCCAGTTGCTGGTGTTGGCGTTGCCGGCATTCACCTCTTCGAGATAGCCGCGGCTGAAATAGGCCTGACTCAGGCCGCGCCACATCGTCGTCCAGGCCGAGACCAGGAAATGCCAGGCATAGGCATGGCCGGTGCGGCGATCGTCCGGGTTGTTCCAGCCGCCCTTGGGCATGTGGAATTCGGTGCCGAAATAGGCGCCGTCGTTGATGCGCTGGGTCGGCACCAGGGTCTGCGTCATCATCACCCAGATGCCGCTCGTGAACGCCACCTGGTGCGCGTTGTAGCTGTGCCAGCCCCAGCGGCTCGCGCCCTCGAAATCGAGCCGCCACGACGCATCGGCGCGGATCTCCATTTCCACCGGCGCGTGCATGATCGAATCGAGCTTGGCGAAGGCGTTGCTGGTCTGCACGTCCTCGTGCTTGTAGGGCACGTCGACGAAGGCGACCTTGCGGTACTTGCCCGGCAGCGTCATCGCCTTGATGCGCGTCTGCAGGCCGCGGCGGCCTTCCTCGATGACCTCGGTGGCGAACTCCATGTAGGTCTCGAGGCCCTCCTCGGCGATCGTCTCTTCGACCAGCTCGCGGATCATGTGGCAGCCGGCGATGCGGGTCTTCTCGTCGAGGATCCAGTACTTGGGCGTGCGCACCGAGCGCTGGCTCTCGTGCAGCCAGTCGCGCAGCGGCGTGTCGTTGATGCCGGTCTTGCGGCAGGTGATCATGTAGCCGTCGCCGAAGCGCTGGGTCTGTCCGGTCGACATCGAACCCGGCGTCACCGCGCCGGTGTCGATGACGTGCGTGACGCCGCCGACCCAGCCGATCAACTTGCCCTGGACGAAGATCGGCACGATGGTGGCGATGTCGCAGGGATGGACGTTGCCGATCGCGCAATCGTTGTTCGTGAACATGTCACCGGGATTGATGCCGGGGTTGGCCTCCCAGTTGTTCTCGATCATGTACTTGATCGCCGCGCCCATCGTGCCGACGTGGATGATGATCCCGGTCGAGGTCAGCACGCAGTCGCCGGCGGCGTTGTACAGCGTGAAGCAGAGTTCGCCTTCCTGCTCGACGATCGGGCTGGCGGCGATCTTCTTCGCCGTCTCGCGGGCATGGACGAGGCCGCCGCGCAGCTTCGAGAACAGCTTCTCGTAGCCGATCGGGTCCTTTTCGCGCAGCGCCAGGCGTTCGAGGCCGTTGTAATGGCCGGTCTCGGCCGTGCGCTCGAGGATGCCGTCGCGGTATTCCTTGAGCGTCATGCCGTTGCCCATCAGATCGGCAAAGCCGATTTCCTTCTGGCTCATCATGTTCATGGGGATGTCTCCGGTTAGATTTACTTGGCGCTCTTGACTTCGCGCAGGTGGAACAGGCGATGCTTGTCCAGCGTGGTCGCGAAACCCTTGGGAACGACGAAGGTGGTGGCGTCGGATTCGACGATCGCCGGGCCGGTGATCTCGTTGCCGGCCTTGAGCGATTCCATCTTCCAGATCACGGCGTCGAACCACTGCTTGTGGCGGTAGAGCCTGCGCGTGCCGCCGCGGGCCTCGGGCGGCGGCGTCGGGCCGCTCATCGGGTCCTCGGGCAGCACCGGCTTCTGCGTCACGACCATGCCGCGCATGATCGCGCCGGTGACCGAGAAGCCGAGTTCGGGCGAACGCGCCGAACTCGCGTAGACGCGGCCATAGGTGTTCTCGAAGGCATCGGCGATCTGGTCCCAATCCTTGGCCGTCGCCGCCGAGGCCACCGGCGAATTGATCTCGAGGTCGTTGAGCTGGCCCATGTACTGCATGCGGAAACCCGGGCGCAGGATCACGTCCTCGGGCTCGAAGCCGTTGATGCGGAATTCCTCGATGACCTTGGTCGCGAGGTCGGTCCAGGCCTGCTGGATCGTCGTCGCCGCGGCCGCCTTGTCGGCATCCGAGGCGCCCTGCGGCACGGCGAGGTCGACGCTCTTGTCGTAGCGGTATTCGAAATCGGCGCAGGCGCAGCCGAAGGCCGAGAACCCGGCCGCCCAGGCCGGCACGACGACGTCCTTGAAGCCCAGGCCCTCGGTGTAGCCGTAGGTGTGGACCGGGCCGGCGCCGCCGTAGCTGAAGCAGACGAAGTCGGTCGGGCTGTAGCCCTTGGCGCTGACGTTGCTGCGCAGGTATTCGCGCAATTGCAGGTCCAGCAGTTCGATCACGCCGGCGGCGGCGTCCTCGACGCTCAGGCCCAGCGGGTCGGCGATCTGCGCCTTGATGTGGTCACGCGCGCGCTGCACGTCGAGCTTGATCGCGCCGCCGAGGAAGTTGTCGGGATTCAGATAGCCGAGCACGACGTGGCAGTCCGAGACCGACACCGTGTCGAGTCCGCTCTCGGGCCAGCAGGTGCCCACGCGGTAGCCCGCCGAATCGGGACCGAGCTTGATCGAGCCGCTGTACGGGTCCAGGCGCACGAAGCTGCCGGCGCCGGCGCCGACCGAGTCCATCGTCACCAGCGGCAGCGACAGCACGAGGCGCGCCATGTCGGGGTCCGACGCGATGGCGAAGCTGCCCTTGGTGATCAGCGCCATGTCGAAGCTGGTGCCGCCGATGTCGGAGCAGGCGATGTTCTCGTCGCCGAGCGCCTCGCCGAGCAGCTTGGATCCGATGACGCCGCCGATCGGGCCCGAGACGATGGTGCGCGCGAGTTCCTTGGCCTTCCAGCTGATCGTGCCGCCATGCGTAGCCATCACGCGCAGGTCGAACTTCGCGCCATGCTTCTTGAAGCGGTCGCTGACCTTCTTCAACGTCTGCCGCGACGGCTCGGCGGCGTAGGCCTCGAGAATCGTCGTGTTCATGCGGTGGCTTTCCTTGCGCTGCGGGTAATAGTCCACCGAGGCGAAAACCGGGATGTCGGCGCCGAGCTTCTTCAATTCACTGCGGCAGACATCGCGGGCGCGCGTTTCGCTGACGCCGTTCTTGTGCGATTGCAGGAAGCAGATGACGATGGCCTTCGATCCGGCCTCGACGAGTTCGCGCGTCGCGCTGCGCACCTCGGCCTCGCGCAGCGGGATCACGACGCGGCCTTGCACGTCGGTGCGTTCGGTGACGCCACGGGTGCGCGACAGCGGCACCAGCGGTTCGTCGTAGCGGTGGGTGTTGAGGTGGATGCGCTCCTCGAGCGCGTAGCCCAGATAGCTCTGGATCGCGCGGCCCATCGAGTGCACATGCTCGAAGCCCTTGTTGACCATCAGGCCCACGTCGAGGCCCTTGCGCTGGACGACGCGGTTCAGCATCGCGGTGCCCGAATAGACGCAGGTCACGAGTTCGGGGTAGACCTCGTCGACATCGCGGCCCCAATGGGCCAGCGCGTCGCGCGACGAGTTGTAGATCGCCAGCGATTCGTCGCCCGGATTGCTCTGGGCCTTGCCCACCACGAACCGGCCGTCCTCGCGGACAAAGAAGGTATCGGTCATCGTGCCGCCGGCATCGATGCCCAAGACCTGCACCTGGGATTGCGCTTGCATGAATCGTCTCCAATCGGGTCATTGAGGGTGTCCACCGGGGAGGCGGACGCCACGTGGGCGTTGGTCGCCTGCAGACTCCATTGCAGCGTCTGTGCCAGTTACCGGGAATGACGCCAAGTCCTTGATTTGATTGGCATGATCCGGGAAAACGCGGGGCGACCGACGAGGCGTATCGGTCGGTCAGAGCGTTCGATTTCCGGTCGCAGGGCGAGTCGGCGGTCGGTCTGCGATGCCCCCGTCGTCGTGTCGTCGGGCATGATGAGGTGATGAGCAACCGCCCCGAGGCGAATTGGGCTATCTCCCTCTTCGATTCTTCGGACGTCACGTTGGGTTCGGATCCGACCCGTACGGGATGCGTCCACGCGCCGAACTGCGGCACCGGCGCCGCCTTGACCCGCCGCCCCAATATCAGGAGAGCGTCATGTACGAAGACGTCCTACGCTTCTGGTTCGAAGCGATAGCTCCCGCGCAATGGTGGAAGGCCGACCCGGCATTCGACCGCCTGATCGCCGACCGCTACGGCGCGCTACACGCCGGCGCGTGCCGTTGTGAACTGTTCGAGTGGCGCGGCAGCCCCGAGGGCCGACTGGCCGAAATCATCGTGCTCGACCAGTTCTCGCGCAATATCTACCGCGGCAGGCCGGCCGCCTTTGCAAGCGACCCGCTGGCGCTCGGGCTGGCGCAAGAGGCCGTCGCCGCGCGCGCCGATGCGGTGCTCGAACCGGTGCGGCGGAATTTCGCATACATGCCCTATATGCACAGCGAATCGCGCTCGATCCACGAGGCGGCGGTGCCGCTGTTCAAGGCCAACGATTGCGCAGACAACCTCGATTTCGAACTCAGGCACAAGGCCATCGTCGATCGGTTCGGCCGTTATCCGCACCGCAACGCGATCCTCGGTCGCGAGTCGACGGACGATGAGATCGAATTCCTGAAGCAGCCCGGATCATGGTTCTGAGCCGCCGCATCCGTTGCGATTCCGACGGCGCGACCGGCCCGATCGGCCCGCCCGCGCGCGATACGCTCCTGCATCTCGTCTGGAGCGCTGGTGGCGACGGTGGTTTCAGCCCGGCACGCCGACGGTGATCGTCTTGACCTCGGTATAGGCGAGCAGGCCTTCGCTGCCCATCTCCTGGCCGACGCCGCTTTCCTTCCAGCCGCCGAAGGGCATCTCGGCCTGCGAAACGCCGTAATGGTTGATGCCGACCATGCCGGCCTCGAGTTCGCGGCCCAGGCGATGCGCGGTCGCGAGGTCGCGTGTCCAGGCGTAGGCCGCCAGGCCGTAGGGCAGGGCGTTGGCGGCGGTGATGGCCTCGTCCAGCGTGTCGTAGGGCTGGATCACGGCGATCGGCCCGAACGGTTCCTGCTGCATCAGCCGGCTCGTAGCCGGCGCCTCGGCGAACACGGTGGGTTCGAAGTAGAAGCCGCGACGGTCCACCCGGCGTCCGCCGCACAGCAGCTTCGCGCCCTGGTCGATCGCATCGTCGACGAAGCGCTCCATGTCGTCGATGCGCCGCGCATGCGCCAGCGGCCCCATCTGCGTCTGCGGGTCCATGCCCGGCCCCAGGCGCAGCGCCTGCGCGCCGCGCGCGAACTGCGCGGCGAATTCGGCGTAATGCCGGCGCGCGACGTAGAAGCGGATCGGCGACGCGCAGACCTGGCCGGCGTTGCGGTACTTCGCCGCCAGCGAGGCCTTGAGCACGAAGGCCGGATCGGCGTCGTCGCAGACGATCACCGGCGCATGGCCGCCGAGCTCGCCGGTGAAGCGCTTGACATGGCGCGCCGCCTGCTCGCCCAGCAGCTTGCCGACGGCGACCGATCCGGTGATCGAGACCTTGGCGATCGCGGGATGTGCGATCAGCGTCGCCGAGACCTCGGCCGGGTCGCCGCAGACCATGTTCAGCGCCTCGGCCGGCACGCCGGCGTCGAGCAGCGCCTGGACGATGAGCATGCAGGTCGCCGGCGTCTGCTCGTCGGGCTTGATGACCACGCTGCAGCCGGCGGCCAGCGCGCTGCCGAGCTTGCGGATCGGCAGGTTGGCCGGGAAGTTCCAGGGCGTGAACGCGGCCACCGGGCCCACCGGCTCGCGCGTCACCGTCTGGCTGAGGATGCCGTCGACGCGCGGCGCCACGGTGCGGCCGTACAGGCGCTTGCCCTCCTCGGCCTGGAAATCGAGGATGTCGGCCGACAGGCGCACCTCGCGCAGCGCCTCGGCCAGCGGCTTGCCCTGCTCGAGCGTGAGCACCGGCGCGATCGCCTCGGCGCGCACGCGCAGCAGCTCGGCCGCGGCGCGCAGCACCGTGTAGCGGTCGTGCGCATTGCGGGCACGCCAGACGCTGAAGCCGCGCTGCGCCGCCTCGGCCGCGGCCTGCAGTTCGGCCGCGCCGGCCAGCGGCAGCACGCCCAGCGGCGTCTCGTCGGCCGGGTTGTAGACATAGCGTTCGCCCCCCGAGGCCTGGGTCAGCCAGCGGCCGGCGATATGCAGTGCGGGTGCGGGATAGATCATGGTGGCGGCAACCATAGGGCGGCGCGGCGGCGGCGCGTTATCAGAAACGCGACCGAAGGGACTCGGGCAAACCCCGAGCGCGGCCGCGCGACGTCACGCGCCAGCGCCTCCTCATGCATCATCGCCGCGTGTCGACGCCCGATCCTGCCCTCCGCGACCAGCCCGCGACCGATGCCGGGGCCGCGTCCGCGCCCGGCTGCTGGCTGCACGAGCAGCGCACGACCGACATCGACGAGCTCGCGCGCGCCCAGCCCGACTGGCGGCTGCATTACGAGCAGCTGTCCGCCGGCGGTTTCGCCGGCGCGCTGCGCCAGCTGCAGCTGCCCGGCGTGCGGCTGATCGTCGAGCGGCTGAACCGTGCCGTGCGCCAGGTCGGGCAGATCGGCGAACGCGGCATCGGTTTCGCGATGGGCATCGAGCCGCCCGGCCCGGCGTATTTCCACGGCCAGCGCCTGGACCGAGAGTCGATCATGATCGGCCGCGGCGACGAGCTCGACCTGACGACGCCCGAGGGCTGGCTGCTGATCGGCATCGTCGTCGACGAGGCGCTGCTGCGCGAACTCTGGCAGCAGCTCTACCAGAAATCCTGGTCGGCCTGGCTCGACCGCAAGCTCGTCGTGCAGGCGCGCGCCGGCAGCGCCGAAGCGGTGCGCGTGGCGCATTTCGCCGCGCTCGACGCGGTGGCGGCGCATCCGGCGCTGCTGGCCGACGCGCTGGCGCTGCGGCAGCTGCGCGACGCGGTGCTCATCGAGTGGATCGGCGCGATACCGGCGCAGGTCGATGCGGTGGGGCTGGAGGGCATCGATGCGCGCCGCCGCCTCGTCGAGCGCGCCTGCCGCATCGTCGCCGAGCGACCCGACAGCGCGCCGACCATCCTCGAGCTGTGCCGCGAGATCGGTGCCGGACCGCGCAAGCTCGAACATTGCTTCGCCGAGGTGCTGGGCATGAGCCCGGCGAAATACCTGCGCGCGATCCGGCTCAACGGCGTGCGGCGCGAGCTCAAGCGTCAGGCGCAACCGCAGGCGCCGGTGGCCGACCTGGCCGCGCGCTGGGGCTTCTGGCACCAGGGCGCTTTCGCGGCCGACTACAAGCGCCAGTTCGGCGAGCTGCCGTCGGTGACGGCGCGCGGATCGCGCGCGGCCGATTCATCCGGCTGACAGACGCGCGGGTTTTCCCGAGCGCGTTCGGTCGGTTTTCTGATAACGCCGGCCGCGCCGCCGCTCTTATGGTCCGGGCCTGATCGATCGTCGATGGCGGGCCCCGCCGCGATCGTCGACCAGCGAACAACCGGCAGCCGCGACCATGAAATCGACCCCCGAAGAACTCCGGCGCGACAACGCGCAATACCTCTGGCACCCGATGGCGCATCCGGGGGCGATGAAGAAGACGGCACCCGACATCGTCGCGCGCGGCGAGGGCTGCTGGATCTGGGACCTCGACGGTCACAAGCTGCTCGACGGCGTCGGCGGGCTTTGGAGCAGCAACCTCGGCCACAGCAACCGGCGCGTGCGCGACGCCGTCGTCGCCCAGCTCGACGAGCTGCCTTTCTACAACGTCTTCCGCGGCACGACCCATGTGCGGGCGATCGAGCTCTCGGCCCGCCTCGTGCGCCTGATGGCGCCCGAGGGCGTGAGCGCGGCGCTGTTCTCCAACGGCGGCTCGGACGCCGTCGAAGGCGCGCTGAAGATCGCGCGCCAGTATCACAAGCTGCGCGACCAGGGCGACCGCTTCAAGTTCATCAGCCTGCGCCAGGGCTACCACGGCGTGCATTTCGGCGGCATGAGCGTCAACGGCAACAGCAATTTCCGCCGTCCCTACGAGCCGCTGCTGCCGGGCTGCTTCCATGTCGACACGCCCTGGCTGTATCACAACCCGTTCGGCATCGACGACCCCGAGGTGCTGGGCCGGCAATGCGCCGAGATGCTCGAGCGCGAGATCGTCTTCCAGGGACCGGATACGGTGGCCGCGTTCATCGCCGAGCCGATCCAGGGCGCCGGCGGCGTCATCGTGCCGCCGCCCAACTACTGGCCGCTGGTGCGCGAGATCTGCGACCGCCATGGCGTGCTGTTGATCGCCGACGAGGTCGTGACCGGCTTCGGCCGCGGCGGCGCGATGTTCGGCACGCGGCTGTGGAACGTCAACGCCGACCTCTGGTGCCTGGCCAAGGGCATCAGCTCGGGCTACGTGCCGCTGGGCGCGACGGCGATCTCGCGCAAGGTGGCCGATGTTTTCGAGCGTGACGAGAGCGGCGCGGCCGCCGTCTCGCACGGCTACACGTACAGCGCGCACCCGGTGGCGGCGGCCGCGGCGCTGGCCACGCTCGACATCCTCGAGGAGCAGGACATCCCGGGCAACGCGGCCCGCGTCGGCGCACATCTGCAGGCGCGGCTGCGCGGCTTCGTCGAGCGCTTCCGTTCCGTCGGCGACGTGCGCGGCCTCGGGCTCATGGCCGGCATCGAGATGGTGACCGACAAGGCCAAACGCACGCCGATGCCGCGCGGCAACGATTTCCCGGCGCGGGTGGCGCGCGCGGCCTACGAGCGCGGGCTGATGGTGCGCGTCTCCGGGCCAAACATCATCCTCAGCCCGCCGCTCGTGATCACGCTGGAGGAGATCGACCATCTCGTCGACCGGCTCGCCGCCGCATTCCAAGCCGTCGAGGCGGCGCCGTGAATCCGTCGCCCGTCGTCCTCATCGTCGGCACCGTCGACACCAAGAGCGACGAGATCGCCTTCCTACGCGCGCAGGTCGAGCGCCAGGGTGCGCGCGCGATCGTGATGGACGTCGGCGTGCTCGGCCGCGGCGGCCTCACACCCGAGATCGCCAACACCGAGGTCGCCGCGGCGGCCGGCGTGACGCTGCAGCAGATCATCGACAGCGGCGACGAGAACAGCTCGATGACGCTGATGGCGCAAGGCGCCGCGGCATTGGCCACGCGGCTGCACGCGCGAGGGCGCTTCGACGGCCTGCTCGCGCTCGGCGGCACGATGGGCACCGACCTCGCGCTCGATGTCGCCAATGCGCT
This sequence comes from Burkholderiales bacterium, assembly GCA_028868825.1. Lineage (GTDB taxonomy): Bacteria > Pseudomonadota > Gammaproteobacteria > Burkholderiales > Burkholderiaceae_C > Rubrivivax. The sequence continues at coordinate 8,063 of JAGWTU010000053.1, read as the reverse complement.
GCCCCTGGGCTGCCCGAAAGTGATCCTGTCGACGATCGCCTATTCGCACCTGCTGCCGCCCGAGCGCATCGCGCCCGACCTGATGATGCGGCTGTGGGCTGGCGGTCTCTACGGCTTGAACCGGGTCTGCCGCAGCGCGCTGGCGCAGGCGGCGGGTGCGGCGGTCGGCGCCTGCCGCGCCACGAACGTCGATACCGAAGTCGATGGCGATACCGAGGGCGATGCACGCCCGGTCGTCGGCATGACCTCGCTGGGCAGCAGCGCGCTGGCCTATATGAAGCGGTTGAAACCGGCGCTCGAAGCGCGCGGCTACGAGCTGGCGGTGTTCCACACCACCGGCATGGGCGGTCGCGCCTTCGAGGATCTGGCGGCCAAGCGGCTGTTCTGCGCCGTGATGGATTTCAGCCTGCAGGAACTCGTGAACCACCTCGGCGGTTCCTGCGTCACCTCGGGCCCCGATCGGCTGCGTGGCGCCGGCCGCGCCGGCGTGCCGCAGATCGTCGCGCCGGGCGCCACCGACATGTTCGATTACGCGACCTGGGCCCCACGGCCGAGCGGCTACGACGGCCGCGCCGACCATGCGCACAACCGCCTCATCGCCTCGGTGCTGATGACGCCGGCGCAGCGGCGCGCGGCCGCTCGCGAGATCGGCGCGCGGCTGGGCGAGGCGGCGGGCCCCACCTGCCTGCTGCTGCCCACCGGCGGCATCGAGGCCTGGGACCGGCCGGGCGAACCGCTGCACGACCCCGAGGGGCTGACGGCGCTGGTCGATGAACTGCGCGTCAGCGTCAGGCCACCGGTGCGGCTGGTCGAGATCGCCGCGCACATCAACGATGCGGCGTTCTGCGATGCCGCGCTCGCCGTCTTCGACGACTGGGTCGCGCAGGGCCTGGTGCCGCGCGGAATGCCCTCGAGCGAGGCGGCACGATGACGCCGCAGGCCCTGGTGCTGGACTTCGGCGGCGTCGTCAGCCGCACGCTGTTCGAGACCCACGAACTCAGCGAAGCGGCGCTGGGTCTGGCGCCCGGCACGCTGACCTGGCGCGGTCCCTTCGACCCCGCGAGCGATGAACTGTGGCGCGAGATGCAGGCCGGTCGCATCAGCGAGCGTGACTACTGGCTCGAGCGCACGCGCGAGGTCGGTCGCCTGCTCGGTGAGGACTGGAACCGGATGGAGACCTTGGTGCAACGCGCCCGCGGTGCCGACATCGCCACCGTCATCCGCCCCGAGGCCACGGCCGCGATCGCGGCGGCGCGCGCCGCCGGTTGCAGGCTGGCCGTGCTGTCGAACGAACTCGATCTGTTCTACGGCGCGGGATTCGCGCAGCGGCTGCCGCTGCTGCAGGGTTTCGACGCGATCGTCGACGCCAGCTACACCGGCATCCTCAAGCCCGACCCGCGCGCCTACCGCGCCTGCACGGACGCGCTCGCGCTGCCGGCGGCGGCCTGCGTCTTCGTCGACGACCAGGCGCGCAATATCACCGGCGCCGCGGCCGCCGGGATGCGCGCGGTCGAATTCGACGTCCGCCAACCCGCGGCTTCGTATCGCCGCGCGCTCGAATGGCTGGGCGTGCCGTTGCCGCCCCTGCTGCAATGAAGCGCATCGAACCCGAACGCATGCAGTCGCTGCTGCAGGCCGAACAGGCGCTTTACGCCGAGCGTCATCCGCAATCGCGCGCCCTCTACGAACAGGGGCGGCAGCATTGGCTCTACGGCGCGCCTTCGCACTGGATGCGGCGCTGGATCGGCGGCTGGCCGATCTACGTCGCCGATGACGAGGCGCGCGCTTACGGCGTGCGCTTGCGCGATGTCGACGGCAACGAATACGTCGATTTCTGCCTCGGCGACACGGGCGGGATGTGCGGTCATGGCCACCCGGCGGTGGTCGCCGCGCTGACGCGTCAGGCGCGCGTCGGCGCCTCGCTGATGCTGCCGACCGACGAGGCGGCCTGGGTCGGCGACGAACTCGCGCGGCGTTTCGGCCTGCCGTACTGGAACCTCACGACCTCGGCCTCGGACGCCAATCGCGCCTGCATCCGCCTGGCCCGCATGGTCACCGGGCGGCCGCGCGTGCTCGTGTTCTCGGGCTGCTATCACGGCAGCGTCGAGGAAGCCCATGTCGAACTGTTCGAGGGCGCCGTGCGCATGCGCAACGGCATCCACCCGAACGGCTTCCCGCATGAGCAGCTCTCGCGCGTCGTCGAGTTCAACGACGTCGCCGCGCTCGAGGCGGCGTTGCGCGCCGGCGATGTCGCCTGCGTGCTCGCCGAGCCGGTGATGACGAACTTCGGCATGATCGCGCCGCAGCCCGGCTTCCACGACGCGCTGCGCCGCCTCACGCGCGAGACCGGCACGCTGCTGATCATCGACGAGACGCACACGATCTCGTCGGGACCCGGCGGCTACACGAAGTTGCACAGCCTGGCCCCCGACTTCTTCGTCGTCGGCAAGGCCATCGCCGGCGGCGTGCCGGCGGCGGCCTTCGGCGTCTCGCAAGCCACGGCCGAGCGCGTTTGGCAGGTGCTGCCTCAGGTGCCGCCGACCGTGCGGCAAAGCGCACATGCCGGTTTCGGCGGCACGCTGGCGGGCAACGCGCTGACCGTGGCGGCGATGCGCGCCGTGCTGTCCGAGGTGCTGACCGAAGCGGCCTACGCGTCGATGCTGGCGCTGGCGCAGCGGCTGAAGGACGGCATCGAGGCCAGCATCCGCAGCCACGGCCTGCCCTGGCATGCGCTGGCCGTCGGCGCGCGCGTCGAGACGATGTTCGCGCCCGCTGTGCCGCGTGACGCCAACGATGTGCGGGCCGCGCGCGACGCCGGGCTCGAAGCGCTGTTGCACCTGTATCTGATGAACCGCGGTGTGCTCATCACGCCCTTCCACAACATGATGCTGTGCTGCCCCGGCACGACGGCGGCCGATGTCGACCGCCACAACGAGGCCTTCGAAGCCTTCGTGCGCGAGCTCGTTGCATGAACGCGCTGTTTCGCCTCGACGGCAAGGTCGCGCTCGTCACCGGCGGCGGGCGCGGCATCGGTGCCGCGATCGCGCGGACCTTCGCGCAGGCCGGTGCCTCGGTGCTCATCGCCAATCGCAGCGCCGACGCCGGTGCATCGGTTGCGCGGGCCCTCGTCGATGAAGGCCTCAGCGCCGCGGCGCTGGCCTGCGACATCGGCCAGCGCAGCGCCTGCGAAGCCGCCGTGTCGCAGGCCGTCGAGCGCTGGGGCGCGCTCGACATCGTCGTCCACAACGCCGCCATCAACCCCTGGGGTGCGCTCGGCGCGATCGAGGACGATGCGCTGGCGCAGACGCTGGCCGTCAACCTCCAGGCCTGCTTCTGGCTCGTCCAGGCGGCGCTGCCGGCGCTGCGCGACGCCGGGCGGCGCGGCGGCGGGCGCTTCCTCGTCACCTCGTCGGTCACCGGCCCCCGCGTGGCGATGCCCGGCAGCGCGCCCTACGCGGCGAGCAAGGCGGGTGTCAACGGCTTCATCCGCAGCGCCGCGCTCGAACTCGCTCGCGAGGGCATCACGGTCAACGGCGTCGAGCCCGGCTACATCGCCAAGCAAGGGGGCTCGCTGCTGTCGAACCCCGAGCGCGCGGCGCGCATCGCGCGCCACATACCCGCCGGCGAGCTCGGCCGGCCCGAGGACATCGCGCATGCGATGCTGTTCCTGGCGAGCGCGGCGGCGCGCTACGTCACCGGCCAGACCATCGTCGTCGACGGCGGATCGACGCTGCCCGAAAGCCCGTTCTTCAATGAAGACTGAATCCGGGACGCAGCGCGTGCCACCGGTGGAGCCGAGCATGAAATTCAACGACCGCACCCAGGCCCATCTCGCGCAAGGCGTCGTCGGCTTTCCGACCGCGCTGGCGACCACCGTCGGCCTCGTGATGGCCAGCCCGGTGATCCTCACCGCGACGACCGGCTTCTCGATCGGCGGCTCGAGCTTCGTGCTCGCGATGGGCATCGCCTTCGTCCTCATCCTGATGCAGATCACGACCTTCGTCGAAGCCGCCACCTTGCTGCCGACGGCGGGGTCGGTCTACGACTACATCGCCTGCGGTCTCGGTCGCGTCGCGGCGATCACCGGCACGCTGGCCGCGTACATGCTCGTGCATGCCTTCGCCGGCACGGCCGAGACGATCCTCAGCGGGCTCATGGCGACGGTGAATTTCCCGGAATTGCAGCAACTGCTCGTCGCCCACGACGCGACCTGGGCCGTCGGCGTGGGGCTGGTGCTGATCTTCGCGGTGCTGAACTATTTCGGCATCTCGATGTTCGCGCGCGTCGAGATCATCCTCACGGCGGGCATGTGGTGCACGCTGATGATCTTCGGCATCGGCGGCCTGCTGATCGGGCCCAAGGTGCAGCTCGCGGGCGTCTTCGGCGCCTCGCAGGTCGGCACCGACCCGTTGGCCGTGATGTCGCTCGTGGGCATGGCGATGTTCATGTTCCTCGGCCTCGAATTCGTCACGCCGCTCGCGCCCGAGCTGCGCCAGGCGCAGCGCAACCTGCCGCGCTCGATGTTCCTCGGCCTCGTGCTGGTCTGGCTGTGCATGGTGATCTGGGGCGCGGCGATGGTGCGCCAGGTGCCCAACGTGGCGCTCGACGCCACCGGCGCCGTGCATCTGCTCGAGACGCCCGACGCGATCCCGCATTTCGCGCTCGCCGTGTTCGGGCCCTTCGGCCGCTTCTGGCTCGGCGTGGCCTTCCTCTTCGCCGGCGCGGCGACCATCAACACGCTGATGGCGGCGCTGCCGCGCATCCTCTACGGCATGGCGATGGACGGCGCGCTGCCGCGCGCCTTCACCTACCTGCATCCGCGTTACAAGAGCCCCGTGGTGGGCATCGTCGTCGCCGCGATCATCCCGATCGCCCACGTGCTGGTGATCCGCGGCGACCTCGACCGCATCATGCCGCTGGTGCTGGCCGCCGTCTGCTCCTGGGGCGTGGCCTATCTGATGATCAACCTGTCGATCGTGCTGCTGCGGCTGCGCCGGCCCGATCTGGCGCGGCCCTGGCGCATTCCGTTCTTCCCGCTGCCGCAGCTGCTGGCGTCGGTGGGCATCGTCATCGCCATCGTCTACATCACGCCGCCGACGCTGCATGCGCGCGACATCTACGTGCCCTTCGGCTGGATGCTGGCGTTGACCGCCGTCTACGCCCTGGTCTGGACGCTGCTCGTGCGGCGCGTGCCCGGCTTCACGCCGGTGCCGGTGGAGCAGGTGCTGGAGCAGGAGTTCGTGCGCCATGGCCGCTGAACAACGCTTCGCCGGCCGTGTCGCGCTCGTCGCCGGCGCGGCCAGCGGCATCGGGGCCGCGGTGGTGCGGCGGCTGCATGCCGAAGGAGCGCGCCTCGTGCTCGCCGACCTGCAAGCCGCGCCGCTGGCCGCGTTCGCGGCCGAGATCGGCGGGCTGGCGCTGGCCTGCGACGTCACGGACGACGACGCCGTGCGCGCCGCGGTCGGCGCGGCGCTGGCCGCGCATGGCCGCATCGACGTGCTCGTCAACGCCGCCGGCATCGTCGCCGTCGACGATGCAGCGACGATCGACGACGCCCAGTGGCAGCGCGTGCAGGAGGTCAACCTCGGCGGCACGATGCGGCTGATGCGCGCCGTGCTGCCGGCCATGCTGGCACGCGGCGCCGGCAGCATCGTCAACATCGCCTCGGTCGCCGCGTTCAATGCCAGCGCCGGTGCGGCGAGCTATGCCGCGAGCAAGGCCGGCGTGGTCGCGCTGACGCGCACGGCCGCGAACGCCTACGGCGCGCAGGGCGTTCGCGTCAACGCGCTGGCGCCGGGCTGGGTCGACACGCCGATGAGTCGGCGCGAGATGAGCGAACTGGCGGCCGAACTCGGCGTCGACGAGGCCGAGGCGCGGCGCCGCACGCTCGCGCGCGTGGCGCTCGGACGCATGGCGCGCGCCGAGGAGATCGCCGCCGCCTGCGTCTTCCTCGCCGGCGACGACGCCTCGTTCGTCACCGGCGCGGTGCTCGTCGCGGACGGCGGATCGCGCGTCGGCGCGGCGGCGCGCGCCGTCTGAGTTCGCCGTCGCCGCAGACGCGCCTCAGCGGCGCGCCGCTTCGACGTGCTTGACGATCCAGCCCTGCAGCCAGTCGGCGACCTGCAGGCTGTTGTCGTCCTGCATCAGCATGTGCGAATTGCCCTTGATGCCGAGGTCGGGCAGTTGCACGTTCTCGGCCTTGCCGCCGGCCTGGTTCACGGCCTGGACGAATTCGCGGCAGGCCTTCAATCGCGGCGCCCAGCGCGGCACGAGTTCGACGTAGTCGCCCCAGAGCACGAGCAGGGGAACGCCGAGGTAGGGCTTGAGGTCGCCGGTCGCGCTCGGGCAGCCGGCGGGCTCGATCGCGACGATGCCGGCGATGCCGCGCGTCGACAACGCCGCCGTCTGGAACGGATAGATGCCCGATTGCGAATGGCTGATCAGCACCGCGTTGCCGAGCCGGCCGGCGAGTTCGGACAGCGCCGGCACGGTCGGGTTGGGCGTCGGCAGCGTCGGCGCCCAGTCGGGCACCATCTGTTTCCAGAATTCGTCGATCGCGGCGAGCGGGTAGCGCATGCCCGGAAACACCTTCGGATATTCGGCGCCGAAGCGGAAGATCGCCCAGGCCGATTCCTGGCTCGCCATGAAGACCGGTGGCGTGGCTGTCGCCGGTGCCTTGCCGGCGAGCACGGCGGTGACGGGGGTCGTGTTGGCGGCCGAGCGCCCGCGCGAGACCTGATCGATGACGTACACCGGATGACCCTGGCGGACGAAATACTCGTCCCAGCCCATGCGGCCGTCGGGCGTCGTTTCCCAGGTCTTGCCCGTCAGGCAGCAGCCGTGGATCAGCACCAGCGGCAGACCCTTGGCACCCACCGGTACCTGGTAATGCACGTACATCTGCTCGACCGCCACCGATCCCGAGGCGACGTAGGCCGGCAGGGTCGACAGCGTGTCGGACTTGATCGTCCGGCCGCCGACGAAGAAGCTGCCCTGCTTGTCGATCACCAGCGGCCCGGTGGGGGAGCCGACCGGTGGCTGGTTCGCGCAGGCGGCGAGCAGCAGCGAGCCACAGGCGGCCAGCAGCATCCAGGGTCGATTCCGGCTTCTCATGGGTCTCCTCCAACACTCGTCGATCGGATTGTTTCGACGTCCGAGCTGACCGTCGAATGGACCGGACCATTGTGGGCGATGTCCGAGGCGGGCCGCAAGTCGGATCGAAGCCGGCGCAGCGGCGGCGGCGCGTGGCCGGCGGCCGCGGTTGCCCGACCTCTCAAATTAGGGGGGTCTGGCGAATACGCCGGCCGGCGCGCAACCAGCGGAAACAATTTCGCCGTCCCCGGCCCCCGCCGACCGTCGGATTGGGGATGACCTGAATCCGGTTCGCCCTCCAGAATTCGGCTGGCAGTATTTCCAAGGTCGACCAGCGCGACCGAATTCAAGCCAGGAGGTCGAATCATGGCGAATGCGCCCAAGGTTCTGCTCGTCGACGATCACGAACTGGTCCGCGTCGGCGTCAAGGCCAGCTATCCCGAACTGCTCGACGTGCGCATCGAATGGATCGAGGCGGACTGCCTGCAGGACGCGATCGAGATCTACGCCAGCGAGCCCGACATCTCGGCCGTGCTGCTCGATCTCAATCTGGCCGATTGCAAGGGATTGCAAGGGCTGCGGCTGTTCCTGGCCGCGCATCCCAAGGCGCGCGTGGCGGTGTTCAGCGCCACCCAGGACGAATTCGTCATCCGCCAGGCGCGGGCGCTGGGCGCCGTCGGCTATGTCTGCAAGGGCACCGTCGGCTGCCAGATGAAGGAGGCGCTGATGGCGCTGATCCAGCCCGGCGGCCGCAGCGACATTCGCGCCCCGAGCGCGTCGCCGATCCTGTTTCCCAAGATGGCCAAGTCCTCGGTCTACGACCGCGTTGCCGAACTCGGCCCGCGCCATCTGGAGATCCTCGAGCTCGTGCTTTCGGGCTGCACCAATATGGAGATCAGCGGCTCGACGCGGCTGTCGCTGGGCACGGTGAAGAACTACGTGTCGTCGCTGCTGCTGGCGCTGGACGTGCG
>JAGWTU010000014.1 GCA_028868825.1 Burkholderiales bacterium | reverse complement strand
CGCCGGCAGCCGGCGCCGCCAGGCTTCCAAGCGATCGCCCTGCGCGGCATCGTTGTCGATGGCACGGCGGCTGGCGATCGGCAAAGGCTGCCCGGCGCGCTGCGCTTCGATCGCCTTGCGTGCCAGCGCCAGCGCGGCATCGCGCAATGGCGCCGACTCCAGTTCGTCGAGCAGGCCCATCGTCAGCGCCTGCCCGGCGTCCACCGCCCGGCCGCTGGTCATCATCTCCAGCGCCGTCTCCACGCCGACCAGGCGCGGCAGCCGCTGCGTGCCGCCCGCACCCGGCACGATGCCCAGCTTGACCTCGGGCAGGCCCAGCCTCGTGCCCGGCAGCGCGACGCGGTAATGCGCCGCCATCGCCAATTCCAGCCCGCCGCCCAATACCGAGCCGTGCAGCGCGGCGACGATGGGCTTGTCCAGCGCCTCCATCGCGGCGAAGACATGGTTGTTGTGCGGATCGATCATCTTCGGTTCGGCGAATTCGCCGATGTCGCCGCCGGCCACGAAGGTGCGGCCCGCCGTCTGCAGGATCACGGCCTGCACCCGCGCATCGGTGCGCGCCGCTTCCATCGCCGCCAGCAGGCCGGCGCGCACCGGCAGTGCCAGCGCGTTGACGGGCGGATGGTCGATCTCGATCGTCAGGATGCCGTCGTCCAGGGTCGATTTCACGGGGTTGTTCATCGCAGTTCTTTCACGCATGCGGTCTCGATCGGCAGCGCTTGCTTGCCCGCTCATCGCGGTATCTCGAACAGGCCGGCGGCGCCCATGCCGCCGCCCACGCACATCGTCACGACGACGTAGCGGGCGCCGCGCCGGCGCCCTTCGATCAGCGCATGGCCGACGAGCCGCGCGCCCGTCATGCCATAGGGGTGCCCGACCGAGATGCCGCCGCCGTCGACGTTGTAGCGTTCGGGGTCGATGCCGAGCTTGTCGCGGCAATACAGGGCCTGGCAGGCGAAGGCCTCGTTCAGCTCCCAGAGGTCGACATCGTCGACGCGCAGGCCCTGTTGCTTCAGCAGCTTGGGGACGGCCAGCACCGGGCCGATGCCCATCTCCTCGGGCGCGAGTCCGGCCACGGCGATGCCGCGGTAGACGCCCAGCGGCACCAGGCCGCGCTGCGCCGCGAGCGCCTCGTCCATCAGCACGCAGGCCGCGGCGCCGTCGGAAAGCTGGCTCGCATTGCCCGCCGTGATGCTGCCGCCCTCGATCACCGGCTTGAGCGCGGCCAGGCTGGCCGCCGTCGTCTCGGGGCGGTTGCCTTCGTCCTGGGTCAGCGTCACTTCGCGCCAGCCGACCTGTTGCGTGGCCTTGTCGACGACGGCCATGCGCGATGGCAGCGGCACGATCTCGGCATCGAAGCGCCCGGCCAGCTGCGCCGCCGCCGTGCGCTGCTGCGATTGCAGCGCGTAGGCATCCTGGGCCTCGCGGCCGATGCCGTATTTCCGGGCGACGAATTCGGCCGTCTGCAGCATCGGCATATAGGCCTGCGGCGATTGCGCGATCACCGACGCATCCGCCTCGGCAGCCGCCCATTCGAAATAGCGCTGCTGCACGGCCGAGATGTTCTCCTGGCCGCCGGCGACGACGACGCGCATGCCGTCGACGATGATCTGCTTGGCCGCGGTCGCGATGGCCATCAGGCCCGAGGCGCATTGACGGTCTATCGTCTGGCCGGCGGCGCCGATGCCGAGTCCGGCCGCCAGCGCCGCGTTGCGCGCGAGATTCATGCCGGCCGTGCCGGCGGCGAGCACGGTGCCGACGACGACGTCGTCGATCTCGCCCGGCTCGACGCCGCTGCGTGCCACCGCATGCCGCAGGGCATGACCGAGCAGCGTGGGGGACTTGATGGCGTTGAAGGCGCCCTTGTAGGCGCGGCCGATCGGCGTGCGCGCGACCGAGACGATGACGGCTTGTTTCATGGATTCCCTTGACGGTTTGATGCGAAGAAGAAGCAGGGCGCGGCGGTTCAGACGAACCAGTCGTCCTGCATGTCCAGCGCGCTGCGGTCCAGGCGCGTCAGCAGCTCGCACTGGGCTTGCGTCTGCGGCAACTCCCAGCGGAAGAAATAGCGCATCGCCTGCAGCTTGCCGCGGTAGTGATCGGCCCTGCCGGCCGAGGCGCCCTCCAGCGCCAGCGCCGCGACGCGTCCCTGCTGCAGCCAGATCCAGCCCGCGGCGATGCGGCCGAAGACGTCGAGGTAGACGGTGGCATTGGCCAGCGCCAGGTCGGGATCGTTGCGCAGCCGCTCGGTCAGCACGGCGGTCGTCGCGGTCAGGCAATCGAGCGCGGCGCCGAGCGCTGCCGCTTCGTCGGCCAGGCCGGCCTCGCTCGCGAGCGCGCGGTCGCGGTGCACGGTCTCGACGAACAGGCGCAGCGCCGCGCCGTCGTCCATCACCACCTTGCGCCCGAGCAGGTCGATGCCCTGGATCGCCTCGGCGCCCTCGTGGATCATGTTCAGGCGCTGGTCGCGGTACAGCTGCTCGAGCGGATAGTCGCGCGTGTAGCCGGCGCCGCCCAGCACCTGGATCGCCATGTCGTTGGACGTCGCGCCGTAACGGGCGGGCCAGGACTTGACCACCGGCGTGAGCACGTCCAGCAGCCGCCGGGCGTCGGCGCGCGCCTGCGGCTGCGGGTGGCTGTGCTGATCCTCGAACAGGCTGCAGGCGTAAAGACACAGCGCCAGGCTGCCTTCGGCGTAGACCTTCTGCGCCAGCAGCAGGCGGCGCACGTCGGCATGCGCGACGAGCTTGACCTGTGGCGACAGCGGGTCCTTGCAAGAGGGCAACCGACCCTGCGGACGCTCCCGCGCATAGGCCAGCGATTCGGCGTAGCCGCGCCAGGCGATGCAGGCCGCCATCACGCCGACGCCGATGCGCGCCTCGTTCATCATCTGGAACATATGCGCCAGGCCCTGGTGCTCGCGCCCGACGAGCCAGCCGACGGCGCCACCGGCCTCGCCGAACGAGAGCACGGTCGAGGTCGTCGCGCGCCAGCCCATCTTGTGCAGCAGTCCGGCGAGCGCGACGTCGTTGCGGACGCCCGCCGCGCCTTGTTCGCCCGGCAGCACCTTCGGAACGAGGAAGAGCGAGATGCCCTTGACGCCGGCCGGCGCGTCCTGGATGCGCGCCAGCACCATATGGACGATGTTCCCGGTGAAGTTCTGGTCGCCGCCCGAGATGAACATCTTCTGGCCGAACAGGCGGTAGCTGCCGTCGGCCTGCGGCACGGCCGTCGTCTTGATGTCGCCCAGGGCAGAACCCTGCCCGGGCTCGGTCAGCGCCATCGTGCCGGCGTGGCGGCCGTCGCCCATCGCCTCGAGGTAACGGTCCTTAAGCGCCGGGGTGCCGAAGGTACGCAGCAGGTTGGCCGCGCCTATCGTCAGCATCGCGTAGGAAGCAATGCCGACGTTGGCCGCGTAGAAGGCGCTCATCGCCGCGCGCAGCACGACCTCGGGCAATTGCAGGCCGCCTTCGTCGGCGTCCCAATGCGCATTGAGGAATCCGGCCTCGGCCAATGCCCGCCAGGCGGGGCCGTTGGGTGCCATGACCTCGGCGCGGCCGTCGACGAACGAGGGCTCCTGCTCGTCGCCCTGGCGCAGGTAGGGCGCGAAGCGCTCTTCGGCGATGCGGCGCGCCGTTGCCAGCGTCGCATCGAAGACTTCACGCGAATGCTCGGCATAACGCGGTCGTTGCAGCAGCGCCTCGGTGTCGAGGAATTCGTAGAGCAGGAATTCCAGCTCGCGTTCGCTGATGGTGGTGGTCATGGCTTCGGTTCCCAGGTGTGGTCGTGAGGGGCTGGGCGATGCCGCGCGGCGCGCGGCCTCAACGCGGCGACGCGCGCGCGTCCACCGGCGCGTCGCCGGCGATGAGAGCGGCCAGCCGCTGGGCGACGGCCGGCACGACCTTGTCGTGCGGCAGCACGTAGAAGCGCCGCGCCCGCACGGCTTCGAGCGTGCATTGCGCCACCTGGGCGGCGCTCAGCGTGCCGCCGCGCGTGGCCTTGCGGATGCGCGCGATCGTGGCCGCCTGCTCCGGATTGGCGTCGTCGAGCGAGGCGGGGCGTTGGCGGTCGGCATCGGCGATCCCGGTGTCGACGAACGATGGGCACAGCACCGACACGCCGACCGGCTTGCCGCTGGCCGCCAGTTCGTGATGCAGGCATTCCGAGATCGCGACGACCGCATGCTTGCTCGCGCTGTAGACACCCAGGTCCGGCGGACACAGCAGCCCGGCAGCCGAGGCCACATTGACGACCCAGGCGGGCTCGCCGCGATCGAGCATCGCCGGCACGAAGCTGCGCACACCGTGGGCCACGCCCATGACGTTGACGCCGAAGACCCAGTTCCAGTCCTGGGGCGTGGCCTTCCAGATCGGCCCGGCCGCCAGCACGCCGGCGTTGTTGAACAGCACATGCGCGCCGCCGAAGCGCTGCTGCGCCAGGCGTGCGAGGCGATCGACGTCGTCGGCCCTCGACACGTCGCAGCGCTGCGTGACGGCCCGTGCCGGCGCCAGACCCGTCAGCGCCAGCGTCTGCGCCAGGCCCGCCTCGTCGACGTCGGCGAGCACGAGCTGCATGCCCGCATCGCGGCAGACCAGGGCCAGCTCGCGCCCGAAGCCGCTCGCGGCGCCCGTGATGACGGCGGTCCTGCCGCCCAGGTTCCAGGCTGTTGCGTTGTTCATTTTCAGAACGCCGCCGTCAAGCCGCCGTCGACGGCGATGATCTGACCCGTGATGTACGCGGCCGCATCGGACGCCAGCAGCGCGGTCACGCCCTTGAGGTCTTCGGGCCCGCCGGTGCGGCCCAGCGGCGCGCGCGCGGCGGTCCGGTCGTGGTCGCGATCGAGGATGGCCTGCGTCATCTTCGTCGCGAAGAATCCCGGTGCGATCGCGTTGACGTTGATGTCGTGCGCCGCCCATTCGTTTGCGAGCATGCGCGTCATGTTGACGACCGCGCCCTTGCTGGCGCTGTAGGCGATCGTCGGCGCGCCCTCGGGGTAGCCGCCCGACAGCCCCTGGATCGAGGCGATGTTGATCACCTTGCCGCTGCGCCGCGGGATCATGCAGCGCCGGCCTATCTCCTGCGTGGCGACGAAGATGGCGCTGACGTTGAGCGTCATCACCCGCTCCCAGGCCGCCAGCGAGTGCTCGGCGGTGGGCGCGCCCCAGGCCATGCCGGCGTTGTTGACGAGGATGTCTATCGGCCCCAGCGTGGCGATGACCTGGCTCACCATCCCGGGAATCGCAGCCAGGTCGCCCATGTCGCACACGAGCGGCAAGGCCTCGATGCCCTGCGCCGCCAGGTGCGCCTTCGCCTGCGCCAGTTCGTCGGCCTTGCGTGCCGTGATGGCGACGCGGGCGCCGAGCTCACCCAGCACCTCGGCCATCTGCAGGCCCAGGCCGCGCGATCCGCCGGTGACGACTGCGACGCGGCCGCTCAGATCCAGCAATTGCTTCAAGCTCATGTTCTCTCCTCAGGCATGCGGGCGCACGGCGCCGGCGCCCGGTAATTCGTGATTCGCGAATTGCTCGCGCAATCTGGTCTTCTGCATCTTGCCGGTGGCGCCCAGCGGGATCGCGTCGACGAAGACGACATCGTCGGGCGTCCACCAGCGGGCGACCTTGCCCTCGTAGAAGGCCAGCAGCTGCTCGCGCGTCACTTCGGCGCCGGGCTTCCTGACGACGACCAGCAGCGGGCGCTCGTCCCACTTCGGATGCTTGACGCCGATGCAGGCCGCGGTGGCGACAGCCGGATGCGACATCGCGATGTTCTCGAGGTCGATCGAGCCTATCCATTCACCGCCGGACTTGATGACGTCCTTGCTGCGGTCGGTGATCTGCATATAGCCGTCGGCGTCGATCGTGCTGACATCGCCGGTCGGGAACCAGCCGACGCCATCGGCGTAGACGAGCGGATCGTCTTCGCTGTTGAAGTACCGGGAGACGATCCAGGGCCCGCGCACCAGCAGCTCGCCCGCGGCCTTGCCGTCCTGCGGCAGTTCGGCGCCTTCGGCATCGACGATCTTCATGTCGACGCCGTAGACCGCACGCCCCTGCTTGAGCTGCACGGCCATGCGCTGTTCTTCGGGCAGGGCAGCGTGCCGGGACCGCAGCGCGCAGACGGTGCCGAGCGGACTCATCTCGGTCATGCCCCAGGCGTGCAGCACCTGCACGCCGTGACGCTGCTGGAAATCGCGCATCATCGCCGGCGGGCAGGCCGAGCCGCCGATGATGGTGCGGTGCATGGTGCTGAACTTCAGCCCGTGGGCCTCGACATGGGCCAGCAATCCCTGCCACACGGTGGGCACGCCGGCCGACACGGTCACACCCTCGGACTCGAACAGCTCGTACAGGCTCTTGCCGTCCAGATGCGGGCCCGGGAACACGAGCTTGGCGCCGACCATGCAGGCCGCATAGGGCAGCCCCCAGGCGTTGACATGGAACATCGGCACGACGGGCAGGATCGTGTCGCGCGCCGAGCAGTTCAGCGCATCGGGCAGCGCCGCCGCATAGGTGTGGAGGATGGTCGAGCGGTGGCTGTAGAGCACGCCCTTGGGGTTGCCCGTCGTCCCCGACGTGTAGCACAGCGACGAGGGCGCGTTCTCGTCGAACACCGGCCACGTGTAGCGCTCGCTGGCGCCGGCAATCAGGTCTTCGTAGCACAGCAGGTCCGGCACCTTGCTCGTCTCCGGCATGTGCGCGCGATCGGTCATCGCGACATAGGCCCGGATCGACTTCGTGCGCGCGGCCACCGCTTCGACCAGCGGCAGGAACGTCAGGTCGAAGAACAGGATGCGGTCCTCGGCATGGTCGGCGATCCACGCGACCTGCTCGGGATGCAGCCGCGGATTGATCGTGTGCAGCACCGCGCCCGATCCCGAGACGGCGTAGTACAGCTCCATGTGGCGGTAGCCGTTCCAGGCCAGCGTGGCGACGCGGTCGCCCGCTGCCACGCCGCGCGCGGCCAGCGCGTTGGCCATGCGGCGCGAGCGCGCCGCGAGTTCGCGGTAGGTCTGGCGGTGGACATCGCCCTCGACGCGGCGCGAGACCACCTGCACGTCGCCATGGTGGCGCTCGGCATGGGTCAGCAGCGACGAGATCAGCAGCGGCTGCTGCATCATCGATCCAAGCATCTTCACTCCTGCAATGCGAATGGGGATCAGGCCAGGCCGACGCGCAGCCGGCCTTCGGCCTCGAGCGCGATGGCCGCGGTCGTGCGCGCCTTCTCGGCCTCGTAGCTGCGGCCGGCGAGCAGGAAGGCCGTCGCGGCCAGCAGCGAGAACACCGGCGTGATCGTCAGCGCGGGCACCAGTCCCCAGGCGTCCGAGAGCACGCCGGCGAGGAAGGGGCCGACGGCCAGGCCGAACAGGTTCTGCACGAGGGCGAAGACGGCGCAGCCGGTGGCGCGCACGCCGGGATGGATGACGTCGATGACGATCGCCGTCGCCGGGCCCGAGGTGCAGGTGGCCAGGAAGCCGCCGAACAGCGTCAGCGCGAACTGCGTACGCGGCTCGAAGGTGAATGCGAAAGCGCTGGCGAGCACGATGCCCGAGGCGATGCACAGCAGCGCCAGCGTCGCGAGCTTGCGGCGCGGCTGCTGCCCGCCGGCGCGGTCGATCACCGCGCCCCAGATCACGCCGCCGGCGGCGCCGGCGAGCACGACCAGCGCCGCCTGCATGCCGGCCTGCGCCGGCGCGACGCCATGCAGGCGATTGAGATAGCTCGGCAGCCAGGCCCACAGCGCCGAGACGACGATGAGCTGCGCCGGGCCGCCGATGCACACCCACAGCAGCGTGCGCGTGTGCGTGAGCATGTGCACGACGTGGCGCAACGGGCCGGCCTGCGTCCCGGCCGCCGCGCCCGCCGCCGGGGCCAGCGCGACGGTGCGGTAGTCGCGCACCTTCAGATACAGCAGCGCCAGCACGAGTCCGGGCAGGCCGACGATGCCGAATGCCGCCTGCCAGCCCCAGCGCGCGGCGATCAGGCCGCCGAGCATGACGCCGACGACCGAACCGACGGCCGACGAGGCGAAGAACGACGCCATCACCGAACTGCGCAGCCGGCTCGGGAAATGGCTGGCGATCAGCGCCGATCCGACCGAACCGTAGCCCGCCTCGCCCAGACCGATCGCGCCCCGCGCGGCCAGCAGCATGCCGTAGTTGCGCGCCATGCCGCAGCTCAGCGTGGCCAGGCTCCAGATGGCGGCCATGGCGGCGATGCTCTTGACGCGGCTGACGCGGTCGGCGAACAGCGCGATCGGCACGGCGCCGATCGCGACGGTGACCGAGACCACCGAGGCCAGCGCGCCGAGCTGCTTGTCGGTCAGCGCCCATTCGGCCTTCAAATAGGGGAACAGCGAGACGATGATCTGGCGGTCGACATAGTCGAAGGTCATCAGCGCCAGCGTCATCGCGAAGGCGAACCAGGCCGGTCCGCGGCCGAACAGGTAGCCTTCCTGCGGTGAAGCTTCCTGCAGCGGCGGGGCGACGGCCATGGTCGTCGGCTCAGGGCACGAGCACGGTGGCGCCGGTGGTCTGCCGCGATTCGAGCGCGCGATGCGCCTTCGCCGCATCGGCCAGCGCCCATTCCTGCTTCGGCTCGCCGGTGATGCGGCCGGCCAGCACATGGCCGAACAGCTCGTCGGCCATCGCCAGCATCTGCGGGCGCGGGGTCGCGTAATGGACCATCGCCGGTCGCGTGATCCAGATCGATCCCTTGACCGCGAGCTGCATCGTGTCGATCACCACCGGGCCCGAACTCGTGCCGTTGCTCACCATGTGGCCGCGCAGCCGCAGGCTGTCGAGCGAAGCCGTCAACGTGTCCTTGCCGACCGAGTCGTAGACCACCGGCACGCCCTTGCCGCCGGTGATCTCGCGCACGCGTTTCGGGATCTCGCGCGTCAGCTCCTCGGGCGTCATGCCGCCGGTGACGATGGTGTGCGCGCAGCCGTTGGCTCGCGCGACCTCGGCCTTGGCCTCCGTGCTGACGGTGCCGATCATCGTCACCCCGATCGCGCGCGCCCATTGGCAGGCGATGAGGCCGACACCGCCGGCGGCGGCGTGGTAGAGGATCGTCTCGCCGCCGTTCAGCGGATAGACCTGGCGGAACAGGTATTGCGCCGTCATGCCCTTCATCATCAGCGTCGATGCCGTGCGGTCGCTGACGCCATCGGGCAGCGGGATCAGCACGTCGGCCGGCATCACGCGCACATCGGCATAGGCGCCCTGGGGGCCGAGCAGATAGCCGACGCGATCGCCCGGCTGGATGTCGGTGACGCCGGCGCCCACCGCCTCGACGACGCCGACCGCGTCCGAGCCCAGGCCGTTGGGCAGCGCCAGCGGATAGCGCCCGATGCGGAAATAGATGTCGATGAAATTGACCGCGATATAGGTGTGCCGCACGCGTGCCTGGCCGGGACCGGGTTCACCGACCTCGACGGTGTCGAGGTGCAGCACGTCGGCGTCGCCGATGCGGTCGAAACGGATGGCCTTGGCCATGGATGGTTCTCCTTCGAGATCCGCCGAGGCGGATCGCTTGCGATTTCAGGGGCGCAGGGGCGCGGCGGTCGAATGGTGCTCTCAGGCCGCCTTGCGCAGGTGTCCCTGCTGGCGTCCCGGGGCGTTCGGCGCATAGCCGTTCCTGGCCAGCGTCTCCTCGACGCTGTCGTAGAACACGCCGATCTTGCAGATCTCGCGCGCCTCCTTGGCGCTGGCGATCTCGCGGCCGAACTCGCGCGAGATGCGCACCAGCTGCTCGATCTGCTGCACCGTCGTGATCTTGGCCTTGCGGTCCTGCGCCCACAGGTTGTCCTCGATGCCGCAGCGCACGTGCAGCCCCATCGCGATGGCCATCATGTTGATCGGCAGCGTGTTGAGCATCGAGCTCTCCAGCGTCAGCATCGCGCCGTCGGGCACCGCGCGCACGAAGTTCGCCAGGTTGTAGATGTTGGGCGCGTCCATGCCGCCGCTGATCGCCACCCAGTTCATCACCAGCGGGCCCTTGTAGACGCCGCGGCGCATCATCCGCTCGACCGTCTCGTAGCTGTTGATGTTGTAGAACTGGAAGGCGCTCTGGATGCCCGCGGCCGTCAGGCGCTTCACATGCTCCTCGACCCAGCCCGGGCCGGCCGGCACGATCATCTCGCGGTAGGCGCGGTTGTTGTCGGGCTCGGCCAGCGAGGTGCCGGCGATGTCGCGCAGGTCCATATGCTCGACGACGTTCATCTGCACCGTGTTGACCGTCACCGTCACCTGGTCGGGCTTGGGGTCGAGCTCGGCGAGCATGTGGCGCGTGTCGTCCGACAGCCATTTGGCCGCCGCGCCCTGGGTCTCGGGGGCGAAGGAGATCGAGCCGCCGACCTGCAGGATCATCTCGGGCACCGCACGGCGGATGCCGGCCAGCAGTTCGTTGAACTTGGACAGGCGCTTGCTGCCCTTGCCGTCGAGCTCGCGCACATGCACGTGCAGCACGGTGGCGCCGGCGTTGTAGCAGTCGACCGCCTTCTGCACCTGCTCTTCCATCGTCACCGGGATGTCCTCGGGGAAGTCCGAGGGGATCCATTCGGGTCCGTACGGAGCGGCGGTGATGACCAGCTTGTCCTGGTTTTCCGGGAAGAGGTGGCCGTCGAGGAAATTCATGATGGGTGTGTCCGTTTGAGGTCGTTGAATGGAGTTCAGTACGTGGCGTCGCCGATGATCCCGGCGCGTTCCATCTTGCGATGGCAGGGCGGGTAGTCCATCACCGCGTAATGCTGGGTGCTGCGGTTGTCCCACATCGCCATGCTGTTGGGCTTCCAGCGCCAGCGCACCTGGTACTCGGGGATCTGCGCCTGGCTGATGAGGTAGTGCAGCAGCATCGCCGCGCCGGGCGCGTAGTCCTGGCCGACGCGCACATGCTCGGCGGTGTGGTAATTCGTGATGTGCGTCGTGAAGCCGTTGACGAAGAGCACCTTCTCGCCGGTTTCGGGATGGGTGCGCACGACCGGGTGCTCGGCATCGGGGTACTGGGCCCGCAGCGCGTGGCGCTTCTCGATCGGCATCGCCGCACCGAAGGTGGCCTCGATGCTGTGGCGTGCGCGCAGGCCCGCGATCTGCGACTTGATGTGCCCGGGCAGCTTCTCGTAGGCCAGCACCATGTTCGCCCACATCGTGTCGCCGCCTACCGGGGGGCATTCGACGCAGCGCAGCACGCAGCCGAAGGGCGGCTTCTCGCGCCACGTGGCATCGGTGTGCCAGGAATTCTCGTAACGATCGTTGGGGACCTCGGGCGACTTGTAGATGCGCACGAGGCCCGGATGATCGGGGTCGCTGCCGGCCACCGGGTGGTCCTCGAGTTCGCCGAAATGCCGTGCGAATGCCACATGCTCGGCCCGCGTGATGTCCTGGTCGCGGAAGAACAGGACCCTGTGCTTGAGCAGCAACGATCGGATCTCGGCCACCAGGGCCGGGTCGCGCGAGGCGACACCGAGGTTGACGTTGCCGAGTTGCGCGCCGATGGCGCAGGTCAGCGGCTCGACCCGGATCGAGTCGGGCAGCGAGGCAGCGCGCACGACGGCGGGCGCGGCGGGGTTCGAGAGGGTGGTCATCGCGGGTCTCCTGGAGCGGCGCGCTCGTCGGTGCGCCATCTTGGAGACAAGCATAGGCGGGGCGACCCCGCTCAGCCCCCCCTGCGCAGAGGGGGGGAGCCGCGATTCACATCGGCGTGTCGATCAGGCCCAGGATGCGCGCCCGCTGCACCACCTGCTTGCGCGTGCCGGCGTCGAGCTTGGTGAACAGGTTCTTCATGTGCCACTTGATCGTTTCCTCGCCCACCTGCATGGCCAGACCGATCTCCTTGTTCGAGAGGTTGCGCGCCAGCAGTTCCATCACCTCGCGCTCCTTCGGCGTCAGCGCCAGGCTCGGCGTGACATGGGGTCTGGCGCTGTCCGGTGCCGGCCGCGGCGCCTGGATCGGCGCTGCGAGCGCACCGCCGCCGGCGGCCGCTTCGGGCAGCGCCTCGCGCACCCAGTCGCCGAGTCCGGGGTGCGCGTCGGCGAAGACGCGCCGCAGGCCATAGGCGCGTGCCAGGCCGACCGCCTCTTCGAGCAACGGCAGCGACCGCTCGCCGCAATGGTCCAGCGCGTAGGCGCGCAGCCCCAGCAGCTCGACATGCAGCCGACCGAGCTTGAGCGCCTGCGCCCGCACGGCGGCGGCCGACCAGATCTCGGCCGCCTGGCGCCAGCGTCGCGCCGCGAGTTCGGCATGCCCGAGCGCGACGTCGCGTGTGAGCGAGACGCCGCGCCGCCAGAGCGGACCGGGTGGCGCATCGGCGCTTGCCAGGATCGCATCGATGCGCTGACACAGATCGGCGCAGGTCTCGGTCCGGAAGCGGTGCGCGTGCAGCCGCACCTGGTCGGCCAGGCTGACGATGCGCAGGCGCGGCAGGCGCCGCGCCAGGCCGACGGCGTCCAGCGAGCCCAGCAGTTCGAGCGCGCGGTCCTCGGCGCCCTCGGCCGCGCTCATGCGGGCCATCGTCCGGTAGGCCTGCACGACGGTATCGGGCAGGCCGCTGCGCTCGAGCACGTCGAGCCGGTTGGCCAAGGTCGCCGCGGCCTGCGCGGGCTCGTCACGTTCCCACATTGCGGTGGCCAGCAGCGAGGCCACCATGCAGGTGAAGGAACTGCGGCGGCCCAGTTCGGTCTCGGCCCGCGCCAGCAGCGGGCGCAGCACGCGGTCGACGCGAGCGTACTGGCCCTCCCAGAGGTAGGACTGCGCGAACCCGAATTCACACCAGCGCGAGACATATTCGAGGCCGGGGCCGGCGTCGCCCTGCTGCGCCTGCTGCCGGCGCAGCCGCGCCAATGCCGGTTCGCCGTCGATCAGGGTGCGGTAGGCCGCCCGGTTGGCCTGCAACTGGCGCAGCGTGGGGTCGGCCAGCGGTGGCGCATCGGCCCAGGGGTCGTGCAGCGCGACGAAGCGATCGGGGTCGTCGGCATAGACCGCCGCACCGCTGAGGATCAGCGCGCATTCGCAGCGCCGCGCATCGTCGACCCCCGGTGCGGCGAGGATGCGTTCGACGTAGCGGCGCGCCTCCTCGTGGTGCTCGCTCAGTGCCAGCGTCCAGGCGGCGGCCAGCAACAGGCGCGGCCGCCGTTCGAGTTCGGCGGCCGGCAAGCGCGCCAGCCAGTCCAGCACCGCGCGGTGGCGGCCGCGGCTCATCAGCGATTCGTAGAGGCTGCGTTCGGCGAGATCGTAGGCGCGGTCGTTCTCGCCGCAGGCCAGCGCGTGCCGCGCCGAGGCCTCGACCATGCCATGCTCGGCCAGCCAGGCGCTGGCGCGGCTGTGCAATTGCGCCTGCTCCGTTTCAGGCAGCAGCGCGAAGCGCCGCCGCAACTCGTCGCGCGCCAGCGCGTGCATGCGCATCCATTCGCTGGCCTCGCCGGCGACGAACACCGGCGTGTCGCGCACGAGCCGGGCCAGCCGTTCGGCGGCGGCCTCGCTGCCCATCACCGCGTTGCACAGCGCCGGGTGCAGCAGGTCGAGCATGGCCACCCGCGTCAGCAGGGCGAGGTCGCCCTGCGGCAGGTTCGCGAGCATGAGGTTGACGAGCAGGCCGTTGAGCGCATCGCGACGGCCGCTCATCGCCTCGAGCTCGGCCTGCGGGTCGGCCGCCGAGGACATCACCGACAGCGCCAGCTGCAGCCCCAGCGCCCAGCCCTCGGTGATCTCGTACAGCCGCGCCGCCGCATCGCGGTCGACACGGGTGCCAAAGCGCGCCTGCACGAGCGCCATCGTCTCTTCCTGGCGCAGCCGCAGCTCCTCGGTGCCGATGCCGAGGCTCTGGCCGTAGGCCAGCAGGTCGTCGATGCCGAGGCGGCAATCGGTGCGCGCGGCGACGACCACGCGCAGGTTCGGCGGCGTGTTGTGCAGCAGATAGGCGAGGGCGTCGCGCGCCGCCGGTTGCAGCCGGTCGGCTTCATCGACGATCAGGACGATGTCCAGCGCCGTCTGGGCGACCTCGGCCAGCCACATCGTCACGCCCTCGAAGCCGGCGGCGCCTGCCGCCTCGACCAGGGTCGCCCCGAAACCGGGGCGTCCGGCGCCGATGCGCACCGCCAGCGCCAGCGCCTGCACCAGGCGTTGGCCGTCGTCGTTGCCCTGCGCCGTCATCCAGGCCACGATGCCGCCGCGCGCGAGGTGCTCGCGCCGCCATTGCGCCAGCAGCGAAGTCTTGCCGAAGCCCGGCGGCGCCTGGATCACGATGACCGATTTGTCGCGCAACTGGTCCTGGTCGGACTGCAACCGCTCGCGCGTCAGCAGGTGCCGCGGCACGCGCGGCGCCGTGACCTTGAGCAGCAGATCGTCGGCGGCGGCGATCGGCTTGGGAACGGTTGGAACGGCCACGGTGCTGCGGGTTCGTCGGCCCGGGCATGCTCGCCGAATCGGGCGTGGGCAATGGTAACCCCCTGGCGGCGCGCGTGCCCCCCCGCCGCGGGGAGGGTACGGGCAGGTCCATGAACCTAGCATGGGATGCGCCCGATTCGGAGGATCCCCATGTACCGTCACCTGCTCGTACCGATCGATCACAGCGAACTGTCGGTCGCCGTCGTCGGTCACGCCGTCGCGTTCGCGCGTCAACTCGGCGCACGCATCACCTTCTTCCACGCCACGCCCGATCACGCGGAATCGCTGCGCGGTGAGTCCGAGATCGTGCGGCTGCTCGCGCCGCAGGAATACGCGTACACCTACAGCGGCAGGGCGCGCGAGGTGCTGGCCAAGGCCGAGGCTGCGGCCCGCGCCTTCGGCGTGACCTGCGACTCGGCGCATGCGCCCGGCGACAAGCCGGCCCAGGCCATCATCGCGGCGGCCCGCGCCCGCCACTGCGACCTCATCTTCATGGCCTCGCACGGCGGCCGCGGCAAGCTGGGCATGGCCTTCGCGTCGGAGACCTTGACGGTGCTGATGAACGCCGGCCTGCCGGTGCTGGTCTCGTCCACCGGCGAGCCGGCGGCGCCGGCGCGTTCGATCGGCATCATCCGCGACGAGCATCGCTCGCTGGCGGCGGTGCTGCACGCCTGGATGCATGCGCTGGCGCAGGCGCGCAGCGACCATGTCCTGCCCGACGCGAAGCTGATGCAGGCCATCGTGCGCTATCTCGAGGCGTTCCCGGTGAAGCTGCATCATCCCAAGGAGGACCGGCATCTCTTCGCGCGCCTGCGCGAGCGCACCTCGACCTTCGATGCCGAACTCGGCGAGCTCGAACGCCAGCACGAGCGCGACCGTGCGCTCGTCGCGCGGCTGGCCGAACTCACGAAGGCGCTGACGGCGCCCGGCGCCGGCGAGGCGCAGCTGCAGGCGCTCGACGCCGAGGTCAACGCCTATGCGAGCTTTCTCTGGGAGCATCTGGGCCGCGAGGAGGGCGTGATCCTGCCGGCCGCGCAGCGCTTTCTCGAAAGCGCCGACTGGGAGGAGATCGATGCCGCCTTCACGGCCAACCGCGACCCGGGATTCGGTGCCGACGACGACCGCGAATACCGCCAGCTCTTCTCGCGCATCGTCAACTTCGAGGCCGGGTAAGTCCTGATCCTCGGCGCAGCCCACCCCCCTGCCGAGAGGGGGCCCGGAATCAGGCCCGGGTTCGAGAATTTCCTGCATCCCAACCGGCCGCGCCTCCACTCGGGGAGGCCGTCGCGGTCAGATCAAAACGGAGACAACGTGAGTCAACAGAAGAAAACCCCATGCCGTCGCGAGCCGGCCTCTCAGCTGCATCGCACGGCGCTGGCGGCGGCCTTGTCCGCCCTGGTCTGCGGCCCGGCCCTTGCCTTCGAGATCGACACCGGCAACGCCGACCTGTCGCTGCGCTGGGACAACACCGTGCGCCTCAACTACGGCGTGCGCACCCAGAACCGCGACCCCAAGATCGCCAGTTCGGCGCTCGCCGACGAAGGCGACTACCTGTTCAACAAGGGGCAGGCGGTGACCGAACGCATCGACCTGCTCTCCGAATTCGATCTCGTGTACAAACGCGACCAGGGCCTGCGGCTGAGCGCGACGGCCTGGTACGACGGCGCCTACTCGAACGCCAGCAAGTCCAACCCGGCCCTGGCCACGATCCCGAGCTATGTCAACAACCAGTTCAGCTCGACCGTCAAGCGCTTCTACGAAGGACCCAGCGCCGAGTTCCTCGATGCCTTCGCGTTCGGCGCCGTCGATCTCGGCGCGGTGCCCGTGCGCTTCAAGCTCGGCCGGCACACGATCTATTGGGGCGAGTCGCTGATGCTCGGCGGCCATGTCCACAGCGTCTCCTATGCCCAATCGCCGCTCGATCTGCAGAAGGCGTTCGCGACCCCGGGGACCGAGGTCAAGGAGCTGTTCCGGCCGCTGAACCAGCTGTCGATGCAGGCCCAGTTGCGCGATGACCTCTCGATCTCCGCGCAGTACCTGCTGCAATGGCAGGCGGCGCGCTACATCGAAGGCGGCACCTACCTCGGGCCGGTGGACTTCGTCTTCGACGGCCCGGACCGCCAGTTCCTGTCGGCGGGGCTCGGCTTCGCGACACGCGGCCCGGCGTCGGCGCCGCCGCAGCGCGGCGAATGGGGCCTGTCGGCACGCTGGAGTCCGAGCGCTCTCGACGCCACGCTCGGCTTCTATTACCGGAAATTCGCCGACAAGCTGCCCCAGGTCTTCCTGACCAAGGCGGCGCCCAACGCCAGCGTGTACGACAACATCTATGCCGATCACATCGACCTGTTCGGCGTCAGCATGGCCAAGAACGTCAACGGCGTGAGCATCGGTGCCGAGGCCTCGATGCGCCGCAATACGCCCTTGAATTCCAAGGTGCTGGGTGTCGCCCCGGGCATGCCGGCGCCGGGCGAGACGGCGGGCCCGCGCGGCGACACGCTGCACGCGCTGGTCAATTTCGTCGGCGTCATTCCGCAGACCGCGCTGTTCGACACCGCGAGCTGGGCCGTGGAGGCGCAATATTCACATTGGACCAAGATCCGCAGCGGCCAGAACCTGTTCAACGCGACCGGCTTCGCGCCCTGTGTCGGCAAGGACAAATGGGACGGATGCGCGACGAAGAACTACTCGGGGATCAGCCTCGCGTTCACGCCGACCTGGTTCCAGGTCCTGCCCGGTGTCGACCTTTCGGTGCCCTACACCTATGCGATGGGCATCGACGGCAATGCCGCCGTCACCTTCGGCGGCAACCAGGGTCTGGGCAATTACACGATCGGACTCGGCGCCGACGTCCGTCAGCGCTTCCGCTTCGACCTGAAGTACATCCAGTACATCGGCCACATCAAGGACAACGGCACCACCGTGACCTCCACGAACGGGCTGTCGACCTATCTGCGCGACCGGGGCTTCGTCGCGCTGACTTTCAAGACCACGTTCTAAGGACACCGAGCGATGCGTAACACGATCCTGATTCTCGCCAGCGCCTGCGCCTGCCTGGGCGCCCGCGCGGCCATCACCGCCGAGGAAGCGAAGGCCCTGGGCACGACGCTGACCGCCGTCGGTGCCGATCCGGCCGGCAACAAGGCCGGCACGATACCGCCGTACACCGGCGGGCTGACGACGCCACCGCCCAATTTCAAGCCCGGCAGCGCGATCCGACCCAATCCCTACGCCGCCGAGAAGCCCCGCCTGGTCATCGACGCGAAGAACATGGCGCAATACGCCGGTGAATTGACCGAAGGCACGAAGGCGCTGCTGCAGAAGTACCCGGGCTATCGCGTCGAGGTCTACCCGACGCACCGCAGCGTCGCGTATCCGAAATTCGTCACCGAGAACACGGCCAAGGTCGCGCAGAAGGCGAAGACGACCAACGAGGGACGCTCGATCGAAGGCGCCCATGCCGGCTTCCCGTTCCCGATTCCGAAGACCGGATTCGAAGCGATGTGGAACCACCTGGTGCGTTTCAACGGCCAGGCCTACGAGGCCAAATACCGCAATTACAACGTCGACTCCAGCGGCCGCGCGACGCTGACGACCGAGGGCCTGAGCGTTTCGGAATATCCGTACTGGGACACCTCCAAGCCCGACACCGACACGTTCTGGCGCCTCAAGCTCGTCTACAGCGGCCCGGCCCGCCGCGCCGGCGAGGCGCTGATGATCATCGACCCGCTGGACATCGGCAACAAGGACCGCAAGACCTGGTCCTACCTGCCGGGACAGCGCCGCGTGCGGCTGGCACCCGACCTCGCCCACGACACGCCGAATCCGGGTGCCGGCGGCGCGACGACCTTCGACGACACCTTCATCTTCAACGGCTCGATGGACCGCTTCGACTTCAAGCTCGTGGGCAAGAAGGAGATGATGGTCCCGTACAACGCCTACACGGCGGTCTACGGCAGCAAGCACGAGGACCTGCTGCAGGCGAATTTCCTCAACCCCGACCTCGTGCGCTGGGAACTGCACCGCGTCTGGGTCGTCGAGGCGACGCTGCGCCCCGGCAAGCGCCATGTCTACAGCAAGCGCACCTTCTATCTCGACGAGGACTCCTGGGCGGCCCTGGCCAGCGACGAGTACGACGCCCGCGGCCAGCTCTACCGTGTCGGCTTCGCCTACATGGTGCCCAGTTACGACGTGCCGGCGCCCTACAGCGACATGTTCGGCTTCTATGACCTCGTCGCGCACATGTATTCGCTGACGGGCCTCGTGGCCGAGAGCGGCGGCATGCGCGTCGTCAAGCCGCTCGGCGACCGCGAGTGGACGCCCGACGCGCTGGCCGGCGCCGGCGTGCGCTGACGCCCGCGATCACCCGCTCGCGCCACCGCCATCGCCATGAACCGACGCCGCTTCGGCCGCACCCTGCTCGCCGCCGCGCTGCCCGCGGTGCCACCATTCGCCGCGGCCGCCTGGCGCGACCCGCTCGATGTGCCGGCCGAGGACAGCGCGCTGGCCCCGCGCGGGCTGATCAACGGCTTGGCGCGCGCCGGCCGGCGCATCGTCGCCGTCGGCCAGCGCGGCCATGCGCTGGCCAGCGACGACGGCGGCCTGAACTGGAAGCAGGGCTCGGTGCCGGTGTCCTCGGACCTCGTCGCGCTGTCGTTCCCCACGGCGCAGGCGGGCTGGGCCGTCGGTCACGACGGCGTCGTGCTGCACAGCGACGACGGCGGCAGCCGCTGGACGCGCCAGCTCGACGGGCGCGGCCTGGGCCCACTGATGCGCGCCGCCTACGGCAGCACGGCCGACGAGAAGCTGCGCACCAATGCGCTGCATTTCGCCGACCAGGGCACCGAGAACCCGCTGCTCGACGTCTGGTTCGAGGATGCGCGCAACGGCTGGGCCGTCGGCGCCTTCGGTCTGGCGCTGCGCACCGCCGACGGCGGCGCGCATTGGGAGCCGATGCTGCATGCCGTCGACAACCCCAAGGGATTGCATCTTTACGCGGTGCGCGGCATCGCCGGCCGCCTCTTCATCGCTGGCGAACAGGGCCTGCTGCTCGAATTCGACCGTCCGGACGGCCGGTTCCGTGTCGTCGAGTTGCCGACCAAGGGCAGCCTGTTCGGCCTCATCGGCAACGAGCATTTCGTCCTCGCCCATGGTCTGCGCGGCTCGATGGTCCGCAGCGCCGGTCAGGGCTGGCAGCCGGTGGCCAGCGGCGTCGCGGTCGGACTGACCGCCAGTACCTTCGACGACCACGGCCGCATCGTCGTCGTCAGCCAGGCCGGCCATGTGCTGCGCGGCAACGACGACGCGAGCGCCTTCTCCCCGATGAAGGTCGAGAGGCCGACACCGACCGCAGCCGTCGTGGCCGCGCCGACCGACCGCCTCGTCCTCGGCGGCCCGCGCGGCGTCTACGCGCTGGCGCTGACCTGAACCCAGCCCATGCACGCCCCCACTGTCAACGACAGCCCCCAAGAGACGCTGGAGGGTTTCGACCGCAACAGCGGATCGTGGCTCGAACGCGCCGTCTTCAACCACCGCCTGGGCGTGCTCGTCGCCTGCGCGATCGTCACCGTGCTGCTGGCCTTGACGGCCATCTCGCGGCTCGCACTCAGTGCCAGCTTCGAGAAGATGATCCCGCAGAGCCACCCCTATATCCGCAATTTCATCGAGCACCGCGCCGACTTGCGCGGGCTCGGCAATTCGCTGCGCATCGTGGTCGAGAACCGCAGCGGCGACATCTACGACCCGAAGTACCTTGAAACGCTCAAGGGCATCAACGACGAGCTGTTCCTGACGCCGGGTGTCGACCGCGCCTGGCTGAAATCGCTGTGGTCGCCGGCGGTGCGCTGGACCGAGGTCACCGAGGAGGGCTTCCAGGGCGGCCCGGTGATGCCCGACAACTACGACGGCACGCCGGCTGCGATCGAGCGGCTGCGTGCCAACATCTCGCGCTCGGGCCTGCTGGGCAGCCTGGTCGGCAACGATTTCAAATCGAGCATGCTCGTCGTGCCGCTGCTCGACGCCGACGCGGCTTCGGGCCAGCACATCGATTACCGCGCGTTCTCCAGCAGCATCGAGACCATCCGCCACCGGCTCGACGCCGCTGCCGCCGCCGGCGGCCCGCAGATCGGCCTGCACGTGATCGGCTTCGCCAAGCTGGTCGGCGACCTCATCGACGGGCTGATGCAGGTGGGGCTGTATTTCGGCCTCGCCGCGGTGATCGCCGCGGTCATCATCTGGCTTTACACACGCTGCGTGCGCAGCACGGCACTGGTGATGGGTTGTTCGCTGACGGCGGTGGTCTGGCAGCTCGGGCTGGTGGCGGCGCTGGGATACGAACTCAATCCTTATTCAATCCTCGTGCCGTTCCTGGTGTTCGCGATCGGCGTCAGCCATGGCGCGCAGAAGATGAACGGCATCATGCAGGACATCGGGCGCGGCGCGCACCGCCTGGTGGCCGCGCGCTACACCTTCCGCCGCCTCTTCCTGGCCGGTCTCACTGCGCTGCTGGCCGACGCGGTGGGCTTCGCGGTGCTGACGGTGATCGACATTCCGGTGATCAAGGACCTGGCGCTGACCGCCAGCATGGGCGTCGCGGTGCTAATCGTCACCAACCTCATCCTGATCCCGGTGCTGCTGAGCTACACCGGCGTGAGCCCGGCTGCAGCGGCACGCAGCGTGCGCAGCGACGACCCGGCGGCGCCGAAGGGCGCGATGGATCGCGCCTTCGATTTTCTCGCGCGCTTCGTCGAGCGGCGCCGCGCCATCGCCGCGCTGGCTGCCGCCGCGGCGCTGCTCGTCGCCGGCCATGTCGTCGGGCTCGGGTTGAAGATCGGTGACCTCGATCCGGGCGCGCCCGAATTGCGACCGAATTCGCGCTACAACCTCGACAACGCCTACATCACCGGCCATTACTCGCTGTCCAGCGATACCTTCGCGGTGATCGTCGAGACGCCCAAGGAAGGCTGCCTGAAGTACGAGACGCTGGTCGAGGCCGATCGGCTCGCCTGGGCGCTGCAGCAGCTGCCGGGCGTGCGCACGACGGTGACGCTGGCCGACGCGATACGCCAGGTCACCGCGGGCAGCAACGAGGGCAACCCGAAATGGCTGACCATCGCGCGCAACCAGGACGTGCTGAATTACGGCGCGCAGTCGGCCAGCGTCAACAGCCCCGGCCTGTTCAACACCGACTGTTCGGTGATGCCGGTCGTCGCCTACCTCGCCGACCATCGCGCAGAAACGCTGGACCGCGTGGCCGCGGCGGCGTCGACCTTCGCCGCCGATCACAGCACGCCCGAGCGCAAGTTCCTGCTCGCCGCCGGCAGCGCCGGCATCGAGGCGGCGACGAACCAGGTCGTCAAGAAGGCCTGGACCGAGATGCTGCTGCTGGTCTACGCCGCGGTGATCGCGCTGTGCTTCGTGACCTTCCGCAGCTGGCGCGCCGTCGTCGTCGCCGTCGTGCCGCTGATCATCACCTCGGTGCTGTGCGAGGCGCTGATGGTGATGCTCGGCATCGGCGTCAAGGTCGCGACGCTGCCGGTGGTCGCCTTGGGCGTGGGCATCGGCGTCGATTACGCACTCTACCTCGTGTCGGTGCAGCTGGCGCAGCAGCGCGCCGGCGTCGGCCTGGCCCAGGCCTACGAGCGCGCGCTGCGCTTCACCGGCAAGGTCGTCGTGCTCGTCGGCGTGACGCTGGCGGCCGGCGTCGCGACCTGGGCGCTGTCGCCGATCAAGTTCCAGGCCGACATGGGCATCCTGCTGGCGTTCATGTTCCTGTGGAACATGGTCGGCGCCGTGGTGCTGATTCCGGCCCTGTCGCGCTTCCTGCTGCCGAAGGTCAGCTAGCGACCTCGAGCACGAGGTTGCCGACGAGGCGGCCGCTCTCGACCGCCTCGTGGGCGCGCACGATCTCGGCCAGCGGCATGCGCGCCGCGATGGCGTGCTGCAGTTCGCCGCGCGCGAGCATGCGCTGCAAGGCGGCGGTGGCGCGGGCGCGGTCGGCCGTCGCCAGGTGGTAGACCATGAAGCACTTCAGCTGCAGGTTCTTCGTCAGCAGTGGCACGAAGGGCAGGTTCAGCGGCGACGCGCTGCTGCCGTAGGCGACGATCTCGCCGCCGGGGCGCAACAGGTCGAGATCGAGTGCGCCGTTGACCGCGACGTCGAGTTCGATCACGCGGTCGACGCCTTGGCCGCCGCTGAGTTCGCGCACGCGCTCGGCCACGGGCTCGGTCTTGTAATCGATCACGGCATCGGCGCCGGCCGCGAGCGCCAGGCGTGCCTTCTCCGCGCTGCTGACCGTGCTGATCACGTGCGCGGCGCCCAGGCGGCTGGCGATCTGCACCGCGTAATGGCCGACCGCCCCCGCGCCGCCGGCCACGAGCACGCGCTTGCCGGCGACACCGCCGTCCATCAGCACCGCATGCATCGCCGTGAGGCCCGGGATGCCCATGCAGGCGCCCGCCTCGCCGCTGGCCGCGTCGGGCAGCGGCACGGCCTGTTCCTGCGGCAGGCAGCAGTAATCGGCCGCGGTGCCGTCGGGCCGGCCCCAGGCCGCGTTCCACAGCCAGACGCGCTGGCCGATGCGCGAGCGCTCGACCCCCGCGCCGACGGCGTCGATCACGCCCGATCCATCGCTGTGCGGAACGATGCGCGCGAACGGCAGCACGCGCGTGCGCAGGCCGCCGCGCGACTTCACGTCGGAGGGATTGACGCCGCTCCACTGCACGCGCACGCGCACTTCACCCGCGGCAGGCTCGGGCGTCGGTAGTTCGGTTTCGGTGAGGACATCGGCGGCGGCGCCGACGCGATCGTAGAACCAGGCTTTCATCGGCAGCGGATTTCAGGATGTTGGGTGGGGGTGGCTGGCATTGTCGACGCCCACGGTTCGAGCCGTCCACCGCCGCGGCGTGTGGCGCTCACGACCGCGCAGGCTTGAGCGGCCCGGCGGCCTTGCGCGCCGGTGCGATCGGCGGCGTGATGGCCCGAACGGCAGCATCCCGCGACGCGGCGATGCGCTTGCTCGCCGTGTCGAGAACGGCGGCCAGGTCGCGCCGCTCGATGGCGCGTTGCAGTGCGCGCCAGGTCTTCAGCGAACCGTGCACGAGGGCAGGGTCGGCCGCCAAGCCCAAGCGCACATAGCGCAGCGTGCGCAGCGAGATCGAGGTCAGCAGATCGACGACGACGCGGTTGCGCGACAGGTCGGTCATTGCCAGGCTCAGCAGGAAGCTCTGCAGCGCATAGTCGTCGACCGCCGCTGCGCCGGCGGCCTCGACGATGCGGGGCATGTGCAGATCGAACACCGAACGCAGCGCGTCGGCTTGCTCGGCCATCAACTGCTGCAGCAGGATCTGGAACAGCGCGTCGCGCACGACGTAGATGTCGCGCAGGTCATCGGCGTCGGGCGCCGTCACGATCGCGCCGTGGCGGGCCTGGAATTCGACGAGTCGCTCGCGCTCGAGTATGCGCAGCGCTTCGCGCACCGGGGCGCGACTCACGTGCAGCGTCTCGCTGATGTCCGTTTCCAGCAGGCGATGCCCGGCGTGGATGAGGTTCATCGTGATGGCGCCGGCGATGCGCACCGCGATGCGGTCGGCCACCGGCGGCGCTGCCAGGGACCACCGGTGTCCCCGCATCACCGCCTGCTCGATGGCCAGCATCATCGGGCCGGTCGGGACCAGCAGGACTTCGAGGTTCGGTGTGTTGGTCGTCTTGAGTCTGGCCATGATGCTGCAGCTTGCCCGCGCCGCGACGAACGCCTTGTGCCGCGCGGACGAACGACGTGGCTCGAAGGTCGACGGCGCCGGGCTCGATCGAATGGTCGGCGCACGCGGGCCATTGTCCTTCAAATTAATGTCGACAACAATTAATGCGATCGCTATGATGCGGATCACGCCTGCACCGGCGCATCGCGCAACCAACAGGAATCCGGACATGAAGGTCGAACGTCTCACGGTCCATATCGGCGCCGAGGTGTCGGCCCTCGAACTGCGCGACGCCGCATACAGCGATGGCCTGTTCGCGGAACTCAAGGCGCTGCTGCTGAAGCATCGCGTGTTGTTCTTCCGCGACCAGGATCCGGACCGCTTCTCGCGTGCCGACCATGTGGCGCTGGCCCGGCGCTTCGGTCCGCTCGAGGATCACCCTGTGGCGGGCACGCATCCGGAGCATCCGGGCCTCGTGCTCATCCATCGCAGCGAGGAGCGGAACCCCTACGAGAACAACTGGCACAGCGACGGCCTCTGGCGCGCGGCGCCGGCCATGGGCGCGGTGCTGCGCTGCATCGAATGCCCGGAGGTGGGCGGAGACACGATCTGGGTGAACATGGTGCAGGCGTACCTGAGCCTGCCGCAGGACATCAAGCGCAAGATCGCTCAGCTGCGCGCCAGCAGCAGCATCGAGCACAGCTTCGGCGCCGTGATGGATCAGGAAAAGCGGCAGGCGCTGGGGCGTCAACATCCGCCGGCCGAACATCCGGTCGTGCGCACCCACCCGGAGACGGGCGAGCCGGTGCTCAACGTCGCCAGTTTCACGACGCATTTCCTGAACTTCCATACGCCGGAGAACGTCCGCTTCGGGCTGGACAAGACCCCCGGTGCCAGCCAGTTGCTGCAATTCCTGCAGAGCCAGGCCATGGTCCCCGAATTCCAGGTGCGCTTCCGCTGGCGGCCGAACAGCGTGGCCATCTGGGACAACCGCTCGACCCAGCATTACGCGGTGATGGACTACTGGCCGGCGCCGCGCAAGATGGAACGTGCCGGCATCGTGGGCGACATCCCCTACTGAATCGGCGCCCTAATCACGACCCCCCAAGCGACCCCGGAGACCACGCATCATGAATTTCCTCGACGGCCACCTGTACCCCGAGAACCAGCAACCCCTGATCATCACCGCCGCGCCCTACGCGCCGGGCTGGATCCCCTCGGACTTTCCCGAGGACATCCCCGTCACCATGCAGGAGCAGATCCAGAAGGCCGTGGACTGTTACGAAGCCGGCGCCACCGTGCTGCATCTGCATGTGCGGGAGGCCGACGGCAAGGGGAGCAAGCGGCTGTCGATGTTCAACGAATTGATCGCGGGCGTGCGCAAGGCCGTACCCGAGATGATCATCCAGGTCGGCGGCTCGATCAGCTTCGCCCCGGAGGGCCCGGACGGCGAAGCCAAGTGGCTGTCGGACGACACGCGTCACATGCTCGCGGAGCTGAGCCCGAAACCCGACCAGGTGACGGTGACCGTCAACACGACGCAGATGAATGTCACCGAGCATGCCTGTGACGACGACTTCCGCGGTGTTTCGCGAGGTTTCCCCCATTTGCACAAGACCTACAAGGACATGATCGTCCCGTCGAACCCCAGCTTCGTCGAGGAGCACATCCGGCGCCTGACGGCCGCGGGCATCCAGAGCGAGTTCCAGGTCTACAACATCAACAGCTTCGAGACGATCGAGCGCATGATCCGGCGCGGCGTCTACAAGGGGCCGCTGGTGATGAACTGGGTCGCGATCAGCGGCGGCATGGACCAGGCCAACATCTACAACCTGGCCAATATGCTGCGCGCGGTGCCCGACGGCGCCGTGCTCACGGTGGAAAGCTCGGTGCTCAATGTGCTGCCGATCAACATGATCGGCATCGCCCTGGGTCTGCATGTGCGTTGCGGCATCGAGGACGTGCTCTGGAAGCAGGACCGGTCGGGCAAGATGAGTTCGGTCGAGCAGATCAGGCAACTCGTGCGCATCGCCGGCGAATTCGGCCGCCCGATCGCGACCGCGCAGCAGGCGCGCGAGATCTGCAAGATCGGCGTGTTCTACGACACGGCCGAGGAAACGCTGGCAGCGAACGGCTTCGCACCGAATCGCAACGGTGGAAATCAAGGATTCCTGCGCAAGGTGGCGTGACCCGCTCCAGCCAGAGGCGTCCGCCGCTTCGACGAGCGAGTGATGGAGGCACCGAGATCTCGGTGCGACGGCGAATTCATCTGCCGGCAACTCGAGCGCGTTCCACTGCTCGGGCATGTCGATGATCTGGCGCTGACCGATCTCGCATGCGGGCGCCGGCGTCGGGGCCGGCCAGGCTTGCACCTCATGCAGCTCGAAGTTCACCTCGGCCTAATCGAGCCCACCGACCCCGCGATGTTCTGCGTGCCGATGCGCCAGCTGGCGGCCCTGCTCGCGCGCGGCAGCGACGCCGAAGCCACGCGAAGTCGCCGCCGGTTTCTCGATCGTCACGAAGGTCCCACCGGGCCGCGCGACCTGGTCTAGCATCGCGCGCTTAGACCCTGCAGCGACGCCGGGCCCCGCCCGGTGAAACCTCATGTCACTGAAACAACTCCGCCGCCTGGCGCTGCCCCTGCTGGCCGGGCTGACCCTGGCCGCGCCTGCCTGGGCGCAGACTAAACCCCGCATCGAGAAGGCCGCCGACCTGCCGCGCTTCACCTACAAGGTGGACGGCAAGGTCGAGGATCTGGTCAAGTCGGGCGACCGCTTCAACCCGTTTGCCGCCGCGGTGCGGCGCGACGTCGAATCGGTGCTGGACGGCTACGAGATCGCCGACAAGGCCACCCAGCGCGGCCTGCTCAACCAGATCGCCGTGCTCGACTTCCTGGAGGGCCGCTACGACGATGCGTTGAAGCGCCTGGACCAGGTACGCGCGCTGCAGGACAAGCCGGCCGACAAGCTGATGTCGGGCCTGCGCCTGCAGAGCATGACCCGCGCCGCCAAGGCCACCGGCCAGCGCGAAGGCGAGGCCTACACGAAGTTCGTCGCCGAGGACTTGCGCAAGAGCCTGGACGCCATGCCCTTCGAGGTAGTGGCCAACGACGTGCGCGAGCTCAAGGCCAGCGCCGAACTGATCGGCGAGACCCTGGTGCTGGGCGGTGCGCGCGAGGTGCTGCAGCCCATCGTCGACCGCACCGGCACGCTGAGCTCGGAGTTCACGCCCGGCATCGTCAGTGCCCGGCTGGCGCTGACCGCCACGCTGCCGCTGAAGAAGATCCTGGTGTCCACGTTCACCGGTTACCTGGATGCGCACAAGGTGGTCAAGCCCGACATCTGGGCCGCGCGCGACGTCGTGCTGGACCCGGCCCAGGGCCTGAGCCCGGTGCGCATCGCCGTCTGGGACAGCGGCGTGGACATCACGCTGTTCGGCCCGCAACTGGCCAAGGGGCCCGAAGGCCGGCCGGTGGCCATCGCCTACGACAAGTACTCGAAGCCGTCGAAGGCGCTGCTGGCGCCGCTGACGCCCGACGTCGAGAAGCGGCTGGACCTGATGGCCGCGCGCAGCAAGGGCTTCTCCGACCTGCAATCCAACATCGACAGCCCCGAGGCCGCGGAGGTCAAGCAGTACCTCTCGACGCTGGCGCCGGCCGACTACCGCAAGGCGATCGAGGAACTGGGCATGATCGGCAACTACGAGCATGGCACCCACGTGGCCGGCATCGCGCTGGCCGGCAACCCGTTCGCGCGCCTGGTGGTCGCGCGGTTGGAGTTCGACTACCACCTGCAGCCCGATCCGTGCCCGAGCCGGGCGCAGGCGCTGGCCGACGCGGTGGCGGCGAGGAAGACCGTGGCCTTCCTGAAGGCCCAGAAGGTGCGCGTGGTGAACATGAGTTGGGGCGGCGACGTCGGCAGCATCGAGAGCGCGATGGAGCAGTGCGGCATCGGCAAGACGCCCGAGGAACGCAAGGCGCAGGCGCGCGTGCTGTTCGAGATCCAGAAGAAATCGCTCACCGAGGCGTTCCGGAGCGCTCCCGAGATCCTCTTCGTCACCGCGGCCGGCAACAGCAACAACGACCCCAGCTTCGTCGAGGACGTGCCGGCCGCCATCGTGCTGCCCAACATGCTGACCGTCGGCGCAGTGGACCAGGCCGGCGACGAGGCCAGCTTCACCAGCTACGGCCAGGTCGTCAAGGTGCACGCCAACGGCTACCAGGTGGAAAGCACGCTGCCGGGCGGCAAGCGCGTGGCCTTGTCGGGCACTTCGATGGCGTCGCCGCAGGTTGCCAACCTGGCCGGCAAGCTGCTGGCGGTGAACCCGAAGCTGACGCCGCCCGAACTGGTAAAGATCATCGTCGACACCGCCGACAGCACGCCCGATGGCCGCCGGCATCTCGTGAACCCGAAGAAGGCGCTGGCCGCGGCCAAGGGCTGAGCGCGGCCTGGGGTCGTCCCGCTAGGGGGCCCTGTTCCCGGCGTTCGCCGGGGGGTCGATGTCGGCGTCGGTCAGCGTATGCAGGAAGGCTACGATGTCGTCGATTCCTGTGCTCATGCGCTGTGGATCGGCTACGTTTGTTAGTGCGACAACAGCCACGGCAGGCGCAGACGACAGCTACGGGAGCATCTGACGGGTGATTCTGGATGTCGGCAGTAGGCGAACGACATCGCTCGCGGAACTGAACCACCGGATCGGATGAGTGCCGTGCGCCGACAGGCTTACGCCGCGGCCTTCAGCATGAAGTCGACACGCACCGCGGTATACGGGAACTCGATTCGACCCTCTTCGTCCCTGCGCAGCACGCCGGCCTGCAGCAGCATGTGCACATCGGAATGCACGGCGCGCACGTCGCGACGCGCGACCTCGCGCAACGAGATCGGCCCGGCGCCGGTCAATGTCTGCACCAGCGTCATGCGGTTCGGCGCCAGCACCTTCCAAAGCAGCTCGAACGACTCGAACGAGATCCGCTCTTGCTGCCGCTTGCCAGCCATGGCAGCCTGCACACGCTGCTTGAAGGACGCGGTCGAATCGACTGTCAATGTGACTGCACCCATCTCAATTCCTCTTCCATCCGGCAACGTCCGCCAGGAAATCGTCGAGCCGTCGGTCGAAGGAAACGAACGCGTAAGGCACGTCTCGGGTGCCCACGTGCCGATGATCGCCCTTGCCGGCCTCGTTGTCGTAGCGCAGCACGCATTCGTTCGCGCATCAGAAGTTCGGCTCTGATGTTGCTCAGGCTAGCAACATACTGGATCTGTTGTCAACGCCAGCAACAGGCATGGAACCGCTCAGGCTTCTTCGGATGTTACGAAGGTCGAGCGTCGCGGGCAGCAGGATCTCAGCGCGGTGACGAAATCTGTGATCCGGGAAGCGACAGCTGCCGCATGCGCCGGGTCGTCGAGGCTTTCGGGCGCCGGTCGAAGACAGCGAGCTCACGTGCCAGCAACTCGAGCGCGTTCTTCTTCTCGGGCATGTAGTCATGACCGTCGTAGTGCCGGGCCTGGATCCCCGTGAGCCCATGCGATTGCAGCTGGCCGCGGATTTCGCGGCTGATGCCCTTCGCGGCCAGCAGGGTCTCGACCCCGGAGCGGACACGCTTGAGCCGAAAACCTTCGATGGCTTCGCCGGCGGCCTGCGCCGCCCAGCCCGACAGGGTCGTGCCCGAGATCGGCTTGACGCCCTTCGTCGTGGAAAACACATGGTCGCCGCAGCGCGTCAGGGCGTCGAGGTCGGGAGCCGCCGCCTCGATGATGGGCACCTTGTGGGTCCGTGCACCTTGTCCGGGACGGCCCTTGATGTCGTAGAGTGTGATCGAACCATCCCGAACGTCGGGCCAGCGCAGCCGCACGAATTGTTCGATGCGCTGGCCGCCGCTCAGCAGGTGCAGTCGCAGGCATCGGCCCTGCACTCCAGGAATCTTCTCGATCCGCGTCCAGTAGATGCGCAGTTCCTCGGTGCTCAGCGGATGCTTGTCGGCGCGGTCGTGCCGAGGGTCGCGACGCGTCTGCGAGACCGGGTTGACCAGCACACCGTAGGCCTTGAAGGCGACCGGAATCGATGCCGACACGCGCACATCGACGGCGCATTGGAAGGCGGCCCGCAGGTAGGTTCGCAGCTTGTTCGAGGTGCGGCCCTTGCCCTGCTCGGTGACGCGCCTGAGCATGTCGATGACCTGGTCCTGGCTGATCTCGCAAGCGGGCAACTGCGCCAACACCGGCCAGGCCTGTACCACATGCAGGTCGAAGATGCCCTTGGCCTCGCGGGCGCTGATGCGGCCCTGCGTGGCCTGGTGCTTGACGTAGTCGTCGAGCAATGCCGCGAGCGTGTGCGCGCTGCGGACTGCGGCTTCCGCCCGCGCTGTGGCGTATTGCCTGCGTTCGATCGCCTTGGCCTCCTTGAGCCCGCCGATCCCGCGATGTTCCTCGTGCCGTTGCGCCAGTTGGCGGCAATGCTCGCGCGCGGCAGCGACGCTGTAGCCACGCGAAGTCGGCTCCAGCTTCTTCGGCGGCGAGACCGGGTCATAAGGGCCGATCGGCTCCCGACGCGTGCGACCGGCATCGGCGTAGCGCCAATAGAACTGGACGGCGCCGCGGCTCAAAAGGCGCGCCTGCAGCGAGCCGCCATGCTCCAGTTTCTCGATCGTCACGAAGGTGCCCGCGGGCAGTCCTCTCAGTTGCTTCGGTAGCGCCAGAGAGGTCGGTGCCAATCCGCTCATTCGAGTCCTCCAGTCTTGCTGGTGCCAGTCTGGTGCCAGTTTCGGGCTGGATGCTAAGAGACCCTGATGGACGTAGTGGGACGCAAGTTGTTGATTTATATCGACTCGATCGTCTCTGGATGTATCAGGAAATCCCGATCTGAAGGTCTCATAATCCTTTGGTCGATGGTTCAAGTCCAACACGGCCTACCAGATTGACGGGTGTTTCTGCGATAGCAGAGACGAACCAAAATTGCCTCGTCTTCCGCGTGTGCCGGTTTCGAGGGCGATTGAAGATGGCATGCAGCTGAAGATGCCCGACGGTAGCGCCATCCGGGTGACACCCGCCCTGCCGCACCCTCAGCCGGTGGCCTGCTTCCTGGAGCGCCGCCACGGTTTGCGCCCGCTGGAACTCGCGCCCGCCCTCACTCGGTCGCGTCTCGTGCCGCGCCCGGCAAGGCCGACTCGATCTGCCGGGCCAGCGCGATCAGCGCCTCGTGCAGTGGCACGAGCTGCGGCCCCAGGTCGGCCGGCTCGGTGCCGTCGCCGAGCCGTCGCTCGATGTCGGCGAAGGCCTGGCCCAGGGCCTTGGCGCCGATCACGGCGCAGGCACCGCGCACCGAATGACAGGTCTCGCGCCAGGCCGCGCCATGGCCGTGCGGTGGTGAGCCCAGCAATTGGGGCAGTCCGGCACCATAGCTTCTGACGAATCCGCGCATCACGGTCTCCAGCGCGGCGGTGCTGCCACCTACGAAATGCAGCGCCTGCTCGAGATCGACCTGCGGCAAGCCGGCCAGTCGCTGCGTCAGCGGCACCGGCTCGGCCGGCCCATGCGACCCCGCCGGTGCCACGTCGTGCCGCCGCGGCAGCCAGCGCAGCAGCGTGGCGTAGAGGCGTGCCGGGTCGACAGGCTTGGCGACATGGTCGTTCATGCCCGCGTCGAGGCAGGCCTGGCGGTCCGATTCGAAGGCGTTCGCCGTCATCGCGACGATCGGCAGCCGCCCGCCGTGGGCACGGATCGCGCGCGTGGCATCGATGCCGTCCATTTCGGGCATCTGCATGTCCATCAGCACGAGGTCGAAGTCCTCGCTCGAGGCCAGTTCGACGGCGGCCGCGCCATCGCCTGCGATCGTCACGTCGAGCCCCACCGAGACGAGGATTTCGTGCGCGACGAGCTGGTTGATGGCGTTGTCCTCGGCCAGCAGCACGCGCTGGCCCCGGTGATGGCGACGCAGTTCCGACTCGGCGCCGGACGCGGGCGCCGGGACCGCCGCCGGGACGAGCGCCGAGCGCTGCAGCACGCGCATCAACGCGTCATGCAAAGCCGAGAGCGTGTAGGGCTTGGGCAGCACGGCGAGGAAGCCGGCCGCGAGCGCCCGCTTCGTCAGGTCGGCCTCACCGTGCGAGCCCAGCAGGATCGTCGGCGGCAGGGCGTCGGCCAGCCTCGCCCGCAGCGCCTGCAGCGTCGCGATGCCGTCCATGGTCTCCATGCGCCAATCGATCAGCATCAGGTCGTAGCGCTGGCCTGCGGCCAGCGCCGCGTCGACGCGGGCCAGCGCGGCGTCGGGGCCGGGCTGGGCGTCGACTTCGAGCCCGAACAGCCGCAGGCTGTCGGCCATCACCTGGAGGGCTTCGGGCAGATCGTCGACGAGCAGCGCGCGCATGCCGGGCAACGCCGCCCGCAATTCGACTTCGGCGTTGTCCGGGCCGCGGCCGACCCAGGCCGTGAACCAGAAACTGCTGCCGACACCGGGCTCGCTCTCGACGCCGGCCTGCCCGCCCATCAGTTCGGCGATATGGCGGGTCAGCGCCAGCCCCAGTCCGGTGCCGCCATGGCGCCGCGTCGTCGAGCTGTCGGCCTGCTCGAAAGCGCTGAACACGGCCGCCAGGCGATCGGCGGCGATGCCGATGCCGGTGTCGCGCACCTCGAAACGCAGCTGCAGCCGCTCGCCTTCGGCGGCCAACACCTCGCCACGCAGCCTGACCCAGCCCCGCTCGGTGAACTTGACGG
This sequence comes from Burkholderiales bacterium, assembly GCA_028868825.1. Classification (GTDB taxonomy): domain Bacteria; phylum Pseudomonadota; class Gammaproteobacteria; order Burkholderiales; family Burkholderiaceae_C; genus Rubrivivax. The sequence goes on along the minus strand of JAGWTU010000014.1, from coordinate 84,084 downwards.
CGTTGGCCAGCAGGTTGATCAGCGCCTGCGCCAGATGCTTGAAGTCACCCCGCATGCACGCCGGCAGGCGATCGGCGTCGACGATCAGCTCGAGCCCCTTGGCGCCGGCCGCGTCGCTGACCATGTCCAGTGCGCGCGTCAGCAGTGCGTCGCGCGCGATTTCGGCGAATTCGAGCCTGAGCTTGCCGGCCTCGATCTTCGACAGGTCGAGGATGTCGTTGATGACCTGCAGCAGGTGCCTGGCGGCGCCGTCGATCATGCGCAGCCGCTCGCGCTGGACCTCGTCGCCGGTGTCGCGCGCGAGCAGGTGCGTCAGGCCGAGGATCGCGCTCATCGGCGTGCGGATCTCGTGGCTCATGTTGGCGAGGAAGGCGCTCTTGGCCTGCGTGGCCTGGTCGGCGGCGTTGCGCGCATCGACGAGCGCGTCGTGGATGTGCTGCCGCTCGGTCATGTCCTCGGCCGCGAGCAGCAACTGGTGCTGCCCGTCGCGCTCGAACCGGACCCAGGTGCAGTCGGCCATCAGGCGCCGCCCGAAGACGGTCGCGAGGTCGGGCGCCAAGCGCCGCGTCTGGCCGTCGGCCAGCGTGGCCAGGGCCGTCGTGCGCAGCGCCAGCGGATCGTCGGCGATCAGATCGGCGAGCGCGACGCCGACGACGTCGGGCGCGGCGCCGCCCAGCAGCTGCTCCAGCGCGACATTGAGCTTGATGCAGCGCAGCCGGCGGTCGAACACGCCCAGGCCCACCGGCGAATGTGCGAACAGCGTCTCGGTGAATGCGGCCAGTTCCTCGCTGTGCGCCTGCGCGCGCTTGATCGCGGTGATGTCGTTGATCGTCGAATAGAAGCCCTGCACGCGGCCGTCCTCGTCGATGTCCGGGTACAGGCTGACCTGCGCATGGCGCAAGGTGACGCCGTCGGGGGCCGGGAACACCCGCTCGAAGCCGTGGCTCTCGCCGCGCAGCGCGCCATCGACGTAGGCGCCGATGGCGTCGAGCTGTGCGGCGCCGATGACGTCGCGCAGGTGGCGACCCGGCAGCGCCTCGGGGTCGACGCCGAACCAGCGCCGGTGCGCGCGGTTGCCGAAGCGGTTGCGCAGCTGCGCGTCCCAGTAGCCGATGACGGCCGGCGTGTGGTCGAGGATGGCGCGCAGGTCGCGCTCGCTGCGGCGGATCGCCGAGGCCTGCGCCTCGACGCGCTGCTCGAGCTGCTGCTGGAACGCGTCGAGCTCGCGCCGCATGCGCTGATGTTCGAGTGCGCGCCGTATCGCGCGCGCCAGCGTGTCGGACGTCAGCCGGTACTTCGTCAGGTAGTCGGCCGCTCCTTCCTGCAGCGACTGCACGGCCAGCGACTCGCTGCCCGCGCCGGTGATCATGATGACGGGGCAGGGCTGGCGCGCCGTGTCGCGGATCAACGGCAGCAGCTCGGCGCCGCTGGCGTCGCCGAGCTGGTTGTCGAGCATGATGCAGTCGAAGTCGTACTCGCGCAGCAGGCCCAGCGCGGCGGCGCTCGACGACGCCTCCTTCGCGTCCACCGTCATCGTCGTGCGCGCCAGCAGGCGCAGCACGCGTTCGCGGTCGACGTCGTCGTCGTCGATGACCAGCAGCTTGAGGCGCAGCGGCGTGCCGTCCATCGCCGGCCTCAGGGGAGCTCGACGGCCTGGTGGTACGTCGTCAGCAGCTGCGCCAGGCGCGCGAACTGCGGCCCCAGCGCCGCCTTCACCATATACCCCGCGATGTGCTCGCGGTAGGCGCGCAGACGGTCCCTGTCGGCGTCCGAGGTCGTCAGCACGAAGACGACGTCGTCGCGCAGGTCGGCGTCGGCGCGCAGCTGCTGCAGGAACTCGAAACCGTCCATGCGCGGCATGTTCAGGTCGAGCAGGATGACGCGCGGCCGTTGCGCCTCGCGCAGCGGATCGCGGCCGCGCAGCACGCGCAGCGCCTGTTCGCCGTCCTCGGCCCAGACGACCGGGAAGCGCAGCCCGGCCTTGTCGAGGCTGCGCACGACCGCCTCGGCGGCGACGTCGTCGTCCTCGACGAGCAGGATCGACAGCGTGCCGCCGCGCTCATTCATGGCTGGAGCGCTGCGGGTAGCGGGGCCAGCGCAGGCGCAGGCAGGTGCCGCGACCGTCACACAGCGGCGAGACGAGCTCGATGCTGCCGCCATGCACCTCGGCCAGCCGCTTGGCGACCGCCAGACCGATGCCCGAACTGCCGCGATCGGCGTTGCCCGCCGTCTGGAACAGTTTGAAGACGCGCTCCTGCGCGCCGGCCGGTATGCCGGGCCCGTCGTCGGCGACCATGATGACGCAATGCCTGTCGTCGTGCCGGGCCGAGACGCGGATGCGGCCGCTCGCACGGTCGTGATGCTTGACGGCGTTGCCCAGCAGATTGCGCAGCGTCGCCTCCAGCGGCGTCGGCGTGGCGAGGAACGGTTCGGCGTCGATGTCCAGCTCCAGCGCCATCGCTGGGGGCAGCGGCTGCATGTCGAGGATGCCGCGCAGCAGCAGCGTCAGGTCGACGCTGGCAAATTCGGTCGCCGCGCGCCCGGCGCGGGCGTAGCTCAGCAGGTCGTCGATCAGCCTTTCCATGCGCTGCACGCGCAGGCTGGCGCGGTCGAGGTTGCGGCGCGCCACCGGCACGTCGAGGCCCTCGAGCTCGTCGCGCACCCAGTCGATGAGATCGGCGATGCCGCGCAGCGGCGAGCGCAGGTCGTGCGAGGCCACGTAGGTGAACTCCTCGAGATTGGCGTTGGCCTGGCGCAACTGCTTTTCGAGGTGGTTGCGCACGCTGATGTCGCTCACGGCGGCCAGCGTCATCGCGCGACCCTGCCAGCGCACGCGACTGAGCCCGATCTCGACCGGCAGCTCGGTGCCGTCGGCGTGCAGCGCCGTGAGGTCGCGGCCGCGACCCATCATGCGTGCTTCGGCCTTGGCGTGATAGCCCTGCATCAGGCCGTCGTGCAGGCCGCGGTAGCGCTCGGGCAGCAGCCGGCTCAGCGGCTTGCCCGCCAGCGTCGCCTGCGTGTATCCCAGCGACTCGGCGAGCACGCGGTTGACCATCGCGATCAGACCCTCGTCGTCGACGATCACGAGGCCGAACGGCGAAGCGTCGAAAAGGCCGCGAAACGACCATTCCAGCGCCATGCGCTCGCTGATGTCGACGACCGACGCGAGCACGAGCGGGCCCTGGGCCGAAGGCAGGGGGTTGAGCCCGATCTCGACCGGAAACTCGTGGCCGTCGGCGCGGCGGCCGTAAAGGATGCGGCCCGCGCCCATCGCGCGCGGCTCGGGATGGCGAAAGTACCCGGCGCGGTGACCGCGATGCATCTCGCGCACGGCGTCGGGCAGCAGCGTCTCGACCGGCTCGCCGAGCAGCGACCCTGGCGGGCGACCGAACATCGTTTCGAGTGCCGCGTTGACGGCGGTGATGCGACCCTGGCCGTCGATCACGACGAAGCCGTTGGGCGCCGCCTGAAACGCCCGCGCCAGCAGGTTGGAGTCCGGCAACGAGGAGCGGCCGGCCTGTGGATCGTCGCCGTCGAACACGGTTTCGCCTCCCGCTTGCACACCCGGATGCGGACGCCAAGTGCGGCCATTCTGATTCCGGACCACGACCTCCGTATTGCTCGCGCAATTGACCGCGTCATTGCCATGGTCTCGAGACGCTTGCACCGTAGCGCCGGCCTGCCGGGCGTCATGCGCAGCGATGCCGGCTCGTTTGCCTCCGCGCGGCCTGCCGCATGCCCGCTTCCGCTGCGCGGCCGTGATCCCGTGTTTCGAACCCGCAGCCGTCGCGTCGGGTCTGGAGGGAAGCGGTGGAACCAGGTCGGGTTCTCGGGCAAGCGAACCGCGGCAGTCTTCTCGAATTGGCAAACCCGCGGCGAGTCATGATCTAAAGTATTGGCACCCTCATGCGGTAGACAGGAGTCGCCATGGCCCTCCGGACCACGCTCAACACGATCCTCGGCGTCGAGCATCCGATCCTTTTGGCGCCCATGGACCTCGTCGCCGACGCGCGCCTGTCGTTGGCGGTCACAGACGCCGGAGGTTATGCATTCCTGGGCGGGGGCTACGGCGACGAGGCTTGGCTGCGGCAGGAGTTCGCCTTGCTCGCGCAGTCGGGCCGGGCTCGCCGGCCTGATTTCGGGGTCGGCTTCATCACCTGGAGTCTGGCGCGCCGGCCGCAGCTGCTGGACCTGGCCCTCGAGCAGGGTGCCGGGGCGATCTGGCTGTCGTTCGGCGACCCGGCGCCTTTTGCATTGCGCATCAAGTCTGCCGGCGCGAAGCTGGTGTGCCAAGTTCAAACCGAAGCGATGGCCTGTGCCGCCCTCGAGGCCGGCGCCGACATCCTTGTAGCGCAGGGAGGGGAAGCCGGGGGCCATGGTGTCAGCCGCGGCACTCTGGCTCTGGTGCCTGCCATGGTGGACCTCGCCGGCCCCAACGTACCCGTAGTGGCAGCGGGCGGCATTGCCGACGGCCGTGGGCTGGCGGCGTGCCTGATGCTGGGCGCAGCGGGCGTGGCGATCGGCACGCGCTTGTACGCAACGGTGGAGGCCGCCGGCATGCAGGCGGCCAAGCAACGCATCGTCGAAGCCGGCGGGGACGACAGCCTGCGCAGCGTTGTGTTCGATATCTCACGCCGCAATCTGTGGCCCGCGCCCTTCACCGGGCGGTGCCTGATCAACGACCATCTGAAGCGCTGGGCTGGGCGCGAGCTGGATCTGATGCGCGCCATCGACGCCGAAGGTCCGCGCTATGCCGCCGCTCGCGCAGCTGGCAACTTCGAGACCGCCGCCGTGATTGCCGGCGAGGCCGTGGCCCTGATCCACGACATCCCGAATGCCGGCGAGGTGATCGAGCGGATGATCGGCATGGCCACCGCGCTGCTTCGCGAGGGCGCCGGGTACTGTCGCCAGGACTTGCCGGGCATCGCCGCTCGCTAGTCCCAGCGGGTCGGGCCCCGATGGACCGGTATCTGCGTAGCGATTTCATGACCGCAGCCCGCCGGCGTCGTTGGCGCAGCGGAAAGCCCTTGCGGCGACTGCTCCGGCCCGACCGGCGGTGAGCGACCGGTCTCGCATGCGGCCCGGCAACGGTCTCGATCCTGCGCTGTCTTTGCGGAGGCAGACACGAACGTCCGCGGTCACCCACTGCCGACCTCACGATGGCGCCTGCCGCCGCAGTCGCCATCGGCAAGGTCGACTCACGGCGAGATATCCTCCAGCGCACGGTTGGTCGTTTCGATCATTCTTGTCGCGGCAATCAGGCCTATCAGGTTGGTCACGGCGAACATCCCGAACACGGCAGCGATGCCCCAGTCCGTGAGCACGACGCCCACGATCGCCGGCGCCGTCGCCGAAGCCACGCGCAGCCACGAGGTCGCCAGTCCGGTGCCGATCGCGCGCATGCGCGTCGGGTAGATCTCCGGCGTGTAGAGGTAGAGCAGGACGGTCGTGGTGCCCATCACCGCATAGGCCGATGAAGCCAGGATCATCACGGACAAGGCGCTCCTGGCCCCGAGTGCGGCCAGCACCGCGAGCAGGGCGCCGCAAAGCACGAACGACGCGACGGCCCAGCGGCGGCGCCCCACGCGGTCGACGAGGAGCGCGCATCCCAGTACGGCCAGCACACTCAGCACATTGGTCAGCGACGCCATGCGCAGGGCTTGCTGCAACGGCATGTTGTAGACCGTCTTGTAAAGGGTCGGCAGCCAGTTGTTGATGCCGTTGGCCACGAAATAGGAGGTCGCCCACAGCAACCAGACCGCCAGCGTGCGGGGACGGTAGACCGGCGAGAAGAGTTCCTTCCACGAGGCCCGCTTCTGATTGCGCAGCCCGCAAGCCAGGTTCTCGACGCGTATCGAGATCTCGCTCCCGTGCTTGCTCGGATCGAGACTGCGCTTGTCGGTGCTCGACTCGATGGTGCGTATGATCTTCTCGGCCTCGTCGAAGCGCCCCTTCGAGACCAGCCAGCGCGGCGATTCGGGCAGGCGTGCGATGAACAAGAGAATCAGCAGTCCGGGAAGGCCGCCGACCAGGAACATGTATTCCCAGCCGAACCGCGGGACGACGTATGCACCGACCTGCGCCGCGGCGAGCAGGCCCAGCGGGAAGATGAGTTCGTACAGGATGAAGAAGCGGCCACGCCCCTTGGCCTGCGACAGTTCGTTGATGTAGGCGGCGGCGATCGGCACCTCGCCGCCCACGCCTATGCCCTGGATGAAGCGCGTCGTGAAGAGCATCAGGAAGTTGCCCGACAGCGCGCAGACGATGCTCATGGCCGACATCAGGCCGACCGCCAGGCTGACGCTGGGCACACGGCCGCGGCGCTCGGCCAGCGCGCCGAAGGCGAGCGCGCCGATGACCTGCCCGAGATAGCCCGCCGCGATCAGCACGCCCACCTGGGCGGGCTTGAGGTGCCACAGGCCCACCAGCACCGGCAGCACGAAAGCCAGGGCCAGGGCGTCGAAGGCGTCGAAGAACGTCGCGCTGCCCATGATCACCCGCGCCTTCGTGTGCCAGCGCGTGAACGGCACGTTCTCGATGCGGAAGAGCAGCAGGGCCGCGGCATGGGCGCCGTCGCTGGCGGGCACGGCCGGGTTCAGGTCGTTTTTCATCTGGTCTCCATCGCCGCGCTCGGCTCGTTCTGTTCTGGTCTCGTCTTGCTCGGGTGTGCGGCGCTGGGTTCGGAATCCGAGGCCTCGAATCCCGGCTCGGCGACGCCGGCTGCAATCAGAAATCGTGGCGCACGCCGAATTCGTAGGCCGTCGACTTCTGGCCACCGAAATAGTTGGCGGCCGACGGCGTCGCGCTGACCGCCGGTCCGCCGAGGACGGCGAAGGTGGCCGTACCCTGGTTCGCGACGCGCGACAGATGCGCGTACAGCGCCGTGCGCCTGGACAGGTTGTAGACGTAGCCCGCGCCCAGCAGCTTGGCGTCGTTGGCACTCAGTGCCGCCGTGGCGCCGGTCTGATCGGCGCGCAGATAGGTCAGCTTGATGGCGCCCTGGCCGAGCGGAATCACCGCGCCGACCTGGGTGTTCACCGTGCGATCGACGCCGAACACCCAGCGCCGTTGCGCGACATCGAGCTTGACGACGCCGAAATCGTAGGACAAGCCGTAGGCCTGGTCGGTGAAGGCATGGTTGCCGCTGGCGTTGCGCGTGGTGAATTGCGCGGCCGCGATGTTCCAGCGTCCCTGGGCCCAACCGAGGCGGAATCCCTGCCCCCTGGTGCCGCCGCTGGCCGTGGTGCCGCCCTCGGCCGCCGTCACGATGAGCTGGCCGTAGACGCCGGCCAGTCCCGCGGGCAGGAAATATTCCAAGGCATTGCTGACGCGCAAGGTCGGGTTCGCCGTGGTGGCCTCGCCGGCGGTGCCGAAGGCCTGGCCCAGCGCGCGCGATGCGGCGAAGGAACGGAAGGTGTTGGCGCCGGCAATGCCGAGTGTGAAGAACGGGTCGAAGCCCGACCACACCAGGTGCGTCGGCACCCAATCGCGGCCGGCCCGAAGTTCACCCAGGCGGACATCGGCGAGGCTGAGGGTCGAACGACGATCCCAGAACGGCCCGGGCTGGGCCGTCGCACCGGCGACCCCGGTATCGGCCAGGATCGTGGCGTCCAGAAAGAAACCGGCGCTGAGGCCGCCGCCGAGGTCCTCGACGCCGCGCAGCACCAGCTTGCTGGTCGAATTCGCGCCGCTGACCTCGGACTTGATCGACCCCACCGAGCCGTTGCGGACCTGCCGCGCGGCCAGATCGATGGTGCCGCCGACGGTGACCGACGATTGCGCGGCAGCGGCGACGCAGGCGGCGCTGAGGCCGGCGGCAAGAAGTTGCTTGTTCATCACTTTCTTTTCCTTGCGTAATGTTCGGCGCGCGACGCGCCGGATGGGTCAACGGAGGAAGGCCAGGCCCGCGGCAGCGCTAACCGCCTGCGAGCTTCGGTCCATGCAGTTCGGCATACGACTTCAAGGTGTGCTCGACCTTGGGCAGCAGCCACGCGCTCACCGCGCGCGGCAGCCGGCCGCTGCGGGCCTGCTCGAGCAGGCGGCGCAGCGGCTGCGCGCGCGACCCCATCGCCGGGCCTTCCTGCGCGCTTTGCTGCAGATCCGTGAAGAAGGCCGCGACCTCGGGCAGGCCGCAGCGCACGCCGGCATCACCCAGGTAGTCGACGATGTCGAGTTCGAAGTCGTCGAGTCGCAAGCTGATGCCGCCCATGCCGCAGCCGCAACCGGCGCCCAGCGCCACATGCTGCATGGACAGCGAACTCCACAGGTCGAGCAGGCGCTCGGCTCGCTGGACGAGGTCGTCGGCTGCCACGGCCAGGTCGGCGCCGTTCACTGCCCGGCCCAGGCGAGATCACCGGCCGTGCCGTTGCGCGGGGCGCGCGGCGCATGGCGCAGGGCCCGGGTGGCCTCGGCGTGCACCTCGCCCTTGGAGTCGAGCGCCACGCGGTAGACCTCGCGCGCCACCTCGGCGCTGACATAGCCTTCGCGCACATCCTCGGCGACCTTCTCGAGGTCGCGCTCCAGCGGGTCGCCGAAGCCACCGCCGCCGCCCGACAGCATCTTGTAGGCGTCGCCTCGCTCCAGCCGCACGTTGAAGATCTTCGCGTTCAGATGGTCGGTCTTCCATTCGCCCTTGTGGCGCACGGCCAGGCCGTTGCCCATCGCGTCGCCCCCGCCCTCGAGTCCCCAGGGCTTGCAGTGCACGCGGTCGATGCGCGTCGTCACGGTGAACGGCGACAGGGCCTGCACGACCATCTCGGCGCCGAGGCCGCCGCGGTACTTGCCGGCGCCGGCGCTGTCGCGGCGGATCTCGTACTTCTCGACCAGCACCGGGTACTTGGCCTCGAGCTGTTCGGTCGGGCTGTTGTGCGTGTCGCCGTCGTTGATGCAGACGGTGACCGAGACGCCGTCCTCGCTGCTCTTGGCGCCCCAGCCGCCGCCGAGCGGGCCGATGCCGACGATGAACAGGCGGCCGTCCTCCGGCGAGATGCCGTGGATGTTCGGAAACACGAGGTCGGCATGGTGGCCGGCGATGGAACGGTGCGGGATCGCCGGTGCCAGCGCCTTGAAGATCGTGTCGATCACCGTCATCGGGAAGGTCATCCACACGCGCATCGGGTACGGCCGCTCGGCGCTGATGACGGTGCCCATCGGCATGATCACCTTCAGCGGCCGGAAGCTGCCGTCGTTGACCGGGTAGTCGGTCGGCGTCGTCAGGCACTTGTAGGCCACCTGCGCGCAGGCGATGCCCGTCGTGAAGCCCGAGTTGTAGAAGCCGCGCACCTGCTTGCTGACGTCCGACAGGTCGACCGTCATCTCGTCGCCGTGGACGGTGACCTTGACGCGGATCGGAATCCGCTTGCCGATCTCCAGGCCGTCGTCGTCCATGAACGATTCGGCCTCGTAGACGCCGTCGGGTATCGACAGCGTGTTCTTGCGCGCCACGGCTTCCGACGAGTCCATGATCTGGCGCACCGACGCATTCACCGCGTCGGCACCGTAGCGCTGCAGCAGCTCGACGTAGCGGCGCTCGCCAGTCGTGATGGCCGTGATCTGCGCGCGCAGGTCGCCCAGGGCGCGCTCGGCCAGCCGCACGTTCATCGCGATGATGTCGATCAGGTCCTGGTTGACGACGCCCTGGCGCTGGTACTTGACGATGGGGATCTGGATCCCCTCGCTGAAGATGTCGGTGGTGACGTTGCCCAGCGTGCCGCCCACGTCCAGCCAGTGCGCCATGCAGCAGGTGAAGCCCTCGAGCCGGCCCTCGTGGAACACCGGCATCGTGAACGTGAAGTGGTTCAGGTGGCTGCCGGTCGTGTAGGCGTCGTTGGTGACGAGGATGTCACCGGGCAGGATGTTCTCGTAGCCGAAGTGGCGGATCTTGGCCTTCACCGTTTCCGACATGCCGCGGATGAACATCGGCAGGCCCAGGCCGATCGACACCGTGTCACCTTCCTTGGTGAACAGGCCGACGGTGAAATCCAGCGCCTCGTAGATGATCAGGTTGTAGGCCGTGCGCGTGAGGTTGGTCTTCATCTCTTCCGTGACGGCATAGAGCCCGTTGCGGATGATCTCGACGGTGACCGGGTCCACCGTGGTGGAGGCCGTGACAGTGGGCTTGGTGGTGCCGTGGGTGTTGGCGGTGCTCATGAGCGGTCGCTCCCGATGGCGATTTGCAGGTTGCCGAGTTCATCCACGCGGAGCTCGTCGCCGGGCTGCACGACGGTGGTGGAGGCGTGTTCCTCGATGAGGGCAGGGCCGGCTATGACGTTGCCGGCGAGCAGCCGCTCGCGCAGGTAGACCGGCGTGTCGGCCCAGCCGCCGGCGCGGAAATACACCGGTTTGACGGCCCGTACGGCGCGCTTGTCCGGTGTCGCCGCACCTGCGTCCACACTGTGCTTGGGCGGCTTCTTCATCTTGCCCAGCACGGTCACGCGCAGGCTGACGAGGTCGGCCGGCTCCTTCGGCGCCGAGGTGCCGTAGCGGACCTTGTGCAGCTCGTCGAACTGCTGCTTGATGGCAGAGCGGTCCTTGCCCGCGAAGAAGCTCAACGGCAGGTCGACTGCGACGGCGTGTTCCTGGCCGACATAGCGCATATCGGCAGCGCGCTCGATCACCACGTCATCGGGATCGATCCCCGATTGCGCCAGCGCCGCGCGACCCTCGTCCTCCATCGTCTTGTACGCCGCCTCGATCTCGTCGAAGGAGACGTCACCCAGCTTGCGGAACACCGAGCGCACATAGTCGTAGCGCAGGTCGGAGAACAGCATGCCGTAGGCCGAGAAATAGCCGGGCGCGTACGGAATCAGCACCTTGCGGATGCCGATCTCGCGGGCGATGGCCGACGCATGCAGCGGACCGGCGCCGCCGTAGACGACCATCGTGAAACTGCCGGCGTCCAGGCCGCGCTCGGTGGTCACGGCCTTCACGGCGTGCGACATCTGCGTCACCGCGATGCGCAGGATGCCGTCGGCCGCCGCCGTCGGGTCCAGGCCCAGCGGCTTGGCCACGCGCTCGCGCATCTGGCGCTGGCAGCCGTCGAGATCGAGCTTGAGCTCGCCGCCGAGGAAGTGCTCGGCATCGAGCCTCCCGAGCAGCAGGTTGGCATCGGTGACCGTCGGCTCGGTGCCGCCGCGGCCATAGGCCACCGGGCCGGGAATCGACCCCGCGCTCTGCGGCCCGACGCGCAGCGCGCTGCCGGTCTCGACGCGCGCGATGCTGCCGCCGCCGGTGCCGACTTCGTGGATATCCATCATCGGGATCTGGATCGGCAGGGCGCGCTCGTAGCCGCCGATCAAGGCCGAGCCCGTCGTCAGCGGCCGGCCGGCGCTGATCACGCCGGCCTTGGCGGTCGTGCCGCCCATGTCGAAGGCGATCGCGTCGCCCATGCCGAGCTGGGCACAGATGGCCTGGGCACCGATGACACCGGCCGCGGGCCCCGATTCCAGCATCCGCACGCAGCCGACCTTGGCGTGCTCGACCGGGAACAGGCCGCCGGTCGACTGCACGATGTAGAAGTCGCCATCGAAGCCGCGGCTGCCCAGGTGGCTCTCGAGCTGGCCCAGGTACTCCGAGACGCGCGGGCCGACATAGGCATTGGCCACGGCGGTGGAGACGCGTTCGAATTCGCGGTACTCCTGGCTCAGCTCGTGCGAGGCGCAGACGAAGGCGCCGGGTATCTCTTCCTGCAGGATCTGCTTGACGCGCTGCTCGTGCGCCGGGTTGCGATACGAATGCAGCAGCAGCACGGCGACCGCTTCGACCTTCTGCCCCTTCAGCTCGCGGGCCAGCTCGCGCACCGCCGCCTCGTCCAGCGCCTTGTGCGTGCTGCCGTCGGCGCGCAGCCGCTCGGCCACTTCGAAGCGCAGCGAGCGCCGCACCAGCGGCTGGTGCTTGTTGAAGAAGAGGTTGTAGGCGTCGGGCCGGTTGACGCGGCCGATCTCGTAGATGTCGCGGAAACCTTCGGTGATGAGCAGCGCGGTGTTGGCGCCGGTGCGCTCGAGCAGCGTGTTGATCGCGATCGTCGAGCCGTGCAGGAACAGGTTGCCGTCGCGCCAGTCGATGCCTGCGCTGTCGATCGTCGCCTGTATGCCGTTGACGAGCTCGCCGTGGGTCGACAGCGCCTTGCCGAACAGCAGCTTGCCGCTGGATTCGTCGAAGGCCGCCATGTCGGTGAATGTGCCGCCGATGTCGACGGCGATGCGCAATTGGGGTCGGTGGGTGCTCATTGGCTGTTCTCCTGCGTCAGGCGTCGGTGCCGATGCGGTTGCGCAGCACGCCCAGGCCGGTGATCTCCACCTCGACCACGTCGCCTTCCTTCATGTACAGCGGCGGCACACGGCGGTCGCCGACACCGCCGGGCGTGCCGGTGGCGATGACGTCGCCCGGTGCGAGCGGCGTGAAGCGCGAGATGTATTCGACGAGCACCGGGATGTCGAAGATCAGGTCGGCGATGTCGGCGTGCTGCATCACCTGGCCGTTGAGCCGCGTCTCCAGCGTCAGCTGCGTCACGTCGGGGACTTCGTCGCGCGTGACGAGGTAGGGACCGAACGGCGCGGTGCCGGGGAAGTTCTTGCCCGGCGTGAACTGGTGTGTATGGCGCTGCCAGTCACGGACGCTGATGTCGTTGAAGCAGGCATACCCGGCGATGTGCTCGAAGGCCTGCGCTTTCGGGATGTGCCGGCCGCCCTTGCCGATCACGAAGGCCAGTTCGCCTTCCCAGTCGAAGCGATCGGAAAAGGCCGGTCGCAGCACGATGTCGTCCGCTGCCGCGAGCGTGTCGTTGAAGCGCAGGAACAGCGACGGATGGGCGCTGTCGGCGCGCTGGGTCTCGGCGACGTGGGTCTTGTAGTTGAGGCCGACGCAGATCAACTTGCCGGGGTTCGGCAGCACCGGCAAGGCCTTGACGGTGGCGGGATCGACGGCGATGCCGTCTTTTGCCGTGACCTGCTGCAGCTCACTCAGGGCGCCGGCCTCGAGCACGGCCCGCAGGTCCGGCAATCGACCCAGGAATTCGGCGGGCGGCCGCAGGGTGCGCTCGCCCTGGACGATGCCGTAGAGGGGCTGTCCGGCATCGATGAAGCTGATGAGTTTCAATGGCGTCTCCAGGCTCGTGAGGGGGGGGCTGCCGGTGGCTCGGAGGAGTCGTGCCGCTGCAGTCGATGACGCCAATGTAGAAATCGGTGGGCCTTCTGCCTAGATAGACTTCTCAGGAATCAGACTTGCCGTCTTTGGCATGGCTCTTACGGGAAATCCCTATGAACATCGCCAGCGTCCGACTGTTCCTCGAGGTGGCCGAGGCGGGCAGCCTCAGCAAGGTGGCGGCACGTCGACAGACCGTGCAGTCGCACATCAGCCGACAGGTCAGCGACTTCGAATCGACCTTCGGCAGCCCGCTGTTCAGGCGCACCGGTCGCGGCGTCGCGCTGACCGAGCTGGGCGCCCGGGCGGCGCTGCGGCTGCGCGCCTGGGTTCAGGAGACCGAACGATTGACCGAGGACTTGCGCGCGGAGTCCGGCAAGGTGCTGGGGGAGGTGCGCATGGGCATCATCCCCTCCGCCGCGCATCCGCTGGTCACGCGCCTGTACGAGCGCTTGCAACGCGAACATCCAGGCATCCGCTTGAACATCGCCGAAGCCCAAGGAACCGAAATCGACGCGATGCTGGACAGCGGCGCGGTCGACCTCGCCATCCTGTTCCGCTTCAACCGTCCCAGCGGACGCGAAGAGAAACTCCTCAGCATCGCCCACACCTATCTCGTTTCGGCGCCGGGTGACGAACTGACGCGCGAGCCGACGGTCCCCTTTGCGCGGCTCGCGGGATTGCGGCTCGTGCTGCCGCGGCGTCCTGGTCTATGGCGCAATGCGCTCGACGAGGCGGCGCGCAGCCTGGGATTCAGGCTGGAGTCGGTTGCGGAAGCCGATTCGCTGACCGTGCAGAAGGAACTCGTCGCGCAAACGCCGGGCCTGTATTCGGTGCTGGGGCCTTACTCGATGTCCGCGGAGTTGCAGAGCGGACGGCTGCAGGCCAGCCAGCTCGTCAAGCCCGATCTGGTCCGCCATACGACCTTGGCGCTGCCCCGCCAGGGAAAGCTCTCACCCGCATCCCGCGTGGTGGCCGAGGTGGTGCAGCAGTTGGTCGGGTCCTGGGGCAACCGGCTCACCGAACCCGCACCCGAGGTCAACACACCGAAGTCAGGAGCAAAGGCGCGGCGGTTGCCAAAGGGCGTTGGATCGGCTGGGTGAGCGCCTGGCAGGTTGACCGAGACCGACGGCAGCGTTTGCTGGTGAGGCTGTCGAAGTTGCGCTGCAGCACCACGCGCCTGCCCCGGCGGTGGAGGTTGCAGGCGGCGCCGGCCGAATACGGGTTCAGCGCGGGAATAGCGCCTTGTTGCGCATGGCCGACAGCCCGTTGGCCTGCAGTTCCCGGCCCGAGAGGGGCAGGCTGCCGGGACCAGCCATGCCGTGCGGCGTCGCGCGTGGGGCTTGGCGGGAACTCCATTCGTGACGGACAAGATCGGACCCTCTGGGTCATGACGCACCGGCGCGCCGGCGGCTGCGCCGGATGGCGGCGCGCCGCATGAGCGGCGTCACGGCAGGCGCGCCAGGGTTTACCTGCCCCAGGGATTTCCCCTCTTCTGAGTGCTGCGATCGGAGAGGTAGTCTTCGCAACTACTTTACAGGTAGTTGTGAAAGCTACCACTCTTGATCGGAGCGCTCATGAGCATGTTCAAAGCCCTGGCATCCCTGGTCCTCGCCGGCATGGTCGGTGCCTCGGGTTCCGCCCATGCGCAGGTTGGAACGACGATCCGCGTCGGCGTGCAGTCGATTCCGCCGGACGCCGTCTTCATGGCGAAGGACTGGCTCGGTCCGCATGGCCTGAAGGCGGAAGTCTCCGAGTTCTCGTCCGGTGGCGACATGATGCAGGCCTTCATCGCCGGCAGGATCGACATCGCCGACGGCGGATCCGGGCGCCTGGTGACCCTGGCCGCCACGCAGCCCGATTCGTTCTACATCGTGGCCGTGCGTCAATCGGGCGGGGATCGCTATGGCGTCATGGTGCCGTCGGGTTCCGGCGCGAAGACGATCCAGGAACTCCGGGGCAAGAAGGTCGGCACCGTCGGCGGGTCGGGATCCAACAGCACGTTCCGGCTCTACCTGCAGCAAAACGGAATGGCGGAGGCCGACTTCCAGATGATCAACATGAAAGTGCAGGACATGCAATCCGCGCTGAGCCAAGGTCTGCTCGATGCGGCCGTGGCCTGGGAACCGCAGGTGGCGCTGGCGGAAACCGCCGGCGTGGCCAAGCGCATCATTTCGCTCAAGGGCGTGAACGAAAGTCCCAACTTCTATCTCGTCTCGCGCAAGTTTGCGGATGCGAATCCCTCGGCGGTCTCGAGGTTCCTGGCCGCGGCCTGGGAAGAATCCGAATTGATACGCAAGGACGCCCCGGAGGCCGGGCGCCTGGCCGCCGCGCAGATCGCCAAGAAGGGCGTTCAGGTCGATCCGAAGGCGATGGCCCTGGCGCTGACCCGCATCAACGTGAATCCCGAGATCAAGGACGAGATGCTGGCCGAGTTGACGCCGGTGGCCGAATCGATGCTGGCCGCCAAGCGCATCAAGCAGATGCCCGATTTCAAGGCGCTGGTGAACAGGAAGTTCTACGAATCCTCGATCGCGCAGCGCGGGAAGTGAATCTTCGACCCCGTACCCCATTCAATGGAGCAAGGAAACCCGCATGTCCACGAGCTATAGCCAAGACGATCTGACTGGCCTGACCCTGCGCTTCGCGGATCACATCGCAAACCTCCGGTTCGAGGACCTGCCCGAATCCGTGGTCAACAAGGCCAAGCTGATCCTGCGCGACGGCATGGGCAACCAGATTGCCGCTTCCGCGATCGGCGAGCCGGCCATCCGCATGGTCGATCTGGTTCGCGAATGGGGCGGCGCGCCGCAGGCCACCGTGATCGGTTTCGGCTTCAAGGTGCCGCTGCCGCACGCGGCCATGTGCAATGCGATGATGGGTCACGGCGTCGAACTCGACGACGCCCATGGCTCCGGCCTGATCAAGGCGGGCTCGGTGCTCGTGCCGACCGCCAATGCGATCGCCGAATTCAGGGGCATCCCCGGCAAGGAGGTCATCACCGCCCTGGTGGCCGGCTACGAATTGGCCATTCGCGTCGCGAAGGCCATCAACCCGGGGCACCGCTCGCGCGGCTATCACACGACCGGCACGGTCTCGTGCCTGGGCGCGGCCGCCATGGGCGCGCGGCTTCTGGGCTGCAATGCCGAGCAGATCGCATGGGCCATCGGGCTCGCCGGCATGCAGTCCGCCGGCATCCAGTCCTACCTCGACGATCCCTGCATCGCCAAGCCTTTCAGCCCCGGCAAGTCCGCCTTCAACGGCACCATCGCCGCCGTGATGGCCAGCCGGGGATTCAGTGGCCCGAAGAAGGTGCTCGAGAGCCGCGAAGGCTTCTTCAACGCCTTCACGGATTCGGTCCGCGTCGCCGACCTGCTGGACGGTCTCGGCAGCGAATACGCGATCATGGAAGTCGGATTCAAGCCGCACGCGGCCTGCCGCTATGCCCACGGGCCGATCGATCTCGCGCAGGACCTGTACTGGAAGCACGGCGTGCGCGTGGGCGATGTCGAGACGGTCACCGTGCACATGAGCACGATGGCGATCCGCCAGGCCTCCAAGCCCAAGGTCACGAACCTCAATGCCGCCATGGGCAGCACGCAATTCGGCGTCGCGCTGGCCCTGGAGACCGGTGCCAACGGCCTGCGCGATTACTGGTCGGGCTACGAGAACCGGAACATCCATGACGTGGCCTCGAGCAAGGTGACGCTGGTCGCCGAGGAGGAGTTCGGCCTGACCGGCCGCCAGGCCATCGTCGAGATCGACACGAAGGACGGTCGGCATCTCCAGTTGCGTTCTGAGGAACCGCGCGGCGAGCCGAACAATCCACTGACCGAGGTCGAGCTCGAACGCAAGTTCAAAGGCCTGGCGTCGATGGTCATGAAGGACTCGGCGGCCGTCGACAGCATCAGCCGTCGCATCATGGCACTCGAATCCGAAACGAACGCCGGTGTCCTGCCGTCGCTTTCCGTCGCCGTCGACGGCAAGCCCGTGCTGCTTGCGGCCTGAGCCCATGGGCCTGCTTCAGACCGGTCAGCACGCGCTGCCGTGCTATCTCATGCGAGGCGGATCGAGTCGAGGCGGCTTCTTCCTGGCGCAGGACCTGCCGTCCGAGCCTCTGGACCGGGCCGCTTGGCTGCTGGCCGCCTACGGCTCGCCCGATCTGCGTCAGATCGACGGCATCGGAGGCGCAGACGCGCTGACGAGCAAGGCGGCCGTGATCGCCCGCTCCGCGCATCCCGGCGCCGATGTGGACTACACGTTCTGCCAGATCGGCATCGATCGTCCCCAGGTCGCGACGGGCGGCAACTGCGGCAACATGCTGTCGGCCGTCGGGCCTTTCGCGATCTATCGCGGCCTGGTGCAGCCGACCCCGGGCGTGACCGTGGTCCGCATCTACACCACGAACACCAGGCAAGTGGTGACGGCGCAAATCCCGATGGACGGGGAACTGCCCGCCGTCGAGGGCGATTGCCGGATCGCGGGCGTGCCGAGCGCGGGCGCGCGGATCATGCTGGACTTCGGCGATTGCAGCGGGGCCGTGACGGGCCAATTGCTGCCCACGGGACGGGTCCGCGACCGCATCACGATCGACGGCATCGACATGGATGTCTCGCTCGTCGACGCGGCGACGCCGTTCGTCTTCGTGAAGGCCGCGGATCTCGGTGCGAAGGGCACCGAGTTGCCCGCTGAAATCGCCGCAAACCTCGCCCTGATGGCGCGGCTCGAGGCCGTGCGCGGCTGGGCCGCGCAGGCCATCGGCCGCGTCGACGATGCGCGGGACGCCGTCGCGAAGTCCCCCAACGTGCCGCGCGTGATCATGGTGTCGGCCCCCGCCGACTACACCTCCGTCGACGGGCGCCGGGTCGGTGCCGGCGAGGCCGACCTCGTCGTGCGCCAACTGGCCATGCAGAAGCCACACAAGGCGTTGGCGGTCGTCGGCAGCGTCTGCACGGCCGTCGCGTCGGCCCTCCAGGGCAGCGTGGCGGCGGAATGCCGGGCGGCGGGGCGGGCGGGATACACCCGCCTGGGACACCCGAGCGGCGTGCTGCAGGTCGAGGCCGACGTCGAGCCGCGTGGCGATGGCGGATATGCCATCCGTGGCGCCAAGATAGAACGCACCGCAAGACTGATCCTGTCGGGCGATTTGCATCTCTCGGCCAGACGCATCGCCGAATTGCGAGCCGTGGTCACCCTCTGATCGTCACCGTCAACGGCGCCCACCATGACCTTCGCACTGCCGCCCCGCTCCGCCAAGCCCCGCCGCATCGGCACGACGTCGGTGATCGACTTCGGCCCCGACACCTTCGGCTGGACGGGCGTGCAGGGCGTCCGGGACCTGCTCGACTACGCCGCGGACTACATCGATTTCGCGAAGATCTATGCGATGAACGCGCTGCTCGCGCCTCGCAAGACCATCCAATCGGTCGTCGGCCTTTATCAGGATGCCGGGATCAAGGCCTATTCGGGCGGGATCCTGTTCGAATATGCCTGCCGGACTCATTCGTTCCCGGACATGCTGCGTCACCTCAAGGGTCTGGGGATAGCGTCCATGGAAATCTCCGAGAATTACCTGGAACTCCAGCCGGGCGAGCGTCAAGCCTACATCCGGCAGGCGCAGAGCGACGGCTTCGAGGTGATCTACGAATTCGGGCGCAAGAATCCCGCGGCACCGTTCGGCCTCGATGATCTGGGCAGGCTCGTGGCCGAGGTGCAGGGGATGGAGATCGAGCACGTCATCATCGAACAGAGCGAGATCGACATGATCGCTGCGACATCGCCCGGGGCGCTCGCCGAACTGGCGAGGCAAGCCTGGTTCGCCCACCTGATGGTCGAGGCCGATCCCTACCGCTTTCCGCAGCAGCATGCACAGCTGATAAAGGACTTCGGAGCCGAGATCAATCTCGCCAACATCACGGCGGGACAGTGCCTGCGCCTCGAGGGATTGCGACGGGGCGTCGGGCGGGCCGTCGATTACTCGATCCTGAAATGATCGCCGTCTGACCATGCAGCGCGACGATAGCGAGCCCGGCCTGACCCATCACGGCGAGCAGGCCGAAGCACTGCAGCAGCTGGGCTTCACCGGGTACGAAGCCAAGGTCTACCTGAGCCTGCTGCGCGAGTTCCCGGCCACCGCCTACGAGATCAGCAAGCGGGCGGGGCTGCCGCGCGCGAACGTCTACAACGCCTTGGCCACGCTCGAAAAGAAGCTGGCCGTGCAGCCGGTGAACGAGAACCCGGTGCGTTACGTGCCGGTCGAACCCCGTCAGCTGCTCGATCGCATCCAGCGGGAAACGGCGAACCGATGCGACAGCCTGGCTGAACAGCTGATCGCCACCAAGGCGGTGGAAGCGACGGAGTTCGTCTGGACGCTCAGCGGGAACGCGCATATCCACGCCAAGATGGACGACCTCATCGAGCAGGCCAAGGTGCATGTCTGGATCAAGGCGGCGCATCACCTGCTGCGGCCGCACATCGAACCGTTGCGGCAGGCCGCCCGGCGCGGCGCGCGCATCCTGATCATCCTGTTCGGCAGTCCCGCGGATCTGGTGGAATACGACTTCGGTGGCCAGGTCAAGGTCTATCTGCACGAAAGCAGCGGCGCCGCGGTGGGCTTGAGCGATTGGCTCGTGACGATGACGCGGGATTTCGAGGAGGCCATGACGGCGACCACCGGGCCCAAAGGCTACGGCGTGTTCACGCGCAGCCGCCCGGTCGTCAACATGGCGGAGAGCCTGATTCGGCACGAAATCTACGTGGCGGAGATCTTTGCCCATTTCGGCAAGCAACTCGAAAGCCGCTTCGGTCCTGCGCTCTATTCCTTGCGGCACCAGTACCTGCCGGCCGAACAGGTTCGTCAGCTCGACGCCCTCGTCGGCATGGCCACCGGCGCGAAGCCGGCCGAACCGGCAGGAAAGCCGGTCGCCCGCCGCACGGCCGCGCCCCGGAAACGAACGCAGTCCCGATGAGTTCCGGGTCGCGCCTCTCAACCGATCGAGATTACCGAATGGACTGTTCGTCGATCAAGTTGGAACCGCCCGCGCGCCAACGCGCAGGCTGGATTCCGAAGCGCCTGCAGTCCGGCCTGGCCTATATCGCCCCGAACCTCGCGCTGCTGCTGATCTGGGAGGCGGTGGTCCGGTTCGGACTCCTGGACTTGAAGGTCCTGCCCGCGCCGCACACCATCGTCGTGCGGGGTCTCGAATTGATGGGTGCATCGAACAACCATGTGCTGGTCTCGCACATGGCACACAGCCTCCTGCGTGCGCTGGTGGCCTTCGTCCTCGCCGCGCTGGTCGCCGTCCCGTTCGGCTTCGTGCTCGGTCTCAGCCGCAGCGCGCATGCCTGGTTCAGTCCCGTGCTGAGCCTGCTGTTGCCGCTGCCGGCCGTCGCGTGGACGCCGATATTCCTGGTGACCATGGGGCGCGGTGACGCGACGATCATCAGCGTCTGCTTCCTCGGCGCCTTCTTCCCCATCGCCTACAGCACGATCCAGGGCGTGCAGGCCATTCCGCAGCACGCCTTGTGGGTCGTCCGGTCGATGGGCGCGTCCCGGTTGCACGTCTTCTTCAGGGTGCTATTGCCATCCTCGCTGCCCACGCTCATCACGGGCTTCAAACTGGGACTGGCCCATTCCTGGCGGACCCTGGTGGCCGCCGAGATGCTCGCTGCGGCTTCGTTCGGTCTGGGCTACATGATCTTTGCGGCCCGGGCCTATGCCGACGTGCCGTCCATGTTCGTCGGCATCGCCTTGCTGGCGATACTCGGGTTCTCGATCGAACACCTCCTTTTCGGTGCGGTCGAGCGTGCCACGATCCGCCGCTGGTACCCGCAACGGGGCAGGCGGACGCGATGAGCGCGACAGCGACGACCCTCCAGGGGTCCCGATTCGGATGGCGACGCCAGGCGCGCTGGATGCGCCCGACGCTGACGATCACCGGCCTCCTGGTGCTTTGGGAGATCGCCGGCAAGCTGGGCTGGATGAACGTGGCGCTGATCCCGCGGCCGAGCACGATCCTCGCGGCGCTGTGGCTGCAAGCAGGACCTGCGGGCACGCCGCCGTACGGGCTCTGGGCCCATCTCGGGGCCAGCCTGTACCGGATCCTGGCCGGCATCCTGCTCGCCATCGTGTTCGGCAGCATCGTGGGCCTGCTGATCGGCCTGACGAAATGGGGGCGTCGGATTCTTCAGCCCGTCGTCAGCGCCATGATGCCGGTGCCGACCCTGGCCTGGACGCCGATTCTGCTGCTGATCTTCGGCATCGACGATCGAACCACGATCACCGTCGTATTTCTCTCGGCGAGCTTCCAGATCATCTACAACGTGGCGGCGGGCCTGGACGCGTTGAGCGACAAGGCGTTCTGGGTGGCGCAGTCCATGGGCGCGAGCCGCATGCGTTGCGTCTGGATCGTCGCACTGCCGGGCATCTTTCCCTTCCTGATCACCGGCGTGAAACTGGGCATCGGCTTTGCGTGGCGCTCGCTGATTGCCGCCGAGATGCTGGCGGCCAGCGGCTTCGGCCTGGGCTTCATGATCTACGACGCCGTCGAGTACCTGAGCATGGACACGATATTCGGCGGCATCCTGCTGATCGCGCTGATGGGCTATATCCTGGAGAACATCGTCATGGGCAGGATCGAGGCCGTGACCACGAAGCGTTGGGGCGTGCAGGTCGAGCGTTGAAGCCATCGGGAACGGAGATCGGCGTGGTACAAGAGCGGAACAAGAAGATCGTCGTCCGGAACCTGAACAAGACATTCGTCAATCAGGAGACCGGCGAGCAGGTGGTCGCGATCGACAATCTGAACTTCTCGATCTCGGAGAACGAGTTCGTCGCCATCATCGGCCCCTCGGGTTGCGGCAAGTCGACCTTTCTGTACATGGTGGCCGGGTTCGAGAAGGCGAGTTCGGGCGAGATCCTCCTCAGTGGCAAGCCGATCACGGGTCCGGGGCGGGACCGCGGCCTGGTGTTTCAGGAATTCGTGCTCTTCGGTTGGCGCACGGTGCTGCGCAACATCACGCTCGGGCTCGAACTGCAGAAGATGCCTCGGCAGGATGCCGAAGGGATCGCTCGCCGGTGGATACGAGCGACCGGCCTGTCCGGATTCGAGAATGCCTACCCGTCGACCCTTTCGGGGGGGATGAAGCAACGCGTGGCGATTGCACGGGCGATCGCCTACAACCCGGAGGTGCTGCTGCTGGACGAGCCTTTCGGCGCCCTCGACGTGCAGACCAAGAATTACATGATCAAGGACCTGCATTCCCTCTGGAAGGAGGCCGACAAGACCATCCTGATGGTTACCCACAGCGTGCAGGAAGCGGTGCTGATGGCCGACCGGGTGGTGGTCTTCGGCAACCGCCCATCCGGGATCGTTCACGAGGAGATCGTCGAATTGCCCCACCCTCGCGAAGTGGGTGATCCGGCGGTGGCGCGGCACATGAAGCGCGTCACCGATGCGCTGTCGGTCGAGGTCGACAAGGCCATGCTTCGCGAGCGCGGGCAGCATTGACCGTGCGGGGCGCTACGCGCAAGGCCGCCATGTGGGATGTCGTCGTCGTCGGTGGCGGCAACGCCGCATTGTGTGCCGCCATCTCGGCGCGCGAAGCAGGAGCGAGCGTGCTGATGCTGGAGGCCGCGCCCAAGGAGTGGCGCGGCGGCAACTCGCAGCACACGCGCAATATCCGCTGCATGCACGACGCCCCTCAGGACGTGCTGCTGGAGTCCTACCCCGAGGAGGAATACTGGCAGGACCTGTTCAAGGTGACCGGAGGTCAGACCGACGAGGCCCTCGCTCGCATGGTGATCCGCAGCACGGCCGATTGTCGGGACTGGATGCGCAGGCAGGGCGTCCGATTCCAGCCCTCGCTCTCCGGAACGCTGCACCTGTCCCGTACCAATGCGTTCTTCATGGGGGGCGGCAAGGCGTTGGTGAATGCCTATTACCGCAGCGCGCGGGCCCTGGGCGTGGCGATCCGGTACGACGCGCCGGTGACCTCGCTGGATATCGATGATGGTCGCTTCCTGGCGGCCCGGGTGGGCAGCGAAAGGATCGAGGGCCAGGCCTGCGTGCTGGCGGCGGGCGGTTTCGAATCGAATCGGCAATGGCTGCGGGAGGTCTGGGGCTGCAACGAGCGGGGTGAATGGCCCGCTGACAATTTCCTCATTCGAGGCACCCGGTTCAATCAAGGGGTCATGCTGAAATTCATGCAGGACGCCGGCGCCGACATGATCGGCGATCCGTCGCAATCGCACTGCGTGGCGATCGATGCGCGAGCGCCGCTCTACGATGGCGGTATCTGCACCCGGGTGGACTGCGTGTCACTGGGCATCATGGTGAACCGGAACGGACAGCGCTTCTACGACGAGGGCGAGGACTTCTGGCCCAAGCGCTATGCCATCTGGGGGCGCCTCGTGGCCATGCAGCCGGATCAGATCGGTTATTCCGTGATCGATGCCAAGGCCCTGGGCCGGTTCATGCCGCCGGTCTTCCCCGGCGAGAAGGCCGATACGGTTGCGGAATTGGCTTCGAAGCTGGGTCTGGAACCTGCCGCGCTGGTGCGCACGATAGCCGCATACAACGCGGCCTGTCGCGTCGGAAGATTCGACCACACGGCGCTGGACGACTGCCATACCGAGGGTCTGACGCCTGCGAAATCGCATTGGGCGATGCCGATCGACGAACCTCCCTTTCACGGCTTTGCCCTGCGCCCGGGTATCACTTTCACGTACCTGAGCCTGAAGTCCGATGCGCGGGCGCGGGTTCATTTCGGCGGGCGAGGCAGTCCGAACCTTTTCGGTGCCGGTGAAATCATCTCGGGTAATGTCCTTGGCAAGGGATACACCGGGGGCATCGGCATGGCCATCGGTACGGCATTCGGGCGCATTGCCGGAATGGAGGCGGCACGGTCGGCCCGCGGGCCGCAGGCCGGGCCGGTTTCGTCCTCGCGTGAGCCATGACGCGCGGCAGCGGGATATCGGAGAGGTGAAACCGTGCTGAATGAGCCATCCGCCGCCTGGCTGGGCAGGCCCTTGTCCGAGGCCGAGAAGGAGGTGTCCCGGGTCATGCAGATCTGCAATTCCTGCCGTTACTGCGAGGGCTATTGCGGGGTCTTTCCCGCCATGACCCGCCGCATCGGTTTCGATGTGCGGGCCGACATTCACTACCTGGCCAATCTCTGCCACAGTTGCGGCGCCTGTCTGCATGCCTGCCAGTACGCGCCCCCTCACGAGTTTGCCGTCAACGTACCCCGGTCGCTGGCGACGGTGCGCGGGCAGACCTACCGCGACTACGCGTGGCCCTCGGTTCTGGGCCGGCTGTACGAGTCCAGCGGCCCGACCCTTGCCGTGGCCGCGGCGGCCAGCCTGACCTTGTTCCTGCTGTTGGCGCTGGCCATGACCGGCAGCCTGTTCCAGACGCCGGCGCGGGGGAATTTCTATGCCGTGTTTCCGCACCGCACGCTCGTCTTGCTGTTCGGCTCGGTCTTCACGTATTCATCGGTGGCACTGGCCATCGGCGTCGGGCGCTTCTGGCGCGACGTGAGGCCGGGCACCTCGATGCGAGGCGCAGCCACCGAGGCCGTCGGTCATGCCTTGACCCTGAAGTATCTCGATGGTGGCCACGGCGAAGGTTGCAACGACGAGGACGACCGGTTCACGCTGCGGCGGCGCCGCTTCCACCACCTGACTTTCTATGGCTTCGCGCTCTGCGTCGCATCGACTGCGGTGGCCACGCTGTATCACTACGTCCTGGGGCTATCGGCGCCCTATGCGTTGACCAGTCTTCCGGTGATCCTCGGGACCGTCGGTGGAGCCGGCCTGCTCGCGGGACCGGCGGGCCTGATGTGGCTGAACCTGCGTCGAAACGCCGCACACGGAGACCCCGCGCAGCGCACGATGGATCGTGCATTCATCTTGCTGCTGTTCGCGGCCAGCCTGACGGGACTTGCATTGATGGCCGGACGGGAGACTGCGGGCATGGCCCTGCTGTTGGCGATCCATCTCGGCATCGTCATGGCCTTGTTTCTGACGCTGCCCTACGGGAAGTTCGCCCATGGGTTCTACCGCCTGGCGTCGTTGCTCAAGTCTTCCATCGAGCGGCGGATGCCTTCGGGCATCAAGCTCGGCTCCGAATAGGGGCGGCGGCGCATTCCCGCGCGTATCGACGCACGGTCCAAGGGTTCAGGCGACGCCCGGCCGTGGTGGCGGGGTGGACCGGCGAGCGGGTTCAGCCGCCCAGCCACTGTTCGACCTTGGCCCGCTGCGGCACGCCCCCGGCGTGGACGACCTTGCCGTCGATGACCACCGCCGGTGTCGACATCACGCCGTAGCTCACGATGTCGCGCAGGTCCTCGACCTTGCTGAGTGTCACGGCCACGCCCTTGTCTTTCGCAGCCTGCTCGATCAGCGCGACCGTGTTCTTGCAATTGGCGCAGCCGCTGCCGAGTACCTTGATGTCCATGGGTTTCTCCTTGAATCGAGGAAGGGGCGGTGCGCTCAGAGCACCGCATTGAAGACGTAGCCGACGATCAGGATGCCGGCGGCGACGACGCCCGCGAAGGTGGCGATCAGGCGCAGCTTCAGCACCTTGCGCAGGATGATCATCTCGGGCAGCGAAAGCGCGATCACGCTCATCATGAAGGCGAGCACGGTGCCCAGCGCGGCGCCCTTGGCCAGCAGCGCCTGCACGATGGGAATGATGCCGGCCGCGTTCGTGTACATCGGCACGCCGATGAGCACCGCCAGCGGCACCGACCACCAGGCGTCCCGGCCCATGAACGACGCCATGAAGTCCTGCGGCACCCAGCCGTGGATCGCCGCGCCGACGGCGATGCCGGCCAGGATGTACGGCCAGACCTTGCCGACGATCTCGCGCACGCTGGTGTATCCGGCTTCGATGCGATCGGCCAGGGTCATGCCGTCGCCGGCGGCCGCAGCCTGCACCTGGGGCATCTCGCGCACCCAGTCTTCGAGGTGCGCTTCCATGCGCAGGCGGCCGATGACCCAGCCGGCGACGATGGCCACCGTCAGGCCCAGGCCCATGTAGAGGGCGGCGATCTTCCAGCCGAAGAGGCCGAACAGCAGCGCCAGCGCCACCTCGTTGACCATCGGCGCGGAAATGAGGAACGAGAAGGTCACCCCCAGCGGCACGCCGGCCTGCACGAAACCGATGAACAGCGGCACGGCAGAGCAGGAGCAGAACGGCGTCACGATGCCCAGGCTGGCGGCCATCACGTTGGCCACGCCCTCGGTCCTGCCGGCCAGCAGGGCGCGGGTGCGCTGCGGCGTGAAATAGGAGTTGATCATGCCCATCACGAACACCACGGCGGTGAGCAGCAACAGCACCTTGGGCGTGTCGTAGAGGAAGAACTGCAGGGCGGCGCCCAGGGGGCTGCCGCGATCGACCGAGGCGGCCGCGACCAGCGCCTCGGACGCCGGATTCAGCGCCTGGTAGAGCGCGAACCAGAACAGCGCCGCCGCCCCCAGGAACAGCTTCGGGTGCCGGCGGGGCAGTTGCCGGGTATGTCGAGTCAGGGTCAGCGTGCTCATGGCGTGTCGGTCTCCGACCTGAAGACGGAGAACACGCCAAAAGGATGCAATTGCCGCGAACCGCGCGCGGCGGCCGGATCAGGCGCCGGGCGTCCGCGGCACGTGGCCGGCCACCGTGCCGTCCTGCTCGAAGCTCACCTGGCAGACCCGGGTCAGCCTCTCGCGCAGGCGCTGCCTGGCACGCAGCAGGCGTGACTTCGCCGCCGCCAGGCTCAGGCCGTGGGCGCCGGCGTAGTCGCGCAGGGTCTGGCCGGACAGGTCGCAGGCGCTGAGGATGGCGGCGTCGTCGGCCGGGAGTTCCGCCATCGTCCGCGCGAGGCAGGTGGCCAGCGCATCCACCGGTGCCGGGGGGTCTTCCTGCGGCGCGGCCGGCTCGTCATCGCCTTCGGGCAAGGGCAGCGAGGCATGCGACGCGCGGGCCCGGTCGACCAGCGTGTTGCGCGCAACCTGGAACAGCCAGGCGCGCGGGTTGTCCAGGCTGCAGAAGCCCTGGCCATGGCGCATGGCCTTGACGAAGACTTCCTGCAGCACGTCGTCGGCGGCATCGGGGTCCGCCAGGCGGTGCCGCAGATAGCCCAGCAGTTCGCGTTCGTGCGCCTGCCAGGCGGCAGTGACGCAGGCGTACGGTGCCGTCGCTGCGGCGGCCGAGCCGGTCGCGGTCGGGGTCGACTCGGTCATCGGTCGAACCCGTTCAGGCGCGCGTGTCGGCCGGACGGGAGCGCATGGCGCCGGCCTCGTACCAGCCCTTGCTGCGGTTGACCACGCGCACCACCAGCAACATCACCGGCACCTCGATCAGCACGCCGACCACCGTGGCCAGCGCGGCGCCGGAGTCGAAGCCGAACAGGCTGATCGCCGCGGCCACGGCGAGCTCGAAGAAGTTGCTGGCGCCGATCAGCGCCGACGGACAGGCCACGCTGTGCGACTCGCCGAGCCTGCGGTTGAGCCAGTATGCCAAGGCCGAATTGAAGAACACCTGGATGAGGATCGGCACCGCCAGCATCGCGATGACCAGCGGCTGCTTCAGGATGGCCCCGCCCTGGAACGCGAACAGCAGCACCAGCGTCGCCAGCAGCGCGGTGACGGACCAGGGGCCGATCTTCGCGAGCGCTGCGTCGAAAGCGGTCTGGCCCCGGGCCAGCAGGGCCTTGCGCCAGATTTGCGCGATCGCCACCGGGATGACGATGTAGAGCACGACCGAGGTCAGCAGCGTGGCCCAGGGCACGGTGATCGACGACAGGCCCAGCAGCAGCGCAACGATGGGCGCGAAGGCGAACACCATGATCGTGTCGTTCAGCGCCACCTGGCTCAGCGTGAAGAGCGGGTGGCCATGGGTCAGCCGGCTCCAGACGAAGACCATCGCGGTGCAGGGCGCGGCGGCGAGCAGGATCAGCCCGGCGATGTAGCTGTCGAGCTGAGCCGCCGGCAGGTAGGGCGCGAAGACATGGCGGATGAAGATCCAGCCCAGCAGCGCCATCGAGAACGGCTTCACGGCCCAGTTGACGAACAGCGTGACGCCGATGCCGCGCCAATGCTGCCTGACCTGGTGCAGGGCGCCGAAATCGACCTTCAGCAGCATCGGGATGATCATCACCCAGATCAGCAGGCCGACCGGGATATTGACCTTGGCGACTTCCATCCGGCCGATGGCCTGGAACGGGCCCGGCAGCCACTGCCCGAGGCCGATGCCGACGACGATGCACAGGAAGACCCAGACGGTCAGGTAGCGCTCGAAGAGGTTCATCGGGGCCGGGGCTGCGGCGCGCGCAGGCAGCGTGGTCGTGTTCATGTTCTTGTCGCAGGGCGGGCGTTCAGCTCCGGCCGATCTCGGCCAGTGCGGCAGCGAGGGCCTTGCGGTCCAGGGTCTCGAGCGGCAGCGCGAGCAGTTGCAGCATGCGAAAACCGATCGCCTGGCGGGTGAGCTCGAAAGCGCGCCGCTTGCCTGCCTCGCCGCCTTCGGCGTTCGAGGGGTCCGGGTAGCCCCAGTGCACCTTCACCGGCGGGCCGCCGCTGCCGCCGAAGAACACCGGGCAGGTCTCGGCCGCGGCGCTGTCGCAGACGGTGATGACGATGGCCAGCGGCGGCGCGCCGTCGCGGCTGAATTCGTCCCAGCTCTTGCTGCGGCAGCCGCGCGTGTCGATGCCGGCGTTGTCGAGCGACTCGATTGCGCATGGGTTGATGCGCCCGCTCGGGGCGCTGCCGGCGCTGTGCGCCCGCACGTCCTTGCCGAGCTTCTTCGCCAGGTGGTTGAGCATGCCCTCGCCCAGCACGCTGCGTGCGGAGTTGTGGGTGCACAGGATCAGGACATGGGTCGTCACGTTCGGGCACCGCGTCGCGTCAGCAGCAGGAATCCGACGGCTTGACGGCGATGCCGATCGGCTTGCCGCGTGGGGTCGGCGTGCAGCAGGCGGCGGCTTCGGGCGTTGCGCTGGCCGCGGGCGTGCAGCAGGCCGAAGCGGCATCGGCCTGCCGGGACTGGCTGAAGACGGGAATGCTGCCCAGCGTGTGGAAGTGCTCCCAGGCGATGCCTTGCGGGTCGGTGACCCAGTGCTTTTCGCTGCGCGCATAGCAGCAGGTGGTTTCGCCTTCGTCGAGCAGCGCCATGTCCGCCGCGACGGCCCGCTCCTTCAGGGCCGCGAGTTCCTCGGCATTGTCGGTCTGGAAGCCCAGGTGGTCGATGCCGGCCTTGCTGCCGCGCGTCGAGATCGCGAAGTTGATGCGCGGGTCGTCGAGCATCCATTTCGCGTAATCGGCCTCGACGCGGGCGGGCTGCGCCGCGAAGAGCTTGGAATAGAAGCCGATGCTCCTGGCGAGATCGTCGACGTGGAGGTGAACGTGGAATCGCATCATGGGGTTCTCCGGATCAGCAGGTCGTGCGGCGCCTGGAATTGCCGCCAGGGGTACAGGATCGGCCCATGCAGCAATGCGCCGTCAGGTAGGCCAGCAGGTCGTTCATCCGGCCGAGGGCCGGCATGTAGTGCAGGTTGCGTCCGTCGCGTTCGGCGCTCACGAGGCCGGCGTGGACCAATTCCTTCAGGTGAAACGAGAGCGTCGAGGCGGGGATGTCGAGCATCGCGGACAGCGCGCCGGGTGTCATGCCCTCGGGGCCGGCGCCGACCAGGGCGCGGAAGACGCGCAGGCGCGCTTCCTGGGCCAGCGCGGCCAGAGCGGTGACGGCGGTTTTTTCATTCATGGTTCCAAGTTTATCGAAATATGGAAGACGGTCAAGCGCGTCGGGCACTGCGATGCGCGCCGCGCCGCGGACTCGGCGCTGCCGGTCAGGAATTCGCGCCAGCACCGGTCGCGGCTGCCGCCGCGGCGATCGATGCGGCGCGCGCCCATGGCGCCGACCACGAGCCCGGATCAGGCCTGCGCATCGGCCCAGGTGCCCAGCAGATCCGGCCGCAGCCGACGACGATGTGTCGCCGAGCCGGTCGCGTCCGCAGGCGGCTGGCCGGTCGTCGCCGGCTTCGCGTCCTCCGCCCGCTGGACCTCGGCCCCGACGGCATCGATCCTGTCGGTGATCTCGGCGACCTTCAATGGCACATCGGGCAATCGACCAGCGCGCCGGCCAGGTGCTCCGAGAACGCCCGCACCTTCGCCGCGTGGCGCCGCTCGGGCGGGCTGACGAGGTGCAGCGGCAGGGGGCTGGTCTGCCAGTCCGGCAGCAGCACCTGCACCTCGCCGCTGTCGATCAGGTCCTGGAACAGCCAGGTCGGTGAATACGCGAGGCCGACGCCGTCGAGCACCGCGGCGCGGATGATCTCCGACGCATTGGTCTGCAGCGGCCCCTCGACCCGCACCGAGACGCCGGATCCATCGGGCGTGCCGAAGTCCCACAGATTGCGGTTGCGCAATTCGGTGTAGACGATGCAGGGGTGCTGCTTCAGGTCTTGGGGGATGCCCGGCAGGCTCCCGCGGGCGGTGGCCGACCGCACGTCGACGCCCTGGTCGTCGTCGGCGACAAGATGGTCAGCAACTTCCTGCACGGCGCCACGCAGATTGCGGTGGATTTCCCCGCGGCGCCCGCGCTGGATGCGTAGACGCCGGCCTGCGCAGGCGCCTAACGGAAGACTTCGTTGAGCAGATTGGCCAGCCGCACGGCGGCCTTGGCCAACGCCTGCCTGGCCACCGGCAGCGCACGCGCCTCGTAATTCGCGTCGAGCAGTTCGCCGGTACCGCCATGGTCGTCTACGAAGGTCTTCTCGCCCTGGAAATCGTAGGCGGTGGCCTTGGCCTGCGCGAATGATTCGCCGGCCCAGTCGTCGATGGTGCCGCCGGACCAGGCCTGCACCTTCGATTTCGTGATGACTTGGCGGACATTGGCCGCCGCCGCCGCCACCGTGGTCCCCAGGCGCTGCACGAGGTAAGTGTCCCAGTAGGCATGAAGATTCGATTGCCGGGTCGAAGGCGGGACCTCGACCGCCACCGCGTTGCCGCCCCGGTCCTGGTGGTCGGACGCGTGCAGGGGTTGGTGGATGTCGCCGACGAAATGCATGATGAACTTCAGTGCCAGCGTCTTCTCGGCGGCCGGCGTCGCCGGATCGGCCAGTTCCTGCTTGAACTGAACCAGCTTGTCGACGACACAGGCCTCGGCCGGGCCGGCACTCGCCGCAGTGCCGTCCGGCAGCGCGGGCCGGCCGAAGCAGGCGGCATCGAGCGAGCCGCCGTCGATCTCGACGTCCACGAAATGCCACTGGCGCGTGGCCAGGTAGCGCAGCTGCGTCGAGCTGCGGTCCGAGTCGCGGTACTTGTCGGCCCAGGTCGTACGGCTCGTGAAGTCGGGCTTGGTCAGGGCGTCGTTGTCCCTGGCCAGCAGGGCATCGACGGCCTTCCTGGCCTTCGGCGTCAGCCGCTTGTAGGCCAGCGTGCCGATGACCTCGTGTCCTTCGTCGCCCCAGGCCAGCGCTGCCCCCGGGACGGCGGCCGCGGCGAGGGCCGTCGCCAATGCAATCAGGCCGATTCGGATCATGTCTGCTCCCTTCGGTTTCACACCCGTTCGTATCGACGGCCTAGTGTCCGCGCGGGACGTGACGGCCGGGCGACAGCCTCGGCGATCCGGGCCGGCGTGCATCCACCGGACTGATGAAATTCGCGGTGCGGTCGACCCGCGCCCCGCGGACCTGGCCGGCGAGTGCAGGGCGGGCAACGCGCACGACGCGTCGCATACCAGCCACCTACAATCGCCCGGCGCCGAAAGCAGGCCGCCGATCGGCATTCGATCCCCATCGCATTCAATTCATGGACGCAGCCAACCTCCCGAGCCGGGCCCGAGGCCTGGCCTATCTCACTGGCCACCATGTCGCCACGCTCGCCACACAGGGCACCGACGGACCTTGGGCCGCGGCGGTCTTCTACGTCAGCCTGGATTTCGATCTCGTGTTCCTGTCGATGCCGAAGTCGCGGCATGCGCGGAACATCGCATCGAACGGGCAGGTCGCGGCCGCGATACAGGAGGATTACGGGCTGTGGCAGCAGGTCAAGGGTATTCAATTGGAAGGCGTCGTGAACGCCCTCGCGGGGGACGCAGCGATCGACGCACGCCGAATCTACGAGGCGAAGTTCCCGATCGCCCGCGCCGATGACGCGACCCCGGCCGCCATTGCCGCGGCGCTCGACAAGGTCAGCTGGTTCCGGCTGGTGGCCAGGCGCGCATTCTTCATAGACAACAGCGCGGGATTCGGTCATCGGGAACAGATACTCTGATGCTTCGAGCCCCATTGCCTTCTGACGATGCCTGCGGCCTCGGCCCGTCGAGTCCGATGCCGCGAAATGGATGATCGATGACCCGCGCGTCAATTTCGCGGTCTCGATGCGCGGCAGCCGCTTCGGCATCGACCGTCTCGGCAGCGAGGGCCCGAACACCGATGGCGGAACGGCCTGCAGCACGCCGACGCGACGCGGCAAGCCGATCGCCATCGCCGTCAAGTCGTCGAATTCCTGTGGCTGAGCCGGTGTGCCCGAACCGGACGACCCATGTCCTGATTCCCTGCACGCACGATTCGGCATGCAGCCTGCTGGGCGTGGGCATGCTCGACCACCTGGCGACGCAACGCGGGCGGGATGTCGTGTCACATTGCGCCGGCAGCGCGCCGGGCGGGCACATCGACCCGTACGCAATCGAGGCGCTCGAAAGCGCCGACATCGAGACGCGCGACTTCCGCAGCAAAAGCCGGGATGAGTTCAGTCGAGACGTCGCGCCGCCGTTGGCCATCGGCATCACCGCCTGCGTCAGCGCCGCGGCCAGCCGGTCAAGGTCCGTTGGGGCTGCCTCGAACCTCGAGTGCCGAAGGCAGCGAAGCGGGCCAGCGGCGCGCGTTCGAGATGACGCCGCAGGTGATCGGCTGCTGGCCGGAGATCGAGGTGAGCGAAATCCAGGGCCTGTTCTTCTGGGGCTTCCTGTGGGCCTTCAGCCTCGTGATGTACCCGGTCGTGCCGCGGTCGAAGAACGAGGGCGGCGTCTTCCGCGGCCACGACGACGCGGGCCTGCCGCAGCGCTCTTTCGCCGCGGCCGCACGCCGGCTACGATGCAACACAAGCGCCACTTCGACACCGCTTCCCGCCGAGCCACGATGCACGCCCTCGATCCCACCGCCGCGCGCGCCGTCGCCTTGCGCGACGCCTCGACCACCCTGGTGCTGCGCGACGCCGCCGGCGGCTTCGAGGTGCTGATGGTCAAGCGCTCGCCCCACGCGAGCTTCATGCCCGGCGCCCATGTCTTCCCGGGCGGCGCGGTCGACGCCGCGGCGGGCAGCGAAAGCACCGTCGAGCTGGCCGCGCGCATCGGCCGCGTCACCCGCGTCGGCCCGCGTGCCCGCGCCTACGCCGCCGCGGCGCTGCGCGAATGCCGCGAGGAATGCGGGCTCGACCTCGGCTCGACGCGGGCGCTGCAGCCCTGGAGCCACTGGGTCACGCCGCTGGGCCTGCCCAAGCGCTTCGACACCTTGTTCTTCGTCGCCCGCGCCCCGGCCGGCCAGGTACCGCAGCCCGATCACGCCGAGACGACGACGCTGGAATGGGTGGCGCCGCGCGCGGCTCTCGAGGCCCATCGCGCCGGCCGCTTCCCGATGGAATTCGCGACCGTGCAGACGGTGCGCTCGCTGCTGCCCCATGCCGATGGCCCGGTGCAGGCCCTGCTCGACCACGCCGCCGCGCTCGCCGATCTGCCGCCGCTGCACCCGCGTCTGCGGCTCGATGCCGCGCGCCAGGTGCGCGGCATCGCCTTGCCTGGCGAGCCGGGCTACGAGGCGCTCGATGGCGACTGAGCTGCGCTCGCTTGCGCTGCACCTCGGTGGGCCGCGCGATGGACAACCGCACGACCGATGGCGCGGTTCAGAATTCGCGCATCTTCAACCGATCGATCAGCGGAGCCCCCGATGAGCACCTGCTCCCTGTCCTCGAACCTGCACCTCGTCTAATCATGCGAATTCTCGGCCTCCTCATGATTGCCGCGTTGGTGACGTCGTGCGCATCGACGACGTCCGTTCCCAATGATTTCCAGTTCGACGCCCATTCCGCGCAGGCCTTGATCGTCGGTTCGATCACCTATGAAAGCGCCATTGGCCGCCACGGCGTCGAGGCGACGGCGCGCGACGGCGGCCCGGGCTTCGCTGCCGGCGTCGGTTACGGCGCTTGGCCGCCCCTCGGGCCCCAGTTCGACGAGGAATTGCGCAAGAAGGGCGGGACATTTGCCGTCGCGGTGCGGCCGGGGCAGTACACCTTGCAGCGCTGGGTCGTGCAGAGCGGTCAGCGGACGAGGGCGCCTGCGCAGCCGCTGCTGATTCCATTCAACGCCGTGGCCGGCAGGATGACCTATCTCGGCAACTTCGATTTCGACGCCGACGGCAACGTCACGCTCGCTGACAGGGCCGAACGCGATCTGCCCATCCTGCGCAAGCGCACGCCGGCACTAGGAACGGCGCCGCCGGCGGTAGCGATCCGCAGCGGCGCGCGCATCGACAACCTGGGCAAGGACGACGCCCCACGGGTCGATCCGACGCTGTATGTTGCTGGGGCCGGCGATCATGCGCAGACACAGCCCGCGACGACGGCATTCGATTCGGCGACGATGGCCTCGGTCCAGGATACCGCCAGCCAGCAGGACAGCGTACCCCGCGGCACGCGCTTCTTCGTCATCGCCGAGATCGACGGCAAGCCGGTGGATCGGGATGCGGCGACGGCCAGCGTCTCCGCCAGCCGTGGCATGGGACCGAACATGCGTGTCGTCGAGGTGGAGAGGCCGGTGCCGGCGGGCAAGGTGCGGCTCAAGTTGCGCGCCTCGATCGGCCACGCGGCGCCGATCCAGGCGATCTTTGCGGCGATCACCTCGGACGGTCCCCGCGAGGCGGTCGGCGTCGTCGACGTCGCACTGCAGCCTGATGGGCGCTATCGCGTGAACGGCGTCATCGACGAACTGCGCACCGAGGTCTGGCTCGAAGATGCGCGATCGCAGCAGGTGGTGCCCGGCAGCCGCATCGCCGGCGCGCTGCCACCGGAAGGTGTCAAGGCCGCGGCCGCGCCGCTGCGTTTCACCTGCTGCAACCTTCATTACGATCCAGAGCGGTGGATCAGCAATGCGAACTGGATCGAAAGACCGTTCCTGCCCGCCGGCACTCCGATCCGTGTCTACGAATTCAGGAAGGATCGTGCCAAAGCGGTGATCGACGGCAAGGTGGCATGGCTGGGCT
Source organism: Burkholderiales bacterium (assembly GCA_028868825.1). Taxonomy (GTDB): domain Bacteria; phylum Pseudomonadota; class Gammaproteobacteria; order Burkholderiales; family Burkholderiaceae_C; genus Rubrivivax. Next base: position 48,711 of record JAGWTU010000014.1, on the reverse strand, counting down.
TGGACTACGGAGACAAGCATCAGACCGTCGATCAATTCGTCTCGAAAGTCGCCGTGAAGGACGACCCGTCCGAAACCATCAAGACTTATCCGGCCGATGTGCAGGCGGCCATACGCGCCGGCAAGGTGATGCCGGGCATGTCGAAGGAGCAGGCGATCGTCGCACTCGGTTATCCACGGGTCGATTTGACGCCCTCATTGGACGCGCCGAGCTGGTCCTATATGAGCGAGTCGGACGAGAAGTTCGCGCTGTCGTGGAATGCCGAGGGGAGGCTGGTCGCGGTCGAAGCCTCGCCCGAGCTGCGGGCGCTGGTGCTCATGGCGCCATAAGGCGTGCGCCCTCGAGCCGTTCGTCCTCGGAGGCCTGCATCTGCGCGCCTATTCGATCAAGGCATGAAGCTGCTGCCTGACCTCGGCGATCCTGTCCTCGTTCAGGACTGCCGCGCCGCGCCGGCGGCCGGCGCATCGGCCTGGCTGCGCCGAGGCCGCGCCAGCGCGATCGAACCGATGGCCGCGCCTTGCCCGTCGCAGACGACGCCGAAGCTCATCTCGACGTAGACCTTGCTGCCGTCCTGGTGCACGGCGCGCGTCGTTCTCACTTCCCCCGGGTGCGCCACGCGGCCCGCGGCAAGGGCCGCGTCGAAGGCGTTCCAGTGCGCTGCGCGAAAGCGCTCGGGGATGATCAGGTCCAGGCTCTGGCCCAGGGCCTGCGCCGCGGCATGGCCGAACAGCGTTTCGGCGCCACCGTTCCAGACGCGGATCCGGCCTTCGCGATCTCGGCCAGGGTCAGCTTGGACGCCGGGCCGCTGAGCAGGTTGATCGGCTTGGGCGCGACGGCGGCGACGATGGCGGCGATCTGTTCGGGCTTGGCGATGCCGGGCGCGTACAGGCAGTCGGCGCGGCCGACGAGCAGCACGTCGCCACCGGACCGGTCGATGGCCCGGCGTGCCGCGCGCATCCGCTCGACGGCGGTGTCGAGGTCGAAGAGCGGGGCCGCGGTGTTGCCGGTCGCGTCCTCGATCGAAAGCCCGGCGATGCCGGTCCCGACCGCCAGGCGCACGCTCGCCGCCAGCCCGGCCGCGTCCAGCGCATGGCCGTTCTCGAAATCGGCATTCAGCGGCAGGTCGGTGGCGGCGACCATCTCGCGCAGGTGCGCGAGCACGGACTCGCGCGTCGCTCGTCGGCGATGCTCGGGCGGATGGCGGTCATGAACGTCTCCCAGCGCGGGCCGAATGGCCGTGAATTTCAACTCCCCGCGTGGAGAGCCGGCTCGCTGCGGAAGGCGATGCTCAGGCGGTTCCAGAGGTTGATCATGCCGATCGCCACCGTCGGATCGACCAGCTGCTTGTCGGGGAAGTAGGGCTTCACCTCCTCGTAGACCGCATCCGGCACATGCGTCTCGACGATGCGCGTCACGGCCTCGGCCCAGGCGAGGGCGGCGCGCTCGGCGCCGGTGAAGAACGGTGTTTCGCGCCAGGCGGCCAGGCAATCCAGCCGCTGCTGGCTCTCGCCCAGTTGCCGGGCTTCGCGGAGGTGCATGTCCAGGCACCAGGCGCAACCGTTGATCTGCGAAACGCGGATCTCCAGCAGCGCGCGCAAGCGGGCGTCGGGCAGGACCCGGCCGAGATGTTGGTGGATGCCGATCAGCTGCTCATAGGTATCGGCGGCGAGCTGGCGATAGGCGAGTCGTTGAGTCATGGCGAGGAACATAGCGCGTCGGGTCACGCTTTGCACCAGGGTCGGCAGATGGCCCTATGGACAGGATCGACGAATGATGTCTGCCCACGGAATCCTTGCGCGCCCGTCTCCCGCGCTGCGCCGCCGAGGCCTCGGTTCGGGCCAGACGATGATCGAGTTCGCCCGCTAGGCCTTGAGCCGGTACCCGGTCCTGAAGATCCAGACGACGACGCCGAGCGCGGCGAGCAGGAACGCCAGCGTCATCGCCAGGCTGAGGCCGACGCCGACATCCGACAGCCCGTAGAAGCTCCAGCGGAAGCCGCTGATCAGATAGACCACCGGGTTGAACAGCGCCACCTTCTGCCAGAACGGCGGCAGCATGTCGATCGAATAGAAGCTGCCGCCGAGAAAGGTCAGCGGCGTGATGATGAGCAGCGGGATCACCTGCAGCTTCTCGAAGCCGTCGGCCCAGATGCCGATGATGAAGCCGATGAGGCTGAAGGTGACGGCGGTGAGCACGAGGAACATCAGCATCCACAGCGGATGCTCGATGCGCAGCGGCACGAACAGCGCCGCCGTGGCCAGGATGATGAGCCCGAGGAGGATCGATTTCGAGGCCGCCGCGCCGACATAGCTGGCGACGATCTCCAGCGTCGACACCGGCGCCGACAGCAGCTCGTAGATCGTGCCGGTGAATTTCGGGAAATAGATCGCGAACGAGGCGTTCGACAGGCTCTGCGTCAGCAGCGACAGCATCACCAGCCCCGGCACGATGAAGGCGCCGTAGCTGACGCCGCCGACATGCGGGATGCGCGAGCCGATGGCGGCGCCGAAGACGATGAAATACAGCGAGGTCGAGATCACGGGCGAGATCACGCTCTGCATCACCGTGCGCCAGGTGCGGGCCATCTCGAAACGGTAGATCGCCCGCATCGCGTAGATGTTCATGCCGCGCTCCTTTCGCTGACGAGACTGACGAAGATGTCCTCGAGCGTGCTCTGGCGCGTCTGCAGGTCGCGGATGCCGATGCCGGCTGCCGCCAGCGACTGCAGCAGCGCGCCGACGCTGCCGTCGCCGCCGGCGCCGGATTCGTAGGTGTAGGTGAGTTCGCTGCCGTCGGGCGAGAGCGCGATCTGCGCCTGCGACTGCGCATCCGCCAGGCCCGGCGGCAGTTGCGCCAGCGGTTGCTGCAACTGCAGCGTCACCTGCTTGCGGCCGAGCTTGTGCATCAGCTCGGTCTTCTCCTCGACGAGGATCAGCTCGCCCTTGCTGATGACGCCGATGCGGTCGGCCATCTGCTCGGCCTCCTCGATGTAATGCGTCGTCAGGATCACCGTGACGCCGGTCTCGCGCAGCTCGCGCACGAGCTGCCACATGTCGCGCCGCAGTTCGACGTCGACGCCCGCCGTCGGCTCGTCGAGGAAGAGGATGCGCGGCTCGTGCGACAGCGCCTTAGCGATCAGCAGCCGGCGCTTCATGCCGCCCGACAGCGTCAGGATCTTGTTGCTGCGCTTGTCCCACAGCGAGAGCGCGCGCAGCACCTTTTCCAGATGCGCCGGATTCGCCGCCTTGCCGAACAGGCCGCGGCTGAAGGCGACGGCGTTCCAGACCGTCTCGAAGGCGTCGGTCGTCAGCTCCTGCGGCACGAGGCCGATGAGTTCGCGCGCCGCGCGGTAGTCGCTGACGTTGTCGTGGCCGGCGACGACGACGCGGCCGGTGCTTGCCCGCACGGTGCCGCAGACGATGCCGATCAGCGTCGTCTTGCCGGCGCCATTGGGACCGAGCAGGGCGAAGATCTCGCCCGGCTGCACCGTGAGGTTGACGCGCTTGAGCGCCTGGAAGCCCGAGGCGTAGGTTTTCGAAAGATCCTGGATCTCGAGGATGGGGTGCATCGACCCGAGGATATGTCAGGCCGCGGGTTTCAGTCCCGCGCCGCTGCCATTGCCGCGTGTCGGAGGTTCGGGCAGCGGCTCGATGCGGCCGAGCAGGAACAAGAACGAGGCCATGCCCGCCAGCAGCACGACGCCGGCGACGATGAAGGCGTTGGTGAACGACTGCGTCTGGCCGACGATGATGCCGGTGACGATCGGCGCCACCGCGCCCATCATGTTGTTGGCGAAGTTCATGATGCCGCCGACGGTGCCGACGCCGCCCTGCGGCGCGATCAGCGAGGGCAGCGACCAGCCCACCGGCGCCGCCGCGGCGAGGCCGCTGAGCGCGATCGAGATCCAGGTGATGGCGATCACCGGGTCGGTCGTCGTCGTCGCGCCGAACACCGCCAGCCCCGCCGTCATGCCGACGAGCAGCACCGACTTGCGCACGAGGTTCTCGTCGCGGCCGCGGGCGATCAGGTGGTCGATGAGCCAGCCGCCGACGACGAGGTCGGCGACGGTGGCGCACAGCCAGGGGATCGCCGCGTAGCCGGCCGACTTGAGGATGCTCATGTGCATCGTCTGCACGAGGTAGCCCGGCAGCCAGGTCAGGAAGAGGTAGAAGCAGTAGCCGTAGGCGGCGAAGCCCAGCGACAGCCCCCAGACCTTGCGGCTGCCGAGCAGGTAGGCGAGCATGCCGGCGGCGTGCACGGGACTCTGGTTCTCGGGCGTGGCGCCGTTGTGGCGGATGTAGTCGTGCTCCTCGCGCGTCAGCGCCGGGTGGCGGCTGGGGTCGCGGTAGATCAGGTAGAAGGCGGCGAAATAGGCGAAGCTCAAGAGCGCGACGATGCCGAAGCCCCAGCGCCAGCCCAGATGCACGACGGCCAGCGCGACCAGCGGCACGCCGATCACGTTCGAGAACTTGGCCGCGGCGTCGAAGAGGGCCGTCGAGGTGGCGCGCTCGCTGCGCGGGAACCACATGCCGGTGGCCTTGGCGTTGGCGGGAAAGCTCGGCGCCTCGGCGATGCCCAGCAGCAGCCGCGCCGCGAAGATGCCGGCGAAGCCGCTCGCGCAGGCGGTGATCGTCGACGCCAGGCCCCAGAGGAACGCGCCCCAGCGGCCGACGCGGGTGACGCCGTAACGGTCGAGCACGATGCCGGCCGGGATCTGCAGCAGCGCGTAGCTCCAGAAGAAGGCGCTGAAGAGCAGGCCGAGGTCGGCCGGCGTGAGGTTGAAGGCCTGCTGCAGTTGCGGCCCGGCGACCGAGATGCTGATGCGGTCGAAGTAGTTGATCAGCACGCCGGCGCCCATCAGGCCGCCGATGCGCCAGCGCAGCCGCGCGACGGGATTCGAGTGGGTCGTGTTCAAGGGGTCACCTCATGGGTCTGGCGGTCGAAAGGGCGCGCGAGCCAGGCCAGCGTGGCGTCGAGCAGGGCGGAAGGGGGCAGCAGGGCGTCGAGCCGCAGCACGCCGGCCTCGGCGGTCGGCGGCTCGAGCGTCTCGAACTGGTTGCGCACGAGCGCGGCGGGAAAGAAATGGCCGGCGGCGCGCGCCGCGACGCGCGCCAGCGCCGCCGCCTCGGCGATCTCGAGGAAGGCGAAGCGCAGCCCGGCATGGGCGCCGCGCAGGCGGTCGCGGTAGCTGCGCTTGAGCGCCGAGCAGCTCAGCACGACGCCGCCCTCGCGCGACGCCGCGAGTTCGGCACCCAGCGCATCGAGCCAACCGGCGCGGTCGGCGTCGGTGAGGGCGATGCCGGCATGCATCAGCGCCTTGTTGCGCGGGCCGTGGAAATCGTCGCCCTCGATCGCGCGCCAGCCGAGCGCGGCGGCGACGGCGTCGGCGAGGCTGGACTTGCCGCAGCCGGATACGCCCATCACGACCAGCGCGCCGGGCGCCGAGTCTGGCATCATGGTTCGAGTCTGCATCAGGTAGCGCTATCTCAAGCGGTTTGAAAAATGCCGGATCGGTGGACCCGGCTGTCGTCTACTCAGAGTCACGGCAGCGCTTGGGCTTGCCGGCGGTGCTGAGGTAGCGCTATCCTAAACAGAACAAGATTCGAGATCATCAGGGTTTCCACCAAGCATGAGCAGAGAACCGAGCCGATCCCTGCGCGCCACCGGCCGCGCCACGCTGGCCGACGTCGCGCGGCTGGCCGAGGTCAGTCCGATGACGGCTTCCCGCGCGCTGCGCGGCGAGCGCTCGGTCGACCCCGCTCTGGCGCAGCGCGTGCACGACGCCGTGCTCAAGCTCGGCTACCAGCCCGACCCGGCAGCGCGCGCGCTGGCGAGCCGGCGCAGCAGCCATGTCGTCGTGCTGATCCCGTCGCTGACGAACCTGCTCTTCGTCGACCTGCTCGAGGCGGCGCAGGACAGCCTGCGCGCGGCCGGCTTCCAGACGCTGATCGGCATCACGCATTACGACGCCGGCGAGGAGGAGCAGCTCGTGCGCGAGCATCTGCTGCACCGCCCCGCGGGCGTGCTGCTGACCGGGCTGGAGCAGACGCGCGCGACGCGGCGCGAGATCGCCGCACAGTCGCTGCCCTGCGTCACGATGATGGAGAACGCGAGCGCGGCCGAGGACTGCAGTGTCGGCTTCTCGCAGGTCGAGGCCGCCGCGGCGATGACGCGCCACCTGCTGCAGCGCGGGCGCCGCCGCATCGCCTTCGCCGCGGCGCAGCTCGACGCGCGCACGCTGCAGCGCCTCGAAGGCTGGCGCCGTGCGATGGCCGCCGCCGGACGCCACGACGCGCGGCTCGAATGGCGCGATGCGGCGGCCTCGTCGGTCGGCCTCGGGGCGCGGATGTTCGAACAGATCCTCGCCGCCAAGCCGCCCGTCGACGCGATCTTCTTCTGCAACGACGACCTCGCCCATGGCGCGCTGCTGGCGGCGCTGCGGCTGGGCATCGAGGTGCCGCAGCGCGTGGCCGTTGCCGGCTTCAACGACCTGCCCGAGAGCGCCTACACGGTGCCGACGCTGACGACGGTGCGCACGCCGCGCGCCGAGGTCGGCCGCCGCGCCGCCGAGATGCTGCTGGCGCGCATCCGCGGCCAGGCGCTCGAGACGCCGCATCTCGACCTCGGCTTCGAGCTCGTCGTGCGCGAGAGCAGCTGAGCCGCCGCGGCCGGGCGCGGCGCCGGCCGCTCGAGCCGGCTCAGCCCGCGCTCGCCGGCTCCGTGAGCCATTGCCGCAGCTTGGCATACAGCAGATTCGGCTCCACCGGCTTGGTGACGAAGTCGTTCATTCCCGCGGCCAGGCACAGGCGCCGGTCCTCGGCGAAGGCGTTGGCCGTCATCGCCAGCACGGGCGGCTGCGCCGCGCCGCTCAGGGCGCGGATGCGGCGCGTCGCCTCGAGCCCGTCCATGCGCGGCATCTGCATGTCCATCAGGATCAGCGCGTAGGAGCGGCTCCTGGCCAGTTCGACCGCCTCGACGCCGTCGTGTGCGATGTCGCAGTCGAGCCCGACATCGCTGAGCAGCGACAGCGTGATCTCGCGGTTGATCGGCTCGTCCTCGACGATGAGCACGCGTTTGCCCTGGTGCTCGCGCAGCAGGTCGGCGGCGGCTGTCGCCGGGCTCGCGGGCGGCGCGGCCGCGCCGCTGCCGACCTTCAGCCGCGCGGTGAACCAGAAGCGGCTGCCGACGCCGGGCTGGCTCGTCGCGCCGCAGGCGCCGCCCATCAGCTCGGCCAATTTCTTCGTGATGCTCAGTCCGAGGCCGGTGCCGCCATAGCGCCGCGTCGTCGAGTTGTCGGCCTGCTCGAAGGCGGTGAACAGGCGCTCGAGCGAGCGCGGCTCGATGCCGACGCCGCTGTCCTCGACCTCGAAGCGCAGCAGCAGCGTCGCCGCCGCGCGCTCCTGCACGCTCACGCGCAGCGCGATGCGGCCGTGGTCGGTGAACTTCACGGCATTGCTGGCGTAGTTCAGCAGCGCCTGCTGCAGCCGCGTCGCGTCGCCGCGCAGCGGCGGCAGATCGGCCGGCGATTCGGCCGTCATCTCGAGGCCCTTTTCGCGCAGCCGCTGGCCGAGGATCGAGCGCAGGCGGTCGAGGATCTGGCCGACATGGACGTCGGCATCCTCGAGCTCGAAACGCCCGGCCTCGATCTTCGAGAGGTCGAGCACGGCGTTGATGAGTTCGGCCAGATGCTCGCCGGCGGCGACGATGCGGCCGATCTGCTCGTTCTGGCGCGGCGTCACGCCGCTGCGCCGCACCAGATGCGCCATGCCGACGATGGCGTTCAGCGGCGTGCGGATCTCGTGGCTCATATTGGCCAGGAAGGCCGACTTCGAGCGGTTGGCCTCGTCGGCGGCGTCGCGCTGGGCGCGGGCGCGCAGCGTCTCGATGCCGAAGGCGACGTTGCGCCCGAGTTCCTCGAGCAGCGCGAGCTCCTGCGCATCGATCGCCTCGGGCTCGTTCGAGTACATCGTCAGCGCGCCGAACACGCGCTGCGGACTGGCCAGCGGCAGCGCGACGCCGGAGCGGAAGCCGCTGCGCTGCATCGTCTCGAGCCACGGCGCCATCGCCGCGTCGTCGAAGGCGTCGCGCGCGATCTGCGCCCGGCCGCTGCGCAGGGCGCGCCCGACGAGGCCGCGCCCGGCGGGGTTGGCTTCGTCCCAGGAGATGGTGGCGCGCAGCGGCGCTTCGCGCTCATGGCCGGCGCTGGCGACGGCGCGCACCGACTTCGCCGCGTCGTCCTGCGCATAGCCGATCCACGCGGTGACGAAGCCGCCCGACTCGACCGCCGCGTCGCAGACCATGGCCAGCAGCTGCGGCTCGTCGCGCGCCTGCGCCAGCGCGAGGTTGCAGCGGCTGAGCATGCGCAGCGCGCGGTTCGTGCGTCGCTGCGCCTCGGCGGCGCGGCGGCGCTCGGTGATGTCGTGGGCGATGATGATCGTGCGCTGCTTGTCGGGCAGCACCATGCCGGCGCTGCGCAGCGCGATCCACAGTGTGCCGCCGTCGCGGCGCCGCACCTCGAGCTCGGACTCGCCGTCGCGGCCGGCGCCGGCCGGCACCTGCACCAGGATCGCCAGCGGGCGTCCGACGGCGTCGGCGGCGGTGTAGCCGAACATCTGCTCGGCGCCGGCATTCAGGCTGTCGATGCGGTCGGCGCCGTCGACGACGATGATCGCGTCGTGGGTCGTGTTGAGCACCTTGGCCAGATAGGCCTCGCGCTGCGCCAGCGCCTGCTGGGCGCGGCGGCGGTCGCTGACGTCGCGGAACGACCACAGGCGCGCGCCCTGTCCGGGCAGCGGCACCGCCTGCGTGTAGCGCTCGACGGTGCGGCCGTCGGCGAAGGCCAGTTCGTCGGTGCGGCGCTCGGCGCCGTCGTCGCCGGCCTGCAGCGTGGCGCGGAATTCCTCGGGCCGCGCGAGCTGCGGACGCGCCAGCTCGACCAGCTCGCGGCTGTCGGCGCGTTGGGCCACCGCCTCGGGCACGCCCCAGAGCTCCTTGAAGCGACGGTTCATCGCCAGCACGCGGCGGTCGGCGCCGACGACGAGGATGCCGTCGTCGGTGGAATTGAGCGTCGCGTGCAGCAGCGCGCCCTCGGCCGCCAGCCGCTCCTGCTGGCGCGCGTGCTCCAGCAGCAACCACGACAGGCCGCAGGCCAGCAGCAGCAGCAGCGGCACGGCGACGGCGGCCTGGGCGCGGCCGCGACTCTCGGCCCCACGCGCCGCGGCCAGCAGCGAGGCCTCGTCGTAGCCGATGAACAGCATCAGCGGCTGAGCCGGAACGCGCGACCAGCCGTAGATGCGCGGCCGTCCGTCGGCGACCGCGATCAGGCGCAGCGCGCCGCGCGCCGGCGCGCCCTTCTGCAGGAACGGGCGGTCGGCCGGCAGCCGGGTGCCGATGACGCGCTCGCTGTCGCGGTTGCGCGCGACGTAGGTGCCGTCGTCGAAGGTCAGCGTCACCGCGTCCTCGGGGCCGATCGCGAGCTGGGCCAGTTCGTCGGTGAAATGCTGCGCCGACATCGACAGCAGCACGACGCCGTCGAAGCGGCCGTTCTTCAGGATCGGGCGCGTCAGGAACAGCGACCATTGCCCAGTCGCGTACGAGCGCACGGGCCTGTTCAGGTAGAGCTCGTCGACCGCCTGGCGGGCGTGGAACCTGAAGTAGTCGCGGTCGCCGAGATAGACCGGGCCGAGGCTGGCGACGGTGCTGAAGACCGCCTTGCCGTCGGCCCCGACCACGGTCACATGGGTCACGGCGCCGGGCGGGAAGCTGGCGAACGCCGTCTTCAGCGTCGACTGGGCGGCGTCCAGGCGCCCGGCAGCGTACTGGTCGCGGAACTGGCGCAACACGCCATCGGCGGTGGACAGCAGCATCCCGACCTCGTCGGCCTTGGTCGCCGCGAGCTGGACGACCTGGACCTGGGCGCGTTCGACCGTCGTCTTCACGAGTTCGTCGTAACCGCTGTTCATGCGCCAGAGCTGCACGGCGGCGACGGCGAAAGCGAGCAAGGGCAGCGCCCAGGCCAGGACGCGCAGCCTGGAGGCCAGCCGGCGCGGGGAAGACGATTCCATGATGTGGGATGTTCAGACCGGACGCGGCGCCCGGCACGCGAGTATCGCCAAGCCGGCGCCCTCTGCTCGGCCGAATTGAGGGGCGGCTCGAGCGCTGCCCAGCGGATCCGTCCCCATGGCTAGGGCTCTGCATCTCGGCGGACAATCTGGGGAATCTCCGCAGCTTCAGGTGCCGCATCCATGCCCACGGTACTTTTCGATCGCGACGGCCACCGCTGCCTGATGTTCAGCGATCTCAGCGGCGACCATGCCGTGCAGGCCAACCAGTTCCTCGTCGTCGACGGCGATACCGGCGCGCTCATCGATCCCGGCGGCAACCTCGCCTACAACGAGCTCTACATCGGCATGACGCGTCACTTCGCGCCGGCGCGGCTGGCGACGATCCTGGCCTCACATGCCGACCCCGACATCATCGCCGCGCTCGACCGCTGGATGACGGCCACGCCCGCGCAGGTCTACATCAGCGATCTCTGGGTGCGCTTCGCGCCGCATTTCTGCAAGCCGGGCAAGACCGAGGGCCGCATCACCGGCATCCCCGATGCGGGCCTGAAGATACCCGTCGGCCGCGACAGCCTGTGGGCGCTGCCGGCGCATTTCCTGCACGCCGAGGGCAATTTCCAGTTCTGGGATCCGGTCAGCCGCATCCTGTTCAGTGGCGACCTCGGCGTCTCGCTCGGCGGAGACCCGACGCAGCCGATCGAGTCGCTGGCCGCGGCGCTGCCGCGCATGGAACCGTTCCACCGCCGCTACATGGCCAGCGGGCGCATCCTCAAGCTGTGGGCGCGCATGGCGCGGCAGCTGCCGATCGCGATGATCGTGCCGCAGCATGGCGCGCCGCTGAGCGGCGCCGCGGTGGGCGAATTCATCGCCTGGGTCGAGACGCTGGACTGCGGCATCGACCTGATGACCGAGCAGCATTACCAGCTGCCGGGCTGAAGTGAAGCCCCCACGCTCACTTCGTTCGCTGCCCCCAGGGCCACCCGGGGGCCCCTTCGGGTCCCTTGGGGCGCTCAGTACCTTCGGAACGGCCGGGCGGTACTGAGGCCCATTCAGATTTCGATACCGCGGCGCGCCCGCATCGCGCGGCCGATGCGGTCGAGCTCGTCGATCGACAGCAGGCGCGCGGCCAGCGGCAGCAGTTCGGTTTCCTCGCGTTCGATGTGGCGCGCGTACAGGCCCGCGTAGGCCTCGACGGCGGCGGCCTCCAGTGTCGCCGGTCGGCTCCCTTCCCGGCCGTCCGCCAGCGCATCGAGTGGGGGCTTCAGCCGTTGCCACTGGCCCTCGAGCTCGCGGTGCTCGGCCCGCAGCGTGGCGATCAGCGCGGCCGTCGCGGCGCGCAGGTCGCCGGCATCGACGCCGCTCGTCGCCGCGACGAGGGCGGGGAAGAGGTCCACTTCCTCGTCGGCATGGTGGTCGGGCGCGGCGACTTCGAAATAGCGCCGGATCGCGACCGCGGCGGCGCGGGCGTCGGCATCGGCGCCGCGCTTGGCGAGGTGGTCGACCAGACGCCGCAGCGTCGAGCATTGGTTCTCGACCCGCCGGTGGCAGGACTCGAGCATCTCCAGCGGCACCTCGAAGCCGGCCGCGGGCGCGGCATGGCCGGGCAGCGCGACGCCCGTCGGCTTGCCCATCAGCGCGCTCCGCCGGCGCGCGCGGCGCGCCGTTTCGGCACCGGCATCGCGACCACCCCCGGGCGCGATTTCGCGGCCACGCCGGCGCCGGCGCGCGGCCGCGCCGGCGGCTCGGAGATCTCGGCCAGCGTGGCGCCGTCGAGTTCGCGCAGGAAGGCGCTCAGGGCCCCGTCGAAGACCTGCTTGAGGCGGCAGCCGCTGGTCAGCGAACATTCGTTGACGGCGGGGTCGAAACATTCGACGAGTCTGAAATCGGTCTCGCAGGCGCGCACGACGTCGCCCACGCGCACGGCCGTCGGGTCGGCGAGCAGGCGCAGGCCGCCGCCGCGCCCGCGCGTCGTCTCGAGCAGGCCCTGGCGTCCGAGGTCGTTGACGACCTTCATCAGGTGGTTCTTCGACAGCGCGTGACGTTCGGCGATCTCGGCGATGGTCACCCGCTCCTGCGGTCGCGCGGCGCAGTACATCAGCACGCGCAGCGTGTAGTCGGTGTATTCGGCAAGTCGCATCGTCACCCCTGAAGATGCATGTAGTGTATTGCTTTCGGTCGATTTCGCTTTTAAGATGCGTCAACAATGCATCTTAAAAACCCCGCACCGATGAGATCGACCACGGCGTCCGCCAAGTCCCCGATGTCCACCGCGTCGACCGCGTCCAGCGTCCACCGCGCCGCGGTCCCGTCCCGCGGCTGGCCGCTGTGGCGGCTGGGTTTTCGGCCCTTCTACCTCGGCGCGTTGTTGTTCGGCGCGCTCGCCGTGCCGCTGTGGATCGGGTTGCTCGCCGGGCATGCGGTGCCCCGGATGGTGCTGCCGCCGCTGCTGTGGCATGCGCACGAGATGCTCTTCGGTTTCGCCGCCGCCGTGATCTGCGGCTTCCTGCTCACCGCCGTGCGCGCCTGGACCGGGCTGGCGACGCTGCGCGGCGCGCCGCTGGCGGCGCTGGCGGCGCTGTGGCTGGCGGCGCGGGTGGCGGCCTTCGCCGCGCCCTATCCGGTCTACGCCGTGCTCGACGAGCTGTTCCTGCCCTGTGTCGCGGTCGCGCTGGCCACGGTGCTGGTGCGCGCGAGGAACTGGCGCAATCTGCCGCTGGTCGGACTGATCGTGCTGCTGGCCGTGGCCAACGCGGCCTTCCATCTCGCCGCACGCGGCGATGTCGCCATCAGCCCGCTGCGCCCGCTGTTCGCCGCGCTGGCGCTGATCGTGATGATCGAGACCGTGATCGCCGGGCGCGTCGTGCCGGCCTTCACCGCCAATGCCGTGGCCGGATCGAAGCCGCGGCGCTGGCGCGCGCTCGAGATCGCGACGCCGCTGGCCAGCGTGCTCGGCCTGTGTGCCTGGGTCTTCGAGGCGCCGCCGCGGCTGGCCTCGGTGCTGCTGGCGCTGGCCGCCGCGCTGCATCTGGCGCGCTGGCTCGCCTGGCGGCCCTGGGTCAGCCGCGGCCGGCCCATCCTGTGGATCCTGCATCTGTCCTACGGCTGGATTCCGCTTGGCTTCGCGCTGCTCGCGGCAGCGCAGTTCGCCTGGGTCGCGGAATCGGCCGGCGTCCATGCCTTTGCCGTCGGCGCCACCGCCGGCCTCATCGTCGGGATGATCACGCGCACGGCCCGCGGCCACACCGGACGTGCCTTGCAGGCCTCGCCCGCCGAGGTCGTGGCCTATGGCGCCATCGTCGTCGCCGCGCTGCTGCGCGTGCTGCTGCCGCTGGCCGCGCCGGGCTGGGCCGATGCGGCCCGCAACGGCGCCGCTGTCGCCTGGACGCTGGCCTTCGCCATCGTGCTCGTCGTCTTCACGCCCTGGCTGCTGGCGGCGCGCGCCGACGGCAAGGACGGCTGAATCTCCCATCCATCTCCCATCCATCACCCACCCGAAGGAAAGACTCGATGACCACCTCCGTCGCCACCACCCGCATCGATGTGCGCGAAATCGCGCCCTACCAGCGCCACGCCATCATCTTCGACCGCTTCGACGCGCTCGAACCCGGCCAGGCGATCGAACTCGTGGCCGACCACGATCCGCGCCCGCTGCGCGCGCAGTTCGATGCGCGCTCGCCGCGGCTGTTCGACTGGTCGTATCTCGAGTCCGGCCCGGCCGTGTGGCGCCTGCAGATCACGCGGCTGGCGGCGGACGACAACTGCTGCTCGGGCGGCGCCTGCTGCGGTTGAAGACCGCTGGCCGAACCCGAGCGAGTTGCTGAGGATCCGCCCGTGACCTTCGTCGTCACCGAGGCCTGCATCCGCTGCAAGTACACGGATTGCGTCGATGTCTGCCCGGTCGACGCCTTCCGCGAGGGGCCGAACTTCCTCGCCATCGACCCCGAGGACTGCATCGACTGTGCGGTCTGCGTCCCCGAATGCCCGGTCTCGGCGATCTACGCCGAGGAGGACGTGCCCGCCGACCAGCGCGACTTCACACCCTTGAATGCCGTGCTGGCGCAGCAGTGGAAGCCCATCACGCGCCGCAAGCCGGCGCTGCCCGACGCCGAGGAATGGAGCCACGTGAAGGACAAGCGTGGCGAGTTGAAGCGCTGATTGCCGGCGCCGCCGCGGCGGCCGGACAGGAGGAGCGAGCATGGATACGGTTGCGATACTGCTGTCGGCCTTCGTCATCTCCTTCATCGCCCTGCTGGCCTTCATCGCCTCGCAGCGCCATGGCCTGTTCGACCGCAGCGCCAAGGGTGCCGAGGTCATCTTCGCGCCGGGCGAGATCGGCCGCGGCGAGGAGCCGGCCGCGGCGCCGGCCGGCCAGGCCTCGCTGCAGGGCTCGCTGGACCGTGCCGGCGCGGGGGGCGAGACGCGCGGCGACGCCGCCGAACTCGCGGCGCGCGCCGACGCCGATGCCTCGACCGCGCCGCTGGTCTATTTCTTCTACGGCTGCGCGATGGTCTGGCTGGTCGTCGCCTCGGCCGCGGGGCTGACGGCGTCGATCAAGCTGCACGAGCCCGACTGGCTCACCGGCCAGGCCTGGCTGACCTTCGGCCGCATCCGCACGATCCATCTCAATGCGGTCGCCTACGGCTGGGCGCCGATGGCGGGTCTGGGCACGACGATGTTCGTCATCCCGCGCCTGCTGAAGACGCCGCTGCAGGGCGCGCGCTACGCCTTCATCGGCGTCGTGCTGTGGAACGCGGCGCTGATCGCCGGGCTGGGCAGCATCGCCGTGGGCATCAACGACGGGCTCGAATGGCTCGAGATCCCCTGGCAGGTCGGCATCCTGTTCGCCGTCGGCGGCGCGCTGATCGCGATGCCGCTGCTCGTCACGCTGGCGCATCGGCGCGTCGAGCATCTGTATGTCTCGGTCTGGTACATGGCCTGCGCGCTGTTCTGGCTGCCGGTGCTGTTCATCGTCGCCAAATGGCCGGGGCTGCACCATGGCGTCGAGCAGGCGACGATGAACTGGTGGTTCGGCCACAACGTGCTCGGGCTGTTCTACACGCCGCTGGCGCTGGCCTCGGTCTATTACTTCCTGCCCAAGGTCATCGGGCGGCCGATCCAGTCGTACAACCTGTCGCTGCTCGGCTTCTGGGGGCTGGCGTTCTTCTACGGCCAGGTCGGCGGCCACCATCTGATCGGCGGCCCGGTGCCGCAATGGATGGTCACGCTGTCGATCGTGCAGAGCATGATGATGATCATCCCGGTCGCGGCCTTCACCGTGAACCAGTTCCAGACGCTCGAAGGCCGGCTCGCGGCGTTCCGCTGGTCGCCGACGCTGCGCTTCGTCGGCGTCGGCGGGCTGATGTACACGGCGAGTTCGATCGAGGGCTCGTTCGAGGCGCTGCGCAGCGTCAACGCCGTCACCCATTTCACGCATTTCACGATCGCCCACGCCCACCTCGGGATGTATGGCTTCGTCAGCTTCGTCTTCTTCGGCGCGATCTATTTCGTCGTGCCGCGCATCAGCGGCCGCGAATGGCCGTGGCCTCGGCTGATCTCGGCGCATTTCTGGCTCGTCTTCTTCGGCATCGCGATCTATTTCTGGAGCCTGACGATAGGCGGCTGGCTGCAGGGGCTGGCGATGCTCGATCCGGCGCGGCCATTCCTCGATTCGGTGGCCGTGAGCCTGCCTTATCTCGAGGCGCGCAGCGTCGGCGGCTCGCTGCTGGTGCTCGGCCACGGGATTTTCGCCGCGCATTTCCTTGCGCTGGCGCTGGGCGTGGGGCCGCAGCGCGAACAGCCGGCGCGTTTCCGCCCCGTCGTCGGCGAGGGGGCGCCATGAACAACGCGATCAAGCTGATCACCGGCGCGATGGTGACGCTGGCCTTCTCGGTGGCCGTGCTCGTCGTGCTGCCCTATCTGCAGGTGGCGGCGGCGCCGCCGGTGCCGGGGCTCAAGCCCTACACCAGTGCCGAGCTGCGCGGGCGCGGGGTCTATATCGCCCAGGGTTGCCTGTACTGCCACACTCAGCAGCCGCGGCCGCGCGCGATGGGGCCCGACACGGCGCGCGGCTGGGGCCGGCCGACGGTGGCCGGCGACTACGCCTACGACGCGCCGGTGCTGCTGGGCACGATGCGCACCGGCCCCGACCTGATGAACATCGGCGTGCGCCAGCCCAGCGCCGACTGGCAGCTCGGCCATCTCTACGAGCCGCGGGCCTATGTGCCGGGCAGCATCATGCCGGCCTTCCCGTATCTGTTCGAGGTCAAGGACAAGGCCGACGAGAGCGAGACGGCGCTGAACCTGCCGCCGGGACTCGTGCCCGCGGGCAAGGTCGTCGTGCCGCGGCCCGAGGCGCAGGACCTCGTGAAATACCTGCTGTCGCTCGACCGCAGCTATCCGGTGCCGACGGACGGCGGCACCCCGCCTTCCTGAACCGCCCGCCAGGAGGTCCGCCATGACGACCATCCCACCGCAACAACAGCGCGAGAACCCGGAGCCCGACGAGTCGCTGAACCCGATTCCCTGGTTCGTGATCCTGCTCACCGGCCTGCTGCTGGCTTTCGGCGTGATCTACATCGCGCGCTCGGCGATCACGAATGCGCCGGCGCTGGGCGACGACCGCGTCGTCGCCGAGCTGCAGGTCGCGGCCCAGCGTGTCGCCACCGGTGCGGCGGTCGACGGCGCGGCGCTCTTCGCCTCGCATTGCGCGGCCTGCCATCAGGCCACCGGCCTTGGCCTGCCGGGCGTGTTCCCGCCGCTGGCGCGTTCGGAATGGGTGCTGGGCGCCGACACCGTGCTGGCGGCGATCGTGCTGCACGGTCTCAGCGGCTCGCTCACCGTCGAGGGCAAGACCTACGCCGGCGCGATGCCGGCCTTCGCGGCGCAATTGCAGGATGCCGAGATCGCCGCCGTGCTCAGCCACGAGCGCAGCAGCTGGGGCAACCAGGCACCCGCGGTGAGCGAGACCACCGTGGCCGCCGTGCGCAAGAGCGGCGCCGCGCGCACGACGCCCATCGCTGGCGAGAAGGAGCTGCTGCAGCTCAAGCAGGCGGCGCTGGCGGGGACGTCGGCAGCGGCCCCGGCATCGGCATCACCGACGCCGGCGGCGGCATCGGCGGGCCGCCGCTGATGGTCGTGGGCCGCGTCGCCGCGGCGCGCGCCAGCGCCGCGCTGTGCACGTTGATGGTGGCCTTGTTCGGCTTCGGCCTGCAGCAATGGACCGACGGCTTCGAGGTCTGGACCTTCGAGGGCCGGCGCCAGGTCGATCTGGACGCCGGGCGGCTGCGTGCCGCCGACGCGGCACTGATCGGCAGCGACGGCCGAGCGCTCGCCTTGTGGGGCGGCGGGCCCGAGGTCTATCTCGTCGACTGGATCTACACGCGCTGCCCCGGCATCTGCAGCGCGCTGGGCAGCGAATTCCAGCGCCTGCAGGCCGAACTCGCGCGCGCGCCCGGCCCCGTGCGGCTGGTCTCGATCTCGTTCGACGTCGAGCATGACCGGCCGGCAGTGCTGGCGCGGCGCGCCGCCGAACTGCAGGCCGACCCGGCGCGCTGGGTCTTCGCGGTGCCGGCGAGCGATACCGACGCGGCGCGGCTGCTGCGCTCGCTCGGCGTCGTCGTCGTCCCCGACGGCAGCGGCGGCTACGCGCACAACGGCGCAATCCACCTGCTCGACGGCGCGGGCCGGCTGCGCGGCCTCTACGGCTATGCGGCCTGGCCGCGGGCGCTGGCGGCGGCGCGGCGGCTGGCCGCGGGGGCGCATTGATCCAGACGCTGTGGCTGCTCGCCGCGGCGCCGGCGGCGCTGGCCTGGCCGGCGCTGCGCCAGGCGATCGAGTCGCGCATGTCGCTGCACATGCTGCTCGAACTGCCGCTGCTCTTTGCCGCCGGCTGGGCGGCGCACAGCCTCGTGCGCCGCCGCGCCACGCTGCGCCGCGGTCTGCGTAGCGGCGAGTGGCTCGACTGGCGCGGCTGGAGCGGCGCCATCTACGCCAGCCTCGTCGCCGCGGCGTGGATGCTGCCGTCGGCGCTCGACGCGGCACTGATGTCGCGGGCCGTCGAGCTCGCCAAGCTGGCCTCCTGCTGGCTCGCCGGCTTCTGGCTTGCCGCGAGCTGGCGCCGCATGGACGACGAGGTGGCGCTGTTCTGTGTCGGCAACATCGCCTGGATGGCGGCCACCGCCGGCATGCTCTACCAGCAATTGCCGCAGACGCTCTGCGTGAACTACTTGCGCGACGACCAGGGCGAGGCCGGCGTCGGGCTCGTGCTGCTGGCGCTGGCGCTCGGCGCCGTCGCGATCCGGCGCGCGATCAGGGCAGGGCGCTGAGCGCCGGGTCTTCCGCGTCGAGCCCGAGGCGCTCGCGCGCGAGCCGGATCATGCGCGCGATGCCGAATGCGACGCTCTGCATCCGCGCCGCCGCTTCGGGTTCGAACAGGGCCTCGGTGTGCTGCTTCCACAGCGCCAGCCAGCGCTCGTAATGCCGCGAATCGATAACCGAGAGCGCCAGATGGCGCGCCATCACATCGCCGCGGAAGCTGCGGCTGCCGAGCATCACCGTGCACCAGAAATCGGCCATGCGCACCAGATGCGCCGGCCAGCGGTCGCCGATCACGCCGTCGAACAGCGGTCCGAGGTGTGCGTCGGCACGCACGTCGGCGTAGAAGCGATCGACCAGGGTCTCGATCGAGGAGCGGTTCAGTTCGAGCGGGGGCTGCGGATTCATCGCGTCGTCACCGGTGCGTGGTTATAGATGCATGTCATGTGCATCTTATGTCCAAACGCGCGCCGCTGCAGTGACCGCGCGGGCCGCGAGGCCGCCATCGGGCGCCTTCAGACGGCCAGATGCTGGCGCCGCAATTCGGCATCGTCGAGCACCGTGCGCGCCGCGCCGTCGAAGACGATGCGGCCCATCTCGAGAATGATCGCCCGGTCGGCCAGCTGCAGCGCCGCGATGGCGTTCTGCTCGACGATCACCGTCGTCAGCCCGAGCGCCTTGATTTCCAGGGCGATGCGCTCGATCTCCTGCACGATCACCGGCGCCAGGCCCTCGTAGGGCTCGTCGAGCAGCAGCAGCTTGATGTCGCGTGCCAGCGCGCGCGCCACAGCCAGCATCTGCTGCTCGCCGCCCGACAGCGTCACCGCCTGCTGGCGGCGCCGCTCGGCCAGTCGCGGGAAGCGCTCGTAGATGCGCTCGAGGCTCCAGCCCGGCGCCGGCGCGATCTGCGCCATCTGCAGGTTCTCGTGCACCGTCAGGCCGGCGAAGATGCGGCGGTCCTCGGGCACCAGCGCGACGCCGAGCCGCGCCGCCCGGTGCGCCGACAGCGGGTGCAGCGCCTGGCCGTCGAGCCAGATCTCGCCGTGCAGCCGTTGCGGCGCGGCCAGCCGGGCGATGGTGCGCAGCGTCGAGGTCTTGCCGGCGCCGTTGCGGCCGAGCAGGGCGACGATCTGGCCGCGTTCGATGGAAAAGCTGAGGTCCTGGACGATGTAGCTCTCGCCGTAATAGGCCTGCAGGCCGCGGCAGGCGAAATACGGCGACGGCGGCGGCTTCGGCATCGCGTGAGGCGGCGTCGGCGGCTCCATCGAGACCAGCGTCTGGCCGATGACGATCATGGCCGCTGCTCCGCCGCGGCACCCGCGCCGCCGCCCGGAGCGGACTTGCCGGACTTGCCGCCCATGCCACCCAGATAGGCCTGCTGCACGCGCTCGTCGCCGCGGATCGCCGCCGGATCGCCCTCGGCGATGACGCGGCCCTGGGCCATCACGCTGATGCGGCTGGCGAGCGTGAACACGACCTGCATGTCGTGCTCGATGATCACCGTCGTCACGCCGCCGGCCAGGCGCTGCAGCAGCTCCACCGTTTGCTCGGTGTCGGCGCGCGACATGCCCGCCGTCGGCTCGTCGAGCAGCAGCAGCCGCGGCGACTGCACGAGGCACATCGCGAGGCCGAGGCGGCGCTTGTCGCCGCGCGACAGCGCCGCCGCATGGCCCTGGCGATGGTCGGCGAGGCCGACCTGGTCGAGCATCGCCTCGGCGCGCTCGATGACCTCGGTGCGGTCGTCGACGCGCGACCAGGCCTTGAAGGCGTAGGAACCGTCGGCGCGCGCCAGCGCCGGGATCAGCACGTTGTCGAGCAGGCTGAGCTCGCCGAAGATCTCCGGCGTCTGGAACATCCGCGCCACGCCGGCCTGGCTGATCTCGTGTGGCTCGAGGCCGAGCAGCGAGAGGCCGTCGAAGCGCACCTCGCCCTCGTCGGGCGTGACGCGGCCGACGAGGCAGTTCAGCAGCGTCGACTTGCCGGCACCGTTGGGCCCGATGATCGCGTGCACGCTGCCCGGCTGCACCGCGAGGTGGACGTCGTCGAGCGCGCGCAGCCCGGCGTAGCGCTTGCTGATGCCGCGGATCTGCAGGATGCTCATGGCCGTTCCTGCTGCAGCCGCCGCCAGCGTGACAGCCGTTGCCCGAGGCGCCGCAGGCCCTCCATCACGCCGCCGGGCAGGAAGATCACGACGGCCATGAACAGCAGGCCCAGCGTCAGCTGCCAGCCGTCGCCGACGAACAGCGACGCGATGGCCACGGCGGCCTCGCGCAGCGCATCGGGCAGCAGGCCGAAGCCGACTTCGAGCACATGGTGGTTGAAGGCCGAGAAGATGTTCTCGAGGTACTTGATGATGGCCGCGCCCAGCACCGGGCCGAGCAGCGTGCCGGCGCCGCCGAGGATGGTCATCAGCACGACCTCGCCCGAGGCGGTCCACTGCATGCGGTCGGCGCCGACGAGCGGATCGGTGGCGGCGAGCAGGGCCCCGGCGAGGCCGGCGTAGAGGCCCGAGACGACGAAGATCGCCAGCGCATAGGGCCGCGTGTCGATGCCGGTGTAGCGCAGCCGCACCGGGTTGGACTTGATCGCCCGCAGCATCGTGCCCAGCGGGCTGCGCGTGATGCGCATGGCGATGTAGTAGGCGACGATCAGCGCCACGGCACAGAGGTAGAAGCCGCGCCAGCCGCCCAGCGTCAGGCCGAAGCAGCTCGGATAGCGCAGCCCGGCGGCGCCGCCGAGCCAGAGGTCGAACCAGCGCGGGTCGGTGGCGCGGATCTGCAGCCCGGTCTCGCCGTTGGTGATCGGCGTCAGCACCGAATAGGCGAGGTTGTAGGCCATCTGCGCGAAGGCCAGCGTGAGGATCGAGAAATAGATGCCCGAGCGGCGCAGGCAGAGCCAGCCGATGACGGCGGCGAAGATGCCGGCCGCGGCGACACCGGCCAGCAGCGCCGGCAGCGCGTCGGACGAGATCAGCTTGAAGCACCACAGCGCCGCGTACGAGCCGACGCCGAGGAAGGCGGCGTGGCCGAACGAGAGGTAGCCGGTGAGTCCGTACAGCAGGTTGAAGCCGACGGCGAAGATGGCGTAGATCGCGATGCGCTGCAGCAGGTCGGGGTAGGCCGCGCCCAGCGGCGACGTCCACAGCGGCATCGCCAGCACGGCGACGGCGAAGGCCAGGAACTGCAGGTGGTCGCGGCCTGAAGCGGGGTTCATGCGAGGTTCATGCGGGTGGAGGCGGTTCAGGTTTCCATCACGCCGACGCGCCCCATCAGCCCGCGCGGACGCACGAGCAGGATCACCACCGCGACGGCGTAGATGACGATCTGGTCGATGCGCGGGAACAGGCTCTTGACCTCGTTCATCGAGGCCAGCGACTGCAGCACGCCGAGCAGGAAACCGGCGAGCACGGCGCCACCCAGCGAGCCCATGCCGCCGACGACGACGACGACGAAGGACAGCACGAGGAATTCCATCCCCATGTGGTAGTCCGGCGCGAGGATGGGCGCGTACATCGCCCCGGCGATGCCGGCGACGAGCACGGCGACGGCGAAGACGATCGTGAAGCGGCGCTGGATGTCGATGCCCAGCAGCCCGACGGTCTCGCGGTCGCGCATGCCGGCGCGCACGACCATGCCGAAGGTCGTCAGGTGCAGGAAGGCGAAGACGGCGGCGATGACGACGAGCGCGAAGCCGAGGTAGACGAGCCGCCACCAGGGGTAGGTGATGTCGCCGCCGAGGCCGAACCAGGCGCCGACATCGGCCGATCCCGACAGCGCCGCCGGCGCCGGCGCCGGTATCGCATTCGCGCCGAACCAGGCCTTGACGATCTCCTGCAGCACGATCGCCAGCCCGAAGGTGACGAGGATCTGGTCGGCGGCGCTGCGGTGGTAGAAATGGCGGATCAGCCCGCGCTCGATCGCCACGCCCAGCAGCAGCATCACCGGCAGCGCCAGCAGCAGCGACAAGGGCACGGCGAGGTCGATCAGCCGCGCCCCCGCCGCGCCGAACCACAGCTGCAGATAGGGCACGTCCTTGTAGGCCTCGAAGACCGTGATGCTGGTGTCGCGGACAGGCGCCGACAGCGTCAGCAACTGCCCCGCGGCGACGGCGCAGAAGGCGCCGATCATGAACAGCGCCCCATGCGCGAAATTCACGACGCCCAGGGTGCCGAAGATCAGCGTCAGCCCGAGCGCGATCAGCGCATAGGCCCCGCCCTTGTCCAGGCCGTTGAGCAGTTGCAGCAGCAGGGCGTCCATGCGCGTTTGCTGCCGTGGTCCGACTGCCTAGACGGTGTAGGGCCCGAGCGATCCGCCGCCCATCGTCACCGGGTATTCGACCTGGGCGCGCGGCACGATCTTGACGATCTCGAGCAGGCCGAAGCGGCCCTTGGGATGCTCGGCACCGCGCATCACCAGCACGTCCTTGAAGCATTGGTGGTCGCCGGCGCGGTACTCGGTCGGGCCATTGCCCAGGCCGTCGAACTTGAAGCCCTCGAGCGCCTTGATGACCTCGGGCGGGTAGAAGGTGCCGGCGCGCTCGACCGCGTTGGCGTAGAGCAGCGTCTGCACATAGCAGGTCTGCGCCGCCTGCGAAGGCGGCTCGCCGTAGGCCTGGCCGAAGGATTTCGTGAACACCTTCGTGCCCTCGTCCTCGAGCGTCCAATGCCAGTTCGCGGTGCCGAGGATGCCCTTGACGGCATCGCCGGCGCCCTGCGCCATCAGCCGCGAATACAGCGGCACGACGATCTCGAAGCGCTTGCCGTTGACCATCTTGTCGCGCAGGCCGAACTGCACCGCCTGGCGCAGCGAGTTCACCATGTCCTTGCCGTAATGGTTGACGATGAGCACGTCGGCGCCCGAATTCAGCACCGGCGTGATGTATTGCGAGAAGTCGCCGGCGCCCAGCGGCGTGCGCACGGCCTTCACCGTCTTCCAGCCCAGCGCCTCGGTCGCCTTGATCAGCGATTCCTCCTGCGTCCAGCCCCAGGTGTAGTCGGCCGTCAGGTGGTAGGCATGGCGGTCGCGCCCGTATTCCTGCACGAGGATCGGCGCCAGCGCCTGACCCGACATATAGGCGTTGAAGAAATGGCGGAAGCCGTAGCGGCGCCGGTCCTTCATTGTCGTGTCGTTCGAATGGCTCAGGCCGACCATGAACAGCACGCCCATCTCCTGCGCCAGCGATTGCGCCGCCACCGCCACGGCAGACGACGAGCCGCCCGAGAACATGATGACGCCGTCGCGTTCTATCATGCGCTTGGCCGAGGCACGCGCCGCGTCGGCCTTCGTCTGCGTGTCGCCGGTGACGTATTCGACCTTCTTGCCCAGGATGCCGTGGCCCTTGAGTGACGAGGGCTTGAAGGTCTTGATCATGCCGCCGTCGCCCTCGCCGTTGAGGTGCTGCGCGGCGAGCTTGAAGGCCTTGAGCTCGTCATTGCCTTCGTCGGCATAGGGTCCGCTTTGCGGGACGTTGAAGCCGAGCTTGACCGACTTCGCGTTGCCCGGGTTGTTGCGGAATTCAGCCGCCCAGGCGTTGCGTACGAAGAACGACGGAGCGGCGAGGCCGGCGCCTGCCGCGCCCAGGGTTCGCAGCACGCGGCGTCTATCGTGAGCCATGTGAGTCTCCTGGTCTGTGGCGATGGACCTCGCGGTCCTCGAGGGTGACCATGGTCGACATCGCTTATCGACAAGTAAAGCGAATTACATTCACCGTTCAATGCAAGCGTTATGCATTGAAGTCGACCTTCCGAGCGGAGCCGCACCATGGACATCAATCTCGCCCGCACCTTCCTGGCCATCGTCGCCACCGGCAGCTTCATGCGCGCGGCCGAACAGCTGCATGTCACGCAGACGGCGGTCGGCGCGCGCGTGCGCGCGCTCGAGTCGCTGCTCGGCCGGCCGCTGTTCGTGCGCAACAAGGCCGGCGCGACGCTGACCTCGGCGGGCGAGCATTTCATGCGCTATGCGCCGACGCTGGTGCAGGTCTGGGAGCGCGCGCGCCACCAGGTCGCCGTGCCGCCGGGACGCCGCGCCGTCGTCACCGTGGGCTGCGAGACCAGCCTGTGGGAGCCGCTGCTCGTCGACTGGCTGATGTGGATGCGCCGCGCCGCGCCACAGCTGGCGCTGCGCACCGAGGTCGCCGGCGCCGACGCGCTGATGCACGAGGTGGCCGAGGGCATCCTCGACATCGCCATCGTCTATGCGCCGCGCCAGCGGCCGGGGCTGCGCATCGAACTGCTGTTCGAGGAGAAGCTGGTGCTGGTGTCGACGCACCGCCGCGGCCGCACGCCGCGGCCGGCCGATTACGTGTTCGTCGACTGGGGGCCGGAATTCGTCGCCCAGCACAACCGCGCCTTTCCCGACCTCGCCAGCCCCGGCGTGTTCGCCGCGCTGGGGCCGCTGGGCCGCGCCTATCTGCAGGCGGCCGGCGGCTCGGGTTATTTCAGGTTGAGCGCGGTGCGCGAGCAGCTCGAGCGCGGCGAACTGCGCCGCGTGCCGGGCGCGCCCGAGTTCCTGCACCCGGCCTATGCCGTGATGTCCGACGGTGCCGATCTCAAGGTCGTGACGCCGGCACTGGCCGGTCTGCGCCATGTGGCCAGCCTGGTGCCGGCGGTGAACAAGGGCGGCCGATCCGGCAAGCCGCCACGCCGGCAGGCCGCTGCGGCCTGAGGCGGCTGCTCGCGCACGGCCGCGCGTCGTCCGCCCGCTCAGCGCGCGCCGGCGCGCCGCTCGAGCAGCACGCTGCACAGCACCTGCGCCTGGTTGTGTTCGGCGTCGGCGGCGTTGTACAGCAGCGTGAGGCGACCGCGGCGGCCGAGATCGTCGAGCAGGCGCAGCAGCTCCGGATGATCCTGGAGTTCGGCGCGGTATTTCTGCGCGAACGCGGCGTAGCGCTCGGGCTGGTGGCCGAACCAGCGGCGCAGCGCATCGCTGGGCGCCACTTCGCGCAGCCAGAGGTCGGCCGCCACCTGCTCCTTCGTCAGCCCGCGCGGCCACAGCCGGTCGACGAGCACGCGCATGCCATCGGCCGGGTCGACTGGATCGCGAGCGCGCTTGATGACGACGACCGCCGAGCCGGCAGCGTGGGCCGCCGGCGCCGGCTTCGCGGGCAGCGTGCGGACCATCGCCGCCACCGGCTCAGTCCGATGCGGCCGCCAGCGCATGCTGGCCGGCGATGAGGCCGTCGATCATCGTCGCGTCGGCCAGCGTCGAGGTGTCGCCGAGATCGCCCGTCTGGCCCGCGGCGACGCGGCGCAGCACGCGCCGCATGATCTTGCCCGATCGCGTCTTCGGCAGGCTGTTCGCCCATTGGATGCGGTCGGGCGCGGCGATCGGGCCGATCGACTGGCGCACCCATTGCTCGAGTTCGTGGCGCAGCTGCTCGCTCGGCGCGGCGCTGGCCTTCAGCGTGACATAGGCGTGGATGCCCTGGCCCTTGACCGGATGCGGGTAGCCGACGACCGCGGCCTCGGCGACCTCGGGGTGGGCGACGAGCGCGCTCTCGACCTCGGCCGTGCCCAGGCGGTGGCCGGAGACATTGATGACGTCGTCGACGCGGCCGGTGATCCAGTAATAGCCGTCGGCATCGCGCCGCGCGCCGTCGCCGGTCAGGTACAGCCCCGGGCAATCGGTGAAATAGGTCTTCAGAAAGCGATCATGGTCGCCCCAGAGCGTGCGCAGCATGCCGGGGCCGCCGTCGCGCAGGCACAGCCGGCCCTCGCATTCGCCTTCGAGCACGCGGCCGTCGTCGTCGACGATGACCGGCTGCACGCCGTAGAACGGCAGCGTCGCCGAGCCCGGCTTGAGCGCCATCGCGCCCGGCATCGGGGCGATGATGCTGGCGCCGGTCTCGGTCTGCCACCAGGTGTCGACGATGGGGCAGCGGCCCTCGCCGACGACCTCGTGGTACCAATGCCAGGCTTGCGGGTTGATCGGCTCGCCGACCGATCCGAGCAGCCGCAGCGAGCGCCGGCTCGTCGCCAGCACCGGTTCGGGGCCATGGCGGATGAGGGCGCGGATCGCCGTCGGCGCGGTGTAGAAGATGCTGACGCGGTGCTGGTCGATGACGCGCCAGAAGCGCGAGGCATCGGGCCAGGTCGGCACGCCCTCGAACATCAGCGTCGTCGCGCCGTTGGCCAGCGGGCCGTAGACGATGTAGGTGTGGCCGGTGACCCAGCCGATGTCGGCCGTGCACCAGAAGATGTCGCCCGCGTGGTAGTCGAGCACGTCGCGGTGCGTCAGCGCCGCGGCCAGCAGGTAGCCGGCCGTCGTGTGCAGCACGCCCTTGGGTTGGCCGGTCGAGCCCGAGGTGTAGAGGATGAACAGCGGATCCTCGGCGCCCATCGTCTCGGGCGTGCAGCGCGCGGCGGCGCGGTCGACGAGGTCGTGGTACCCATGGTCGCGGCCCTGCTTCCACGGCACCTTGGCGCCGGTGCGGCGCAGCACGATGCAGCTGCTGACCGAGGGGCAGGCGTGCAGCGCCTGGTCGGCCGCCGTCTTCAGCGGGAAGCGGCGGCCGCCGCGCACGCCCTCGTCGGCGGTGATCAGCACGCGGGCGCCGCAATCGCGGATGCGGCCGGCCAGCGATTCGGCCGAGAAGCCCGCGAAGACCACCGAATGCACGGCGCCGATGCGCGCGCAGGCCAGCATCGCCGCCGCCGCCTCGGGCACCGGCGGCAGGTACAGTGCGACGCGGTCGCCCTTGACGACGCCCAGCGACTTCAGCACGTTGGCCAGGCGGCAGACCTCGGCGTGCAGCTCGGCATAGCTGAGCGTGCGCGTCTCGCCGGGCTCGTCGCCCTGCCAGATGATGGCGGCGCGGTTGCCATGCTGCAGCAGGTGGCGGTCGAGGCAGTTTTCGCTGGCGTTG
Source organism: Burkholderiales bacterium (assembly GCA_028868825.1). GTDB lineage: Bacteria > Pseudomonadota > Gammaproteobacteria > Burkholderiales > Burkholderiaceae_C > Rubrivivax. The sequence goes on along the minus strand of JAGWTU010000014.1, from coordinate 21,469 downwards.
AGCGCGCCGTCGGCGAACCAGCGGATGTGCACGTCGCCGGGGCCGTAGGAGACGTCGCGCATGCGCGTGGGCTGGCGGATCCAGTGCAGGCGCTGCGCCTGGTCGGCCCAGAAGGCCTCGGGCTCGCGGATCGAGCGCTCGTAGTTGCGGCGGTAGCTCGTCGCGTCGACCCAGGCCTTGCGCTGCCAGGCCTCGGGCACCGGATAGACGTCGGGGTGGCCGGTGGTGGTCATCAGGACCTCCAGGAAAGGGGAACGATCCGGCCATCGTCGGCGCCGCGACGGGCGCAGTAAAGCGAATGTTATTGGCGGATCAGCGCAAGCTCTTTGATGTCAACGGCCGCCGGGCGCGGGCGACGCGGCGCGCGGGCGCGGGCCATCGCGGACCATAATTCCCGGCGCCCGCTCCCGGCGCGTCGATGCCCACCATCCCATGTCGAAGCAGCCTCCCTCCATCGCCCATCACATCGGCGGCCGACCCTACGCGGGCGGCTCCCAGCGCAGCCATCCGGTCTACAACCCGGCCCGCGGCGAGGTCGCCGGCGAGGTGCGGCTCGCCGATGCGGCCGATGTCGCCGCCGCCGTCGCCGCCGCGCAGGCGGCATTCCCGGCCTGGGCCGAGACGCCGCCGATCCGTCGTGCGCGCGTGATGTTCAAGTTCCTCGAACTGCTGAACCGCCACAAGGACGAGCTCGCGCGCATCATCACCGCCGAACATGGCAAGGTCTTCAGCGACGCCCAGGGCGAGGTCTCGCGCGGCATCGACATCGTCGAGTTCGCCTGCGGCGTGCCGCAGCTGCTCAAGGGCGACTACACCGACCAGGTCAGCACCGGCATCGACAACTGGACGCTGCGCCAGCCGCTGGGCGTCGTCGCCGGCGTCACGCCGTTCAATTTCCCGGCGATGGTCCCGATGTGGATGTTCCCGATCGCCATCGCCACCGGCAACACCTTCGTCCTCAAGCCGAGCCCGATCGACCCCGGCGCGAGCCTGCTCGTCGCCGAGCTGTTCGCGCAGGCCGGCCTGCCCGACGGCGTCTTCAACGTCGTGCAGGGCGACAAGGCCGCGGTCGACGCGCTGATCGAGCATCCCGACGTGCGCGCGCTGAGCTTCGTCGGCTCGACGCCGATCGCGCACCAGATCTACCAGGCCGGTGCGCGCCACGGCAAGCGCGTGCAGGCGCTCGGGGGGGCGAAGAACCACATGGTCGTGATGCCCGATGCCGACCTCGACCAGGCCGTCGACGCGCTCGTCGGCGCCGCCTACGGCTCGGCCGGCGAGCGCTGCATGGCGATCAGCGTCGCGCTGCTCGTCGGCGATGTCGGCGATCGATTGATACCGCGGCTCGTCGAGCGCACGCGCGCGCTGCAGGTGCGCGACGGCCTGCACGCCGACGCCGAGATGGGGCCCATCGTCAGCCGCGCGGCGCTCGACCGCATCACCGGATACATCGAGTCCGGCGTCGCCGAGGGCGCGCAACTGCTCGTCGACGGCCGCGGCTTCGATGCCGCGCGGGCCGGTGCCGGCTGCGAGCGCGGCTTCTGGATCGGCGGCACGCTGTTCGACCATGTGCAGCCCACGATGCGCATCTACCGCGAGGAGATCTTCGGCCCCGTGCTGTCGTGCCTGCGCGTGGCCGATTTCGCTGCCGCGCTGGACCTCGTCAACGCGCACGAGTTCGGCAACGGCGTCTCTTGCTACACGCGCGACGGCCACATCGCGCGCGAATTCAGCCGCCGCGTGCAGGTCGGCATGGTCGGCATCAACGTGCCGATCCCGGTGCCGATGGCCTGGCACGGCTTCGGTGGCTGGAAGGCCAGTCTCTTCGGCGACCTGCACGCCTACGGCGAGGAGGGCGTGCGCTTCTACACGAAGCAGAAATCGGTGATGCAGCGCTGGCCCGAGAGCACGGGCCGCGGCGCCGAATTCGCGATGCCGACGGCGCGCTAAAAGCGCGGCGCCGCGCGGCGCCGGCTTCAGGCCGGTGCGCGCTCGGCGGTCTCGGCCAGCAGCCGGTTGAGGGCGCGGCGGCGGTTCGTCCAGGCGTTGCTGCCCAGCATGCGGCAGACGCGCTCGACGACGGCGTCGGTGCCGCTGCGCTGCATCGCGGCCAGCGAATCGAAGCCGACCTGTTCGAGCCGCTCGACGACGCGCGGGCCGATGCCGGGGGCGTTGATCAGCTGGCGACGCTCGGTTTCATTGAATGACATGGAGGGCCCTTCGCAAGGATAGGTTGGCAATAATGCAAACGATTGCATATCAAGATAATCGGTTTGTACCTCGACGCGCTGCGTCAGCTTTGTCTCTCATCTCGAGGTCGCATTGCATGGCCTTCATTCTGAATCAATGCAATCGATTGCAAATGAGGGTTTTCCCGAATTCGACCAAGGATCAGTGGCTCGCTGCGTCGCGCCGCTTCAGCACCTCGGCCAGCAGCTCCTCGTACTGACGCCGCGTCTCGGCGCGTATCAGCGCCGGCCCGATGCCCGGTGGCACCCAGGCGTCGGGAATGTATTCGCCATGGTGGGTGATGAGCGTGCCACCGTCGGCGGTGGCGATGTGCGTCCAGAAGTTATAGAGCTTGAAGTCACCGTCGATCAGGCGGCCTTCGATCGCGCCGCGGTCCTCGTCGAGCTCGATCGCGAGCCGGCTGTGGAAGGTGTAGTGCAGGAAGGCGCGATGCGCCTGGCCGACCTGTTCGACCTCGATCGCAGGGCCTGCGCCGGCGACGACATGGCTGGACTGCAGCAGCGAAAGGTAATCCGCCATGTGGTCGTAGTCGGTCAGCACCTGCCAGGTCAGCCGCGGGCCGGCGGCGACGCGGGCGCGGACATCGATGATGATGCGCGGGCCTTGCTTGTCGACCTCGACGACGAGCGAGGTCGGCAGCACGGAAGACCGCGACGATGCTTGCGAAGGCGGCTGCGAAGGCGGCTGCGAAGGCGGCTGCGAAGTCGATGCTGCGGTGGCCGTCGCCGGGCAGGGTGGTGGCGCCTGCGCGCTCGCGCAGGCCGGCCGCAGCAGCGTCGCGGCGATGAGCAGCGCGACGCATCGAAAGGGATGCAGCATCTTTCCTGTAATGGCCCGGCCGGAGGATCGACCCATTATCGGGACGCCGGGGCGGTCGTGATCGCGCATCGGCGACGAATATTGCGCACCCGCATACACTGGGCCGAGGCCAGGAGGCGGCCGCAACCGATGACGGGGACCGTGCACGATGGACGAGGCTGAAGACCGATCGCGCCTGCTGCAGCGTTATGCCGCGGTGCGCCGGCGCTCGCTCGAGATCGCCGCGCCGCTCGGCGCCGAGGACCAGGCCGTGCAATCGATGCCCGATGCGAGCCCGACGAAATGGCATCTGGCGCACCAGAGCTGGTTCTTCGAGACCCTCGTGCTGCAGCCGCTGGACGCCGCGTATCGCGTCCACGACGAGCGCTGGGCACGGCTGTTCAACTCGTATTACGAGGCGCTGGGTCCGCGCCATCCGCGGCCGCAACGCGGCCTGCTGACGCGGCCGTCGCTGGCCGAGGTCCATGCCTACCGCGAGGCCGTCGACCAGGCGCTGGCACGCTTCGTCGACCGCGCGGGCAGCGACGCCGCGCGCCGCGCCGCGCCGCTCATCGAGCTCGGCATCCAGCACGAGCAGCAGCACCAGGAACTGATGCTCACCGACATCCTACACCTGATGTCGCTGAACCCCATGCGCCCCGCCGTGCTCGCCGGCGCGCCGCCGGCGGCGCCGGATGCGCCGCCGTCCAACTGGATCCGCCACGCCGGCGGCCTCGTCGAGGTCGGCCACGCCGGACCCGGCTTCGCCTTCGACAACGAGACGCCGCGCCACACCGTGCTGCTGCAGCCGCATGCGCTGGCCTCGCGGCTCGTCAGCAACGCCGAGTATGCGCAGTTCGTCGACGACGGCGGCTACGACCGCGTCGATCTCTGGCTCTCGGAAGGCTGGGCGCTGCGTCAGGCGCAGGGCTGGTCGGCGCCGCCTTACTGGCTGGCCGACGGCTGCGAATTCACGCTGCATGGCGTGCAGCCGCGCGACCCGGCGCGGGCCGTGCGCCACCTCAGCTTCTTCGAGGCCGCGGCCTATGCGCAATGGGCCGGCGCGCGGCTGCCGACCGAGTTCGAATGGGAGGCCGCCGTCGCCGGCGTGCAGCCGCCGCCCGACGCCTATGGCGAGGTCTGGCAATGGACGCGTTCGTCCTACGACCCCTATCCGCGTTTCGTCGCGGCGCCTGGCGCGGTGGGTGAGTACAACGGCAAGTTCATGGTCGGCCAGCTCGTGCTGCGCGGCAGCAGCTGCGCGACGCCGCGTGGCCACGAACGCGTGAGCTATCGCAACTTCTTTCCCCCGGCAGCCCGCTGGCAGTTCAGCGGGCTGCGGCTCGCCCGCGATCTGTGAGCGAATTCGCGCGCGAACTGGTCGCCGGGCTCGCGTCGCGACCACGGGCCATCGCGCCGAAATGGTTCTACGACGTCGCCGGTTCGCGGCTCTTCGACCGCATCTGCGAGCTGCCCGAGTACTACCCGACGCGGGTCGAACTCGCGCTGCTCGAGCGCCATGCGTCGCACATCGCCGACCTCATCGGACCGGGCGCCGAGATCGTCGAATTCGGCGCCGGCTCGGCGCGCAAGCTGCGCATGCTGCTCGACGCGCTCGCATCGCCGGCGCGCTACGTGCCGATCGACATCTCGGGCGAGCATCTGCTGCAGGCCGCCGCCGCGCTGCGCGCCGACCATCCCGGGCTCGTCGTGCGGCCGGTTGTCGGCGACTATGTCGCCGGCGTCGATCTGCCCGATCCGGTCGGACGCCGCGTCGGCTTCTACCCGGGCAGCTCGATCGGCAATTTCGATCCCGCGCAGGCGCAGGCGCTGTTGCGTCGCATCGCGGCGATCACGCGCGGCGCCGGCCTGCTGATCGGCGTCGACCGCGTCAAGGATCCGGCGCTGCTGCACGCCGCCTACAACGACGCGGCCGGCGTCACCGCGGCCTTCAACCTCAACCTCTGGGCGCGCGCGAATATCGAGGCCGGGGCCGATTTCGATCTCGGCGCCTGGCACCACGCGGCCTTCTACAACGCGCCGCTGCGGCGCATCGAGATGCACCTCGTGAGTCGCCGCGCCCAGGTCGTGACGGTGGCCGGGCAGCGCTTCGAGTTCGCCGAGGGCGAGAGCGTGCACACCGAGAATTCCTACAAGTACGCCGACGAGGCCTTCGCCGAACTCGCGCGCGCCGCCGGGTTCGTGCCGCGTGCCGCCTGGACCGATCCGGCGCGGCTGTTCACGCTGCACTGGCTCGCGAGCCCGGCGCGCGACGGCGCTGGCCCTACCGACCCTACCTAGTCAGCGCCTCCCACAGCGCCGGCCCGGCGAGCACCAGCCAGGCGCCGCCCAGCGTCAGCAGCGAGACGAAGACGGCGGCACTGCCGCAGTCCTTGGCCTTGGCGGCGAGCGGATGGAATTCGCGCGTCGCCATGTCGACGACGGCCTCGAGCGCCGAGTTCAGCAACTCGGCGATCAGCACCAGCGCCATCAGCGCCAGCAGCAGCACCGTCTCGAGGTGCGGCAGCCGCAGCCAAAGCGTCAGCGGCGCCAGCAGCAGCATCAGGCACAACTCCTGGCGGAAGGCCGCCTCGTCGCGCCAGGCGCTGCGGAAGCCGCGCTCCGAGAAGCGCGCGGCGCGGACGATGCGCAGCAAGCTGAAAGCGGTGGTCGACTTCATCACGATGCAAACTCCTGGTCGCGTGCAGGCGCGGCGCGATCGTGGGGCAGGGCGCCGATTCTGGACCTCTCGGCACCCCACAGCCGCGGCGCGTGCATCAGCGAGATGCTGAGCCAGACGGCGACCGTGAAATACAGCGTCATCCAGGTCACCTCGGACTGCCAGTCGCGCCAATGGTGCGAAACGATCCAGCGCCCCGAGGCATCGGCGACGCCCTCGGACAGCGTGAGGAACGGCCGCCCGGCGCTCAGGTCGTGGGCCCAGCGCGACCAGTACATCGGCACGTCGACGCCGAACATGTACGCGACATAGGCCAGCCCCGCGGCGCCGCAGACCGCCAGCACCGGCTTTAGCTCGCGCCGGCAGCGCGGCCAGACGAAGACGAGGCTGGCGACGAGCAGCGCCGCGGCCAGGCCCCAGATCGTCTCCTCGAAGACATGGCCGATGTTGTCGGTGGTCAGCACCGCGTACCAGGAACAGACCTCGGCCAGGCCGATCAGCGGCAGCACGAGGTGCGAGACCGCCAGCGCCGGCGCGCTGCCGGCCGAGCGCGCGACGCCGCGCAGCAGCAGCGCCCATTGCGCCGCGAAGCACAACTCGGCGAGCGTGGCGACCGAGCGGCCGACGATGACGCTCGATGCCAGCGTGTCGAACAGGCACAGGCGGCGGATGTCGAACACCGGGAACACCGAGCGGTAGGCGCAGCCCAGCACGTAGACGGCCGAGAGCGCCATCTGCATGCGCATCGCGTCGCGCGTGGCCGGGTGCACGGCGGCCTGGCGTCGCCGCAGCGCCAGCGCCGACGCGGCCCAGGCGGCGACGTTGATCGCGCTGGCGATGCACAGCAAGGTCCACCAGGTGGCGGTGTGGTCGGTCATGGCGTCGTTCTCCCGCGGGTCGGGCGCTCAGCGCCCCTTCCTCGGCCGGCCGATGCGCACCGGATCGAGACGGTCGAGCGCCGTGGCGAGCGCGCCCGCGTCGAGCGCTGCCAGCGCGTGCAGACCGGCGCGCAGCAGCTCGCTCTTCTTGGCCGCGCGGCGTGCCTCGAGCGCGCGCGCCTTGAGCTGGGCGATGAGGGCGAAATCGGCCTCCGGCATCGTGAAGCCGTCGCGCACGAGCCGCGGCCGCGGCAGCTTCTTCGCCTCGCGCGGCGCCGGCGCCGCGGCGGCCGGCTGCTTCGCTGCCGCGGTCCGCACCGTGGGCCGTGGCGTCTTCGTCGCCGGCGCCTTCCGCGGCGGCGGTGCGGCCGCCTCGGCGGTGGCGTGGTGCAGCGGGTTCTTCGTGGTGGCCATGACGCTTATGACGGTTTCGTGTAATCGTATAAACCGTTTATACACTTCTTTCGGCGCCGCGCAAGTGACGTATCGCGGCCGCGCGGCCGTCCGCGGCCGTCCGCGGCCGGAACAGGCCGGCGATCGGGCCCCATCTCCGCGGCTGTCGCCGCCGGACCCTCCCCTAGCATTGGGCCAGCGGTGCGCTCCAGCGCGCCGCGCTCCGTCCGCGCCCGAGGTCGCCCGATGTCCGATCTGTCCCAACCTGCGCTTTCGCTGCTCACGACCGAAGCCGCGCTGGCCTGGCCCACGCCCGACCTGCCGGGCTATCCCGCACCCGAGGCGGCGGCGGCGCCATTGCCCTGTCGCATCGAGGGTGTCAACGGCCACCTCATCGAAGGCCAGCTCGAACTCTTCGACCCCGAGCGCGGCGTGCTGCAGCTGCGCATGACGACGCCAAGGCGTCCGCTGCCGCTGCGCCTGGACCAGTTCCGCCGCCTCGAGCTCAAGGAGCCGCTGGCGGCGCTGCCGCCCGAGGACGACTCGCTGACGCAGCCGCCGCCGCTGCCCTTCCGCATCGAATTCGTCAACGCCCCGGCCTGGGAGGGCGAGACGCTGGGCCATGTCGAAGCGGACTGCGGCCTGTTCCTGTTCGAGCCGATCGAAGGCGGGGCGCTGCGGCGCTGGTTCGTGCCGCGCTCGGCCTGGCGCGAGGCGCACGTCGGCCTGCCGCTGGGCGAGACGCTGGTGCAGCAGCATTCGGCCACGCCGCAGCAGATCCAGAGCGCGCTGTACGAGCAGGAACAGCTGCGCAACCGCAAGATCGGCGAGGTGCTGGTCGTGCGCCAGATCATCACGCCGGCCGAACTGCTCGAGGCCATCGAGCACCAGGCGCGCATGCCGATGGTGCGCATCGGCGAGGCACTGACCTCGCTCGGCCTCATCACCCAGGCCCAGCTCGAGGACGCGCTGCTGCAGCAGCGCCAGGACCGCTCGATGCCGCTGGGTGAGTTGCTCGTGAAGATGGGCGTCGTCAGCCGCTCCGACCTGCAGACGGCGCTGGCGCGCAAGCTCGGCTACCCGCTCGTAGACGCGCTGCAGTTCCCGGCCGAGACCGAGGCCATCACGCGGCTGCCCTACGCGGTGGCCACGCGCGTGCCGGCGCTGCCGCTGATGTGGCGCGCCGGCCGCCTCGTCACCGCCGTCGAGGACCCGAGCAACCGCGCCCGCATCGACGAGATCGAGTTCGCCGCCCAGTGCAAGGTCGTGCCGGTGCTGGCGCGCACCGGCGTGCTGCCGGTGGCGATCGCGCGCGCCTACGAGAAGGTCGGCGCCACCGAGCTGACGCTGCGCGGTGCCGGCGACGGCGTCGGCGCGGCGCTCGACGGCGACGGCGAGGACGCGTCCAAGCTCGTCGCCTCGATGGAGCGCAGCGACTTCGTCGGCGACCACGACGGTGAGGTCGCGATCGAGCAGAGCGACAACACGCTCGTGCGGCTGATCAACTCGATGATCGTCGAGGCCCATGCCCAGGGCGTCTCCGACATCCACGTCGAATGCCCGGGCGGGCGCGAGAAGGTGCGCATCCGCTTCCGCAAGGACGGCCTGCTGCGGCCCTACCTCGAACTGCCTCCGGCCTACCGCCACGCCCTGATCGCGCGGCTGAAGATCATGTGCGACCTCGACATCTCCGAGCGCCGCAAGCCCCAGGACGGCAAGATCAACTTCGCCCGCTATGTCCAGGGCATGAAGCTCGAGCTGCGCGTCGCGACCGTGCCCACCAGCGCCAACCTCGAGGACGCCGTGCTGCGGCTGCTGGCGTCGACGAAACCGATGCCGATCGAGAGCCTCGGGCTGAGCCCGCGCAACCTCGAATGCGTCAAGGCCGTCGCGCTGCGCCCCTACGGCATGCTGCTGTGCGTCGGCCCCACCGGCTCGGGCAAGACGACGACGCTGCATTCGGTGCTGGGCAGCATCAACACGCCCGAGCGCAAGATCTGGACCGCCGAGGACCCGGTCGAGATCACCCAGCCCGGGCTGCGCCAGGTGCAGGTCAATCCGCGCATCGAATGGACCTTCGAGCGTGCGCTGCGCTCGTTCCTGCGCGCCGATCCGGACGTCATCATGGTCGGCGAGATCCGCGACCGCGAGACGGCGCAGGTGGCCATCGAGGCCGCGCTGACCGGCCACCTGATGCTCTCGACGCTGCACACCAACAACGCCCCCGAGACCGTGACGCGGCTGCTCGACATGGGCATGGACCCGTTCAACTTCGCCGACGCCCTGCTGGCCGTGCTCGCGCAGCGCCTCGTGCGCCGGCTGTGTCCGCAATGCCGCATCGAGAACCCGGCCAGCGCCGAGGAGACGGAGGAACTGCTGGCCGACTACCGGCATCCCTTCGAGGGCATGCCCGTGGCGCCGACGGCCGACGAGGTCATGGCCGACTGGCGCCGCCGCTTCGGTGGCGAGGACGGCCGGCTGACGCGCTACACCAGTGCCGGCTGCGACCATTGCAGCGGCACCGGCTACCGCGGCCGCGCCGGCATCCACGAGCTGATGATGGTCGACCGCGCGCTGCGCCACCTCATCCAGACCGGCCGCCGCGCCGACGACCTGCAGCAATGCGCGCTGGGCGCCGGCATGCGCACGCTGCGCCAGGACGGCATCGAAAAGGTGCTGGCCGGCGTGACCTCGATCGACGAGGTGCGGGCCAATTCGTAGGTCGCGGGGGCGGCGAAAAAACCGCTCAATTCGCAGGGGCCGGGGCCGATAAAGCGGGCACCCCCGTTTTGCCGTCTTCGATCGAGGACAGCCCTGCCATGCGCAACAACCAGCCCGTCTCGAACCACGAGTTCGAGTTCGGCGACGGCGTGACGCTGATGTCGGCCACCGACACCCAGAGTCACGTCACGTACGCCAACGAAGCCTTTCTCGAGGTCAGCGGCTTCGACCGCAGCGAGATCATCGGCGCGCCGCACAACCTCGTGCGCCACCCCGACATGCCGCGCGAGGCCTTTGCCGACATGTGGGCGACGCTGCGCGCCGGCCAGTCCTGGACGGCGCTGGTGAAGAACCGGCGCAAGGATGGCGACCATTACTGGGTGCGGGCGAACGCGACGCCGATGCGCCGCGATGGCGCCGTCGTCGGCTACATGTCGGTGCGCACGAAGCCCGGGCGCGACGAGATCGCCGCGGCCGAGCGCGTCTACGCCGCCTTCCGCGAAGGCCGCCAGGGCGCCCAGCGCTTCCACAAGGGACTGATCGTGCGCGGCGGCTGGCTGGCCTGGACCTCGTGGTCGCAGCTGATGCCGCTGCGCCTGCGCATCCGCGCCGGCGTCGTCGGCGTCGCCGCCGCGCTGCTGGCCGCGGCCGCGGCCGGCCTGTCGCCGGCGCTGGTGGCCGCCGTCGCCGCGGCCGCCGCCGTCGCCGGCTGCTGGTGGCTGGAAGCGCAGATCGCCGCGCCGCTGCGCCGCGTGCTGAGCCAGGCGCAGTCGGTCGCCGCCGGCAACCCGGAACCCAATGTCGACCTCGACCGCGTCGACGAGATCGGCATGCTGCTGCGCGCGGTGAACCAGGCCGGACTGAACCTGCGCTCGCTCGTCGACGATGTCGGCGCCCAGGTCGGCGGCGTGCGCGATGCCAGCGGCGAGATCGCAAGCGGCAACGCCGACCTCAGCCGGCGTACCGAGGCGCAGGCCAGTCACCTGCAGGTCTCGGCCTCGTCGATGGAGCAGCTCACGGCCACCGTCAAGCACAACTCCGACACCGCGCAGCGCGCCAACGAGCTCGCCGCTGGGGCCAGCGACGCGGCCTCGCGCGGCGGCACCGTCGTCGGCCAGGTCGTGCAGACGATGGAATCGATCACCACCGCCAGCCGCCGCATCAGCGAGATCATCGGCGTCATCGACGGCATCGCGTTCCAGACCAACATCCTCGCGCTGAATGCCGCGGTCGAGGCGGCCCGCGCCGGCGAGCAGGGACGCGGCTTCGCCGTCGTCGCCGCCGAGGTGCGCAATCTGGCGCAGCGCAGCGCCGGCGCGGCGCGCGAGATCAAGGGCCTGATCGGCGCCAGCGTCGACCAGGTCGAGGCCGGCGCGAAGCTGGTCGACGCCGCGGGCCGCAGCATGAGCGAGATCGTCGACCAGGTGCACCGCGTCAGCGAGCTGATCGGCGAGATCAGTCATTCCAGCGTCGAGCAGACGCAGGGCATCGGCCTCGTCGGCCAGGCCGTCAGCGAACTCGAGCAGACGACGCAGCAGAACGCCGTCCTGGTCGAGCAGAGCGCGGCCGCGGCGGCCGGCCTGGCCGAGCGCGCCGCGCGCCTGGCGGCGGCGGTGCAGGTGTTCAAGCCGCCGCAGAACTAGATCGCGGACCGGCGCGGCCGTCATCCGGGGTCGCGACCAGCCACGGCAGCGGTCGTGCGCGCGTGCTAGTCTGGGGCGATGACCCGCTCCGATGACGCCGCATGAGCAGCCGCCGCCCCGCTCCCCACAACGTCCTCGTGCTGCAGGGCGGCGGCGCCCTCGGCGCCTACCAGGGCGGCGTCTACGAGGCGCTGGCCGGCCAGGGGCTGCTGCCCGACTGGGTCGTCGGCACCTCGATCGGCGCCGTCAACGGCGCCCTCATCGCCGGCAACCCGCCCGAGCGCCGCGTCGCGCGGCTGCGCGAGTTCTGGCAGCGTGTCGGCCACGACGATCCGCTGGCGCCGTTGGCGGCCTCGCCCTGGGGCGCCTGGTTCATGCCCTGGATAGGCGCCGCCGACCTGCTGGGCACGGTGACGCTGGGCATACCCGGCTTCTTCCAGCCGCGACCGGGCAGTGCGCTGAACATCAACCTGCCGGTGCCCACGCGCGATGCGAGCTTCTACGACACGGCGCCGCTGCGCGCCACGCTCAAGGAACTGGTCGACTTCGACTACCTCAACGACGGCCCGATGCGCTGCAGCGTCTGCGCCGTCGAGATCGCCAGCGGCGAACTCGTCACCTTCGACAGCCGGCGCCAGGAGCTGACGCCCGAGCACATCATGGCCAGCGGCGCACTGCCGCCGGGGTTCCCGCCCGTCATCATCGACGGCAAGGCCTACTGGGACGGCGGCATCTACTCGAACACGCCGGTCGACATCGTGATGGACGACGCCGAGCGCCGCGACACGCTGTGCTTCATGGTCGACCTCTGGGACCCGAGCGAGGCCGAGCCGCGCTCGATCAGCGACGCGATGGCGCGCCAGAAGGACATCCAGTACGCCAGCCGCACGCGCGAGCATCTCGAGGACCACCGCACGATGCAGAACCTGCGCCGCGCCGTCGAGATCCTGGCGCGCCACCTGCCCGACACGGGCCGCGGCGACAAGACGTTGCGCGCGCTCGCCGGACTCGGCTGCACGAGCACGATCAACATCGTGCGCCTGATCCTGAAGTCCGATCCCGAGGACGGCTACAACAAGGACGTCGACTTCTCGCGCGAGCGCCTGCGCCGGCGCTGGCAGCTCGGCGTCCACGACGGCGGGCGCGCGCTGCGCCACAAGGCCTGGCTGCAGCCGCTGCCCGAACCCGTCGGCATGGTGATCCACGAACTGCCACAGGAGGAATGAGGCGTCCGCCGGTCACCGCCACTCAACCCGAAACCAGGAGCCCACCATGCAACTGAAGGACAAGATCGCCATCATCACCGGCGCCGCGAGCGGCATCGGCCGCGAGATCGCCATCGAATACGCGCGCGAAGGCGCCAAGGTCGCGATCGCCGACCTCTCGGGCGACGCCGCCAAGGCCACCGCCGACGAGATCAACCGCGGTGGCGGCACCGCGATGGGCGTGACGATGAACGTCACCGACGAGGCCCAGGTCGACGCCGGCACGGCGCAGGTCGCGGCCGCCTGGGGCGGCGTCGACATCCTGATCAGCAACGCCGGCATCCAGATCATCAGCGCCATCGTCGACTTCAAGTACGAGGACTGGAAGCGCCTCGTCGCGATTCACCTCGACGGCGCCTTCCTGACGACGCGCGCGGCGATGCGCGAGATGATCAAGGGCGGCCGCGGCGGCAGCGTGATCTACATGGGCTCGGTGCATTCGCACGAGGCCTCGCCGCTGAAGGCGCCCTATGTCGCGGCCAAGCATGCGCTGCTCGGGCTGGCCAAGGTGGTGGCGAAGGAGGGCGCCAAGGACCGCATCCGCGCCAACGTCATCTGCCCGGGCTTCGTGCGCACGCCGCTGGTCGACAAGCAGATCCCCGAGCAGGCGAAAGCGCTGGGCATCAGCGAGGCCGAGGTGATCCGCAACGTGATGCTCAAGGACACCGTCGACGGCGAATTCACGACCGTGCAGGACGTCGCGCAGACGGCGGTCTTCCTTGCCGCGTTCGGCTCCAATGCGCTCACCGGGCAGTCGGTGATCGTCAGCCACGGCTGGTGCATGCAGTGAAACCCCGGGGTGGCGCGCTATCCCTTTGCATAGCGGCTATCCACAAGCCACGCTGCTAGAGTGGTCCGATCACCCTAGGAGAACGTCGATGCACATCGTCTGGACCATCCTGATCGGCTTCTTCGCCGGTCTGATCGCGAAAATGCTGACCCCGGGCGGCGGCCCCAGCGGCTTCTTCATGACCGCCATCCTCGGCATCGCCGGGTCGTTCGCGGCGACCTACCTCGGCCAGGCGCTGGGGCTGTACGTGCCGGGCCAGGCGGCGGGGTTCATCGCCTCGATCGTCGGCGCCGTCGTGCTGCTCTTCGCCTACCACCTCGTCACGCGCAAGAGCGGTTGAAGAAAGGAACCCGATCATGGGACTGATGGACATGCTCAACCAGGCGCTGGGTGGCGGCAGCCCCAGCGCGCAGCACTTCGACCAGGTCGCGCAGCAGGTGCCCGGCAACGTGCTTGCCGGCGGCCTGGCGCAGGCCTTCCGCTCCGACCAGACGCCGGCCATCGGCAATATGGTCGGGCAGTTGTTCGGCAACTCCAACGGCGCCCAGCAGGCGGGGATGCTGAACCAGATCATCGCCGCGCTGGGTCCGGCTGCGGCGGGCGGTCTCGCCGGTGGCGCGCTCGGCCAGGTCCTGGGCCCCGGCAGCACGCAGGTGACGCCGGCGCAGGCTTCGCAGCTGACGCCGCAGCAGGTGCAGGACATGGTCAACCAGGCGCACCAGGCCAACCCCGGCATCGCCGACCAGCTGGCCTCGTTCTACGCCCAGCATTCGGGCCTCATCAAGACGCTGGGCGGCGCCGCGATGGCGATCGCGCTGGCGAAGATGAAGGACCATCTGACCGACAGCTGAGCGGCGGTCGCGGGCCCTTGCGTGCGGGGGCCGCGATGCGACGAAGAAAGGAAAAAACGCCAGGTCATCGACCTGGCGTTTTCGTTGCAGCGTCGCGCCGGCTTCAGCCGAGCAGTTCGGCCGGCACCTTGCCGCCGTTCTCGGCCAGCTTGGCCATCACCTGCTTGTGCAGCCAGATGTTCATCGACGCGCTGTCGTTGGTGTCGCCGGTGTAGCCGAGTTCGCCGGCGAGCTCCTTGCGCTCGGCCAGCGACGACTGCATGCCGACGAGCTTCATCAGGTCGACGATCGAGGTGCGCCAGTTCAGCGGCTGGCCCGCGGTGGCGGCCATCTCGGTCAGCACGGCCTCGACGTCGACCTCCGACATCGGTGCCGGTGCCGGCGCCGCTTCGGCCACCGGTGTCGCCGCGGCGGCCGCGGCCACCGCCGTGTCGTCGATCGCGGGTGCCGGCGCGGCGGCCGGCGCGTCGGCCGCCTTGTGACCGAAGATCGCGTCCTTGATCTTGCTGAAAATACCCATCTGTAACCCCTGGTGAAAAGACGAAAGGACTGTGCGTTTACTCGTTGCGGCTGCCGACCAGACGGTAGACCAGCGCACCGAGCGCACCGCCGATGATCGGTGCAACCCAGAACAACCACAACTGTTCGATCGCCGCACCGCCGGCGAACAGCGCCACGCCGGTGCTGCGCGCCGGGTTCACCGAGGTATTGGTGACGGGGATGCTGACGAGGTGGACGATGATCAGCGCCAGGCCGATGGGGATCGGCGCGAAGCCGGCCGGGGCGCGCGCGTCGGTGGCGCCCATGATGATGAAGATGAACGCCGCCGTCATGACGATCTCGCAGATCAGGCAGGCCATCAGCGAGTAGTGACCGGGCGAATGGTCGCCGTAGCCGTTGGTCGCGAAGCCGCCGATCTCGAAGCCGGGCTTGCCGCTGGCGATCAGGTACAGCACGCCGGCCGCGGCGATGGCGCCGAGCACCTGCGAGACGACATAGGGCAGCAGCTCGCCCACCGGCAGCCGCCCGCCGACGACGAGGCCGACCGAGACGGCGGGGTTGAAATGCCCGCCCGAGATGTGGCCCACCGCATAGGCCATCGTCAACACCGTGAGGCCGAAGGCCAGCGCGACGCCGGCGAAGCCGATGCCCAGACCCGGAAAGGCCGCGGCCAGCACGGCACTGCCGCAACCGCCGAGAACGAGCCAGAACGTACCTACGAATTCAGCACCGTATTTGTTCATCGAGAACCTCCTGTTGGAATGGGATGCTAAGCGCGACCCTCATCTCGCCGGCTATGCCGAGGTCTGGCCGGGCGCAAGATCGTCGACCAGGACTGGACGCATGCTGCCCTGGGTTCGCGACAATTCGGTGCATGACGCGGGCGTGACAGGATCAGGCCCGACAATCGAGCGCAAACGAAGGCGAACCCGGAGACCCGCATCGATGGAAAAGATCTGGCTGGCGAGCTACCCCGCCGGGGTACCCGCGACGATCGACGTCGGGGTCTACCCGTCGCTGGTCGCGCTGCTGGACGAGGCCTACACCCGCCACGCGTCCCGGGTCGCCTACCGCTATATGGGGCGCTCGATCACCTTTGCCGAGGTCGACGCCCTCTCGGCCGCCTTCGGCGCCTACCTGCAATCGCTCGGGCTGGCGCGTGGCGACCGCGTTGCGCTGATGCTGCCCAACGTGCCGCAGTACCCGGTGGCGATTGCCGCCGTGCTGCGCGCCGGCTTCGTGGTCGTCAACGTCAATCCGCTGTACACGGCGCGCGAGCTCGAGCACCAGCTGCGCGATTCGGGCGCCCAGGCCATCGTCGTGCTCGAGAACTTCGCCCACACCTTCGAGGCCGTGCGTGCCCAGGTGCCGACCCGGCATGTCATCGTCGCCGCGGCGGGCGACCTGCTCGGCTTCAAGGGCCTGATCGTCAACGCCGTCGTGCGCCACCTGCGCAAGGCCGTGCCGGCCTACCGCATCGACGGTGCGGTGCGCTTCAACGCGGCGCTGGCCCGCGGCCGCCGGCAGGGGTTGAAGCCGGCGGCGCCGGCGCCCGACGACCTCGCGGTGCTGCAGTACACGGGCGGCACCACCGGCGTCAGCAAGGGCGCGATGCTGCTGCACCGCAACCTCGTCGCCAACGTGCTGCAAAGCGAATGCTGGTACGGACCGGCGCTGAAGCGCATCCCCGCAGGCGAGCAACTGACGGTGGTCTGCGCGCTGCCGATCTACCATGTCTTCGGCTTCACCTGCTGCATCATGCTGGGCATGCGCATGGGCGCCTGCAACATCCTGATCGCCAACCCGCGCGACATCCCGGCGATGTTCAAGGACCTCGCGCGCGAGCGTTTCCACAGCTTCCCGGCCGTCAACACGCTGTTCAACGCGATCGCCAACCACCCCGATTTCGCGACCGTGGACTGGAAGCATCTGCTGCTCTCGGTGGGCGGCGGCACGGCGGTGCAGAGCGGCACCGCGGCGCTGTGGCTGGAGAAGACCGGCTGCCCCATCGTCGAGGGCTACGGCCTGTCGGAGACCAGCCCCTCGGCCTCGTGCAACGCCGTCGACTCCAGCGCCTACAGCGGCGCCATCGGCATGCCGCTGCCCAACACCGAATTCGCGCTGCTCGACGACGACGGCCATGAGGTCGGCCCCGGCGAGCCGGGCGAGATCGCGATCCGCGGCCCGCAGGTCATGGCCGGCTACTGGCAGCGCCCCGACGAGACCGCGAAATCGATGACCGCCGACGGCTACTTCCGCACCGGCGACATCGGCGTCGTCGACGCGCGCGGTCAATTCAAGATCGTCGACCGCAAGAAGGACATGATCCTGGTCAGCGGCTTCAATGTCTACCCGGCCGAGATCGAGGACGTGATGTCGCGCCACCCCGGCGTGCTCGAATGCGCCGCCGTCGGCATCCCCGACGCCAAGTCCGGCGAGTCGGTCAAGCTCGTCGTCGTGCGCAAGGACCCCGCCCTCACCGAGGCCGCGCTGCGCGCCTATTGCGAGCAGGAACTCGCCGGCTACAAGCGGCCGCGCGCGATCGAGTTCAGGGACGAGCTGCCCAAGTCCAACGTCGGCAAGATCCTGCGGCGCGAATTGCGCGCGAGCTGAGCCGCGGCAGCGCGCACCTTCAATGGCGATGCGCGTGGTGCGGGTCGGGCACATGCGCGTGGCGGTGGCGCAGCGGCGCATGCCCATGCGCATGGCTGTGCGCGCCCACGGGCATGGGGTCGTGGCGATGGTCGTGGTGGCCGTCGTCGTGGCGATGCGCATGCTCGTGCTCGCCCGCCTCGTGTTCGTGCTCGTGCTCGTGGCGCTCGGCCAGGTGCAGCGCGATGCCGGCCGCCATCAGCGCCGCGGCGCCGGCCAGCCACGGCGTGCCGCTGCGGTCGCCCAGCGCCCACGCGCCCAGCGCACCGATGAACGGCGCCGTCGCGAACACCGAGGCCGTGCGCGCCGCGCCGAAGGCGCGCTGCGCCAGCAGGTAGCAGCGCAGGCTCAGGCCGTAGCCGGCGGCGCCGACGAGTGCGAGCGCGAGCGCGGCGCGCCAGGGCGGTGGCGGCTCGCCGAGGGCGAGCGCGAGCGTCGCCGTCGCGAGCGCGCCCAAAGCGCCCTTGGCGAGCACGACCTGGCCCGGGTCGCGCTCGGCCAGCGGCCGCGACAGCGCGTTGTCGACGCCCCAGGCCGCGGTCGCCGCGAGCACCGCGAGCAGCCCGACGACCTGGCCGCCGCCGACACCGGCGCGGTCGAGCACCAGCGCCATCCCGCCCGCCGTCAGCAGCGCCATCGCCGCCATCACGCGGCCGTCCATCGTCTCGTGGTACCACAGCCGCGCGAGCAGCGCCGTGAACACCGCCTCCAGCGTCAGCATCAGCGACGCGCCGCCGGCCGCCGTGTGCTGCAGGCCCCAGGTCAGCGCCACCGGACCGATGGCAGCGCCGAACAGCGCCATCGCCAGCAGGCGCGGCGCGTCGCCGCGGCGCAACCGCGCTTCCGATCGCACGGGCTGGCGCAGCAGCGCGCCGGCCAGCGCCGCGCCGGCGTAGAGCAGCGCCGCGGTCGCGAAGCTGCCGACCTCGCGCCCCCAGCGCTGCAGCAGCGGCGTGCTGGCGCCGAAGAGCAGCGCGGCGAGCAGGGCGAGCAGGGCGCCGCGCAGCGCCGGATGGGGGGGCCTCGGATCCATGCGGCGATGGTATGCGCCGGCGCCGCCACGCGGAACCTATGGCTCGGCTAAGTCGGCCGCGCCAGACTGGCCGGCATCCATTCATCGACTGCTGGGGCTGAACGTGAACGAAATACGCGCCGTCGGATCAACCGACGGTCTCAACAAGGTCCCCGAGGTCACCTTCGTGTTCTGGCTGATCAAGATCGCGGCCACGACGCTGGGCGAGACCGGGGGCGACGCGGTGTCGATGTCGATGAACCTGGGCTATCTGGTCGGCACGGCGATCTTCGCCGTGGTCTTCGCCGTCGCCGTGACGGCGCAGATCCGCGCCCGGCGCTTCCATCCGCTGCTGTACTGGACGACCATCGTCGCCACGACCACGGTCGGCACGACGCTGGCCGACTTCGCCGACCGCTCGCTGGGCATCGGCTACGCCGGCGGCTCGGCGCTGCTGCTGCTGCTGCTGCTCGGCTCGCTCGGGGTCTGGTACCGCACGCTCGGCTCGGTCGCGGTGAGCAGCGTGGCCACGCCGCGGGCCGAGGCCTACTACTGGCTCACGATCATGTTCTCGCAGACCCTGGGCACGGCGCTGGGCGACTGGACCGCCGACTCGATGGGCCTGGGCTATGTCGGCGCGGCGTTCGTCTTCGGCGGGCTGCTCGCGCTCGTCGGCGCGGCCTATTTCCGCAGCCGCGTCTCGCACACGCTGCTGTTCTGGGCCGCCTTCGTGCTGACGCGGCCGCTGGGCGCGGTGGTCGGCGACTTCCTCGACAAGCCGCTGGCCGCGGGCGGGCTGGCGCTGAGCCGCTACACCGCGTCGGCGGCGCTGCTCGCGTTCATGCTGGGGGCGATCATGCTGTTGGGCCAGCGCGCCGCGCGCGCGGCGCATTGAGCGACGCGGACGGCGACGGCCTGGCGATGCGGGTCCTGCTGGTCGAAGACGATCCGATGATCGGCGCCGCCATCCAGGCCGCGCTGCGCGACGCCAGCTACGCCGCCGACTGGATCAGGAACGGCCAGGCCGTCCTCGGCACGCTGCAGGCCCAGCATTACGACCTCGTGCTGCTCGACCTCGGTCTGCCCGGCCGCGACGGGCAGGACGTGCTCGCCGCGATCCGCGCCCAGGGCCTTGCGGTGCCGCTGCTCGTCGTCACCGCGCGCGACGGCCTCGACGAGCGCCTGCGCGGCCTCGACGGCGGCGCCGACGATTACGTGCTCAAGCCCTTCGAGATGGCCGAGCTGCTCGCGCGCATGCGCGCCGTGCTGCGCCGCAAGGGCGGGCAGGCGGCGCCGCTGCTGGGCAACGGCATCGTCGCGCTCGACCCGGCGACGCGCGAGGCCACGGCCGCCGGGGGCGCCCCGGTGCAGCTGTCGCACCGCGAATTCGCGCTGCTGCAGGCCTTGCTCGTGCGGCCCGGGGCGATTCTCTCGCGCGGCGAACTCGAGGACCGCATCTACGGCTGGGGCGAGGAGGTCGAGAGCAATGCCGTCGAATTCCTGATCCACGGCCTGCGCCGCAAGCTGGGCAGCGAGGTCATCAAGAACGTGAGGGGCGTCGGATGGATGGTCTGCAGAGGCGCTTGAACGAGTCGGTCCGGCTCAAGCTGTCGCTGACGCTGTCGCTGACCATCGTCGCGGTGGCCATCGTGGCCGGCGCGTTCTCGTTCATGTCGGCGCTGCACGAGGCGCATGAGCTGCAGGACGACATGCTGCGCGAGGTCGCGCAGCTCATCGCGCGGCAGGGCCTGGCGGCCGGCCCGGCGCCGGCCGACCAGCGGCTCGACGACGGCCACGAGGAATCGCTGGTCATCGTCCAGCGCCTGGGCGAGCGCGCGACGGCGGCGGCCTCCGGCGTCGATGCCGGCGGACCGCTGCCGCTGCCGGCGAAGCTGGCCGACGGCCTGCAGACGCTGAACCTCGATCGCGAGACGTTCCGCGTGCTCGTCGGCACGAACGCCGCCGGCGAGCGCTACGCCGTCGCCCAGGAGTCGGGCTTTCGCGACGAGATCGCGCGCGCCAGCGCGCTGCGCACCTTGCTGCCGTTCGGGATCCTCGTGCCCATCCTGCTGCTCATCGTCGCCGACCTCGTGCGCAAGATGTTCCGGCCCATTTCCGCGCTGTCGCAGGAGATCGACCGCCGCGCCGACCAGGCGCTGCACCCGGTCGACGAACGCCACCTGCCGATCGAGGTGCGGCCTTTCGCGGTGGCGATCAACCGCCTGCTCGACCGCGTCGCGCATTCGATGGACGTGCAGCGGCGCTTCGTCGCCGACGCGGCGCATGAACTGCGCTCGCCGCTGACGGCGCTGTCGCTGCAGGCCGAGCGGCTCGCGGACGCGCCGATGTCCGGCGCCGCGCGCGAGCGGCTGGCGGCGCTGCGCCAGGGCATCGCGCGCGCGGCCAACCTGCTCGACCAGCTGCTGGGCCTGACGCGGGCCGAGGCGGCCGCGGCTTTGCCGCCGGCGCCGCTGTCGGTGCAGGCGGTCTACCGCCGCGTCCTCGAGGACCTGATGCCCCTGGCGCAGGCCAAGGGCATCGATGTCGGTGTCGAATCGGCGCAGGATGCCCGGGTGTGGGTCAACGAGATCGACCTCATGGCCATCGTCAAGAACCTCGTCGACAACGCGATCCGCTACACCCCCGCGGGCGGTCGCGTCGACCTCGCGGTGGCTGCGGCGCCGGCGGCCGTCCTGCTGCGCATCCGCGACAGCGGGCCGGGCATCCCGGCGGCCGAGCGCGAGCGCGTCTTCGATCCGTTCTACCGCCTGCTCGGCAGCGAACAGATCGGATCGGGGCTGGGGCTTTCGATCGTCAAGACGGTGGCCGAGCGCATCGGCGCGACGATCCGCCTGCGCGACGCCGACGAAGCGAAGTCCCGCGGACTGTGCGTCGAGGTGTCGATCCCCGCGGCGGCGCCGCAGCGCTGAACGACAGCTTGACGGCGACCGAGCACCCATGACCAAGCCACTCCGTCGAATCCTGCGCTTGACCGCCCTGTCGTTCGCCCTGGCCGCGTCGTCCGTGCCGGCCGC
>JAGWTU010000125.1 GCA_028868825.1 Burkholderiales bacterium | reverse complement strand
CAACCGCCACAAGATCCGCCACGACATGGACGACTGGTCGTAGCGCGCCGGCGGCGTGCCGGCGCCGCCGAGCAGCTCAAAGCGACTGCAGATAGGCCGCGACGGCGCGCAACTGCGCGTCGGTCAGGGCTAGCGTCTCCTTCTTCATCAGGATGCCGTGCGGCCGCAGCGGCGTGCGGAAGGCCCGCAGCTGCCGGTACAGATAGTCGGCATGCTGGCCGGCCAGACGCGGGAATGCGGCCTGGCCTTCGGCGCGGTCGCCGTGGCAGGAGGCGCAGGCGCGAACGCCCTTGGCGGGGATGCCACGCTCGAAGATGGCGCGCCCCACGGCGGCGAGCCGGGCCGGTGCCGCTCGACCCGCGGCCGGCGTCTGCTGGGCGTAATAGTCGGCCAGGCCGGCGATCGTCTTGTCGTCGAGCAGGGCCGAGATGCCCCACATATAGGCTTGCACATCGGTCTCGGCGCGCGACTGATTGCGGAAATCGCTCAGCTGCCGGATCGTGTAGTCGCGCGACTGGCCGGCGAGCGAAGGCGCCATCACCTTGTCGCTGCGACCCTCGTCGCCATGACAGGAGGCGCAGACATGGACGGCCCGCTCGACCGGGTCGGCCGCTTCCTGCGCGTGGGCGGTGAGAGACAGCGCAACGGCGCCGAGGAGGGTGGCAATGCGGTGGGTCTTCTTCATCTTGAGTTCGATCGAATGCGTCACAGGCCGACGCCGGCCGGGGGGATGGGGTCCGCGCGGATCATTGCACGAGGTGCAGGATCTCCAGTTGCTCGGGCACGGTCTCGAAGGTGCCGGCGCCCGAGGGCATCTGCATCAGCGCGCGCGCATTCCCGTCGAGCAGCCAGACGCTCGGGTAGACGAGCTGGCGTTCGCGCTCGTCGCCGATCGCATGGGTGAATTCGATGTAGCTGCGGCTGCGCCCGCCGATGCGGAACCAGACCTTCTCGCGCTGCGCCGACAGCGTGCTGCGCAGATCGACGACGAGGTAGTCCTTGGCGAATTCGGCGACGAGCTCGTCCGCATGCGCGGCGAGGAAGGCCTCGTAGTGGCGGCAGAAGTGGCAGTTGTCGGCGCCGAGGTAGACGTAGAGCCGCTTGTGCGTCTCGCGGGCCCGGCGCAGCGCGTCGTCGAGGTCGAATTCATAGCGCTGCGGCGCGCCCTGCGGCATGACGACGATCGGCGCATAGGCCGCCGGGAAGCCGTTGCCGGCAGCCGCCGTGCCGGCGACGAGCCAGAACGCGCAGGCGAGGAGGAGGTGGCGCCAATGCATCATCGCTTCATCCGAGTTGGAGCCGGCCGACGAAATGCGCGTCGTGCGAATCGACGACCTCGGCGCGCAATTCGCCCGGCCCGCGGGGCACGAAATTGAAACGCAGCGTCGGATTCTCGCTGAGCGAGAAATCGACGTCGGCATCGAAGATCTTCTGTCCGGCGTAGGTCATCGCGATCGAGCGCACGAAATGCGAGGGGATGTACATCACGGTGACCTCGTTGAGCTCGAAGCCGGTGTCGTTGGGGTGGATCACCGTCACGTCGGCCGCATTGGGCTGGCCCAGGCGCAGCGGACCTTCGAGCTTGAGGATGGTCTTGCCGATCAGCTCGGGGGCGTCGCGGTTGGGCGGTGCCGAACAGCCGCCCGAGGTCTTGACGTAGCGCGAATCGGTATGCAGCTGGCCGTTCGACAACT
>JAGWTU010000052.1 GCA_028868825.1 Burkholderiales bacterium | reverse complement strand
CAGCCCTGGTATGTCGAGGCGCATGCCTTCCGCATCGACACCGAGGGCGGCATCGGCCGCCCGACGCCCGAGGGCGCGCACCGCGACGGCGTCGACCTCGTCGCCGTGCTGCTCGTCGACCGCCACAACGTGCGCGGCGGCGAGACCCGGGTCTTCGACGCCGCCGGGCCGCAGGGCGTGCGCTTCACGCTCGCCGAACCGTGGAGCGCGCTGCTGCTCGACGACGCGCGCGTGATCCACGAGACGACGCCGATCCAGCCCGTGCAGGCGCAGCAGCCGGCCTGGCGCGACACCCTCGTGTTGACTTACCGCAGCGGCGGTTTCCAGGAACCGGCCAGCGCGGCCGCGGCGCGGCGATGAGTGCGCTGGCGATCGCCTACGCCGATGTCGCCGCCGCCGCCGAGCGGCTGCGCGGCGTCGCCCACCGCACGCCGGTGCTGCGCTCGCGCGAGACCGACGCGCGCTGCGGCGCGCAGGTCCATTTCAAGTGCGAGAACTTCCAGCGCATGGGGGCGTTCAAGTTCCGCGGCGCCTACAACGCGCTGGCGCAGTTCACGGCCGAGCAGCGGCGTGCCGGCGTCATCAGCTACTCGTCGGGCAACCATGCGCAGGCGATCGCGCTCGCGGCCCGTCTGCTCGGCATGCCGTCGCTGATCGTCATGCCGCAGGACGCGCCGGCGGCCAAGGTCGCCGCGACGCGCGGCTACCAGGCGGGCTGCGCCGGCAGCGAGGTCGTCCTCTACGACCGCTACACCGAGGACCGCGAGGCGCTCGGCGCGCGGCTGGCCGCCGAACGCGGCATGACGCTGATCCCGCCCTACGACCACCCGCATGTGATGGCCGGGCAGGGCACGGCGGCGGCCGAGCTGATCGAGCAGACAGCGTCCGCGGGTCCGCTCGACCTGCTGCTGGTCTGCGTCGGCGGCGGCGGCCTGATCGCCGGCTGTGCCGTCGCTGCGCACCACCTCGCGCCTGGCATCCGCGTCATCGGCGTCGAGCCCGAGGCCGGCAACGACACGCAGCTGAGCCTGGCACGCGGCGAGATCGTCCATATCGACACGCCGCGCACGATCGCCGACGGCGCGCAGACGCAGCACAGCGGCCGCCTCACGTTCCCGGTGATCCAGCGCCTCGTCGAGGCCATCGTCACCGTCACCGACGCGCAGCTCGCGGCGACGATGGCCTTCTTCGCCGAGCGCATGAAGATCGTCGTCGAGCCCACCGGTTGCCTCGCCGCGGCGGCGCTGCTGCATGGTGCGGTGGCGGCGCGCGGCCTGCGCGTGGGCGTGATCGTCAGCGGCGGCAACGTCGACCTCGCCCGCTACGCGGCGCTGCTGGGCGGGGACTTGCGCTAACGTCGGCGCTTTTCGACTCCGGGATCTTCGAGATGAGCGAGACACCGAGTGGCACCAGCGGCGCCAAACCCGAGGACAACGACAAGGCCAAGCGGCTGCGCGAGCAGGTCGACAAGCTGCTCGCGCAGGCACCGGCCAAGGGCAAGGGCGGCGTGACGCTGGGCGGGCGCCGCTACGAATACGCGACCTGCGCCGAATTCCTGCCCGTCGCCGCCGAGGGGCTCGACGGCGCGACGGCCGAGCCCGAGGCCGCGATCGGCGTCACCGCCTATCTGCTCGAGGGCGCGGACGCCGCGCGGCGACCGGTCTGCTTCGCCTTCAACGGCGGACCCGGCTCGGCGTCGATCTGGCTCCACCTGGGCGCGCTCGGACCCAAGCGCGTCGTCGTCCCCGACGACGGCGCCATGCCCGCCGCGCCCTATGCGGTCGAGGACAACCCGCACAGCTGGTTCGAGCATTTCGACCTCGTCTTCATCGACCCGCCGCACACCGGCTGGTCGCTGACGGCGAGCGAGGCGGCGCGCAAGAAGATGCTCGGCGTCGACGGCGACATCGCCGCGCTGGCCGAGGTGATGCGGCTGTGGCTGACGCGGCACCAGCGCTGGGGCTCGGCGGTCTACCTCGCCGGCGAGAGCTACGGCACGACGCGCGGCGCCGGCCTGGCCGACAAGCTGCAGGACCTGGGCGTCGTCCTCAGCGGCCTGATCCTCATCTCCTGCGCAATGGACCTGCAGAGCATCTGCTTCGCGCCCGGCAACGACCTGCCGTACGCGCTGTTCCTGCCGGCCTACGCCAACGTCTCGCAGTACCACGGCCTGCTCGAAGGCCCGCAGGCGGCCAGCCCCGAGGCCGCACGTGCCGCGGCCGAGGCCTACGTGCAGGACGAGTACGTCGCCGCGCTGCATGCCGGCTCGCGGCTGTCGGACAAGCAGCGCGCCCGCGTCGCGCGCCGCGTCGCCGAGCTGACCGGGCTGCCGCGCGCGCTGGTCGAGGAAAAGAACCTGCGCATCAGCGACCAGACCTATTTCTTCGAGGCGCTGCGCCCGCGCGGCCTCATCGTCGGCCGCCTCGAGGCCCGAGCGACGGGGCCGATGGCGGCCAGCCGCACGCGCGAATGGGAATTCGACCCCGGCATCGAGGCCATCGCCGGCCCCTACACGATGGCGGCCATGGCGTATTTCGGCCGCGACCTCGGCCTCGCCGCCGAACGCCGCTACGAAGTGCTGTCGCTCGACGTCAACAAGGGCTGGAACTGGAAGCGCGGCGAGGGCGGCGATCCCAGCTTCACGTCGACGAGCCCGGACCTGGCGCGCGCGCTGCGGCGCAATCCGCGCCTCAAGGTGCTGGCCGCCAGTGGCCGCTACGACCTCGGCACGCCGTACAGCGCGACCGACTGGTCACTGGCCCAGCTCGACATCCCGGCCGAGGTGCGCTCGCGCGTGCAGCACCGCTATTACGACGCCGGGCACATGATGTACACGCGTCAGGCCGACCTCGTGCAACTGAAGGCCGATCTCGCGGCCTGGCTCTGATCATGCATGTCGGCATCCTCACGGGCGGCGGCGACTGCCCGGGTCTGAATGCGGTGATCCGCGCCGTCACGCTGGCGCTGGTGCGCGAATGCGGCGCCCGCGTCACCGGCATCGAGCGCGGCTTCCAGGGTCTGCTGACGCGCCACGCGCGGCCGCTCGTGCCGGTCGAGGTCGCCGGCATCCTGTCCGAGGGCGGCACCGTGCTCGGCACCCACAACAGCTGCAACCCGTTCGCCGCCGGCCACGACCGCTCAGGCGAGGCGATGGACTTCGTGCGCGAACTCGGCCTCGACGCGCTGGTGGCCATCGGCGGCGACGGCACGATGACGATCGCGCACCGCTTCGAGGCCCTCGGCCTGCCCGTCGTCGGCGTGCCCAAGACGATCGACAACGACCTCCAGCATACCGAGCGCACCTTCGGCTTCGACAGCGCGGTGGCCGTCGTCAGCGAGGCGCTCGACCGGCTGCGCACGACGGCGCGCAGCCATGGCCGGGTGATGATCGCCGAGACGATGGGACGCTACGCCGGCTGGATCGCCCTCGAAGGCGGCATGGCCGGCGGTGCCGACGCCATCCTGCTGCCCGAGCTGCCCTACGACGTCGAGCGCGTCGCCGCCTATTGCCGCGCGCGCGAGGCCGACGGTGGCTCGACGCTGATCTGCATCGCCGAGGGCGCGCATGGCCGCGGCCAGGCGATGACGCTGAGCCAGCGCATCGAGGACAGCCCCGACCCGCTGCGCCTGGGCGGCGTCGCCCATGCGCTGCAGCGCCAATTGCAGCCGCTGCTGGCCAGCGAGGTGCGCGCGACGGTGCTCGGCCACACGCAGCGCGGTGGCTCGCCGACGGCCTACGACCGCGTGCTCGCGACGCGCTTCGGCTACCACGCGGCGCAGCTCGTGAAGGCGCGGCGCTACGGCCGCATGGTCGCGCTGCAGGGCGACACCTGCGTCAGCGTCGCGCTGTCCGAGGTCGCGGGCAAGCTGCGCCTCGTGCCGGCCGACCATGCACTGGTGCAGGCGGCGCGCGGCATCGGCGTCGAGCTCGGCGCCGACTGAGATTCAGGGCGCCGGATCGGGCGCGTCGAGTTCGCGCAGGTCGGTAACCGGCCGCGCGCCGTAGTCGCTGCGCGCGAGGAAGCGCAGCAGCTTGTCGGCTGCCTGCGCCGGGCTGTCGAGCCGGCCCTGCGCCTTCAGCGCGGCGAAGCCGGCGCTTTCCGGGAAGCGGGCCGGGTCGGCTTCGCGCAACTGGCGCTGCATCTCGGTGTCGATGACGCCGGGCGCGAGCGAGACGATGCGCGCGCCGTCGCTGCGCGCCGCCTCCTCGAGCGCGACGGCCCGGGCGAGATTGTCGAGTCCGGCCTTGGCGGCACAGTAGCTGGCACTGCCGGCCATGCCGCGCCGCCCCAGCCCCGACGACACCAGCAGCACCTTGCGCGGCAAGGCCCAGCCGGCGCTGGCGCGCAGGAAGGCGGCGCTGAGCAGCATGGGCGCCTCGAGGCCGACGCGCAGCGCGCGGACCAGTTCATCGGCCCGGCTCGCCGCCAGCGGCGCCGGATCGGCGACGACGCCGGCGTTGTTGATCAACGTCGCCGAGGCCAGCGTCGCGCCGTCCAGCGTCGCCAGCCAGGCCTCGAGCCTGGCCGCCGCGGCGGCCGCATCGGCCAGGTCCTGCTGCCAGGCGACGAGGCGACCGGGCGCGGCGTCGCCTGCCGGCGTCGCGCCGCGCGCGATCGCCAGCACGAGGTGGCCGCGCTGCAGCAGTGCCTGGACCAGGGCGAGGCCGAGGCCGCGCGAGCTGCCGGTGACGATGGTCAGGGGTCGGTTCATCGCGCCAATATACGGCTTCAGAACGGCGGCCGTTGTGCGAATTCGACGGCCGCGCCGGTGGCCGGATGCGCCAGCGCGATCCACGAGGCATGCAGCATCAGCCGCGGCCCGCGCTGTGGCAAAGCGCCGTAGAGCGCATCGCCGCGGATCGGGTGGCCGATCGCCTGCAGGTGCACACGCAGCTGATGCGAGCGCCCGGTGACGGGTTCGAGTTCGAGCCGGGTCCAGGCGTCGCCGCGCTCGATGACGCGCCAATGCGTCAGCGACGGTTTGCCGTCGATCGCATCGACGACCTGCAGCGGTCGCCGCGCCCAATCGGCGGCCAGCGGCAGCTCGATGCGTCCGGCATCGACCTCGAGGCGGCCTTCGACGATGGCGATGTAGCGCTTGTGCACGCGGCGCGCCGCAAAGGCCATCGACAGGCTGCGCTGCATCGCCGCACCGCGACCGAACAGCATCAGCCCCGAGGTGACCATGTCGAGCCGGTGCACGACGAGCGCATCGGGCCAGACGGCCTGCACCCGCGAGGCGAGGTTGTCGAGACCGTCGGGCCCGCGCCCGGGCACCGCGAGCAGCCCCGAGGGCTTGGCGACGACGAGCAGCGCATCGTCGCAATGCAGGCAGTCGACGGCGGCACTCAAGCGGCTGCTCCCCGCGAAAGCGGCGCCTCGACGCGGCGGTAGCGATCATCGCGATTTATGAATTCCGGGGCGCATCCCCCTTGAAGCGGCGATTTCACGCGCAGCCATCCCTGTTAAGCTCATCCATTCGTATGTCTACCGACTCGCCCCGCGCCCAGATCGGCTCCCCCAGCGCCCTCCCGCCGGGGACGCGACTGGGCGAATTCGAACTCCTCAGCCTGCTCGGTGTCGGCGGCTTCGGCATTGTCTATCTGGCCTTCGATCACGCCCTCGAGCGCGAGGTGGCGGTGAAGGAATACATGCCGGCGTCGCTGGCCGGGCGCACCGAGACGATGCATGTCTCGCTGCGTTCGCAGTCCGACGCCGAGACCTTCGAGCTCGGCCGGCGCTCGTTCATGAACGAGGCCAAGCTGCTGGCCAAGTTCGACCACCCCTCGCTGCTCAAGGTCCACCGCTATTGGGAGGCCAACGGCACGGCCTATATGGCGATGCCGGTGCTGCGCGGCCGCACCGTCAAGGAGGTGCGCGCGGCGATGAGCGAGCCGCCCGACGAGGCCTGGCTGCGCGCGCTGCTCGAGCCGCTGCTGGGCGCGATCGAGAAGCTCCATGCGTCCGACGTCTACCACCGCGACATCGCGCCCGACAACATCCAGATCGAACCCGACGGCCGCCCGGTGCTGCTCGACTTCGGCGCCGCGCGCCGCGTCATCAGCGACAAGAGCCAGGCGCTGACGGCCATCCTCAAGCCGGCCTATGCGCCGATCGAGCAGTACGGCGAGGCGGGTTCGGTGCGCCAGGGACCGTGGACCGACATCTACGCGCTCGGCGCGACGCTGCATTACCTGCTGCTGGGCCGCCCGCCGGCGCCGGCGACGGCGCGCGCCGTCCACGACGAGGCCTCGGCGCTGACGCGCCAGGCGCTGCCGGGCTGCAGCGAGAACTTCCTGCGCATGATCGACTGGATGCTGGCGCCGCGGCCCGACGACCGGCCGCAAAGCGTCGCCGCGCTGCGCGAGGTGCTCGACGGCCAAGTGCCGCCGCCGCTGCGCCGCGCCGATGCCGTGCCCAGCACGCAATGGGACCGCACCGTCGTGCTGCCGCCCGCAGCGCCGCCGCGCGAACCGCCGCCCGAGGACGACGACGCGACGCTGGTGCGTCCGTCGTCACATGCCTTCGCCGCCGCGCCGCGCGTGCCCGAGCCGCCGACGCGCGCGACCAGCCCTGCGCCCCGGCCGGCGCCGCAGCCGACGCAGTCGATGTCGACGCCGCAAACGCTGTCGGCGTTGCCGCCCGCGCCGGCCGTACCAGCCCGGTCCAAGGCCTTCCCGGTGCTGCTGGGCCTGGGGGCCGCGGTCGTCGCCGCCGCCGGCGTGATGCTGTGGCCGCGCGCCCCGGCGCCGGTGCAGTACACGCCCGAGCCGGCCGCCTCGGCCGTGGTCGCCGCAGCGCCGCCGCCGGCGTCGGCCGCGGTGCCGGTGCCAGCGCCGGCACCTGTCGCGGTCGCGCCCGCCTCGGCCATTCCCGATTCGACGATCAAGACCGTGGTCGTCGGCGGCGGCGCGGCGGCGGCAGCGATCGAGGCGACCAAGCCGGCGCCTGCCGCGGTCGAGCCGCCGGTCGAGGTCAAACCCAAGCCGGTGCCCAAGCCCAAGCCACCGGTCGTCGTCCATGCCAAACCGGTCGAGGTGTCGCCGCCGCCGGTCGTCACGAATCCGGTGCCGGCGCCGGCGCCCACGCCGATCGACAGGCCGCGTCCGAAGCCCGATGCGGTGCCCGCGAGCGCGGTGGTTGCACCGCCGCCGGTGACATCGACCGCAGCACCGCAGGGTCCCGAGGCGACCTGTTCTGGACGCAACCCGCTGGCCTACTTCGTCTGCATGGAGCGCGAGTGCCTGCGCAGCGACATGAGCAAGCACCCGGATTGCGTCAAGTGGCACCGCAACGCGCGCCACGACTAGCGGCGTGAGCCGGATCGCGCCGCATCTGGCCATCTGGCCCCGGCGCCTGCCGCGCGAGCTCGTCGTCCCCGAGACGACGCTGTGGTTCAACCTCGAGGTCAGCGCCCGGCGTTATCCGGACAAGGCGGCGACGCTGTTCTTCGGCCAGGCGCTGAGATACGCCGAACTCGAGCGCCAGGCGACCTTGCTCGCCGGCTGGCTGCAGTCGCAGGGCGTAGCCGCCGGCGACCGCGTGCTGCTGTACATGCAGAACTGCCCGCAGTTCGTCGTGGCCTTCTACGCCGTGCAGCGCGCCGATGCCGTCGTCGTGCCCTGCAATCCGATGAACCGGGCCGAGGAGCTCGCGCATGCGATCGCCGACTCGGGTGCGCGCGTCGCCATCGTCGCCGCCGACCTCGCCGCGGTCGTCGCTGCGGCCGACCCGGGACCGACGCCGCGGTTGCGCTCGCTGCTCGTCACGCGTTACGCCGACGCGCTGCCCGCTGCGATCGCCCCCGAGCTGGCGCCGCCGCCGGCGCTCGAGGCCTGGCTGCGCGCCGATCCACCGCTGCCGACCGGCGCGGCGCCAGCGACGCGCTGGGCCGATGCGCTGGCCGCCGCGCTGCCGCCGGGTCCGCCGCGCGCGCGCGCCGACGACCTCGCGCTGCTGCCTTACACCTCGGGCACGACCGGCATGCCCAAGGGCTGCATGCACAGCCATCGCACGCTGATGCCCAATGTCGTCGGCGGCGGCGTCTGGAGCCAGTCCGGCGCCGAGGCGGTCTCGCTGGCCGTGGTGCCGATGTTCCACATCACCGGGCTGATGTATGGCGTGCTCGGTTCGGTCTACAGCGGCAGCACCGTGGTCGTGATGCCGCGCTGGGACCGCGAACTGGCCGCGCGGCTGATCGCCTGCCATCGTGTGACGCATTGGACCTGCATCCCGACGATGATCATCGACCTGCTCGCCAGCCCCGATATCGCCCGTGTCGACCTGTCGAGCCTGCGCGGCATCACCGGCGGCGGCGCGGCAATGCCGCAGGCAGTGGCCGAGCGGCTTCGCGACGAATTCGGGCTCACCTTCGCCGAGGGCTACGGACTGACCGAGACGGCGGCGCCGAGCCACGCCAACCCGGTCGAGCGCGCGAAGCTGCAATGCCTGGGCATCCCGCTGTTCGGCGTCGACAGCCGCGTCGTCGACCCCGAGACGCTGGCCGAACTGCCGCCGGGCGAGGTCGGCGAGATCGTCACCCATGGGCCGATGGTGTTCAAGGGCTACTGGGGACATCCCGAGGCGACGCGCGCCGCCTTCGCCCGGATCGACGGCAAGCCCTTCTTCCGCACCGGCGACCTCGGCCGCCGCGACGACGAAGGCTATTTCTTCCTCACCGACCGCCTCAAGCGGATGATCAACGCCAGCGGCTTCAAGGTCTGGCCGAGCGAGGTCGAACTGCTGCTCTACGGCTGCCCGCTGATTCAGGAGGCCTGCGTCATCGCCGCGCGCGACGCCTACCGCGGCGAGACCGTGAAGGCCGTCGTCGTGCTGCGAGAATCGGCGCGCGGCCGCGCCGGTGCCGACGACATCATCGCCTGGGCGCGCGAGCACATGGCGGCCTACAAGGTGCCGCGACTGGTCGAGTTCGTCGATGCGCTGCCCAAGAGCGGGTCGGGCAAGGTGATGTGGCGCGCGCTGCAGGAGCGCGAAGCGCCGGTCTAGGGTCCGGCCTGGACGGTCCCGATCAGCGCGGCGAGCGCGCATTGCAGGGCGCGCGCGTCGCTGCTGGCGCGGTGGCGGTCGAGACCGAGCTCGGCGCGCGCGCGGCGCTGGCGCTCGTGCAGCAGTGGCCGGCGGGCCTCGTCGAGCAGCCGCGCTGCCGACTCGAGCTTGAAGGTCGGCGTCATCCGGGCCTCTTCGTAGAGCGCCGCGATCCAGGTGTAGTCGTTGGCCCAGCCGTCGCAATAGACGGTGCGGCCGGCGAGGTCGCGGTTGAGCGTCGCCGCGACCTCGGTCACCGGTCGGCCGCGGACGAAGAGCAGCGAACGCTGGATGCCGTGGATGCTTTCGGCGCCAGCGTCCCAATGCGTCCAATGCGGCGACGGCTGCACGAGCATGCAGACCGCGCGGCCGTCGTCGAGCACGTAGCCGATCTCGATCGGATAGCTGCCACGGCCGAAACCCGAGGCTTCGACATCGATGACGCAGGGCCTGGGCGCGGCAACGTTCATGAGGGTCCTGTTCGAAGGCCGGGCGAGTATGCGGCCCGCCGTTCGATGGCGCAGCCCCCGATGCGCGACAAAATCAACGCATGAGCAGAACCGCGCGCGTCTACCAGGTCGAGATGCTGATCCGCAACCGCGGGCCGGTGAGCTTCAAGGCGCTGCTCGAGACGCTCGAGGTCTCGCCGGCGACGCTCAAGCGCGACCTCGAGTACCTGCGCGACCGCCTCGGCGCGCCGATCGAATACGACCGCGACGCCAACGGCTACCGCTTCGTGGCCCCGACGCGCGGCGCGCGCCACGAGCTGCCGGGGCTGTGGTTCAGTGAACGCGAGCTGTATTCGCTGCTGATGGCGCACCAGTTGCTGGCCGGCCTGGACAGCGACGGGCCGATCAGCCGCCACTTGGCGCCGCTGCTCGACCGCATCCACCTCCTGCTGGGGCAGGGCGACGGCGACGCGCGCGCGCTGCTGCGCCGCGTGAAGATCGTCAGCCCGGCGCGGCGCCCGGTGCCGAGCCAGTTCTTCGAGAAGGTCGGCGAGGCGCTGCTGCAGCGCCGGCGGCTGCGCATGCGCTACCACAGCCGCGGCCGCGGCGAGACGGGCGAGCGCGAGGTCTCGCCGCAGCGCCTCGTCCATTACCGCAACACCTGGTACCTCGACGCCTGGTGCCATCGCCGCGAGCGGCTGCTGCGCTTCGCGCTCGACGCCATCGAGGCCGCCACGATGCTCGACGCGCGCGCCAAGGAGGTCGCGGTCGAGGCCGTCGAGGCCGCGATGGACGGCGGCTACGGCATCTACGCCGGCGCCGCCAGTCGCCGCGCGACGCTGGTCTTCCAGCCGCAGGCGGCGCCCTGGATCAGCCGCGAGGAATGGCATCCCGACCAGCGCGGGCGCTGGCTCGAGGATGGCTGCTACGAGCTCGAGCTGCCCTATGCCGACGAGACCGAGATCGTGATGGATATCCTGCGCCAGGGCGACGATGTGCGCGTCGTCGCGCCGACGTCGCTGGCCGAAGCGGTGAAGTCGCGGCTGCGCGCGGCGCTGGCGCGCTACGACTGAAGTCCACTGCGGTACAACCCAGGACCTCCCTGCCGAACGAAAGACCCGATGCGCACTGATCTCCACCTTGCCGCCCTGCTGGCGTCGTCGCTGATTGCCCTCGCCGGCTGCGCCGACGGTCCGGCGCCGCCCGCCGCCGCGTCGACGCCGGCCGCCATCGTCGCCGCCGCCGACCGCAGCCCCGGCGACCGCGCGATGGACGCGCGGCGCAAACCGGCCGAACTGCTCGGTTTCATCGGCGTGCGGTCGGGGATGATCGCGCTCGACGTCGCCGCCGGCGGCGGCTACACGGCCGAGCTGCTGGCGCGCGCGATCGGCCCCGCCGGCGCGGTCTACGGCCAGAGCGCGCCGCGCAAGGCAGCGGCCGGCGCCGCAGCGGCCAGCGCGCCACCGCGGACCTCGGCGACGGCGCTGGCCGAACGCGAGCGGCGGCTGGAGGCCGGCCATGTCGCCGCGGCGCAGCTCATCGCCGTGCAACAGCGTTTCGAGGACCCGGTACCGGCGGCGCTGGCCGACGGCGGGCTCGACCTCGTGACCCTGGTCTTCAACTACCACGACTTCGGCCACATGGGCGTCGACCGCGCGCAGCTCAACCGCGCGCTGTACAAGGCGCTCAAGCCGGGCGGCGTCTACGTCGTCGTCGACCACGCCGGGCGGCCGGGCACCGGCATCTCGGAATCGGGGACGCTGCACCGGGTCGAGGAAAGCTTCGTGCGCGCCGAGGTCGAGGCCGCCGGCTTCAAGCTCGTCGCCGCCGGTGACTTCCTGCGCAACCCGGCCGACCCCCGCGACGCGACGACGCCCCCGGTGCCCGAGGACGGCTTCGCGCTCAAGTTCGTCCGTCCCTGATGACGCTGGCGCCCGGTCTGCTGGTCCTGCACGGCAACCGGGCCGAGTCGCTCGTCGCGGCGCTCGCCGCCTGGACGGCGCGCCATCCGCTGGCGCCGCTCGAATCCGAGGTCTTCCTCGTGCAGAGCAACGGCGTCGCCGAATGGCTGAAGATGGCACTGGCCGAGCGCCACGGCGTCTGCGCGGCGACGCGCGTCGAACTGCCGGCGCGCTTCCTCTGGCGCGCCTACCGCAGCCAGCTCGGGCGCGCCGCGGTGCCGCAGCGCTCGGCGCTCGACAAGCAGCCGCTGACCTGGCGCCTGATGGCACGGCTGCCCGAACTGCTCGCGCGGCCCGACCCCGAGGGCGTCTACGCGCCGCTGGCGCGCTTCCTGCTCGCCGGCGAAGAGGCCCTGCGCTACCAACTGGCGCAGCGGCTGGCCGATCTCTACGACCAGTACCAGGTCTATCGTGGCGACTGGCTCGAGGCCTGGGCCGCGGGGCAGGATGGTCTGCCGCCATGGCACGGAACGCGCAGCGCGACGCCGCTACCTCCCGATCAACGCTGGCAAGCGGCGTTGTGGCGCGAACTGCAGTCGGAGCTCAGCGCCGACGAACTCGCCGCGACGCGGCCGCGGCTGCACCGCCGCTTCGTCGACGCGCTCGAATCCGGCGCCGCGCCCGAACAGCCGCTGCCGCGGCGCGTGATGCTGTTCGGCATGACCCATGTGCCGATGCAGACGCTGGAAGCGCTGGCCGCGCTGGCGCGGCGCAGCCAGGTGCTGCTGGCGATCCCGAACCCCTGCCGCTACCACTGGGCCGACATCATCGACGGCCGCGAGGTGTTGCGTGCCGCGCGACGGCGCCAGCCGCTGCGCGGCGGGCGCGACCTCGCCGACGTGCCACTGTCGCAGATGCATGCCCACGCCCATCCGCTGCTCGCCGCCTGGGGCCGCCAGGGGCGCGACTTCATGCGCCAGCTCGACGCCTTCGACGACGTCGACGCGGTGCGCGGCGCCGGCTTGCGCGTCGACCTCTACGACGACGGCGCGGGGCGCACCCTGCTCGAGCAGGTGCAGGCGCGCATCCGCGACCTCGTCCCGCTGGCCGAACACGAACCGCAGCGGGTCGACGAGGCCGACCGCTCGATCGCCTTCCACATCGCCCACGGCGCGCAGCGCGAGGTCGAGGTGCTGCACGACGAGCTGCTGGCGATGCTGGCCGCTGAATCGACGCCGGCGCTGCAGCCGCGCGACATCGTCGTCATGGTGCCCGACATCGAGACGTACGCGCCGGCGATACGCTCGGTCTTCGGCCAGTACCCGCGTGGCGACGCGCGCCGCATACCCTACGCCATCGCCGATCTGCGCGAGCAGGGCGCGCAGCCGCTGCTCCTCGCACTCGAATGGCTGCTGCGGCTGCCGCAGCAGCGCTGCACGCTGGCCGAGCTGCGCGCGCTGCTCGAGGTCCCGGCGCTGGCGGCGCGCTTCGGCATCGCCGCCGACGACCTGCCGCAACTCGCCGCCTGGGCCGAGGGCGCCGGCGTGCGCTGGGGGCTGGACGCGGCGCAGCGCGGCGAACTCGGCCTCGCGGCCTGCGGCGAGGCCAACAGCTGGCGCTTCGGGCTGCGCCGCATGCTGCTGGGCTATGCCAGCGGCGAGAGCGGCCAGGCCTGGGGGGGCATCGAGCCCTACGCCGAGGTCGGCGGCATCGAGGCCTCGCTCGCCGGCGCGCTGGCGGCACTGCTCGACGCGCTCGAGCACTGGTCGCGGCTGGCGGCGACACCTGCGACGCCGCAGCAATGGTCCGAGCGCCTGCAGGCCTTGCTGGCGACCTTCTTCGACGCCGCCGACGAGCGCGACCGCTGGACGCTGGCGGCCTGCGGTGATGCGCTGCGCGACTGGCTCGACGCCTGCGACGCGGCGCATTTCGAAGCACCGCTGGCGCTCGCCGTCGTGCGCGAGGCCTGGCTCGCGGGGCTCGACGAGCCGTCGCTGAACCGGCGTTTCCGCGCCGGCGGCGTCACCTTCTGCACGCTGCTGCCGATGCGCGCGATCCCGTTCGAGGTCGTCTGCCTGCTCGGCATGAACGACGGCGATTACCCGCGCGCCGCGCCGCGCAGCGACTTCGACCTCATGGGCTGGCCGGGCCAGTCGCGCCCCGGCGACCGCTCGCGCCGCGACGACGATCGTCAGCTCATGCTCGAGGCGCTGCTGTCGGCGCGGCGCCGGCTCTATGTCGGCTGGACCGGCCGCAACCAGCGCGACAACACCGTGCAGCCGCCTTCGGTGCTGGTGGCGCAGCTGCGCGACTACCTCGCCGCCGGCTGGGGCGCCCAGGTGGTCGAGTCGCGCACGACCGAGCATCCGCTGCAACCGTTCAGCCGCCGCTATTTCGAGGCCGGATCGGCGCTCTCGACGCAGGCGCGCGAATGGCGCGTCATCCATCTCGACGCGGTCCGGGAGGCTCCCGCCGCGCCGCCGCCCCATGTCCCCGATGCGGCCGCGCCGCTGACGACGGCGCGCCTGGCTCGCTTCCTGAAGTCCCCCGTGCAGGCCTTCTTCCGCGATCGGCTGGGTGTCGTGCTGCGCGACGCCGAGATCGCCTCCGATGACGAGCCGCTGGTCCTCGGCGGGCTCGACGAACATGGCGTCGTCGAGCGCGTCCTCGCGGCGGCGGCCGAGGGCGACGCCGGCAGCGACGCCGGCAGTGACGCCGAGGACGCCGTCGATGCCGCGCTGGCCCGCGAACGCCGCAGCGGCGCGTTGCCGATGGCCGGGCCGGGCGAGCGCGTCGCTGCGGCGCTGCGCGGCGAGTTGCTGGCCGCGGTGGCGGCCTGGCGTGAACTCGCCTTGGCCTATCCGCACGCGGCGGCGAAGGAGGCCTTGCAGCGGCCCGTCGCCGGGGTCGAATTCAGCGACTGGCTCGACGAGCTGCGCGATGCCGGCGAGGGGCGGCGCATCGCCATCGAGCTGCGCGCCGGACGCGTCTGCAGCCGCGAAAAGAATCGCAAGCCCGCCGTCGCCGCCGACAAGCTCGTCGCTGCCTGGGTGCGCATGCTCGCCGCCGCCGCCTGCGGCCACGCGATCGAGACGGCGATCGTCGGCCGCGACGCGCTGGTGCGGCTGGCGCCGCTGCCGGCCGAGGACGCGCAGCGCCATTTCGACGCGCTCGCCCAAGCCTGGCGCGAAGGCATGGATGCGCCCCTGCCGGTGGCATTGCGTACCGCATTGAAATGGGCCGAGCGCGGCGACGAGGGCGCGGCGGCCGCCGTCTACGACGGTCGCCCGGGCCGTCCGGGCGAGGGCGCCGATCCGGTCCTTGCGCGCTGCTACCCGGACTTCGAGGCGCTCGTCGCCGACGGCCGCAGCGCCGCGTTGGTGCAGGCCCTGGTCGAACCGCTGCTCGCATGGGCCGCGCGACCGCTGGTGCTGACGCTGCATGGGGCCGCCGGCGATGAGTGACTCGTCGAACGCGCTGAACCCGCTGACCCTGCCGCTGCATGGCAGCCGCCTGATCGAGGCCAGCGCCGGCACCGGCAAGACCTGGACCATCGCCGCGCTCTACCTGCGACTCGTGCTCGGCCACGGCGGCGCGGCGGCGTACGCGCGGCCGCTGCTGCCATCCGAGATCCTCGTGCTGACCTTCACCCGCGCCGCGACGCGCGAACTCTCGGACCGCATCCGCGCCCGCCTCGTCGAGGCCGCGCGCTGTTTCCGCGGCGAGGCGGCGCCGGCGGATGCCTTGCTCGCCGGCCTGCTCGATGCCTACGCGGACGGCGGCGTACGGACCGAGGCCGCCTGGCGGCTGGCGCTGGCTGCCGAGGCGATGGACGAGGCCGCCGTGCACACCATCGATGCCTGGTGCCAGCGCATGCTGCGCGAACATGCCTTCGACAGCGCATCGGCCTTCGACGAGGAACTCGCCGCCGATGAATCGGTGCTGCGGCGCGAGGCCGCGCTCGACATCTGGCGCCAGCAGGTGCTGCCGCTGGCCGGCGACCCGCTCGACGCCGTGCTCGGCGTCTGGCCCGACGCCGAGGCTTTGGTGGCCGACGCGCAGGCGCTGCTGCGCCAGGGGCCCATCGTTGACGAAGCGTCACAGGGCCTGGGCGAAGTCGCCGCGCGCCTGGCCGCGGCGC
Organism: Burkholderiales bacterium; assembly: GCA_028868825.1. GTDB lineage: Bacteria > Pseudomonadota > Gammaproteobacteria > Burkholderiales > Burkholderiaceae_C > Rubrivivax. The sequence continues at coordinate 23,251 of JAGWTU010000052.1, read as the reverse complement.
GGCGCGACGCCGTGGCGGCGATCAAGGACGGCTGGACGGCGCGTGCGCAGTCGATGCGCGACTGGCTCGACGGCCAGTACGCATCCAAGTCCTGCGCGTTCAGCAAGAAGAGCCTGCAGGCGCGCCATTACCGCGCCTGGCTCGATGCGCTCGCGGCCTGGGCCGCCGATCCCGCAGTCGAGCAACCGAAATTCAGCACCAAGGCCGACCGCCTGACGCCGGCGCGCATGGCCGAGATCGCCGTGCCGCCGGGCCGCGCGCTCGACCTGCCGCCGGCATTCGCCGCCTTTGCGCAATTGCTCGCCGACCTCGCCGCGCTGCCGGCGATCGCCGCGCCGCTGCGACTGAACGCCGCGGCGGCCATCTCGGCGCGACTGGCGCTGCTCAAGCGGCGCGCCGCGCGCTTCGGCTTCGCCGATCTGCTCGAGCGGCTCGACGCCGCGCTCGATCCCGCCGCGCCGACGGCGGAACGCCTGCGCGAGCGCATCCTGGCCCAGCATCCGGTGGCGCTCGTCGATGAGTTCCAGGACACCTCGCCGATCCAGGCGCGCATCTTCGACCGCCTCTACCGTTGCGCCGCCGACGACCCAGCGACCGCGCTGCTGCTGATCGGCGACCCCAAGCAGTCCATCTACGCCTTCCGCGGCGCCGATATCCAGAGCTATCTGCGCGCGCGCCGCGCCACCGCGGGGCGGCACGAGCGGCTGGCGACGAACCACCGCTCGACCGCGGAACTGGTCGACGCGGTGAACCACCTCTTCGGCATCGCCGAAGCACGGCCGGGTCCCGGCGCCTTCCTGTTCCGCCATGCCGGCGACGATCCGCTGCCCTACGTGCCGGTCGGCGCGCGCGGCCGCGACGATGTCTTCGTCACCGCAGCCGGACGGCCGCCGGCGCTGACCTTCGAGCTCGACGCGACGCTGCGCGACGGCACCAGCAGCCGTCGCCTGCAGGCCGCGCGCAGCGCCGAGCGCATCGCGGTGCTGCTGGCCGATGAACAAGCCGGCTTCGACGCACCGGGCCAGCCGCGCCGCCGCCTGCGCCCGGCCGACATCGCGGTGCTCGTGCGCGAGGGACGCGAGGCGGCCGCCGTGCGGCGCGAACTGCGCCGGCGCGGTGTCGCTGCGGTCTACCTCTCGGACCGCGATTCGGTCTACGCCAGCGGCGAGGCGCGCGACCTGCTGCGCTGGCTCGAGGCCGTCGCGGCGCCGCGCGACGCGCGGCTGGCGCGCGCCGCCTGGGCGACCCGGCTCGCCGGGCTGACGCTGGCCGAGCTGCTGCGGCTGTCCGACGACGACCTCGAATTCGACGCCCGCGTCGGCGAGCTGCAGATGCTGCAGGGCATCTGGAAGGAGCAGGGCGTGCTGACGATGCTGCGCCGTACCGTCCAGAGCCTCGACCTGCCGGCGCGCTGGCGCGCCGCCGATCCGGCGCCGACCGAGGGCGAGCGCCGCCTGACGAACCTGCTCCACCTGGCCGAACTGCTGCAGGCGGCGAGTGCCGGCCTCGAAGGCGAGGAGGCCCTGATCCGCTGGCTGGGGCGGCAGATCGACGGCGGCGAGTCGGGCGACGAGCAGATCCTGCGCCTGGAAAGCGATGCCGACCGGGTGCAGATCATCACCATCCACAAATCCAAGGGCCTGGAGTACCCGCTCGTGTTCCTGCCCTTCGCATCGGCCGTGCGCCGCGGCGGCGGGGCCGCGTCGCCGGTGCTCGTGCGCGAGGGCGACGACGGCCGGCGGCGGCTCGTCGTCGATCCCGGCGCCGACGATCTCGAGGCCGAACGCTACGATGCGCTGCGCGAATCGACGCGGCTGCTGTATGTCGCGCTGACGCGCGCGCGCCATGCGCTCTGGGTCGGCCTCGCCGCGCTGCGCAGCGGCGCGAGCGACGCCTGCGCCTGGAGCGAGAGCGCGATCGGGCGCCTGCTCGGCGGCGAGGTCTCGCCGTCGCCCGAGGAGTTGCCCGCGCGCCTGCGCCAGGGGCTCGCGCCCTGTGCGGCGATCGACCTGGTCGCGGCGCCCGACGACATCGCCTGCACGCGCGTACCGACGGCCGCCCTGGTGCCGCTGCGCGACGATCCGCCCTACGCGGCCGATTTCGACCGCGACTGGTCGGTCGGCAGCTATTCGGGGCTGGTGCGCGGCATCGCCGCCTTGCCGGCCGAGGCGGTGCGTGACGACGAGCCGGCCGGACCGGTCGTCGCGGTGACGACGGCCGCAGGCGCGGCATCGGCGGCGCCGCGCCATGCGTTCCCGCGCGGTCCGCTCGCCGGCAATTTCCTCCACGACCAGCTCGAATGGCTGGCCGGCGAGGGCTTCGGGCTCGAGGACTCGCCGCTGCTGCAGCAGCAGTTGCTGCGCCGCTGCGAGCGCCAGGGCTGGGGCGCCCATGGCGACGGACTCGTCGCCTGGCTCGGCGCCGTGCTGCGGCGGCCGCTGCCGGGGCCGGGCTGCGCGCTGCGCGAGCTCGCAGCGCCCGAGCCCGAGATGGAGTTCTGGTTCCCGACGCAAGGTCTCCAGGCACGGCACATCGACCGGCTCTGCCGTGACCATCTGCCGGGCCCGCGCGAGCGGCCACCGCTGCCCGAGCGCGAACTGCACGGCATGCTGATGGGCTTTGCCGACCTCGTCTTCGAGCGCGGCGGGCGCTATTGGGTGCTCGACTACAAGTCCAACCATCTCGGCATGCGCGATGCCGATTACGACGCCGCCGCGCTTGCCGGTGCGATGGGCGAACATCGATACGATGTCCAGGCGGCCCTCTATCTGCTGGCGCTGCACCGGCTGCTGCGTTCGCGGCTGGGCGCTGCCTACGACCCGGCGCGGCAGCTCGGCGGTGCCATCTACCTCTTCCTGCGCGGCATCGATGGCCCCGAGGCGGGCTGCTTCGTCGTGCCGGCGGTGCCGGCGCTGCTCGAGGCGCTCGATGCAGCGGTCGGCAGCTCCGCTACAGGCAGGGGGGCGGGGCGATGAACGGCGATCAAGTCACCGTGCCGCAGCTGCTGCACGAAATGCAAGCCGCTGTCGCCGCAGGCCGGCTGCGGCCGCTGGCGCTGGCCTGGGCGCGCTTCGCCGTCGAACTCGACCCGATGGCCGACGCGGCGCTGCTGCTGGCAGTGGCGCTGCTCGTGCACGGCGAGGCCAGCGGCCACAGCTGCCTGGATCTGGACGTGGACGATGCCGATGCCGCGGCGATCGAATGGTCGGCCGAGGCGCGCGCGCGCCTCGGCGCGCTGCGCTGGGCCGATCCGCAGCGCCTCGCCGCGAGCCCGCTCGTCGGTCGACCCGCCGACGGGCCCGAGCCGCTCGTGCTCGCGGGGTCGCGGCTGTATCTGCGTCGCCACTGGCGCCACGAGCACGACATCGCCGCCGCGGTGCGCTCGCGGGTCGAACGACAGGACAGCGTCGAGGCCACGGCGCTGCGGCCCTGGCTCGACCGCCTGTTCCCCGACTGCGACGTATTCGACTGGCAGAAGGCGGCCTGCGCGGTCGCGCTGCGATCGGGCCTGACGGTGATCACCGGCGGCCCGGGCACCGGCAAAACCTATACGGCGGCGCGACTGCTGGCCTTGCTCTACGCCACCGATCTCGAACCGACGCGCTTGCGAGTCGCCCTGGCCGCGCCCACCGGCAAGGCGGCGGCGCGGCTCGGGCTCGCGCTGGGCGCGGCGCTCGACGAGCTGCGGTCCGGCCTCGGCGACGCGCTGCCTTGGCGCGAGATCGCGACGCGCGTCGGCGTCGCGCGGACCCTGCACGCGCTGCTCGGCGCGCGCCCCGACACGCGGCGCTACGCCCGCGACGAGCGCCATCCGCTCGAGGTCGACCTGCTGATCGTCGACGAGGCCTCGATGATCCATCTCGAGATGATGGCCGCGCTGCTGCGCGCGCTGCCGCCGCGTTCGCGCCTCGTGCTGCTCGGCGACAAGGACCAGCTCGCCTCGGTCGAGGCCGGCTCGGTGCTCGGCGACCTCTGCAGCGGCGCCGAGCGTGGGCGCTACCGCGGCGCGACGGCCGCCTGGATCGAACAGTCGACGGGCCGCGCACCGCCGGTCGGGGAGGTCGACGAAGCCGGCCCGGCACTGGCGCAGCAGACGGTGATGCTGCGCCACAGCCGCCGCTTCGGCGGTCCTATCGGTACGCTTGCGCTGGCCGTGCGCGCCGGTGACGCGCACGCCGCCGAAGCGTTGCTCGAAGCCGACACCGGACCCGAAGTGCGCTGGCTGCAGGGCCACGATCCGGGCATCGTCGCGCGGCTGGCGCTGCGCGGCCGCGATGGCGCGCCCGGGGGCTACGCCGAGTACCTGCGGCGACTGCGCGCACGCCCCGAGTCCGATGCCGACGTCGTCGCGCTGTTGCGCGAATTCGACCGCTTCCGGCTGCTCTGCGCCGTGCGCGACGGCCCCTGGGGCGTGGCCGGCGTCAACGATGCGGTCGAACGCGCGCTGGCCGATGCGCATCACCTCCATCGCACGGGCCCCTGGTACGAGGGGCGGCCGGTGATGGTCACCCGCAATGACCCGAGCAACGGCATCAGCAACGGCGATGTCGGCGTCGCGCTGCGGCCGCCCGGCGCCGAGGGCATGCTGCGCGTCTGCTTCGCCGAGGGCGAGGGCTATCGCGCGGTCGGCGTGAACCGGCTCGCCCAGGTCGAGACCGCGTACGCGATGACGGTGCACAAGTCGCAGGGTTCGGAGTTCGAGCACACGGTGCTCGTGCTGCCGGGCGATGCCTCGCCGGTGCTCACGCGCGAACTCGTCTACACCGGTGTCACGCGTTCGCGCAGCGCCTTCACGCTCGTCACCCCGCGCCGCGCCGCGCTGGCCGAGGCGCTGGCGCGGCCGACGCGGCGCAGCAGCGGACTGGCGGCGGAATTAGGATGCGTGCCAGCCGACGGAAAAGCGAATTGAATTCGGACCCGCTGCCCATCCCCGCCAAGACCTGCCCGTTGTGCGGCGGACCCAACGATTGCCGGCCCGCGGCCGATGGCCATTTCGAGCAGGCCTGCTGGTGCCGCGAGGTCGTCTTCTCGAAGGCGCTGCTCGATCGGCTGCCGCCCGCAGCGAAGAACCGGTGCTGCATCTGCCGCGCCTGCGCCGAGGGACGGACCGACTGATGGCCGATGTCGGTCGCCTCACCGGCGGCGCAAGCGTCGCGATCCGTGCCGATTTCCCGCCGGCAGTGGCGGCCGGCGTCGTAGAGTTGGCCGCATGAAACTGGAAACGACCCCTGCGCCGCTGGACCTGCTGGCGTCGATCGAGGCCATCGCGCGCGCCGCCGGCGACGTCATCATGGCCGTCTACGGCGGCGGATTCGAGGTGCGCAGCAAGTCCGACGCGTCGCCCGTCACCGAGGCCGACGAGCGCGCCGAGGCACTCATCGTCCCCGCCTTGCGAGCGCTCACGCCCGCCTGGCCGGTGGTGGCCGAGGAAGCGGCGGCGCGCGGCGAGGCACCGGCCGCGGCCGCGCACTTCTGGCTCGTCGACCCGCTGGATGGCACGCGCGAGTTCGTCACGCGCAACGGCGAATTCACCGTCAACATCGCGCTCATCGAGCAGGGGCTGCCGGTGCTGGGCGTCGTCTTCGTGCCGGCGCAGGACAGGCTCTACGGCGGCGCCGTGGGCCAGGGCGCCTGGTGCGTCGAGCATGGCGAACGTCGCGCCCTGCGTTGCCGCGCCGCGCCCGCCGACGGCGCGACGCTGGCGACCAGTCGTTCGCATGGCGACGAGCAGGCGCTCGCGCAATGGCTGCAGGGCAGGGCGGTGGGGGCGCGGCTCGCGGCCGGGTCATCGCTGAAGTTCGGCCTCGTCGCCGCCGGACTGGCCGACCTCTATCCGCGCCTGGGTCGGACGATGGAATGGGACACCGCGGCCGGTCATGCGGTGCTGCGCGCGGCCGGCGGCGAGGTCGTCGATCTGCAGGGCCGCGTGCTGCGCTACGGCAAGCCGGGCTACGAAAACCCCCATTTCGTCGCCCATGGCCTGAGCGGCATTTGACGGGGCGAGGAAGGCGGGCCGGGGAACCCCCGGGCCGGCAGCGGGGTCGCACCTTCTAGAATGGGTCACTGAACTGCACCCGGAAGGATCGCATGCCCGCCCAGCGCCGCGCCACCGCACCGATGCCGCAAGAAGACGGCAATCCGATGCGCATCCTCAAGAAGTACCCCAACCGGCGCCTCTACGACACCCGAACGAGCAGCTACATCACGCTCGCCGATGTCAAGCAGATGGTGCTCGGCGGCGAGGAGTTCGAGGTCCGCGACGCGAAGACCGGCGAGGACCTGACGCGCAGCATCCTGCTGCAGATCATCCTCGAGGAGGAATCGGGCGGCGTGCCGATGTTCAGCACGCAGACGCTGTCGCAGATCATCCGCTTCTATGGCCACGCGATGCAGGGCGTGATGGGGACGATGCTCGAGAAGAACATGGCCGCGTTCGCCGAACTGCAGAGCCAGTTCCTCAGCCAGAGCAAGGGGCTGTACGACCCCAAGCACCTTTCGCCGGAGTCCTGGACCCAGTTCATGGCCGGCCAGCCGACGCTGATGCAGAACCTGATGGGCAGCTACCTCGAACAGAGCCGCACGATGTTCGAGAAGATGCAGCAGGCGGGATCGCTGTTCCCGGGCCTGCCGGGGTTTCCGCCGACGAAGAAATAGCGCCGTCGGCGGCGCGGTCGCGCGATGCACGAAAATCGCGCGATGACACCACCCACCATCGGTTTCGTCTCGCTCGGCTGCCCCAAGGCGCTGACCGATTCCGAACTCATCCTGACCCAGCTGCGCGCCGAGGGCTACGAGACCTCGAAGACCTACGCCGGGGCCGACCTCGTCATCGTCAACACCTGCGGCTTCATCGACGAGGCCGTCAAGGAAAGCCTCGACGCGATCGGCGAGGCGCTGGCCGCGAACGGCCGCGTCATCGTCACCGGCTGCCTCGGCGCGCGCGCCGGATCGCAGGGCGACAAGCTCGTCAGCGAGGTGCACCCGAAGGTGCTCGCCGTCACCGGCCCGCATGCGACGCAGGAGGTGATGGACGCCGTGCACCGGCATGTGCCCAAGCCCCACGACCCCTTCGTCGACCTCGTGCCCGAGGCGCGCGCCGAATTCCGCGGCGCCGCCGGCATCAAGCTGACGCCGCGGCATTACGCCTACCTGAAGATCAGCGAGGGCTGCAACCACCGCTGCACCTTCTGCATCATCCCGTCGATGCGCGGCGACCTCGTCTCGCGCCCGGTCGGCGACGTGCTGACCGAGGCGCGGGCGCTGTTCGAGTCGGGCGTACGCGAACTGCTCGTCGTGAGCCAGGACACCAGCGCCTACGGCGTCGACGTCAAGTACCGCACCGGCTTCTACGACGGCCAGCCGGTGAAGACGCGGCTGGCCGAGCTGTGCAGCAAGCTCGCCGACCTCGCCGAGGCCCATGGCGCCTGGGTGCGACTGCATTACGTCTATCCGTACCCGAGCGTCGACGAGATCCTGCCGTTGCTCGCCGGCGGCCGCATCCTGCCCTACCTCGACGTGCCGTTCCAGCATGCGCACCCCGAGGTGCTCAAGCGCATGAAGCGGCCGGCCAGCGGCGAGCGCAACCTCGAGCGCCTGGCGCGCTGGCGCGCGGCCTGCCCCGAACTCGTCGTGCGTTCGACCTTCATCGCCGGCTTCCCCGGCGAAACCGAGGCCGAGTTCGAGACCCTGCTCGACTTCCTGCGCGAGGCCGAGATCGACCGCGCCGGCTGCTTCGCCTACTCGCCGGTGGCAGGCGCGGCGGCGAACGAACTGCCCGGCGCGCTGCCGCAGGCGCTGCGCGAGGAGCGCCGCGAGCGCTTCATGGCCGTGGCCGAGGCGGTCTCGACGCGCAAGCTGCAGCGCCGCGTCGGCGCGACGATGCAGGTGCTCGTCGACCATGCGCCGGCACTGGGCCGGCGCGGCGGCGTCGGCCGCAGCTACGCCGACGCGCCCGAGATCGACGGCCAGGTGCGCATCCTGGCGCCCGAGAAGGCCTCGCGCACGCTCAAGGTCGGCGAGTTCACGCGCGTGTGCATCGTCGGCGCCGAGGGCCATGACCTGATCGGCCAGCCCGTTTGAATGAACCGGAAAGCATCACGATGTCCCGCGACCTGACGACCGAACTGATCCACCACTCCTACGCCGCACCGGCCGGCTTCGAGGCCGCGCAACCCGGCGTGCACAAGGCGTCGACGGTGATCTTCCCGGACCTCGCGGCGCTGCGCGCGCGCGACTGGCGCCACAAGCAGGGCTACACCTACGGGCTGCACGGCACGCCGACGACCTTCACGCTCGAGGAGCGCATCGCCACGCTCGAGGGCGGCGCGCAATGCGTGCTCGCACCCAGCGGGCTGGCGGCGATCACGCTCGTCGACATCGCGCTGCTGGCCCAGGGCGACGAGTTGATGCTGCCCGCCAACGTCTACGGCCCGAGCCGCGAATTCGCGCGCCACGAGCTCGCGCGCTGGGGCATCGCGCATCGGCTCTACGACCCGATGGACGTGGCGTCGCTGGCGGCGGCGATCGGGCCGCGGACGAAGCTGGTCTGGCTCGAGGCGCCGGGTTCGGTGACGATGGAGTTCCCCGACCTCGCCGGACTCGCCGCCGCGGCGCGTGCGCGCGGCGTGCTGACGGCGCTGGACAATACCTGGGGCGCCGGCATCGGGCTGCGCGGCTTCGACCATGGCATCGACATCGTGATGCAGGCGCTGACCAAGTACCCCAGCGGCGGCGCCGACGTGCTGATGGGATCGGTCGTCACGCGCGACCTCGCGCTGCACGAGCGCATCAAGCTCGGCCACATGCACCTGGGCCTGGGCGTCGCGGCCAACGATGCCGAACTGCTGCTGCGCTCGCTGCCCAGCCTGGCGCTGCGCTACGCGGCGCAGGACCGCCATGCGCGCGAGATCGCGGCCTGGCTCGCGGCGCAGCCGGCCGTGCGGCAATTGCTGCACCCGGCGTTCGATGGCTCGCCTGGGCACGCGCACTGGCGCAGCCACTGCACCGGCGCCGCGGGTCTGTTCTCGGTGATGTTCGACGAGCGATACAGCGCGACGCAGATCGACACCTTCGTCGATGCGCTGCGGCTGTTCCGCATCGGCTATTCCTGGGCCGGACCGACGAGCCTGGTCGTTCCCTACGACATCGGCGCGATGCGCGACGGGCCGCGGCGCGAGCATCTGCGCGGCCATCTCGTGCGCTTCTCGATCGGGCTCGAGGCGGTGGCCGATCTGCGCGCCGACCTCGCGCAGGCGCTGGCTTCGGCCTTCGGCTGAAGACTGCGCTTCAGCGGCTCAGGCCTTGGACGAGACCTTGTGCCGCATCAGGCGGCCCTTCTCGCGGTTCCAGTCGCGTTCCTTCTCGGCGTGGCGCTTGTCGTGCTCGGCCTTGCCCTTGGCCAGCGCGATCTCGGCCTTCACGTGGCCGCCCTTGTAGTGCAGGTTCAGCGGCACGAGGGTGAAACCCTTCTGCTCGACCTTGCCGATCAGGCGCCGGATCTCGGCCTTGTGCATCAGCAGCTTCTTCGTGCGGTCGGCCTCGGGCGTGACATGCGTGGACGCCGAACGCAGTGCATTGATGCGGCAGCCGATGAGGTAGAGCTCGCCGTCGCGGATGTGGACGTAGCCGTCGGTGAGCTGGACCTGACCGGCGCGGATCGCCTTCACTTCCCAGCCCGCCAGCACCATGCCCGCCTCGTAGCGTTCCTCGATGGCGTATTCATGGCGGGCGCGGCGGTTTTCGGCGATGTTGGACATGGTCTGGCGAGGAAGATGAGGCCATCGCGCGCTTCTACAATCGGTGGCATTGTATGAAGCATGTGCGCAGGACCGTCCTCCTCTGGTATTCGCAGCGCGAGATGTACGACCTGGTGACGGCGGTCGAGGACTACCCGGCCTTCCTGCCCTGGTGCCGCAGCGCCCGCGTCGTCGAGCGTCACGAGGACGGTGTCACCGCGTCGATAGCCCTCGCCTACATGGGCGTGCAGCACAGCTTCACGACGCGCAATGTCGAGGTGGCCGGTGAATCGGTCTCGCTGGCCCTCGTCGACGGCCCGTTCTCGATCCTCGACGGCACCTGGCGCTTCATCGCGCTGGGCTCGGGCGAGCCGGGCGGGCGGGCCTGCAAGATCGACTTCGACCTGCGCTACGGCTTCGCCAGCCGCGCGCTCGAGTCGGTGCTCAGCCCCGCCTTCGACAAGGTCGCCAACACCTTCGTCGATTCCTTCGTGCGTCGTGCCGAGGTCGTCTATGGACCGCGCTGAGACCATTGCGGTCGAGGTCGCCTACGGACCGCGCCCCGGCGTCGTCGACCGCGTCGCGCTGACGCTGGCTGCGGGCGCGACGGCGATCGACGCGCTGCGCGCCAGCGGGCTGCTGCAGCGCCACGGCCTGGCCGAGGAAGGGCTGCGCATCGGCGTCTGGTCGCGCGCCTGTGCGAGCGACCAGGTGCTGCGCGAGCGCGACCGCGTGGAGGTCTATCGGCCGCTGCTCGTCGACCCCAAGGAGGCGCGGCGCCAGCGCTACGCGGCGCACAAGGCGAAGTACGGCGGCGGACCTGGCGGTGGAACTAGCGGCAGTCGGCCGCGATGACCTGATCGACCTGGCGCTGCTCCTCGGCACGGCCGGCGTCGTCGAGCACCACGCGCTCGCCCTGGGCGTTGACCCGGGCCACGCGCTGGCCGCTGGCCAGCAGCGCCTGCTGCGAACGCGCGCGTTGGCAGTTCTCGGCCTTCTGCGCGGCGACCTTGGCGTCGTCGGCCTTGGTCTTCGCGGCCTTGTCTTCCTCGGCCTTGCGCTTGCGGGCGTCGACCTCGCGCTCGAGCGCGGTCTTGGGCGCCGAGGCCGCGCCCGCAGCAGCCGAGGCCGGCGGTTCCGCGGCCGCGCGACGCATCTCGGCAGACGGACGGCGCAGGATGTCCTTGTCGGGGACTTCGCGCGGCGGCGGGCGGTCGCTGACGGTGACATGGCCCTGGGCATCGCGCCACATCCACTGCGCCTGCGCCGGCAGGGCAGCCCAGCCCAGCGCTGCGACGGCCAGGCAGGCGAGGGCGCGCGGCAAACTCGATCGGCGTTGCATGGCGTCAGTGTAGCCGCGCCGCGGCGGCCTGCGACGCGGTCGGTTGTGACCGACGGTGAAGGCTACCTTGCACGCTAGTAGACGAGCCGGTCGGGCCGCAGGTCGCGCAGGATCGTCGTCGCGATCTCCTCGATCGACTTGTGCGTCGACGACAGCCAGGAGATGCCCTCGCGGCGCATCATCGCCTCGGCGTCGTGGACCTCGGCGCGGCAGTTCTCGAGTGCCGCGTAGCGGCTGCCGGGGCGGCGCTCGTTGCGGATCTGCGCCAGCCGCGCCGGGTCGATCGTGAGGCCGAAGCATTTGCGCTTGTACGGCGCCAGCGCCTTGGGCAGCTGGCCGCGGTCGAAGTCCTCGGGGATCAGCGGATAGTTGGCCGCCTTGATGCCATGCTGCATCGCCAGGTACAGCGAGGTCGGCGTCTTGCCGCTGCGGCTGACGCCGAGCAGGATGACGTCGGCGATGTCGAGGTTGCGCGCCGACTGGCCGTCGTCGTGGGCGAGCGAGAAGTTGATCGCCTCGATGCGATCGTTGTACTCCTGGCTCTGGCTGGCGTCGCTGAAGCGGCCGATGCGGTGGTTGCTCTTGAGCCCGAACTCGGTCTCGATCGGCTCAACGAAGGCGCGGAACATGTCCATCACGAGGCCGGCGCTGCCGGCGGTGACCATGTCGCGCGCCTCGTCGTTGACCAGCGTGATGAAGACGATGGGCTTGTGCCCCTCGCGCTCGGCGGTCTCGTTGATCTCGGCGGCGACCTGGCGCGCCTTGTCGACCGAATCGACGAAGGGCTTGCGCACATGGCGGTAGCGCCCCGGGAACTGGGCCATGATCGAATTGCCGAAGGTTTCGGCGGTGATGCCGGTTCCGTCCGAGACAAAGAACACGGTGCGCTCGATCATGGGTTGGGCGGGGGCTGGCGGGATCGGTCCCATGATACGGAAGAACTCCTTAGAATCGGCTCCAACTTTCCGCCTTCAGCGCCCGCCATGGAACCCCTCGGTCTGCCCGAACGAGAACAACAAGCCACCGCTTGGGGTCGAGCCGCGCATGCGGAAGCACCGGTTTTTTCACATCACGGAGCTTTCCCATGTCTGCAGCCAACCTGGCGACCGCCCTGGTCGCCCCCTTCGAACAACTGAGGATGACCGACGTCGAGGCGGTCGGCGGCAAGAACGCCAGCCTCGGTGAAATGATCAGTCAGCTGGCTGCCACAGGTGTCCGCGTACCCGGGGGGTTCGCGACGACGGCGCATGCGTTCAGACGCTTCCTGGAGCAGGACGGGCTGCGCGGGCGCATCACGGCCTGCCTCGATGCGCTCGACATCGACGACGTGCGCGCGCTCGCCGAAGCGGGGACGAAGATCCGCCAATGGGTCATCGACACGCCACTGCCGGCCGATCTCGATGCCGCGATCCGCGCCGAGTTCGAGCGCCTGGCCGCCGGCAGCCCGCAGGCGAGCTTCGCCGTGCGCTCGTCGGCCACCGCCGAGGACATGCCCGACGCCTCGTTCGCCGGCCAGCAGGAGACCTTCCTCAACGTGACGGGGATCGACCAGGTCCTGCACCGCATCAAGGAGGTCTTCGCGTCGCTGTACAACGACCGCGCGATCAGCTACCGCGTCCACAAGGGCTACGCCCATGCCGACGTGGCGCTGTCGGCGGGCATCCAGCGCATGGTGCGCTCGGACCTCGGCGCCGCCGGCGTGATGTTCACGATCGACACCGAATCGGGCTTCCCCGACGTCGTCTTCATCACCTCGAGCTACGGCCTCGGTGAACTCGTCGTCCAGGGCTCGGTGAACCCGGACGAGTTCTACGTCCACAAGCCGACGCTGCAGGCCGGGCGCTTCGCCGTCATCCGGCGCGGCCTCGGATCGAAGCTGCAGCGCATGGAATTCGCGTCGGCGCAGGACAAGGCCGCCAGCGGCAAGCTCGTGCACGTCGTCGACACGCCGATGGAGCAGCGCAACCGCTATTCGCTGACCGACACCGAAGTCGCCGAACTCGCCCGCTACGCGCTGGTCATCGAAAAGCACTACGGCCGCGCGATGGACATCGAGTGGGGCAAGGACGGCGCCGACGGCAAGCTCTACATCCTGCAGGCGCGGCCCGAGACGGTGAAGAGCCAGGCCGCGGGCAAGGTCGAGCAGCGCTACAAGATCAAGGGCGACCGCGCCAAGAACACCGTGCTCGCCGAGGGCCGCGCGATCGGCCAGAAGGTCGGCACCGGCACCGTGCGGCTGGTGCGCAGCACCGCCGAGATGGACCGCGTGCAGGCCGGCGACGTGCTCGTCACCGACATGACCGACCCGAACTGGGAGCCGGTGATGAAGCGCGCCAGCGCCATCGTCACGAACCGCGGCGGCCGCACCTGCCACGCCGCGATCATCGCGCGCGAGCTCGGCATCCCGGCGGTGGTCGGCTGCGGCGACGCGACCGAACATCTGCACGAGGGCATGCTCGTCACCGTCTCCTGCGCCGAGGGCGACACCGGCTATGTCTACGACGGCCTGCTCGAGACCGAGGTCAGCGACGTCGTGCGCGGCGAGATGCCGTACAGCCCGGTGAAGATCATGATGAACATCGGCAACCCGCAGCTCGCCTTCGATTTCGCGCAGATGCCGAATTCGGGCGTCGGGCTGGCGCGCCTCGAGTTCATCATCAACAACAACATCGGCGTGCACCCGAAGGCGATCCTCGACTACCCGAACATCGACCCGGACCTGAAGAAGGCGGTCGAATCGGTGGCCCGCGGCCATGCCTCGCCGCGCGCCTTCTACGTCGACAAGCTGACCGAGGGCATCGCGACGATCGCCGCCGCGTTCTGGCCCAAGCCGGTGATCGTGCGGCTGTCGGACTTCAAGAGCAACGAGTACCGCAAGCTCATCGGCGGCTCGCGCTACGAGCCCGACGAGGAGAACCCGATGCTGGGCTTCCGCGGCGCCAGCCGCTACATCAGCGGCGACTTCAGCGACGCCTTCGCGATGGAATGCGAGGCGCTCAAGCGCGTGCGCGGCGAGATGGGGCTGACGAACGTCGAGATCATGGTGCCCTTCGTGCGCACCGTGAAGCAGGCGGCGGCGGTGACGCAGATGCTGGCCGAGCGCGGCCTGCAGCGTGGCGTCGACGGCCTGCGCCTGATCATGATGTGCGAGGTGCCGAGCAACGCCATCCTCGCCGAGCAGTTCCTGGCGCATTTCGACGGCATGTCGATCGGCTCGAACGACCTGACCCAGCTCACGCTCGGCCTCGATCGCGATTCCGGGCTCGAGCAGCTGGCCGGCGATTTCGACGAGCGCGATCCGGCCGTCAAGGCGCTGATCTCGCGCGCCATCACCGCCTGCCGCGCCACCGGCAAGTACGTCGGTATCTGCGGCCAGGGGCCGAGCGACCACCCCGATTTCGCCGAATGGCTGGCGCAGGAAGGCATCGTCTCGATCTCGCTGAATCCCGATTCGGTGATCGACATCTGGAAGCGGCTGGCGGGGACAGGCGCGCCGAACTAGAGTACTGTCCGATCGGGTGGCATCCGCAGGCCACCGATCGGCACCGATGGACCAGGCTGGTCATTTCGCGAAGACGCCTGCAGGCGTCGAGGAGGTGCGGGCGCGCTCGCTGAAGCTGCCGCCGCGCCTGCGCACGATGCTGGTGATGATCGACGGCTCGACGCCCACGGCGCGATTGCGCGAGGCCGCCGCGACCTTGGGTGCTCCGGCCGATTTCCTGCAGACGCTGCAGGACCACGGGCTGATCGAGTGGCGGGCCGCGCCGGGGCCGGTGACGGCGCCGCAGGCGCTCTACGCGGCGCCGTCGGCCGCTACACCGGCGGCCTCGGCGCCCCGCGCGCCGTCGAGCGACGAGGGCGCGCGCTTTCTCGCGGCGCAGAAGTTCATGAACGAGAGCGCCGTCGATGCGCTCGGCCTGCGGGCCTTCTTCTTCACGCTCAAGCTCGAGCGCTGCTACGTGCTGGGCGATCTGCGTGCGCTGCTGCCGGAGTTCGCCAAGGCGGTGACGCGCGGCGCGGGCGCCGAAGTGGCCCGCGTCGTCGAGGCACGGGCGCGCGAACTGATCGGCTGAGGGCTCCCGCTCAGTCGCGGGCGTAGATGTCGACGTCCTTGGTCTCGCGCACGAACAGCAGGCCGACGACGAAAGTCATCGCGGCGATCCCGATCGGGTACCACAGCCCGCTGTAGATGTTGCCGCGGGCGGCGACGATGGCGAACGAGAGCGCCGGCAGGAAGCCGCCGAACCAGCCGTTGCCGATGTGATACGGCAGGCTCATCGAGGTGTAGCGGATGCGCGTCGGGAAGAACTCGACGAGCATCGCGGCGATCGGTCCGTAGACCATCGTCACGTAGATCACCATCAGCGTCAGCAGGCCGACGATGGCCCACCAGCGGCCGCCGAGCGCAGGGATCGGATCGGCCTGCGCCGGGTAGCCGGCGGCGTCGAGCGCGGCGCGCACCGCGGACTCGAAGCGCGCCTTCTGCTCGCGCGCGTCGGCGGCGCTGCCGTCGTAGGCGGGAACCGCGACGCTGCCGACGCGCACCGTGGCGACGGCGCTGCCGGGGTCCTCGCGCTTGTCGTAGTTGACGCCGGCGTTCGCCAGGAACAGCCGCGCCAGGTCGCAGGCGGTGTGGAACTTCGCCGTGCCGGTGAGGTTGAGGATCAGGTTGCAGTCGCCCGGCGGCGCGACGACGGCGACCGGCGCGCTCTCGATCGCCGCCTCGAGCCGCGGATTCGCGTAGCTCGTGAGGGCGTGGAACAGCGGGATGTAGGTCAGCGCCGCGATCAGGCAGCCGGCCAGCACGATCGGCTTGCGGCCGATGCGGTCCGACAGCGTGCCGAAGACGACGAAGAACGGCGTGCCGATGGCCAGCGCGACGGCGACGAGGATGTTGGCGGTCTGGCCGTCGACCTTGAGGAACGACTGCAGGAAATACAGCGTGTAGAACTGGCCCGTGTACCAGACGACCGCCTGGCCCGCGGTGGCGCCGAACAGCGCCAGGATGACGAGCTTGAGGTTGCCCCACTGGGCGAACGATTCGGTCAGCGGCGCGCGCGAGGTGCGGCCCTGCGACTTCATGCGCGCGAAGGCCGGCGATTCGGCCAGCCGCAGCCGGATCCACACCGAGACCACGAGCAGCACGCCGGAGCATGCATAGGGAATGCGCCAGCCCCAGTCGGCGAACGCCGCCTCGCCGACCTCCAGCCGCGTCACGAGGATGACCATCAGCGCCAGCATCAGGCCGACCGTGGCCGTCGTCTGGATCCACGAGGTGTAGGCGCCGCGCTTGTGCCGCGGCGCATGTTCGGCGACATAGGTCGCGGCACCGCCGTACTCGCCACCCAGCGCCAGCCCCTGCAGCAGGCGCAGCGCGATCAGCGTCACCGGCGCGGCGATGCCCCAGGTCGCGTAGGTCGGCAGCAGGCAGACCGTGAAGGTCGACAGGCCCATCAGCAGGATCGTCACCAGGAAGGTGTACTTGCGCCCGACGAGGTCGCCCAGGCGACCGAAGACGATGGCGCCGAAGGGCCGCACGGCGAAGCCGGCGGCAAAGGCCAGCAGCACGAAGATGTCGCGCGTGGCCGGCGCGAGCGTCGTGAAGAAGGCGTTGCCGATGATCACCGTCATGACGCCGAAGAGGTAGAAGTCGTACCACTCGAAGACGGTGCCCAGCGACGAGGCGAAGATCACCCGCTTCTCGTCGGCGCTCATCGGCTGGGGTGGGGCCGCGCGGCGCGGGGGGGCGGTGGCCATCTTCTCGTCTCCGGTACAGGAAGGGTCGAGTGTGCTTTCGAGGCTGACCGAAAACTGACGCGCACGCCCGCGTCCGATGTGCCGCGGGTTTACCCGGGCATCGCTAACCCCGGTCACCGGCGCCGCTTGGGCGCCGATCGGCTGAACGACAATGCCGGCCATGCCCACGATGATGGCCCGCCGCGTCTTCTGGTCGCGCACCCAGCGCCTGACCGCGGCGCTGCTCGTCGTCTGGCTGGTCGCCAACCTCGCCGTGCCCTGGTTCGCGCCGGCGTTGAATCGCTGGCACATGCTCGGCTTCCCGCTCGGCTACTGGCTGGTCGCCGTCGGCATGCTGGGCTTGTACCTCGTCGTCGTCGTCGTCTACGTGGTCGCGATGGACCGGCTCGAGGCGCATGTCGTCGACGACGCGCAGACGGCCGGCCGCACGCCGCCGGCGGGCCCGGTGTGATCCGTTCGGGAACGCTCGGACCCGACGCCAGCAGCCGCCTCAGCGCGAGCCTGTTCCGGCGTTACGCGCTGTTCCTGCTGTGCTTCGGGCTGCTGATGGGCGCGATGGCGCTGGGCGAGCGCAGCGGACTGCCGCGCGGCTGGATCGGCGCCTCCTTCCTCGTCCTCACGGTAGCCGCCTACGCCGGCATCGGTTTCCTCTGCCGCACCTCGAACGAGGTCGAATACTTCGTCGCCGGGCGTCGCGTGCCGGCGCTCTTCAACGGGCTGGCGACGGCCGCCGACTGGATGTCGGCCGCCTCGTTCATCGGCACCGCCGGCGTGCTGTTCCTGCACGGCTTCTCGGGGCTGGCCTACATCCTGGGCTGGACCGGCGGCTATTGCCTGCTGGCGCTGCTGCTCGCGCCCTTCCTGCGCCGCTTCGGCCAGTACACGATTCCCGATTTCCTCGGCGCGCGCTACGGCGGCCGGCTGCCGCGTGCGATCGGCGCGCTGGCGGCCATCGGTGTGTCCTTCGTCTACGTCGTGGTGCAGATCTACGGCGTCGGGCTGATCACCTCGCACCTGACCGGCTTCGGCTTCGAACTCGGCATCTTCGTCGGACTGGGCGGCGTGCTCGTGTGTTCCTTCCTCGGCGGCATGCGCGCCGTCACCTGGACGCAGGTGGCGCAGTACGGGGTGCTGATCCTCGCCTACTTGATCCCGCTGATGTGGCTGTCGGTGAAGCAGACCGGCAGCCTGACGCCGCTGGTGTCGTACGGCACGCAGCTGATGCAGATCGAGAAGCGCGAGGCGCAGCTCATCGCCGACCCGGCCGAGCGCGAGGTCGCGCAGCGCCTGCGCGAGCGCGCCGCGCTCGACGATGCGAAGCTGAAGGACGTGCGCCGGGCGATGGCCGCGGACGAGACCCTGGCGCAGCATCTGATCGCCGAGCTGCGGCGCCACAACGCGCCGCTGGTGCAGATCCAGCGTGCCGAGCGCGACTACGCGCAGCGCCCGCGCACCGAGGCGCAGGCGCGCGCCGCCTACCTGCACGACCGCGAGGTCTCGCTGTCGCACGCGCTGCCGCTGGCCGGCATGCCGCCGCAGACCCAGCCCTACGCCGGCGCCGGCCCCGAGAGCGAGGCGGCCGGGCAGGGCGGCGCGCGCAGCGACCGCGCGCGCGTCAACTTCATCGCGCTGATGCTGTGCCTGATGATGGGCACGGCGGCGATGCCGCATGTGCTGACGCGCTACTACACGACGCCTTCGGCGGCCGAGGCGCGCAAGTCGGTGGCCTGGTCGCTGCTGTTCATCACGCTGCTGTACCTGGCGGCTCCGGTGCTCGCCGTGCTCGTCAAGTTCGAGGTGCTGCAGCATCTGGTCGGCACACCGATCGACCATCTGCCGGCCTGGGTCGGCCGCTGGTCGCGGCTCGATCCGAACCTCGTCTCGGTGCGCGACGTCAACGGCGACGGCATCCTGCAGCTCGGCGAGCTGTTCATCGGCGGCGATGTCGTCGTGCTCGCCGCGCCCGAGATCGGCGGCCTGCCTTACTGGGTCACCTGCCTCGTCGCCGCGGGCGGCCTCGCGGCGGCGCTGTCCACCGCCGACGGGCTGCTGCTGACGATCGCCAACGCGGTCTCGCACGACATCTATTTCCGCACCGTCAACCCGCGCGCCAGCGCCGCCACGCGCGTCATCGCGTCGAAAGTGCTGGTGATGGCGATCGCGCTCGTCGCGGCGACGATCGCCGCGACCAAGAGCACCGACATCCTGCAGTTCGTCTCGGCGGCGTTCTCACTGGCCGCGGCGGCGTTCTTCCCGGCGCTCGTGCTGGGCATCTTCTGGCGCCGCGCCAACGGCATCGGCGCGAGTGCCGGCATGGTCGCCGGGCTCGCCGTCTGCGGCTGGTACATGGCGACCAACCTGGCGCCGCTGCGCGCGCTGTTCGGCGTCACGCTGCCGCTGGCCGATTGCCGCTGGTTCGGCGTCGACGCCATCGCCGCCGGCGTCTTCGCGGTGCCGATCGGATTCGCCGTGATGATCGTCGTCAGCCTGCTGACGCCGGCGCCGGGGCCCGAGGTGCAGTCGCTGATCGACCGCATGCGCTTCCCGAGCGCGACGCTGGACTGAGTCCACCCTGCACCCCTGCTATACTGTTGGGCTTTCCTTGCCGCACCCGTCATGTCGACGCATCGGGGCGGCTTCCACCCGGGACGGGTCCCGGAATCCACAAGGAGTATTCATGCGTCACTACGAGATCGTGCTGCTGATCCATCCGGATCAGAGCGAACAGGTTCCGGCCATGCTGGAACGCTACAAGACCCTGGTCACCGCCGGCGGCGGCAAGGTCCATCGGGTCGAGGACTGGGGTCGGCGCCAGCTGGCCTACATGATCCAGAAACTGGTCAAGGCGCATTACCTGTGCCTGAACATCGAGTGCGGCAACGACGTGCTGACCGAGCTCGAGACCGGCTTCCGCTTCAACGACGCCGTGCTGCGCCACCTCACGGTGGTCAAGGCCAAGGCCGAGACGACGCCGTCGATCATGATGAAGGCGGTCGAGCGCGAGGAAGCTCGCAAGGAACGCCAGGAGGCCGCGGCCTGAAGCCGCGGGCGGCGCCGGCCGCCGGCTGCGTGCGATGAACCGGCTGGTTCTGAGCGCGACGCTGGTGGAGCGAGCGGTGCTGCGTTACACGCCTGCCGGTCTGCCGGCCCTGGACTTGAGCTTGCAGCACGAGTCCGAGGTCAGCGAGGACGGTGTCCCGCGCAAGGTCTCGATGGAGATCAAGGCGGTGGGAATCGGCGCCGTGACGCGATCGCTGCTGGCGCTGGAGCTGGGTGCGGCAGGCCTGTACGGCGGCTTCATCACCAGCACCCGCAACAAGCGCGGCCTGCTGTTCCATATCACCTCGGTCGACCCCGTAGCCTGACCGATTTCTCGTATACACCAGGAGTTTCATATGCCCCCGCCACGTGGTAAAGGTCGTTTTTCCAAGGACAAGCGGCCCAAGCGCAACAACCAGTCGCTGCTGTTCCGCCGCAAGCGTTTCTGCCGCTTCACCGTCGCCAAGGTCGAGGAGATCGACTACAAGGAAATCGACGTGCTGCGCGATTTCATCGGCGAGAACGGCAAGATCACGCCGGCGCGCCTGACCGGCACGCGCGCCTTCTACCAGCGTCAGCTCACCACCGCGATCAAGCGTGCCCGCTTCCTCGCGCTGCTGCCGTACTCCGACCAGCACAAGGTTTGAGGAGCCGACCATGCAAGTCATTCTTCTGGACAAGGTCGGCAAGCTCGGTGACCTCGGCGACGTCGTCAAGGTCAAGCAGGGCTATGCCCGCAACTACCTGATCCCGTCCAAGCTGGCGCGCCGCGCCACCGAGGCCGCGATCAAGGAATTCGAGGATCGGCGTGCCGACCTCGAGAAGGCCGCCGCGGCCAAGCTCGCCACCGCGCAGGCGCTGGGCGAGCAGATGAGCGGCAAGACGGTGCGCATCGCGCAGAAGGCCGGCGTCGACGGTCGTCTGTTCGGTTCGGTCACCAATGCCGACATCGCCGAGGCGCTGACGAAGATGGGTCTGGCGATCGCCAAGGCGCAGGTGCGCCTGCCCACTGGTCCGCTGAAGACCGTCGGCGAGCACCCGGTCTCGGTCGCACCGCACCACGACGTCGTCGTCGAGGTGACGGTGCAGGTCGTCGCGCAAGCCGAGTAAGGCTTGACCCGGGATCGCTGAAGTGCTCTGATGCGGGCTTGCCGGCGGCGCCGGTGAACCCATCGATGGAAGGCCGGCGCATGAGCCGGTGAGTTATCAGGAAGGCCGGCTGCACGCCGGCCTTCGCTTTTTCAGATCCCCGATTTATCCCGCCGTCCGCACCGTCCATCCACAGACTTGCCCACAGGTAGAGGCTTTCATGTCAGCGGTCTTCAACTCCCCATCGCGCGACGACGAGGTCGCCAGGCTGCGCGTGCCGCCGCATTCGGTCGAGGCCGAGCAGAGCGTGCTCGGCGGTCTGCTGCTCGACAACCTGGCCTGGGACCGCGCCGGCGACCTGCTGACCGACGGCGATTTCTACCGCTACGAGCATCGGCTGATCTACGCCGCCATCGGCAGCCTCGTCGCCGGCAGCAAGCCCGCGGACGTGATCACGGTGTTCGAGCAGTTGCAGAGCCTGGGCAAGGCGCAGGACTGCGGCGGCCTGGCCTACCTCAACGCGCTCGCGCAGAGCGTGCCGAGCGCGGCGAACATGCGGCGCTACGCCGAGATCGTGCGCGAGCGCTCGA
Source organism: Burkholderiales bacterium (assembly GCA_028868825.1). GTDB lineage: Bacteria > Pseudomonadota > Gammaproteobacteria > Burkholderiales > Burkholderiaceae_C > Rubrivivax. The sequence continues at coordinate 1,700 of JAGWTU010000052.1, read as the reverse complement.
TCCTGCGCAAGCTCATCGCCGCCAGCGACGAGATCGCCACCAGCGCCTTCAACCCGGGCGGGCGCCAGGTCAGCACCGTGCTCGACGAGGCCGAGAGCAAGATCTTCCAGATCGGCGAGGAGGGCTCACGCCAGAAGCAGGGCTTCCAGGGCATCGACAAGCTCGTCGTCGCGCTGATCGACCGCGTCAACGAGTTGCACGACAACGGCGCCGAGGAGGTCACCGGCGTGCGCACCGGGTTCTACGACCTCGACCGCATGACGGCGGGGCTGCAGAAGGGCGACCTGATCGTGCTCGCGGCGCGGCCATCGATGGGCAAGACGGCTTTCGCGCTCAACATCGCCGAGCATGTCGCGGTCCAGGAAGGGCTGCCGGTGCTCGTGTTCTCGATGGAAATGGGCGCCTCGCAGCTCGCGCTGCGCCTGGTCGGATCGCTGGGCCGCATCAACCAGCAGGGGCTGCGCACGGGCCGGCTCGAGAGCGGCGACTGGGAGCGCCTGTCCGACGCCGCCGAGCGGCTGCGCGCGGCGCAGCTCTACATCGACGAGACCGCGGCGCTGACGAGCTCGGAGCTGCGTGCCCGCGCGCGCCGCATGGCGCGCCAGTTCGGCACGCTGGGGCTGATCGTCATCGACTACCTGCAGCTGATGAGCGGCAGCAGCGGCAGCGACGAGAACCGCGCCACCGAGCTCGGCGAGATCTCGCGCGGCCTGAAGGCGCTGGCCAAGGAGCTGCAATGCCCCGTGATCGCGCTCTCGCAGCTCAACCGCAGCGTCGAGCAGCGCAACGACAAGCGGCCGATGATGAGCGACCTGCGCGAGTCGGGCGCGATCGAGCAGGATGCCGACATCATCATGTTCATCTACCGCGACGACTACTACAACAAGGAAAGCAAGGAGCCGGGGGTGGCGGAGATCATCGTGGCGAAGCAGCGTAACGGCCCGGTGGGCGAGGTCAAGCTGACCTTCCTCAAGCCGCTGACGCGCTTCGACAATCTGGCGCCGGGGTCGGGCGGCGACTACTAGTTCTCGGCACCGCGCCGGGCGCGGCGGCGGCCGCGATCGCGGCTAGGCAGGGGCGCCGCGGCGGCGCTAAGATATGGATATCCATACAGTATTCGGTGAGTTGCCGATGCTGGCCGGATGCCTGCCATGCAAACCCCGTTCCCCCCGCCCCTCCCGATTGCCCCGCCCGCGCCGCAGGACCTGCATCCGGCGCTGTGGCGCGCCGACCAGCTCGCGCGGCCGCGCGCCTCGCTGCTGGCCAGCGGCTACGCCGAACTCGACGCCGAACTGCCCGGCGGCGGCTGGCCCGCGGGCGCGCTCACCGAGCTGCTGCTGCCGCACCCCGGCGTCGGCGAACTGCGCCTGCTGGCCCCCGTGCTGCACGAGCGCAGCCACATCTGGTTCGACCCCCCGGCAGCGCCCTGCGCCTGGGCGCTGGCGGCGCTGGGCATCGCCTGGCCGCGGCTCGTCGTCGTGCGCAGCGAGCGCGCGGCCGATGCGCTGTGGGCGCTCGAGCAGGCGCTCAAGAGCGGCCATCTCGGCGCGCTGCTGGCCTGGCTGCCCGCGCGGCTGCCGCCCGACGCGCTGCGCCGGCTGGCGCTGGCGGCGCAGGGCCACGACGGCCCGGTCTTCCTGCTGCGCGACGCGCGCTCGCGCAGCCGCGCGAGCCCGGCGCCGCTGCGCCTGCTGCTGGCC
>JAGWTU010000105.1 GCA_028868825.1 Burkholderiales bacterium | reverse complement strand
TCGCCGCCGCGCTCGCGCCGCCGCTTGCGGCGACGGCGCTCGCGGTGCTGCAGCGGCTCTACCCCGAGGACGGCGCCGGCGCGCCGCCGTCGTCTACTTGAACAGCAGGTGCGGCAGCCACATCGACAAGGGCGGCCAGAACGTCACGACGAGCAGGAAGCCGATCATCGTCAGCAGCCACGGCCACACCGCGACCGTGAGCTCGGTGATGCCCATCTTCGTGATGCCCGAGGCGACATAGAGGTTCAGCCCCACCGGCGGGTGGCACAGACCGACCTCCATGTTCACCGCCATCAGGATGCCGAAGTGCACCGGGTCGACGCCCATCTTGACGGCCATCGGGAACAGGATCGGCGCCATGATCAGCACGATCGCCGACGGGTCCATGAAGTTGCCCGCGGCGAGCAGGATGACGTTGACGAGCAGCAGGAAGACGACGAGGCCGAAGCCCTGGCTCGTCATCCACGCCGCCATCGTCTGCGGGATCTGCTCCGACGTCATCAGGAAGCTGAACAGCACCGCGTTGGTGATGATGTACAGCAGCATCGAGCTCATCGCCGCCGCCGTCAGCAGCGACTTGGGCACGTCGCGCAGCTTCAGGTCCTTGTAGACGAAGACGGCGATGAAGAAGGCGTAGACCGCGGCCATCGCGGCCGCCTCGGTGGGCGTGAACTTGCCGCTGTAGATGCCGCCGATGACGACGACGATCAGCAGCAGCCCCCACATGCATTCGCGGAAGGCCTTGTAGCGCTCGGCCCAGGTCGCGCGCGGCATGCGCGGGTAGTCGTTCTTCCTGGCGCGCCACCAGGTCGTCAGGCCGAGCAGGATCGACAGCGTCACGCCGGGCACGATGCCGGCCAGGAACAGCGCGCCGACCGAGGCCGAACCGACCGACTCGCCCTTCGGGCCGGTGACGTTCATGCCGGCCGTGGCGATGGCGTAGATCACGAGGTTGATCGACGGCGGGAACAGGATGCCGAGCGCGCCGCTCGTCGTGATGACGCCGGCGCCGAAGCGCTTCGGGTAGCCCTGCTTGACCATCTCGGGCAGCATGATCGAGCCGACGGCGACGACGGTGGCCACCGACGAGCCCGAGATCGCCGCGAACAGCGCGCAGGCCAGCACCGCCGCCAGACCCATGCCGCCGTACCAGTGGCCGATCATCGCGGTGCAGAAGCGGATCATTCGTCGCGCTACCCCGCCGTGGGTGAGGAAGTTGCCGGCCAGGATGAAGAACGGGATCGCCATGATCTCGAACTTCTCGATGCCGGTGAACAGCTTGAGCGCGACCGATTCGATCGGCACGTCGGTCATCGTGAACAGGAATGTCAGCACGGTCAGGCCGAGCGCGATCGAGATCGGCATGCCGGTCACCATCAGCAGGACCAGCAGCGTGAAGATGATGAGCGTGTTCATGCGTGCTCCCCCTCGAACTCGGCCACCTGATCGGCGGCATTGCTGTCGTCCGCGATGCCCTCCACGTGGTGGCTGGCGTGCGGCACCTCTCCCGTGCGCCAGAAATGCCAGGCGACCTGGAGGAAGCGGAAACACATCAGGTACGAGCCCAGCGGCACGCAGGAATAGGCGATCCAGGTCGGCAGCTCGAGGTCGGGCGAGGTCGGGCCCTGGTAGAGGTCACCCATCGGCAGCCCGAACGTGTGAAAGAACGCGTAGTGGAAGCCGTTCTCCCAGACGAAGCGCGCGCCCAGCGTGCCGACGGTGCCGGTGAACAGCGCGCCGGCGAGCAGCGCGAACATCACCAGCCATTTCGCATGTTCGGGCTTCAGCTTGCGCACCAGCACGTCGACGCCGACGTGGGTGCCGTTGCGCACGCCGTAGGCGGCGCCGAACTTGGCCATCCAGACGAACATGTAGATGCACAGTTCCTGGGCCCAGCTCAGATCGAGCCTGACCGTGTAGTCCTGGATGTAGGGCACATCCGAGAGGAAGCGATGGACCACGGCGACGAAGATCACCAGCGTCGCCGCGCCGATGAGGAAGGTGATGAGCCATTCCTCCAGGTGGTCGAGGATGCGATTGAACATGGGGGGGTCTCCGGAACGCTTGTGCGACGACGCCGGCACGGGGCCGGCGTCGTCCTTTTCTCTTCAGCGGCTGATCGGCCTCACTTCGGGGCGACGAAGCCGGTGGCCTTGTAGACGGCGTCGATCGTGGCCTTGCCGACGCGGCTCTCCATCTCGTGATGGACCGGCATCAGCGCCTTGCGCCATTCCTCGACCTCGGCCGCGGTCGGCGTGTAGACCGTCGTCTTGCCGCTGGCCTTGATCTTCGCCAGCGCGTCGGCGTTGTCGGCGGCGGCCTTGTCGTTGGCGTAGGTCGTGGCGTCCTTCATCGCGCCTTCGAGCGTCGTGCGGATGTCGGCCGGCAGGCCGTCCCAGAACTTCTTGTTGACGATCACCGCATAGGCCAGATGGCCGTGGTACGACAACGTCATGTGCTTCTGCACCTCGTAGATCTTCTGCGTGTAGAAGTTGCTGGGCACGCCCTCGGTGCCGTCGACGACGCCCGACTGCAGACCCTGGTAGAGCTCGCTGAAGGCCATCACCTGCGGGATCGCCCCGAGCGCGCGCATCTGCGCGTCGAGCACCTTCGAGCTCTGGATGCGCATCTTCAGTCCCTTGAAGTCGGCCACATGGTGCAGCGGCTTGTTCGCGCTCATGATGTGGAAGCCGTTGTCCCAGTACGCCAGGCCCTTGATGCCCTTGGCCTCGAGCTTGTGGAACAGCTCGGCGCCGACCGGCCCGTCGGTGACGGCGCGGAAAGCGGCGGTGTCCTTGAAGATGTAGGGCAGGTCGAAGACCTCGTATTCCTTGACCCCCAGCGGTCCGAACTTGGCCAGCGACGGCGCCAGCATCTGCACCGAGCCGAGCTGCAGCGCCTCGAGCTCTTCCTTGTCCTTGTAGAGCTGGCTGTTCGGGTACACCTCGACCTTGACGCGGCCGTTGGTCCGCGCCTCGGCCAGTTCCTTGAACTTCAGCGCGCCCTGTCCCTTGGGCGTGTCGGGTGCGACGACATGGCTGAACTTGATGATGATCGGGGCCTGGGCGAGCGCCGGCAGCGCGAAGGCGCCGGCCGCGGCGACGAGCAGCAGGCGGCGGGTGTAGCGTACGTTCATGGGTCGGTCTCCGGGTTGTCGATGGTTCGCGCAGGATTGTCGGCAGGGGGCGGGCATCGCCGCCAGTTGTGGGATCCCACAATCGGGGCGACCCTCGGTGCCGCGCCGACCCCCACGCCGCCGACCTAGACTGCCGACCCATGACCGCGCCGCCGCTGAGACCCGCCCGCGCGCCGCGCGGCGCCGCCTGGGCCTGGCCGCTGCTGCTCGCGCTGGCCTTCGCCGGCGCGCTCGCGGCCTGGCTGCAATGGTCCGACGCGCGCGACGCCGAGCAGGCGCAGGCGACCCTCATCGCCGACGCGCTGACGCTCGAGAGCCGCGTCGCGACCTGGGTCGGCGACGAGCAGGCGCGCGTCGACAGGCTCGCCGCCGACCTGCCGGACGCGGCCGACGATGCAACGCTGCTGGGCATCGGCACCGTCGCGCGCGGCCTGCAACGCGACTGGATCAGCGTCACCGTGCTCGACGCCAGCAACCGCATCGTCGCCCATGTGCCCGAGCAGTCGCCGCGGCCCGAGGCGCGCAGCGCCGCTGCCGGCGTCGACCTCGACGAGGGCGGCGTCTCGGCCCATCTCTCGGCGGCGCAGCGCGGCGGCGGCAAGGTCATCGTGCGCTTCGCGCCGGCGCTGCTGCTGCGCCAGGCCCTGCCCTGGTGGCTGGCGCGCAAGTACGACGTGCGCCTCGTCGACGGCCTGGGCCAGTTCATCGCCGGCAGCGGCGACCCGCGGCCGGCGACCGACCGCTACAGCCATCGCGTCAGCGTCGAACCGGCGCTCGTCGACACCTGGCTCGAGCTGACGGCGCGCGAGGTGCCGCAGCCCTGGTGGCGCACCGCGTTGCCGCTGCTGATGGCGGCCTTCCTCGGCCTCACCGCCGCCGCCACGGGGACCCTGCGACGCCAGATGCGCGAGGTCGCCCGCGCCGAGCGCGAATGGCGCACCGAGGTCGCGTGGCGCCGTGCGATCGAGGATGCGCTGACCGTCGGCCTGCGCGGCCGCGACCTCGAGGGTCGGGTGATGCATGTCAACCGCGCGTTCTGTGACCTCGTCGGCTACACGCCCGAGCAACTGCTGGGCAAGCTGCCGCCGATGCCCTACTGGCCGCCCGACGGTCAGGAGGTGCGCATGCAGCGCCACATGCGCAACCTCGCCGGCGGTGCGCCGCCCAACGGCTACGAGACGCATTGGGTGCGCGCCGACGGCACGCCGCTCGAGGTCATGATCTTCGAGGCCCCGCTCGTCGACGCGCTCGGCGAGCAGGTCGGCTGGATGGGCTCGGTGATCGACATCACCGAGCGCAAGCGCGGCGAGGAGCGCGAGCGGCGTCAGGTCGAGGCGCTGGCGACGCAGGCGCGGCTGACGACGCTGGGCGAGGTCGCGTCGGCGCTGGCGCACCAGCTCAACCAGCCGCTGACCGCCATCACCGGCTACAGCGCCGGCGTGCTGCGCTCGCTCGAGGGCGCCGGCTATGGCGACAGGATGGTGCTGGCGGCGCTGCGCAGCCTGGGTGAACAGGCGGCCGAGGCCGGCCGCATCGTGCAGCGCATCCGCGGCTTCCTGACGCGGCGCGCGCCGCAGCGCGAGCGTTGCGGCATCGCCGAGATCGCCGAGCGCGTGATGCGGCTGCTGCGGCGCGACCTCGAGCGCCGCGGCGTCGAGCTGCGCCTGGAGCTGGCCGCCGACCTGCCGGCGATCGATGCCGACCCGGTGCTGATCGAGCAGGTGCTGATCAATCTCGTGCGCAATGCCGCCGACGAGCTCGCCGGCGCGTCGCCGGCCATCGTGCGCATCGGCGCCGCGGTCGAGGGCGATGCGCTGCGCGTCGCGGTCGACGACAACGGCCCCGGACTGCAGGGGCGCGCGATCGAGGAGCTGAGCGCGCCGTTCTATTCGACCAAGAGCGAGGGCATGGGGATGGGGCTGGCGATCTGCCGCTCGGTCGTCGAGGCGCACCGCGGCGCGCTGGCGGCGGCGCCGAGTCCGCTGGGCGGCGCGCGCATCTCGTTCACGTTGCCGCTGTTCCCCGAGGAGTGATGACGATGGTTGTCGAACCCGCGGTCCACCTCGTCGACGACGAGGCGCCGGTGCGCGATGCGCTGGCCTTCCTGTTCCATGCCCATGGCCTGGCCTGGCGCACCTACGCCTCGGGGCCCGAGTTCCTGGCCGCGTCCGACGCCGCGCCGCTGCGCGGCTGCATCGTGCTCGACGTGCGCATGGAGCCGATGTCGGGGCTGCAGGTGCACGACGCGCTGCTGGCGCGCGGCGTCGCGCTGCCGGTGCTGTTCCTGTCGGGCCATGGCGACATCCCGATGGCTGTCGATGCGCTGAAGAAGGGTGCCTTCGACTTCATCGAGAAGCCTTTCGGCGACGCCGCGCTGGTCGAGCGCGTGCAGCGCGCCTTGCGCCTGGAGGCGAGCCAGCATGTCGCGCGCAGCGACGGCGAGCGCATCGCCGCGCGGCTGGCCAGCCTGACCGAGCGCGAGCAGGAGGTGATGCAGCGCGTGGCCGCGGGGCGGCTGAACAAGGTCATCGCCGACGACCTCGGCATCGCCGTGCGCACGGTCGAGGTCCACCGGGCGCGCGTCTACGCCAAGCTCGGCGTGCGCTCGGCCGCCGAGGTCGCGACGCTGCTGGCGCAGGCCGGCGGCGATCAAAAGCACCATCAGGCGCGCGGCAGGTAGAGGCGGTCGGTGTAGGTCGCCAGCCATTGCGGCCGGAAGGCGACGAAGATGGCCGTCAGCATGCCGGTGAGGAAGGCCTCGCCGGCGCCGGTGAGGAAGCGGCCGAGCGCGAGGTCGCCGGCGCTGATGCCCGGCGGCAGGTCGAACAACTGCGCCGACAGCAGCCCGGCGACCGCCAGCGAGATCCCGGTGACGAGAAAGCCGCGCCCGAGGATGTAGACGAAGAGGTGGTGCGGCAGCCAGCGCCGCACGGCGCCGCCGAGCAGCAGCGCCAGCGTCGCCGGCACGATGCCGAGCCAGACGCCGCGGTGCAGCGCCGCATCCCACGGCATGCCGGTGGCGCCGAGCAGGACGACCAGCGCGAGCAGCGCCGGCACGGCCAGCGGCCAGCCGATCATCAGCACGAGCAGGCAGGCACCCGACAGCGGCTGCAGCACCGCCACCGAGGCGCTGCGGTCGGCCTCCCAGACCCAGGGCAACACGGCCCACCAGACCAGCGCCGGCCACGGCAGGGTGCCGGCGCGGCGCCACGGCTGCAACGCGAGCGCGGCGACGAGCGCGATCGCGGTCAGCACGAGGTCGAGGTAGGGCATGGCCCATGGTAGTCGTGCCGGGGCCGGGCGATACTGCGGCCGCATGAATGACCATCCAACCTCGAACCCGGCGCGCCGCCGCCTCGTGCTCGCCGGTGCCGCGGCGCTGACGCTGCCCGGCATCTCGCGCGCGGCGCCCGCCCCTGCCGCACCGGCCCCCCCGGCCAACTGGCCAACGCGGCCCATCCACCTCCTCGTCGGCTTCCCCGGCGGCTCGACCCCCGACATGGCCGCGCGCGTGCTCGCCGATGCGCTCGCCGCGGCCTACGGCCAGCCGGTGGTCGTCGACAACCGGCCAGGCGCCTCGGGCAACATCGCCGCCGACCTCGTCGCCCAATCGCGCGACGACCACCAGCTCGGCGTCGTCATCAACGGCAACCTGACGGTGGCGCGGATGCTCAATCCGAGGCTGCCCTTCGACCCGGCGCACGATTTCGCGCCGCTGTCGCTGCTGGCGACGGCGCCGCTGCTGCTCGTGGCACCGGCCGGTGCGCCCACCGGTGCCGCGTTCCTCGACAGCGCGCGCCACGCGAAGTCGCAATGGAACTACGGCTCGGTCGGCATCGGCTCGGTCGGCCATCTGGGGATGGAGCTGCTCGCCGCGCGCGCCGGATTCCGCGCCGTCCACATCCCCTACAACGGCAACCCGGCGGTCGTCACGGCGCTGATCTCGGGCCAGATCCAGGCCGCGCTGATGCCGCCCGGCGTCGCGCTGCCGCAGGTGCGCGCGGGCAAGCTGACGGCGATCGGTCTCACCGGCGGGCACAGCACGCTGGCGCCCGAGGTGCCGCCGCTGTCGGATTTCGGGCCGCGGCTCGACGAACTCGAGGTCTGGGTCGCGCTCGTCGGCCCGGCGCGGCTGTCCGCTGCCGCGCAGACGCGGCTGGCGCACGACCTGCCGGCGCTGCTGCGCGAGCCGGTGCCGCGCCAGCGCCTGTTCAACGCCGGCTGGCAGCTGCAGGGCAGTTCGCCCGAGGCGCTGCGGTTGCGCATCGCGCAGGAGACGCGGGTGCTCGGCGCGATCATCCGGGCCCAGCACATTCAGGCGTCGTGAACCCAGGCCTCATGAAGGCCGACGCGGTCGCGTCCATCGACGAACCGGCGCGCCGCACCCCCGTCCACGGCGACTGGGATGTCGTCGTCCTCGGCGGCGGTCCGGCGGGTCTGGCGGCCGCGGTGAGCGCGGCGCGGCAGGGCGCACGCACGCTGCTCGTCGAACGCTACGGTTTTCTCGGCGGCATGGGCACGGCCGGCGGCGTGACGAACTTCGCCGGTCTCTACGGCCGCCGCCGCGGCCGCATCGAGGCGCTGGTGCGCGGCGTCGTCGACGAACTGCTGGAGCGCATCGACCGCCTCGGCGGCCTGAACGCGCCGCAGGACGGGCTGCAGGGCCGCATCCGCGTGCGCAGCTACGACATCGCGGCGTATCAATGCGCCGCCGACGGCTGGCTCATCGACGCCGGGGTCGAGCTGCTGTTCCATGCGCTGGCGGTCGGCGTCGCGATGGGCGAGGATGAAGGCCAAGGCAGGCGCATCGCCGCGCTGCTGGTGGAGACGCGCTCGGGCCGGCGCGCGATCCGCGCGCGCGAATTCATCGACGCCTCGGGCGACGGCGACCTTGCGCATTTCGCCGGTGCGCCCTACGAGCTCGGCGACGGCGCCGGCGACGCGCTCTACCCGAGCACGATGTTCCGCATCGCCGGCGTCGACGCGGCGCGGGCGCAGGCCGCGGTGGGCGAGTTCAAGGCCATCGCCGAGCTGATGGACAACGCCGCCGACCGCTACGACTTCCCGCGCCGCGGCGCCATCCTGCGGCCGCAGCGCAACCCCGCGGTCTGGCGCGCCAACGTGACGCAGATCCGCAATGCGCAAGGGCGCGCCGCCGATGCCACCGACGCCGTCGAGTTCAGCGCCGCCGAGGTCGAGGGCCGGCGCCAGATCGTCGAGTACATGCGCTTCCTGCGCGCCGAGGTGCCGGGTTTCGAGCGTGCCGAGATCGCCGAGATCGCAGCCCAGGTCGGCGTGCGCGAATCGCGGCGCGTCGTCGGCGAGTACCGGCTCAGCGGCGAGGATGTGCTCGGCGGGGCGCGGTTTGCCGATGCGATCGGGCTCAACGCCTGGCCGCTCGAGATTCATCTGGCCGGGCGCATCGAATGGGGTTTTCCGCGCGATGCGGACAACGCCTACAACCAGCTGCCCTGGCGCATGCTGGTGCCGCTGGGCGTGGCGAATCTGCTCGTCGCGGGGCGCTGCGCGTCGATGGAGCATCTGGGCCAGAGCGCGGCGCGGGTCAGCGGGGCCTGCTTCGTGATGGGGCAGGCGGCGGGGACTGGAGCCGCGTTGCGTGCAGCGGGGCGGTTCGAGGTGGCCGAGTTGCAGCGACGGCTGCGCGCGGCGGGCGCTGATCTCGACGATCGGGCTGGGTGAGGGGCGCTCGAAGGCGTCGGGGAGCGGTTGGCCAAGGGCGGCTGGGCTTGCGGGTCTTCGTACCACTGCGGCAGCGCGTGCGGATGCCGCCGCCGCCTTTGCGAATGCCGGTATTGGTGTGCGTGCCCAGGCACGGTTAGATGGACGTTCCAATTTGTGGTGCCAGCAGACACATTGCGAACTCCAAGTCGCACTTTCATTCCGGCATATTCGTGTGGAGGGTTGATGATGCCGTCCAGAGCCAGCCAATGTCCCCAGAGAGTGGGCCGCTGTCCGCCGTCGAGCGGACGACCATGCGAACGATGTTGGCCGCGGGTCCTGTGGCCGCCATCGGCCAGCGTCCGCTCGGCGGCCAAGGCCAG
>JAGWTU010000051.1 GCA_028868825.1 Burkholderiales bacterium | reverse complement strand
CTCCCGCATGAACGGTGTAGATGCGCGTCGAGGCCGGGACGCCATCCTTGGCCAGTTGCATGATCAGGACTTCGGGCGTCGGCATCGTCGTGGCCGAGACATCGGCTTCGAAATTCGGCGGGATGGCGGTAGGAGATCCGGCGCCGGCTGATGGCGATTCGATCGCCGAGAGCTGTTCGGCGAGAAGGTCGTGGCCGCGATGGTGGCCGACCAAGCGTCGAAGATGGCTGCGCTCGAGCGCAGGGTCGGCCCGCCGACGATCGCGCTGGACCGGCTCGGGAAAGCACCGCGCCTGCGCCTCGTGGGCGACAACGAGATGTCCTCGATCGTCAGCGGCCCGCGTCGACCCCGGACCTTCAGCAGGGCGCCGGTATCTCCGGCGTCGACTGCAGCGCGCGCCGCATCTCGGTCGCCAGCCGCTCTTCATGGACCGGCTTGTGCCAGTACTCGCAGGCGCCCAGGCTCATCGCCTCGACGACGCGCGAAGAGTACGGTTGCCGGGTCAGCAGCACGATGCGTCCTTCGTAGTCCGGCCTGAGGGCGCCGAGTTGGCGCACCACGTCCAGCGCATCGATGTCGGGCAGATCGAGATCGAGCAGGACCAGTCCCGGGCGTTCCGCTTGCGCCAGCCTCAGGCCTTCGCGTCCGCGCCTGGCTTCGAGCAGGCGCACGCCGCCATGCGGCTTGACGATGGCCTGGACGGCGGCGACGCTGTCGGCATCGGCGTCGATGCAAAGCAGCGCTCCCTGGAGTCGGGTCTTGAGGTGCCCGGCCGATCTTGATTCCATCCCTGTCCTTCCTTTGCGCGGATTCATCCGCTCGGGCGCCGTTCCCCGGCCCCTCAGGGCGCGGCATCGCGCTGCCCGCCATCGTGCGACGGTGGCGGCTGCGGCGTGCGTGGATATGCGGCCGCAAGCCGGTTCATCTTCCCGGCGGCTTGGGCGATCAGCGACCGAGTTCCCGCTCGTGGCGGTCGGCGGCCGCCAGGAGGTCGGCGGCCATTCCCGGGCTCATGTAGAGCATCCTGCCGGCCAGGCCGCGCACGTAGTCGGCGTCGTCGCGAACCTGGTCGACACGCCGGCTCTCGGCGGCGCGATCCAAGCCCTTGTTCAGGCGGGAAAGAAATCCGCGCAGGGCCCGCCCCCAGCCGGCGCGTCCCAGTGCGGTGGCATCCCGGTCGACGTTGGCATAGATGTTGGCTACGGACATGACTTGCTTTCGTTGCTGCACCGCGATTGGTGCGATGCAGCAAATATAAGGGAAAACCCTTGATCTCGTCTGGGGAGCCTCCTCGACCCCGATGTCATGCGTGAACGACTTGGCAGCGACCGCCGGCCGGCCGTCATCCACTAACATCGCCGCGTGACCTCGAAACTCCGCCGCCGAGCCGCCGCGGCAGCGCTGCTGGCAGCGTTGCTGGGCGCGCTGATGCCCGGTTTCAGCCGCATGCTGGCGGCAGTCGGCGGCTTCGACCCGGCGCTTTACGAAGTCTGCAGCGCCCAGGCCGGCACCCCTGCGGGCCCGCATGGCCCGGTCGGCGCGCTGGGCCACCTCGATGTCTGCCCGTATTGCGCCGGCCAGGGCACGCTGCCGGCGCCGCCGCCGGTCGCCTTGGCCTGGACGCCATCGCTGGCCGCCACCCATGTGCGCTCGGCGGTGGTCGCGTCCTTGCCACCGGACTTGCGCTGGCGCGCCAGCGCGCAGCCGCGCGCACCGCCCCGGGTTTCCTGAAATTCCCAGTCCTCGTGTGGCCCGCGGCCGATGGCGCCGTGGCCGCGCCTCAGTGACCGTCGTCGCCGCGCCGCGCGCGCAGCGACGCCTTCGAGATTCCAGGAAATCAAGATGCTCCGAACCTGCGGCCGCCTGGCGGCCACCTTTGCCGCGCTGGCGTCGATGCCCGGCGCAAGCCACGCCTGCGCCACCTGCGGCTGCTCGCTGTCCACCGATGCCGCGCTGGGCTATGCCTCCGATGCGCTCTGGCGCGCGAGCCTGCAATACGACTTCATCGACCAGAACCGCCTGCGCACCGGTACCCACGCGATCCCGCCGGCGGAGGTCGCGGCGCTGAATCCCGATGCCGGCCAGGAAGTCGAACAGCGGACCCTGAATCGCTATCTCACGCTGGGCGTCTCGTACAGCCCGAACGCCGATTGGAACTTCAAGGCCCTGGTGCCGTACGTCGATCGCGGCCACACGACCTACGGCGCGAGTGCCGATCCGCTGACCTCGGACGAGGTCTCGGGCGCCACGATCCGCGGCGTCGGCGATGTCAAGCTCATCGCCAGCTACCAGGGCCTGCTGCCGACGCACAACCTGGGGCTGCAATGGGGCTTGAAGCTGCCGACGGGCGCCTACGGCGGCGGGCCCGGTGCCGATGGCGGCAATGTCGGCCGCGGCTACGCCGACTTCGGCTCGGGGCCGAACCGGGGTTCGCCGGTCGACACCAGCCTGCAGCCGGGAACCGGCAGCACCGATCTCATCGTCGGCGCGTATTTCTATCAGGCCGTGAGCCAGGACTTCGACGTCTTCGCCAACGGCCAATTCCAGGCCGCGGTGGCGCACCGGCTCCATCGGCCCGGGGCCGACTACCGCCCGGGCCACAGTGCGACGCTCAGCGTCGGACTGCGCTACGAAGCCGACCCGGCGCTGGTGCCGCAATTCCAGGTCAACGTCACGCACAGGAGCGCTGATCGGGGGTTCCTCGCGGACCACGTCGGCACGGCGGGCATGGCGGTCTATCTGAGCCCGGGCGTGACGGCCAGCGTGAACGCGGCCGTGCAACTGTTCGGCTTCGTGCAATGGCCGGTCTACAGCCGCCTATCGGGCTACCAGCTGTTTCCCCGCTGGACCGCATCGATCGGCGCCAGCGCCTCGTTCTGAATCCGATGAGCACCCCGACCCCGCTGCGGCGCGCCTGGCTCGCGCGTGCATTCGGCCTCGCCGCAGCCGCCGCGCTGCCGGTGCGGCAGGCGCAGGCCAACGATCTGAAACTCGGCGCGCCGGCGCCGCCGCTGGTGCTGCACGCGCTCGATGGCCAGCGCTTCGCCACGCGCGATCTGCTCGGCCAGGTCGTGCTCGTCAACTTCTGGGCCACCTGGTGCCCGCCCTGCCTCGAGGAAATGCCGGCGCTTTCGGCCTATGCCGAAAGCCGCGCCGCGCAGGGGCTGCAGGTGCTGGGCTTCAGCCTCGACGACGCGGCGAATCTGGGCAAGGTGCGATCGATCGCGGCGTCGCTGCATTACCCGGTGGGCCTGCTCGGCAGCGCCTGGGCCGGCGGTTACGGGCGCGTCTGGCGTTGCCCGGTGAATTTCGTCATCGACCGCGGCGGGCGCCTCGTCCACGACGGCTGGAGCGACGAGGGGGCCCAGCCCTGGACCCGCGAGCGGTTCGCCCGCGTCGTCGACCCGCTGCTGCAGCGGGCCGTTTGACGCAGATCAAGCCGGCCGCCCGCCATCGGCTTGTGGACGCTACGGGTAGTGGTTAGTCTGCGCTCCGGCCACTATATCTAGTGGTCTGGAGCCCACCGCCCATGACGACCGACACCCCGATCCCGACCCACCTGATCAAGCGCGACGGCGCCATCAAGCCTTTCGATGCGGCCAAGATCGCCAGCGCCATCGCCCGCGCCGGCCATGCCAGCGGCGAATTCGATACCGCCGAAGCCGCGCGTTTGACGAGCGTATCGGTGCTGCCGCTGCTCGTGGCGCTCGGGCCGATCACACCCCATGTCGAGCAGATCCAGGACAGCGTCGAGCAGGCACTGTTCGACGCCGGCCACCGTCGCACCTTGCGCGCCTACACCGTCTACCGCGACCAGCATCGCAAGCTGCGCGACGCCCGGCGCACGCTCGTCGACGTCGAGGCCTCGGTCAGCGAATACCTGCAGCAGCGCGACTGGCGCGTCAACGCCAATGCCAATCAGGGCTATTCGCTCGGCGGACTCATCCTGAATGTCTCGGGCAAGGTGATCGCCAATTACTGGCTCGACCATGTCTACCCGCCCGAGGCCGGCCGCGCCCATCGCGAGGCCGACATCCACATCCACGACCTCGACATGCTCAGCGGCTATTGCGCCGGCTGGTCGCTGCGCACGCTGCTGCACGAGGGCCTGAACGGCATACCGGGCAAGGTCGAATCGGGGCCGCCGAAGCATTTCTCGAGCGCCGTCGGCCAGATCGTCAATTTCCTCGGCACGCTGCAGAACGAATGGGCCGGCGCCCAGGCCTTCAGCTCCTTCGACACCTACCTCGCGCCCTTCGTGCGCAAGGACGCGATGAGCTACGGCGAGGTGCGCCAATGCATGCAGGAGCTGATCTACAACCTCAACGTGCCGTCGCGCTGGGGCACGCAGACGCCGTTCACGAACCTCACCTTCGACTGGACCTGCCCGGAGGATCTGCGCGAGCAGGTGCCGGTGATCGGCGGCGTCGAGATGCCGTTCTGCTATGGCGAACTGCAGGCCGAGATGGACCTCATCAATCGCGCCTATATCGAGGTGATGAGCGCCGGTGACGCCAAGGGCCGCGTCTTCACGTTCCCGATCCCGACCTACAACATCACGCGCGATTTCGACTGGACGAGCCCGAACGCCGAACGACTGTTCGAGATGACGGCGCGCTACGGCCTGCCGTATTTCCAGAATTTCGTCAATTCGGAACTCGAGCCGCATATGGTGCGCTCGATGTGCTGCCGGCTGCAACTCGACCTGCGCGAACTGCTCAAGCGCGGCAACGGCTTGTTCGGTTCGGCCGAGCAGACCGGTTCGGTCGGCGTCGTCACCGTGAATTGCGCGCGCCTGGGCTGGCGCCATGCCGGCGACGAGGCCGGGTTGATGGCGCGGCTCGACGAACTGATCGAGCTCGGCAAGCAGACGCTGGAGGTCAAGCGCAAGGTCATCCAGCGCCTCATCGACCAGGGGCTGTTCCCATACACGCGGCGCTATCTCGGCACGTTGCGCAATCATTTCTCGACGCTGGGCGTGAACGGCATCAACGAGATGGTGCGCAATTTCAGCTTCGGCGCCTGGGACATCGTCGATCCGCGCGGCCATGCGCTGGCGGTGCGGCTGCTCGACCATCTGCGTGGCCGCATGGTCGAATTCCAGGAGGAGACCGGCCACCTCTACAACCTCGAGGCGACGCCGGCCGAAGGCACGACCTACCGTTTCGCCAAGGAGGACCGGCGGCGCTGGCCGGCGATCCTCCAGGCCGGCACGGCCGAGCGACCCTATTACACGAATTCGAGCCAATTACCGGTGGGCTATACCGACGACCCGTTCGAGGCGCTCGAGCGCCAGGACGAATTGCAGCGCAAATACACCGGCGGCACCGTGCTGCACCTGTACATGGGCGAGCCGATCTCGAGCGCATCGGCCTGTCGCGAACTCGTGCGGCGTGCCTTGACGAACTTCCGCCTGCCCTACATCACCGTGACGCCCACCTTCTCGATCTGCCCCACGCATGGCTATCTCGGCGGGCAGCACGAGTTCTGTCCGCGCTGCGACGCCGAGAAACTGGCGCGCAAGCGCGCCGCGATGGCCTGACATGGAGACGAACATGCATGAGACGCTGAACCCGGCCCGGGCGCTGCCCGCCGATGAAATCACGCTGAGCGACGACGAACGCCAGCGCTGCGAGGTCTGGACCCGCGTCATGGGCTACCACCGGCCGGTCTCGTCGTTCAATGTCGGCAAACGGGGCGAGTTCGATGAGCGGCTCCATTTCGTCGAGCCGCGGCGCTGAATTGCGCGTCGGCGGGCTGACGCCGTTCACGACCATCGATTTCCCCGGCCGGCTGGCCGCCGTCGTCTACGTCCAGGGCTGTCCCTGGCGTTGCGTCTATTGCCACAACCCGCATCTGCAATCCCGGGAACCGCGGCCGCCGCCGGGGCAGGCCTGGAGCGCTGTCGCCGCCTGGCTGCGGCGCCGCCGCGGCCTGCTCGACGGCGTCGTCTTCAGCGGCGGCGAGCCGACGCTGGACCCGGCGCTGGGCGACGCGGTCGACGAGGTGCGCGCGCTCGGGCTCGCGGTCGGGCTGCACACGGCGGGCATCTACCCGGCCCGCCTCGCCGTGCTGCTGCCGCGGCTGGACTGGGTCGGTCTGGACATCAAGGCGCCGCTGACCGATGCCGCCGCGCATGACCGCATCACCGGCGTCGAGGGCGGCGCCGTCGCGGTGCGGCGCAGCCTCGACCATCTGCTGGCCGGCGGCGTCGACTTCGAATGCCGCACCACCGCGGACGACCGCCTGCTCGAGGAGGCGGACCTGCAGCGGCTGGCCGCCGATCTGGCGCGGCGCGGGGTGGCGAACTGGGCGCTGCAGGTCTGCCGGCGGCCGGGCGGCGGCGGGGCGGCCGCGGCGGCCGGTTATCCATCGGCGCCGGGCTGGGTCGATCTGTGCTCGCAGCTCGCCCATTGCAGCTTGCGCGACACCGGCGGCGAGGTCTCGTCGCCGGCCGCCATGCACGCCGGGCGTGGCGGCTGAACCAAGCCCCATCGGCGGTCCGCGTTCGACCTTCAGCACTATCCGAATGGCTGTGAAAGGTCGCGCATATTTACCGATCGGAAAACCCCGGTAACCACTACATTGTTGTGGTGAAACAGTGGAGAGCCAGCGCAGCGTCTAGGATCGCGCCGACCGCCTGCGGTCGACGGCCATGGCCATGCCTGCGCAGGCTCGGTTCCCGCCACTGTCCGGAGTGTCGACTTGGGCTACCCGCACCCAACTGACGATCTGGTCGAACTGCCGGCACCGCCCCCGTTCGAGATACCGAACGGCGAAGACCTGCGCCTGGCCGATCTGGCGAACATCCGCACGCCGCTGGACACGCCCGACGACGACCTGACGCAGCTCGCGCACCTGGTGGCCCGGCTCACGAAGACGCCCATCGCCGGCGTCAGCCTCGTCGACGACGCCCATGTCTGGTTGAAGGCGCGGGTCGGCGTCGACGCCACCTGCCTCGCGCGCGAAGGCGCCTTCTGCAGCTACGCAATCGAGTCGCGATCCGATCTGTTCCGCGTGCCCGACACGCGGCTAGATCCCCGTTTCGCGGGCAACCCGCTCGTCGTCGGTGAACTGCGCATTCGCATGTACGCCTCGGCCGTGCTGCACAGCACGGCCGGCTACCCGGTCGGCACGCTGTGGGTCATGGACCGCGTGCCGCGCGAGCTCACGGACTTCGAACGCGACGGCCTGCTCGCGCTCGGCACCCATGCCGTGCATCTGCTGCAGAAGCGGCGGCGCCATCCGGTCAGCGGTCTGCCGACGCGCGAGGTCTTCGTCTCGCATCTCCAATGCGCGCTCGGTCGCGACCGCGCCGAGAGCGAACTCTGCCGCAACGCCGACTGCCCGCACGTGCGGCCCGACGGGCACTGCACCAGCGGCTGCGTCTCGCCGCAGGCGACGGTGGGCTTCGTCGCGCTGCAGAACCTCGCGCTGGTGCGCAGCGCCTACGGCGAAGCGTCGGGGCGCGCCCTCGTCGCGCGGCTGGGCGCGCTGCTGCAGGACTGGGCGGGCGAGGGCAACCTGGTGACCCATCTGGAAGGCGACGATTTCGGCTTCGCGCTGCTCGACGAACCGGCCCAGGCGCGCCAGGCGCTCGAGCAGCTCGAGCAGTTGCTGGCGCACCCGATCGAGGTCGACGGCGCGCTGATCCATGCCGCCTGCTCGGTCGGCGTGAGCATCGCGCCTTCGGCGCAGGCGTTGGCCTCGGCGATGCTCGACCAGGCCGCGGTCGCGGCGTCGACGGTGACGGCGATCGATTCGGCCTCGGTGCGCGTCTACGACCCGCTGACCCGCGATTCGACCCGTATCTGGGGCGACTTCCAGCGCACGTTCCCCGAGGACATCGCCAACCGGCGCCTGTTCCCCCGCTACCAGCCGCAGATCGACGTGCGCACCGGCCGCATCATCGGCTTCGAGGCGCTGGCGCGCTTCCGCCATCCGGTGCGCGGTGTCGTCGGTCCCGACGCCTTCCTCGCGCTGGCCGCCCATGCCGGGCTCACGCGCATGGTCGACATGTGCATCCTCGAGGCGGTCTGCACCGACCTCGCGCAATGGCGGCGCGCCGGGCTCGAGCCGGTGCCGGTGTCGATCAATCTCGCGCGCTCGACGCTGGCGCTGGCGTCCACGGTGGATGCGATCGAGGCCGCGCTCGAGCGCCATGCGGTGCCGCGCGGCTTGCTCGTCGTCGAGTTCCTCGAGGACGGCATCGCCGATCCCTCGGACGGCCTGCGCGACGCCTGCGAGAGGCTGCGCAACCTCGGCATCAAGGTGGCGCTGGACGACTTCGGCACCGGGCGATCGAATCTCGCCTCGCTGCAGTCGATGCGTTTCGAATACATCAAGGTCGACCGCTGCTTCGTGCATGGCGTCTCGACCAATCTGCACGCCGGCGGCGTGCTGCGGCTGGTGGCCGGTTTCGCCGATCTGTTCGGCATGCGGCTGGTCTGCGAGGGCGTCGAGGACGAGGCCGACCTGCATTGGGCCGAATCGTTCGGCTGCCGCTACTTCCAGGGCTGGTATTTCAGCAAGGCAGTCGATGCCGCCGCGGCGGGCCGCATGCTCGGCTCGCGGCCGAGCGCCGACGTGCCCGCGCCGGCCGAACTCGCCCGCTGGCTCGCGCGCATGACCGAAGAAGGAGGCGCTTCTTGAACCGTCTTTTCCCGACCCGGCTCGGCCGCGGCCTGCTCGGCCTGGCCATCGCCGTCGCGCCCGTGGCCTTGCGGGCGCAGGATGCGCCGACGCTGAGCTGGAGCGGCTACGGCACGGTCGGCCTGACGCATGCCGACAACGACCAGGGCTGGCGCTACTCGCGCGAGCTCATGGCCCCCGGTGCCGGCGGCCGCCTGGCGGCGGATGTCGACACGCGGCTCGGCCTGCAGGCCAATGCCAGCCTGACGCCGCGGCTCGATGGCGTGGTCCAGGTGCTGGCGCGCGACCGGTTCGCGCAACCGAAGGCCGCGGACTGGCTCCAACTCGCCTTCCTGCGCTACAGCGTCCTGCCCGACCTCTCGCTGAGCCTGGGGCGCACGAGTCCCGACATCTTCCTCTACGCCAACACGCGCAACGTCGGCCTGGCGATGCCCTGGGTGCGGCCGCCGGTCGAGCTCTACGGCTGGATCCCCTTCGAATCGACCGACGGCGCCGACATCGACTACCGCTGGCGCACCGACAGCGCCGACTGGAAGCTGAATTTCAGCTACGGCGATGCCGACGCGCCGGTCGCGGTCGCGGCGTTCGGCAGCGCGATCCGGGTGCGCGCCAAGGGCGCGGGCGTGCTCTCGCTGACGCGCGAGTCGGGCGGACTGCTGCTCAAGGCCAGCTATGTCTCGACGCAGGCTCGCACCGACCAGACGCCCGCCTTCGCGCCGCTCGTCGCCGGGCTCGAGGGCGTCGCCGCGCTGCCGGTGCCGGGGCTTGCCGGCCAGGTCCATGAACTGCTCCAGGGCATCGGCGCGGCGCCGCTGGGGCGCACCCGCTATGTCGGGCTCGGCCTGCAATACGACCTCTCGCCGTGGCGCGTCGATGCCGAATACAGCCGCGTCACGGTGGGCGACACCGTCGCCTCGGGCGAGCGCGGCTACCTCAGCCTCGGGCGGCGCTTCGGCGACCTCACGCCCTATGCCGTGCAGGCCTGGACGCGGCCGCGTCGCGGACCGGTGACGGCACCGCAACTGCCGCCGTTGCCGATCCCGCCCGCGGCCCAGGCGCAGGCGCAATACGTGCTCGACGTCGCGGCCGCCGCGTCCAACGTGCCGCGCATGCACCAGCGGACGACCTCGATCGGCCTGCGCTGGGACGCGACGCCGCGCCTGGCGCTGAAGCTGCAGGTCGACCGCGTCCGGGTCCAGCCCTACGGCTCCGGCCACTGGATGCTGAGCACGCCGGCGCCGGCCACGGCGACCGTCACCTCGCTGACGGTGGACTTCTCGTGGGGGTCGTGATGTTCACACGAGCCCGCCATCTGAGCTGCCTCCTCGCCGCCGCCTGGGCACTGGCCTCGCCGCCGGCGCAGGCGTCCGACAACCTCTATGTCGTCGTTGCGGCGTCGAACCCGGTGCAGGCGCTGAGCCTGCGCGACGTCGTCGCGCTGTACACCGGGCGCACCCGCGCCTTCCCGAATGCGCGCATGGCGGTGCCGCTGGACTTCCCGCGAGACAGCGGCCAGCGCCAGGCCTTCTACTGGACCCTCACGCACCAGGACCTGGCGCAGATCAACAGCTACTGGTCGCGCCTGTTCTTCTCGGGCCAGCTGCAGCCGCCGCGCGCGGTCGCCGACGAGGCCGAGATGCGCGCCGCGCTGAAGCGCGACCCGTCGGCGCTGGGCTACCTGATGCACGAACCCGCCGACCCGGCGCTGCGCGTCGTGCTCACGGTGCCGCTGGCCGCCGAACCGAAATAGGGTGCTTCCCGATGGCCGCCTCGACGCACTCGCTGCACACGCGCTTCGTCTGGATCGTGCTGCGCGTGGCGATCGCGTCGACCGTGGTCGCGGCGCTCGCGATCTACCAGCTCGCCGTCGTGAACCGGCGCAGCGAGAGCGCCGAGGCGGTCCGGGGCGTCGTCAGCGCGATCGAGCGCACGCTGGCCATCGGCCTCTACGCCAAGGACAAGGTGCTGCTGCAGGAACTCGCTGACGGCCTGGCGCGCCACCCGCTCGTGCGCACGGTCAGCGTCGAAGATGTCGCCGAGGCCGAGCTCGTGCACGGCCGCTCGGCGCTGCCGGGCGCGGCGAGCGCCGGCGCGCCGGCGTTCGAGACCAACCTCGTCTCGCCCTTCGACCCCGCGGAGAAGGTCGGTCGGCTGCGCGTGTGGATCAACCAGCAGGCGATCGCCCAGAAGGCCCGACAACAGGCGCTGGTGCTGATCGTCGCCGTGGCGTTGGCGATGACCGGCGTCGTGCTGGCGTTCAACGCCGTGGCCCTGCGCGCGCTGTCGCGACCGATGCACCGCCTGTCCGACGAACTGACGGCGATGAAGCCCGGCGGCGGCGGGCGCCTGACGCTGCAGTCCGACCACGTCGACGACGAGATCGGTGTCGTCATCCAGTCGGCCAACCAGCTGCTCGAGGCGCAGCAGCGCGCGATCGAGCAGGAGCGCGGGCTGCGCCAGGAGATCGCGCGCATGGAGGCGCAGTACCGGCAGATCTTCGACACCACCAGCGCCGGCATCTTCGTGCTCGGCCCCGGTGGCCGGCTGATCAACAGCAATCGCGCCGTCGCCCGCGTCATCGGCGCCGACGACGACGCCATGCAGCGCCTGCGCGAGACCGATTTCGCCGACACCGTGTTCTGCGATCGCGAACGCTGGGAGGCGACGGTGGCCGAAGCGCGCCGCTCGGCATCGACGACCTCGGCCGACCTCGAGCTGCGCCGGCTCGACGGCAGCCACCGCTGGGTGCACTGCCTGATCTCGGTCCAGGAAGGCGTCGCGCCCGAGCAGCCGGCGATCGTCGAGGGCGTGCTCTACGACGTCACGCAGCGCCGCGATGCCGAGACCCGGGCCGCGCGCCAGGCCGAGATCGATGCCCTCACCGGGCTGGCGAACCGCCGCGGCATCGAGCGGCTGCTCGAACAGAAGGTCGACGAAGCGAGGGCGGCGGGCGGCAGCGTGACGCTGATGTTCATCGACCTCGACGGCTTCAAGGCGGTCAACGACACCTTCGGCCACGATGCCGGCGACGCCGTGCTGATCGAATGCGCGCGGCGCCTGCGCGGTGCGCTGCGGCGCAAGTCCGACATCGTCGGCCGCCTCGGCGGCGACGAGCTGGTGCTGGTGCTCGAGCATGCCGACCCGACCGACCCGGCGGTGCTCGAAGTCGCGCGCCAGGTCGTGCAGGGGATGGCGCAGCCCATCCTCGTCGGCGCCGGCCGCACGGCGCAGGTCGGTGCCAGCGTCGGCGTGGCCGGCTACCCGCGCCACGGCAGCGACGGCGCCGGGCTGATGCGCGCCGCCGACGCCGCGATGTACGCCGTCAAACGCGCCGGCAAATGCGACTTCCGGGTCGCCGAGGGCGCCGTGGCCGCGGCGCCGG
This sequence comes from Burkholderiales bacterium, assembly GCA_028868825.1. Lineage (GTDB taxonomy): Bacteria > Pseudomonadota > Gammaproteobacteria > Burkholderiales > Burkholderiaceae_C > Rubrivivax. The sequence goes on along the minus strand of JAGWTU010000051.1, from coordinate 27,408 downwards.
CCGATCAGGCGCGCGTCGCCAACATCACCGCATAGGCCTTGAACAGCGCCGTCGCGGGACGGCCGACGGCGAGTCCGAGCGCGTCGATGGCGTCGGCGGCGAGGCTGGCGCTGATCGCCGTGCCGCCCGGCAGCGTCAGCACGGCGAGCGCATCGGCGCCTTCGCGCTCGAGCCGCGAGACGACCCCATCGAGGCGGTTGCGCGCCGAGACCTGCGCCGTGTCGAGCGCGTTCGCGAGCACGATATCGGACGACTTGATCAGCGCCAGCGCCTCGGCGCCCGGGACGAGCCCGAGCCGGCGCGCGGCGTCGCAGGTCAGCGTCGCGGTGATGAGTTCGCCCGATCCCAGCGCCAGCGACACCTCGGCCGTGACGGCGCCGAATTCGACCGTGCGCACGCGGCCGGCGAACTGGTTGCGCGCACTGGTGCGCATCGACATCCGGCGCAGCAGGCCCTGCAGCGCGGCGAGCTGCTCGAACTCGGCCTCCTGCCGGCGCAGGAATTCGCGCTGGCGATCCTCGAGCACGCGCCAGGCGGCGAGCAGCGCGCGCGCCGGCGGCGTCAGCGACGTGCCGCCGCCGCCGGCGCCGCCAGTGGTGGTGTGCAGCAGCGCCTCGTTGGCGAGGTTGCAGGCCGCTTCGAGCATCAGCCAGGCGCCCTTGTAGCTGAGCCCTGCGGTGGCTGCCGCGCGCTTGATCGACCCCGTGCCCTCGAGCGCCGCCAGCAGCGCGAAGAAGCGCGCGTCGAGGCGTCCGGCCAGCTTCAGGTCGGCGCTGAGCAGGCGGCCATCGCCGGCGGATTTCATTCGAGCAGCGCCACGGTCTTCACCTGGGCCCAGACCGTCATCCCGGCGGCGAGGCCGAGCGCGTCGGCCGAGCGCCGCGTCAGCCGTGCCAGCAGCGGCGCGGCGCCGCCGATGCGCAGGCGCACGAGCGCCAGCGCCGGATGCGCGTCGCCGGCGATCGCCTCGACCTCGCCGCGCAGCTGGTTGCCGATGCTGGTGCCGGTCTGCGGCGCGCGCGTCAGGCTGACGTCGCGCGCGAGCACGCGCAGGCGCACCCGCCGGCCGAGCGCGTGGCCGCGGTCGCGCGCCCACAGGCCGCAGTCGGCACCGTCGAGGTCCAGCCGTGCGAGCTGCCAGCGCTCGTCGCGCGCACCGACGCGCGCGTCGAGCACGACGCCGGCCTCCTCGCCCTGCGGCAGCGCGAGGTCGGTGCGCGCCAGCGTCTCGCTCAGCGGCCCCGACGCGGCGACGCGGCCCTCGTGCATCAGCACGAGGTGGTCGGCGAGCTGCGCGACCTCGGCCACGGCATGGCTGACGTAGACGATGGGGATGCCGGCCTCGTCGCGCAGCGATTCGAGGTAGGGCAGGATCTCGGCCTTGCGCGCGGCGTCGAGCGCGGCCAGCGGCTCGTCGAGCAGCAGCAGCCGCGGGCTCGTCGCCAGCGCGCGCGCGATCGCCACGCGCTGGCGCTCGCCGCCCGAGAGCGTCGTCGCTCGCCTCGTCATCAGCGCGCCGATGCCCAGCAGCGCCACCGCGCGGTCGAGCGCGCTGCGGCGCTGCGCGGCGCTGCCGCCGGGCTGCGACGCAGCGACACGGCGCAAGCCGTAATCGAGGTTGCCGCGCACGTCCAGGTGCGGGAACAGCGCCGCCTCCTGGATCACGTAGCCGATCGCACGCCGGTGCGTGGGCTCGAAGACGTGGCTCGCGTCGTCCTGCCAGACCTCGTTGCCGAGCGCGACGCGGCCGCGCGCGCGCTCGAGCCCGGCGAGCGCGCGCAGCAGCGTCGTCTTGCCGCAGCCCGAGGGGCCGAAGATCGCGCTGATGCCGCGCGCGGGCAGCGTCAGGTCGACATCGAGCGCGAAGTCGGCACGCCCGAGTTGCAGCCGCGCGGCGATCATCGCGTCGCCGCGCCGGCGCGCGGGTTGAGGCGGTAGAGCGCCACGAGGACGACGAGCGCGAAGACGACGAGCGTCGCGGCGAGGCGGTGCGCGTCGCCGTATTCGAGTGCCTCGACATGGTCGTACAGCGCCACCGAGAGCACGCGCGTGCGGCCCGGGATGTTGCCGCCGATCATCAGCACGACGCCGAATTCGCCCACCGTGTGCGCGAAGCCGAGCACGCTGGCCGTCGCCAGCCCCGGCCGTGCCAGCGGCAGCGCGACGCTGAACCAGCGGTCCCAGGGCCCCGCGCGCAGCGTCGCGGCGGCCTCGAGCAGGGCCTCGGGGATGGCCTCGAAGGCCTGCTGCAGCGGCTGCACGACGAAGGGCAGTCCGGCGACGACCGAGGCGACGACGAGCCCGCCGAAGGTGAACGGCAGCCGCCCGAGCCCGAGCCACTGCGTCAGCGCGCCGACCGGCCCCTGCGGACCCAGCAGCAGCAGCAGGTAGAAGCCGACCACCGTCGGCGGCAGCACCAGCGGCAGCGCCACCAGCGCCGCCCACAGCGGCTTCAGTCGCGAGCGCGATCGCGCCAGCCACCAGGCCAGCGGCGTGCCGAGCACGAGCAGCGCCAGCGTGCTCGTCGCCGCCAGCAGCGCGGTCAGGCGGATCGCCGTCCAGTCGGCCTCGCTCACGTGCCGCTCGCCTTCAATCGGCGTGGCCGTAGCCGTAGATCTCGAGCACGGTCTTCGTCGGTTCCTGGTGCAGCCACAGCATCAGCGCCTGCGCCGCGGCATTGTCCTTGGCCGACTGCAACAGCACCGCGTCCTGCCGCAATGCGGTGTACAGCACGGGCGGCACGGTCCAGTACGAGCCGACCAGCTTCGAGCCCGGCACCAGCAACTGCGACAGCGCGACGAAGCCGAGCTCGGCGTTGCCGCTGGCCGTGAACTGGTAGGCCTGGCCGATGCTCTCGGCGGTGACGATCTTCGGCGACAGCTTGTCGAGCAACCCGCGCGCGCGCAGCACCTCGAGCGCCGCCGCGCCGTAGGGCGCGACCTGGGGGTTGGCGATCGCCAGGTGCCCGAAGCCGCCGCCGGCGAGCACGGCGCCCTGGTCGTCGACGAAGCCGGGCTTGGCGCTGTAGAGCACGAGCTTGCCGATCGCGTAGGTGAAGGTGCTGCCGGCCACGCCCAGGCCCTGCCCGACGAGCTTGCGCGGCGTCGCCTGGTCGGCGGCCAGCAGGATGTCGAACGGCGCGCCGGCGACGATCTGCGAATACAGCGTTCCGGTGGCACCGGTGCTGATGCGCACCTGGTGGCCGGTGGCGGCGGTGAAGCCCTCGGCAATCTGCGCCATCGGCCTGGCGAAGTTGGCGGCGACCGCGATCTGCACCTCGCCCGCGGGGGCGGTGAGCGGGATCAGCAGGGCCGTGGCGGCGCACAGGGGCGCGAGCAGGTTGGCGATGTAGGGTGGCATCTCGGTTTCCGGTGGGTGGCGTCGAAGGCGACTGGCGATGGGTTATGTACCAGTGTACACAACGAAATCCAAGCAGGAACCGGGCCAAGAAAGCGGGGCGGCAGCCTGCGGCCGGCTCAGGCGAGGGCGCGTCCGAGCAGCTTCTCGAGCACGCGCAGCGGCGCGCGAGCGGGGTCGGCCTGCACGGCCATCTCGACCAGGAAGGTCTGCTCGAGCAGGAACTGGCCGCGCATCGCCGCGTGCGAGGCGAGGTCGGTGTAGACGAGCCAGGTGCCGCCGGGCGGAAACTCGTGGACGATCTGCTCGCAACCCGATTGGTACGCCAGGTCGGCCTTCATGCGGTCGTGGAGTCGACCCATGTAGTGGTCGTAGGGCGTGCGCCGCGTTTTGGTGATGCCCAGGCGGTGCAGCAATGCGGCGCTGCCCGGCAACGGTGCGGGAATCGCCGGCAGGAAGCGGCGCGCGACGGCCTCGAAGGGTTCGCCCAGGCGCCATCGGCGCGTGCCGCCGCGCGGATGGACGTTGGTGAAGACGCGCAGGATGCGCCGCCCGCCGGTGGGCGACGAGGGAAAGGCGTCGACATGCAGCCGCGTGTCGTCCTTGCGCCAGGAACTGCGCCGGCCCTCGATCTCGCAGGGCCGGAAACTGGTGCGGCCCCAGTTCAGGCCCTTGCCGTAGCCGGGCAGCAAGGCGTGCACCAGCGCGCCGGTGGCGTCGGCGTAGCGCTGCATCATCCCTTGCAGGAGGTCGCGCCCGGCGGCATCGGCGCTGGTGCCGCGCAGCACATGGCGCTGCGGATCGAGGCTGATGTTCTTCGCCTGCGCGCCCAGGTTGGGGTCGAACAGGCCCGACTCGCCGGGCTCGAATTCGAAGGCCAGGCGCGGCATCCAGACGACGCTGCCCGATTCCAGCGCTGCGATGGCCGATTGCCGATCGCCGGCCGACGCAGCGGCATCCCAGCGGTCGATCGGAAGGGTTACCAGGCGGTCCATCCCGCGTTCCTGCGCAGTTGCAATACCGCGACATGGTAGCGACATGACACGCAAGCGGTCGACCTAGAATGAACCTGCCCCCGGGCCTCAAGCTCCGCGGTCCGCGCTCCCCCAGGCGGTCGAGCCGGCCCGCGCAGGGGCTGCTCGCATGCCCTACGTCAAGATCCTCGTCATCGTCGCGTTCGCGCTCAGCACGGCCTACGTGCATTACCGGGGCCGCGTGCGGCTGGGCTTCTGGCGCCAGTTGACCGATCACTCGACGTTCATGGCGCCGATCAACTGCTTCGTCTACCTGTTCTCGAAGGTGCCGGCGCGGCCCTACCTGGACGTCGCCGACTTCCCCGAGCTGCGACCGCTGGCCGCGAACTGGCAGCGCATCCGCGACGAGGCGCTGGCGCTGGCGGACGCCGGCGCGATCAAGGCCTCCGAGCGCTACGACGATGCCGGCTTCAACTCCTTCTTCAAGACCGGCTGGACGCGTTTCTACCTGAGCTGGTACGGCGAGCCGCACCCTTCCGCGCGCGAACTCTGCCCGTACACGACCGCCTTGCTCGCCTCGATCCCGTCCGTCAAGGCGGCGATGTTCGCCGCGCTGCCGCCGGGCGGCCGGCTCGTCACCCACCGCGATCCCTACGCCGGCTCGGTGCGCTACCACCTCGGCCTCGTGACGCCGCCGGGCGACGACTGCTACATCGATGTCGACGGCCAGCGCCATGTCTGGCGCGACGGCCAGCCGGTGATGTTCGACGAGACCTATCTGCACTACGCCGAGAACCGCGGCGCGAGCAACCGCATCGTGCTGTTCTGCGATGTCGAGCGTCCGCTGGCCACCGGCCTGGCACGCACGATCAACCGCGCCGTCGCGCGCTTCGTCGTCGGCGCCGCGGCGTCGCCGAACCGCGAGGGCGACCGCACCGGCGGCATCAACCGCGCCTTCGCCTATGTCCAGGTGGTGCGGCTGTGGGGCAAGCAGGTCAAGGCGCGCAACCGCACGCTCTACTACGCATTGAAGTGGCTGCTCTTCGGCGGCCTGCTGGCGCTGTGGCTGATGAGCTGAACCCGTCGCTGGAAGGCCCTGCCGGCGAGCCGCCTGCCGCGGCGCCGGCCTGGACCTGGCTGCTGCGGCCCCTGGCCGCGCTGCCGTTCGGCGCCGTCAGCGCGCTCGGCTGGCTGCTCGGGCGCGTCCTCGCGCTGCTGCCGACGCAGCGGCGGCGCATCGGGCGCATCAACCTCGGCCTGTGCTTTCCCGAACTGGGCCGCGCCGAACGCGAGGCGCTGCTGCGCGACCATTTCGTCGCGCTGGCGCAGATGCTGCTGGAATACGGCTATTGCTGGTACGCGCCGCGCGAGCGCGTCGCCGCGCTGGTGCGCATCGAGGGCATCGAGCACCTGCGCGCGCTCGATGGTCGGCCGGCGATCCTCGCGATGCCGCATTTCACCGGGCTCGATCTCGCGGGGCTGCGCATCTCGATGGAGCGCGCCATCGTCAGCTTCTATTCGCGCCAGAAGGATCCGGCGCTGGACGCCCATTTCCGCCAGCAGCGGCTGCGCCTGGGCACGGGCCAGGTCTGGCCGCGCCAGGCGGGCGTGCGGCCGGTGCTCAAGGCGATGCGTCAGGGCCTGGCGCTGTACCACCTGCCCGACCAGGACCATGGCCTGCGCGACGCCGTGTTCGCCGATTTCTTCGGCGTGCCGGCGGCGACGCTGACGGCGCCGGCGCGCATCGCCGCCGTCACCGGCGCGCGGCTGCTGCCCTGCTACCCGCGGCGCGAGCGCGACGGCTACACCCTCGTCATCGAGCCGCCGCTCGAGGGTTTCCCGGGCGCCGACGCGGCGGCCGACACGCAGCGCCTGAACCAGGTCATCGAGCGCCAGGTGCGGGCGATCCCGCAGCAGTACTTCTGGCTCCACAAGCGCTTCAAGACCCGGCCGCCGGGGCACGCCGGGTTCTACTGAGGCCGGCGGCTCAGGAGGCGGTGGCGGGGGGCTCGGCCGCGTCCGTCGCGGCCGCGGCCAGCGCCTGGCGCGCCAGTTCCTCTTCGCTCAGCTCGGGCGCCGACTGCAGCGCGCTGAGTTCCTCGATCATCTCGCTCGAGGCCGGTACGTTGCCCAGCAGCACGTCCTCGAAATTGGCGTGGGCGGCACGGCGTTCCTCGTGATCGACCGGCGAGGGGTGGGCGTGGACGACCAGCGGGTCCAGCGCCGGCAACTTGGCGACCGCGAGTTCGATCTGTTCGTCGAAGAGCTTGGCGATCTCGCCTTCGGGTGGGGTGGTGCTCATCGCTGGCCTCCGGCCGTGCTTGGGTCAGGCCCGATATTCCCCCGAACGCGCCGCCGGCGCCAGTGGCCCGTCGCAAAGTCAGTCGAAGTAGCGGGCCTTCATGCGCCGGCCATAGGCTTCGAGCGTCGGCCGTGACTGCGCTTGGTGCCGTATCGGGTTGTCGAAGGGCGCCCACAGCAGGTTGGCGATGAAGGCGTAGGCGACGGCGTCGATCGAGGTCGGCGCCGCGCCGAGCAGGAAAGGGCGGTCGCCGAGGAAGTCGGCTACGGCGGTGACGTCGCGGCAGCCGATGGCGTGGATCTCGGCCTCGGTGTGGCGGCCCATGCCGTGGCCGCGCAGCTCGGCGCGCATGCCGCGCCGAGCCAGTGCCGGCACGAACCAGCGCAGCGGAGGCGGCATCGCGCCGAAGAAGACTGGGCGCGTCTTCGCCCAGCCGGCGTCGTCCATCCAGCGCGTGTGCAGCACGGCCCAGTAGAGGTTCTCCTCGAACAGGCGCTGGAACGCCGTCGCCTGGGCGCGCTCGAGCGGCGTCAGCGCGGCGTCGAGCGGGTCGCCGTAGCGCTGCTTGAGATGGTCGACGATGAGGGTCGAGTCGGCGACGAGCGTGCCGTCGTCGCTGATCGTCGGCAGCTTGCCCATCGGCGCGCGCATCGGGTTGGCGTGGTTGTCGAGCTCGTACGGCAGGCCCGCCATGCGCAGGTAGGTCTCGACCTTCATGCAGAACGGACTCGCGTTGGGCAGGCCGAAGGCCGGCGCGAACTGGTGCAGGACGATCATCGCTGGCTCCCTCAACGGCGCCGGTATTCGACGAAGTCGAAGCGCAGGCCTTGCGCATTCTGTTGCGAGCTGCGCGAAATCTCGATGAATTCCTTGCGGTCCCAGTGCGGGAACCAGGCATCGGCCTCGTAGTCGGCGTCGACCTCGGTGAGCAGCAGCCGCTGCGCGCGTGGCAGGGCCAGCGCGTAGAGCCGGGCGCCGCCGATCACGAACAGGCGCGGCGCGTCGGCGGCCAGCGCGATCGCGGCGTCGAGTCCGCCCGCGACCTCGGCGCCTTCGGCACGGAATGCCGGATTCGCGCTGACGACGATATTGCGCCGCCCCGGCAGCGGCCTGAAGCGCGGCGGCAGGCTGTCCCAGGTCTTGCGCCCCATCACGACTGGCGCGCCCATCGTCGCGGCGCGGAACCGCGCCAGGTCGGCGGGGTCGCGGAAGACCAGTTCGTTGCCGCGCCCGATCGCGCCGTTGCGGGCGACGGCGGCGATGACGACGATCTCCACGTTCAGACCGCGACCGGCGCCTTGATCGCCGGATGCGGGTCGTAACCCTCGATCGCGAAATCCTCGTAGGCGTAGTCGAAGATCGAGTCCGGGCGGCGCCGGATCACGAGCGTCGGGTAGGGACGCGGATCGCGCGCGAGTTGCGTCGCGACCTGCTCGCGGTGGTTGTCGTAGATGTGGCAGTCGCCGCCGGTCCAGATGAAGTCGCCCGGCTCGAGGTCGCATTGCTGCGCCAGCATGTGCGTGAGCAGCGCGTAGCTCGCAATATTGAACGGCACGCCGAGGAAGATGTCGGCGCTGCGCTGGTAGAGCTGGCAGCTCAGCCGGCCCGCGGCGACGTAGAACTGGAAGAACGCGTGGCAGGGCATCAGCGCCATCTTCGGCAGCTGCGCGACGTTCCAGGCGCTGACGACGATGCGGCGCGAATCGGGATTCGTCTTCAACTGCCGCACGACCTCGGCGATCTGGTCGATGTGGCCGCCGTCGGGCGTCGGCCAGCTGCGCCACTGCACGCCGTAGACGGGGCCGAGGTCGCCGTCGGGCGCCGCCCATTCGTCCCAGATCGTCACGCCGCGCTCCTGCAGCCAGCGCGCGTTGCCGTCGCCGCGCAGGAACCACAGCAGCTCGAGCACGATGCTCTTGAGATGCACCTTCTTCGTCGTCACCAGCGGGAAGCCCTCGGCGAGGTCGAAGCGCATCTGGTGGCCGAACAGGCTCCTCGTGCCGGTGCCGGTGCGGTCGGACTTGGCCACGCCCTGGGTCGCGACCAGGCGCATGAAGTCCTCGTATTGCGAGCGCACCGGGCGCGGGTTCGGTCGCGGCGTCGGCTGGTCTGTCTTGGAATCCATGGGCGATTATTCCGTCGTCGCCGGATGCAGATCGAACTGCATCGCGGCCAGCCGCGCGTAGAGACCGCCGCGCGCCACCAGCTCGGCATGGGTGCCGCTGTCGACGATGCGGCCCTCGTCCATCACGACGATGCGGTCGGCCTTGAGCACGGTCGCCAGCCGGTGCGCGATGACGACCGTCGTGCGGTGCTGCATCGCCGCCTCGAGGGCGGCCTGGACGACACGCTCGCTCTCGGCGTCGAGCGCGCTCGTCGCCTCGTCGAGCAGCAGCAGCGGCGGGTTCTTGAGGATCGCGCGCGCGATGCTGATGCGCTGGCGCTGGCCGCCCGACAGGCGCACGCCGCGCTCGCCGAGGTAGGTCGCGTAGCCCTCGGGCAGGGCGGTCAGGAATTCATGCGCGTAGGCCGCCTTCGCCGCGGCGACGACCTCGGCGTCGCTGGCCTCGGGGCGGCCGTAGCGGATGTTCTCGAGCGCGCTGGTCGAGAACACCGTGCTGTCCTGCGGCACGATGCCGATGCGCTGGCGCAGCACGGCCAGCGAGACCTCGGTGATCGGCACGCCGTCGATGAGGATGCGGCCCTGCTGGGCGTCGTAGAAACGCAGCAGCAGCTGCAGCACGGTGCTCTTGCCGGCGCCGCTGGGGCCGACCAGGGCCACCGTCTCGCCCGGCCGCACCGCCAGCGTGTAGTCGTGCAGCGCCGGCTGCTGCGGCCGCGACGGGTAATGGAAGCCCACGCCCTCGAAGGCCAGCGCCGAGCCGCCGGCCACCGGCGGCAGCGGCCGCGGCGACGCCGGCTCGACCACCGGCGAGCTGGCCGCCAGCAATTCCATCAGCCGCTCGGTCGCGCCGGCGGCGCGCAGCAGGTCGCCGTAGACCTCGGAGAGCACGGCTACCGCGCCGACGAAGATGATCACCAGCACCACCGTCTCGCCGAGGTGGCCGGCGCTGATGCGCCCGGCCAGCACCGCCTCGGTGCCCTGGTACAGGCCCCAGAGCAGGGCGCCGAAGGTGGCGGTGATGATGAAGGCGACGAGGATGGCGCGCACGACGGTGCGCTTGCGCGCGGTCTCGAAGGCGGCCTCGGTGCTGCGGTCGAAGCGCGCGGCCTCGCGGCGCTCCTGGACGTAGCTCTGGACGACCGGTATCTCGGTCAGCACCTCGGCGGCGATGGCGCTCGAATCGGCGACGCGGTCCTGGCTCGCGCGGCTGAGCTTGCGCACGCGGCGGCCGAAGTAGAGGCTCGGCACGACGACGAGCACGAGGATGCCCAGCACCTGCGTCATCACCCAGGGGTTGGTGAAGATCAGCACGGCCAGCGCGCCGATGCCCATCACGACATTGCGCAGCCCCATGCTCAGCGACGAGCCGACGACGGTCTGCACGAGCGTCGTGTCGGTCGTCAGGCGGCTGAGCACCTCGCCGGTCTGCGTCGACTCGAAGAACTCGGGGCTCTGCTGCAGCACATGGGCGTAGACGGCGTTGCGCAGGTCGGCGGTGATGCGCTCGCCGAGCCAGCTGACGGTGTAGAAGCGCGCGGCCGAGAACAGCCCGAGCGCGGCGGCGACGCCGAACAGCGCCAGGAAATGGCCGCGCATCTGCAGCGCGCGCTGCGCCGGGTCGGCGGCGACGAGCCCCTGGTCGATCAGCGTCTTCAGCGCCGCCGGGAAGGCCAGCGTGCTCAGCGCCGCCATGACGAGGAAGAAACCGGCCAGCGCGACGCGCCCCCGGTACGGCCGCACATAGGGCAGCAGCCCGGAGAGCGCACGCGGCGAGGCCGCCGCAGGGCGTTGGGTCTTTTCGGGTGCGGGCATGGGAGCTAAGTCTATGCGGAGGCATCGAGCTGGACTTCGGTCGTGAGAAAAGGCGCTCGACCCCGTGACTGAAGGGCGCGTCAGGGGCGGTGGTTTGTGGTCGAATAAGGGTTGTCGCCGCGCGCCCTCATGACCTCGACCCCCCCGACCCCGATTTCCGGACCTTCGGACCCGTTGCCGCACCCTGCCGCACGCGGCTTGCCGCTGGCCTGGGTGGGCGCGCTGCTCGGCGTCGGCGCCGTGCTGCTGGCCGCCGGCGCCGCCTACGGACTGGCGCAATGGTTCGAGCCGCGCACGGCCGGCGCCGCCGCCATCGCCGCCGCGCTGGGCGTCGTCGCTGCGGCGGTGCCGCTGGCGCTGCTCATGTTCCGCCTGGCGCGCAGCGGCACGTCCGACCCGCAGGCGGCGGTCGTTCCGGCCGCCGGCATCCCGCGCGCGCTGTTCATGGACCTGGCCGAACGCGAATGGGCGCGCGCGCGCCGCTACGGCAGCGGCGCCGCGCTGCTGCTCGTCGACATCGACCGCTACGCCCGCCTGTGCGAGGCGCGCGGCCCCGCCGCGGGCGACGCACTGCTGTCGGAGATCCTGCGCCAGACGGCGCCGACGCTGCGCCCGGCCGACATGATCACGCGCACCGGCGATGCCCAGATCGGCGTCTTCCTGGCCCATGCCGACGCCACCGGCGCGCTCGACGTCGCCGAGCGCATCCGCGAGCGCGCCGAGAAGCTCGAGCTGCCGGCGCTCGCCTGGGGCGGCACGGGTCCGGCGCTGCGCGCCAGCGTCAGCGTCGGCGTCGCGCATCTGCGTCCGGCCCATCTGCATCTGCAGGCCCTCGTCGACGATGCCGAGGAAGCCGTGCTCGCCGCGCGCGACGCCGGCGGCAACTGCGCCCGCGCGGCGCCGATCGACTCGCTGCGCTCGCGTGCGCCGGGCAGCTGGCGCGGCGACGATCGCCGCTCGCGGCCGACGCAGCCCAAGCACAAGGGTTCCTAGACGCGCAGCCGGCCGGCGTAGCCGGTCAGTTCGAGATAGCCCAGGCCGACGCGGCGCCCGTCCGCGGCCACGAGTTCGCTCAGGCCCTCCCAGTAGATCGTGCCGGTGCTCGCGCGGCTGTCGAGCTCCTGGTCGTCGAGCAGCGCGCGCAACTCGAATGTGCCCGCCGGCGTCTGCAGCCGCCATTGCACCGGGTACTCGGCGCCGCTGGCCGGGCTGCGCCAGCGCCGCAGCGGCGTCATGCGCAGATCGTCGGGGCCGAAGCTGCGGGCCGCGGTGCCGGCGCCGCGCCAGCTGCCGCCGGCCCACAGCGCGCTGCCGTCGGCACGGCGCAGCACGAAGACGGTGAGCGCACCGCCGTCGAAGAGGTTGATGCCGGCCCAGTCCCAGCCCTGCGCCTCGGGGGCGAGGAATTCGTCGCTCCATTCGTGGTCGAGCCAGGCACGGCCGCGGCCTTCGGCGCCGGTCGATTCGAGCTGGACTTCGCTGTAGTAATGGCTGGTCTGCCGCGGGTCGGGGCCCTTGCGCGAAATGCCGGCCTCGCCCTGCAGCAGCGGCGGCTGGCTGCGCCGCAGCTGCAGGTCGAGCGCGAAATCGGCGGCGGCGATGCGGGCGTGCCAGCCGGCGCCTTCGTCGACGAGCGACCAGCGGCCGATGTGCACGGCGCCGCGGTCGAGCGCGGCGGCGGCCAGCGGCGCCGCCGGGTCGCCCGACCAGCGCGCGATGCGCTGGTCGTGGCGGTGGCTGCGGGTGCCGAGGTCGGTCAGCGCCGCATGCGCGAACAGCAGCTGGCGCGGCGCAAAGCGGCTCGTCTGGCCGGCGCCGTAACCGGTGCGGCTGCGGAAGAACGTGATCTGCACGCCATGCGTCGGCGCCTGCTCGGTGCCGAGCCAGCCGGTGGCGTACCACCATTCGGTGCGCGTCTCGGGATGGGCACCGTGGTCGCGCGGGAAGGCGATGGCCGGCGGCGCGGCAGCGACGGCAGCGCGCCAGCCGGCGGCAACGGCGGCGGCGATGACGCGGCGGCGCGAAATCACGTTACCAGTCCTCCTTGACCGACAGCACGGCCTGCCGCGTCGCCGCGCTGCGCGCGCTGAAGGCCGCGGTCGCCGTGCCGGCGGCGAGCACGGCGGCGGCCAGCGCCGCGATGCGGCCCCAGGGCAGTACGAGGTCCATCGACCAGTGGAAGCTCTGCGGGTTGACGACGTAGACGAGCACGAGGCTGATCGCGATGCCCAGCGCGATGCCGACCAGCGTCCCCGCGGCGACCCAGGCCAGCCCTTCGCCGGCGACGACGCCGACGATCTGGCCGCGCGTCAGCCCGAGGTGGCCGAGCAGACCGAACTCCTTGCGCCGCGCCAGCACCTGCGCCGAGAGGCTGGCGGCGATGCCGACGAGGCCGATCGCGATCGCCACCGCCTGCAGGTAGTAGGTGACGGCGAAGCTGCGGTCGAAGATGCGCATCGTGATGCGGCGCAGCTCGGCGCTGTCGGCGAAGTCGAGCATCGACGCGTCGGGCAGCAGCGCCAGCAGCGAGCGCCGCACGGCATCGGCGTCGGCGCCGGGGCGCAGCCAGACGGCGATGTCGTTGACGCGCTCGTCGCCGCTGCCGCGGCGGTAGTCGGCGAGGTCGACGGCGATGCTGCCGAACTGGCGCGCGTAGTCGCGCCAGACGCCGAGCACGCGCGCGTGCAGCGTGCGGCCGTCGAGCGGCAGCTCGATCGCTGCGCCCGGCGCGGCGCCGTAGAGGTCGGCCGCGGCCTCGCTCGCATAAGCCGCGATCTCGCCCGGGCGCAGCAGCGAGCGCGGCAGCGCCGGCGCGAGCAGCGGCAGCGACTCGGACACGTCGGGCCGCGCCAGCAGCGCCACCGCGGGTTGCCCGGGCGCCAGCCGCAGCGCGCGCGTGCGCGAGGCCTGCAACCGCTGCACGCCCGGCAGCACCTGCGCACGGGCGACGAAGTCGCGCGGCAGCCAGACGCGCTCGGCGCCGCTGCTGCTGCCGGCGCTGCGCGCGTAGAGGTCGGCCGGCAACACGCGGTCGAGCCAGACGCCGACGCCGCCGCGAAAGCTCGCCACCATCACCGTCAGCGCCACCGACAGCGCCAGGCTGGCGACGACGCCGGCCACCGCCGCCGTGGCCGTGCGGCGCTGGAAGCCGGCGCGCCGCAGCGCCAGCAGCGCGAGCGCGCCGCGCGGCGTCGGCGGCGGTTCGGGTGCCGCGGCGAGCAGCCCGTGCACCGCCGCCGGCACCAGCGCGACGCCACCGAACAGCAGCGCCGCCACCGCCGCGTAGGCCGCCAGCGGCAGGCCGCCGATCGGCGGCGCGAAGGCCGCCATGGCGCCGATGGCGAGCAGCGCGAGCCCGGGCCAGGCCGGCGGCGCGCCGCGCTCGGGCTGGCCCAGACCCTTGAGCGCCAGCGCCGGCGCGATGCGCTGCGCCTGCAGCGCCGGCCACCAGCCGCCGACCAGCGCCGACGCCGTGCCCAGCAGCGCGAAGCCGAACGCGCCCGCGGCGTCGATGCGCAGCGGCGGCACCGCACCGCCGTCGGCCGCGGCGGCGAAGACGCCGCTGCCGAGGTCGCCGGCGAGCAAGCGCAGCGCCAGCGCCGCCAGCCCCGCGCCGAGAGCGATGCCGACGGCGCTGCCGGCGGCGCCGATGAGTCCGCATTCGGCCAGCACCCAGCTTCGTCGTTCGCGCGATGTCAGCCCGAGCACGCCGAGCAGCGCGAACGTCGGCGTGCGCTGCGCGACCGACAGCGAGACGACCGAATAGACGAGAAAGGCGCCGACGAACAGCGCCACCAGTGCCAGCACGGTGAGGTTGACGCGGTAGGCGCGCGAGATCGCGTCGAGTTCGCGTTCGCCGCTGCCGGGGTCGGCGGCGATGACGCCCGCCGGCAGCGCCAGCCGCGCGAGCAGCGCCGCGCGGTCGCTGCCCGGCGTCAGTCGCAGGTCGATGCGGCTGATGCGGCCGACGGCACCGTAGCGCTGCTGCGCCGCGGCGATGTCCATCACTGCCAGCGGCGCGCCGCCGGCGGCGACCGAACCCGCCACGCGCAGCGTCTGGTACGCCGCACCGACCTGCAGTTGCAGCGACGCGCCATCGGCGAGTGCGTAGCGCCGCCGTGCCGCCGCGTTGACGAAGATGACGTCGGGGTCGAGGAAGGCCAGCCGCATAGCGCCCGGCGCCGGCTGCGGCAGCAGCGCCGGCGCCAGGGTCGCGACCTGCAACGCGTCGATGCCGAGCAGGTGCAGCGGCGCGCGCCCGCCGTCGGTGCGATCGTTCGGGGCAGCGCCGCCGGTGCCGCCGGCGCCATCAGCCTGGCCGGCACCGCGGGCGTAGGTGTCGATCTCGAGCACCGGGCTCGCCGCGGCGACCACGGGGTCGGCGGCGACGCGCTCGTAAAGCGCATCGTCGATGAGGCCCTGCGCGCCGCGCAGCACGAGGTCGGGTGTGCCGCCGACGCTGCGCGCCGCGCTCGCGAATTCGGCCAGCGCCGAGGCGTTGATCAGGTACACCGACCAGGCCAGCGCGACGCCGAGCGCGACGGCCAGCAGCGCGACGCCGTGGCGCCAGGGGTGGTGGCGCCATTCACGCCGGATCAGCAGCGGCAGCAGGCCACGGTCGAGCGCCGCGCCGGCCATCACGGGCCCTCGGCTATGACGCCCTGCGCCGTCAGCCGCAACACGCGGTCGGCGGCGGCGGCCGCGGCCGCCGAATGCGTCACCAGCAGGCAGGCGGCGCCGGCACCGCGCACCTGCTCGCGCAGCACGCCGAGCACGCGCTCGGCGGTCGCCGGGTCGAGGTTGCCGGTGGGCTCGTCGGCGAGGATCAGCGCCGGCGCATGGACGACGGCGCGCGCGATCGCCACGCGCTGCAACTGCCCGCCCGACAGCTGCGCCGGCAGCCTTGCGCCCAGCCCGGCGAGCCCGACCGCGTCGAGCAGCGCCGCCACGCGCGCCTCGTCGTGGCGGCCGAGCAGGCGCAGCGGCAGGCCGACGTTCTCGGCCACGCTCAGGTGCGGCAGCACGTGGAAGGCCTGGAACACGAAGCCCAGGCGTTCGCGCCGCAGCCGCGCCAGCGCGTCGTCGTCGAGGCGGCCGAGCTCGGCGCCGGCGATCGTGATCGTGCCCGCGTCGGCGCGGTCCAGCCCGGCGATGCAGTTCAGCAGCGTCGACTTGCCGACTCCCGATTCGCCGAGCAGCGCGACGAATTCGCCGCCCCGCAACTCGAGTGCGACAGCGTCGAACACGGCATCGTCGCCGTAGCGTTTGGCCAGACCCTGGATCCTGAGCATCGGACGCGATGATGGGGCATGACGGCGCGGGGCTGCGTGCTATCGTGCTCGCGATTGCACTAGAACAGGGGCCGCTGCAATGGCATACGAGATCGATCTGTCGGGCCGCGTCGCCCTCGTCACCGGCGCGTCCAGCGGACTCGGGACGCAATTCGCGAAGACGCTGGCCGCCGCCGGCGCCGGCGTCGTGCTCGCGGCGCGCCGCCTCGAGCGGCTGAAGACGCTGCGCGCCGAGATCGAGAGCCTGGGCGGCGACGCCCATGTCGTCGAGCTCGACGTCACCGACACCGACAGCATCCGCGCCGCCGTCGCCCACGCCGAGACCGAGATGGGCGCCATCGACATCCTCGTCAACAACTCCGGCGTCAGCGCGACGAGCAAGCTCGTCGACGTCACCCCCGAGGAATACGACGAGCAGATGAACGTCAACGCCCGCGGCGCCTTCTTCGTCGCCCAGGCGGTGGCGCAGCGCATGATCGCGCGCAGCAAGGGCGAGGCGCCGGGCACCTACACGGGAGGGCGCATCGTCAACATCGCGTCGATGGCCGGGCTCAAGGTGCTCGGGCAGATCGGCGTCTACGCGATGAGCAAGGCCGCCGTCGTCCACATGACGAAGGCGATGGCGCTCGAATGGGGCCGCTACGGCATCAACGTCAACGCGCTGTGCCCGGGCTACATCGACACCGAGATCAACCACCATCACTGGCAGACCGAGGGCGGCAAGAAGCTCGTCGCGATGATGCCGCGCAAGCGCGTCGGCCAGCCCGCCGATCTCGATGCGATGCTGGTGACGCTGTGCGCGAAGGAGAGCCACTTCGTCAACGGCGCGGTCATCGCCGTGGACGACGGCTTCGGGGTTTGAGTTGCGCCTGCCGAGGCTGATCCTCGGCTGGCTGCTGGCCCTGTGCGCCTTCGGCGCGGGCGCGGTCGCGCTGAGTCCGGACGAGCAGGCTTGGGTCCGCAGCCACGGGCCGGTGCGCGTCGTGCTGGTGCCCAGCGCCGATCCGTTCTACCGCGTCGGCGAGGGTGCGCGCGCGCCCAGCGGCTACGCGATCGAGATGATGGACCTGATCGCGCAGGCGACGGGGCTGACGCTGCACTACGTCAAGGCCGACGACGTGCCGCAGAGCATGGCGATGCTCGCCGACGGCCGCGCCGACCTGACGCCGCTGCTGCGCATGAGTCCCGAGCGCGCGAAGCTCGTCTCGATGCCGGGCACGCTGATCCCGCTGCAGACGGTGCTCGTGACGCGGCGCGACGCGACCGAGCTCTCGGCGGTGCGCAATTTCGAGGGCCGGCACCTGGCCTTGCTCGCCGGCAGCGTCAACGACGAGCGCTCGGCCACCGACTTCCCCGGCGCGACGATCGACCGCTACCCGACGCTGCGCGAAGCGCTCGCCGCCGTCGCCGACGGCCACGCCGACCTGACGCCGACGACGCTGCAGGAGGCGGTCTACATCATCGAGTCGCAACTGCTGTCGAACCTGCGCGTGCGGCGCCTGCAGGGCAGCCCCGACGGCGTGCTCGGCCCCGGCGTCGCGCTGTCCGAGCCGCTGCTGGCGAGCATCGTCGGCAAGGGCCTGGACGCGATCACGCCGGCGCAGCGCGCCGAGGTCGCGCGGCGCTGGCTGCCGCAGGGCACCGTCACCGCCTACGCCGAGGGCGATGCGTTGCTGACGTCGACCGAGGCCGCCTGGGTCAGCGGCCACGGCCAGGTGCGCGCCGGCTTCGACGCCCATTTCGCCCCCTTCACCGAGGAAGGGCCGATGCGCGGCATGGACGGCCTGGGCGGCGACCTGCTGCGCGCCATCGCCGCCAAGACCGGGCTGCGCATCGTCGAGGCGCGCGGCGGCACCTTCGCCCAGGCCTACGCGGGCGCGCTCGGCGGCGAGCTCGACGTCGTCGTCGGCATGGCGCGCAACGCCTCGCGCGCCGTCGATTTCCTCTTCGTCGGACCCTGGTCGACGGTGCCGACGGCGATCCTCATGCGCGGCGACGACGCGCGGCGCTGGGACGAACTCGACGAGATGCCCAGCGGCAGCAAGGTCGGCGTGCTGCGCGAGCATTTCCTGCTGCCGCGGCTGCGGCTGCGCAATGCGGGTCTGAGCTTCGTCGAGCTGCCGACCCAGGCCGCCGTGCTCGACGCGCTGGCGCGCGGCGCGGTCGACGCCGCGATCGGCAACAGCGTCGTCGTCTACCGCCTCGTCGAGCAGCAGTTCACCGGCCGCCTCCAGGTCACCGGCGTCGTCCGCGACGGCGAGAGCGAACTCTATTTCGGCGTGCCGCGCCGCAATCCCGAACTTGCCCGCATCCTCGATCGCGGCCTGGCGGCGATGTCGCCGGCCGAACTGGCGGCGCTCAACCAGCGCTGGCTCTTCACCCAGGTGCAGCCGGGGCTGCGCTGGTCGCATGTGCTGGCCTGGGGCGCGCCGGTCGTCGCCGCGCTGCTGGCGCTGCTGGTCGGGCTGTCGCTGGCCAACGGCCGCCTGCGCGCCGCCAACGAGGCGACGCGGCGGGCGCATGGCGCCGCGGTGGCGGCGACGGTGGCGCGCGGGCGCTTCGTCGGCTACCTGGCGCATGAGTTGCGCGGCGGCATGCTCGCCATCGCGTCGGGCACGACGCTGCTGCTGCGCGGCAACCCGACGCCAGAGCAGTTGCCGGTGCTCGAGGGGCTGCGCAGCGCCGCGCAAGGTCTCAACGAACTGTTCGAGACGACGCTGGCACATGAAAAGGCCTTCGCCACCGGCATCGAGCTCGAGGCGCGACCGCAGGATCTGCGCGCCTGGTGGGACGAGACGCTGGCGCCGCTGCGCCTGCGCGCGCGCGAGCGCAACCTCGAATTCGCCGACACCGCGCCGGCGGCGGCGCAGCCGCTGGTGTTCGACGGCGCGCGGCTGGCGCAGGTGCTGCGCAACCTCGTCGGCAACGCCGTGCGCTACACCGGCGAGGGCCGCATCGACGTCGACGGGCGCTGGGACGCGACGCAGCGGCGGCTGCGCATCGAGGTCCGCGACACCGGTCCCGGCATCCCCGAGGCCGAGCGCGCGCATCTGTTCGAGCCCTACGCCCAGGGCGAGGCGGGCCGTCAGGCGCGCGCCGGCGCCGGGCTTGGGCTGGCCATCGCGCGCCAGATCGTCGAGGCGATGGGCGGCCGCATCAGCGTCGGCGCCGTGCTGCCGCATGGCGCGCGCTTCACTTTCGAGGTCGCGATGGAGGTCGCCGCATGAGAATCCTGTCGCCGCTGGAGGCGCGCGTGCTCGGCGTGCTGGTCGAGAAGCAGGCCACCGTGCCCGACACCTACCCGCTGTCGCTGAACGCGCTCGTCGCCGGCTGCAACCAGAAGACCGCGCGCGTGCCGGTGATCGAGGCCACCGAGGACGAGGTGCTGGCGGCGATCGACGGCCTCAAGTCGCTCAGCCTCGTCTTCGAGGGCAGCGGCAGCCGCGTCGTGAAATTCGAGCACAACGCGCCGCGCGCGCTGCAGCTGCCCGGTGCCGCGGTGGCGCTGCTGGCGGTGTTGATGCTGCGCGGACCGCAGACGGCGGCCGAGCTGCGCATCAACAGCGAGCGGCTGCACCGCTTCGCCGACATCTCGTCGGTCGAGGGCTTCCTCGAGGAGCTGGCGGCCAAGCCGGTGCCGCTGGTCGTCAAGCATGGCCGCGCGCCGGGCGAGCGCGAACCGCGCTGGGCGCATCTGCTGTGCGGCGAGGTCGCCGCACCGCCGCCGCGCGCCGCGGCAGCCGGCGACGGCGCCGGCGTGGGTGCCGGCGAGATCGCTGCGCTGCGCGCCGAGCAGACCCGGCTGGCGCGCGAACTCGACGAACTCAAGGCGCTGGTCGGGCGCATCGCGGGCGAACTCGGCATCGGCTGAGCCGCTCAGCTCGCCAGCCGGGCCCGGAAGGCGCGCGGCGGCAAGCCGGCGACGCGGGCGAAGACGCGGCTGAAATAGGCGAGGTCGGCGTAACCCAGCGTGTCGGCGATCGTCGTGACGCTCATGTTCGTATAGGCCAAATGACGCTGGGCCTCGCGGATCACCCGGGCATCGATCAGGCGCGACGCCGGCGCCCCCGTGGCGGCACGCGCGACGCGGCTCAGATGGGTCGGCGAGACGGCCAGGGCGCGCGCGTAGTCCGCCACCTTCCAATGCTCGAGGTAATGCGCCTCGAGCGCGGCTTCGAAGCGGCGCATCAGCGTCGAAGCGGCGGCCGGGCCGGCCACGGCGTCGGCGCCGCGGGCGGCGCGCGCGGTCAGGCCGAGCAGGCAGCCGCACAGGCCGCGCAGCACGAGCGAGCGGGCACTGCCGCGACCGGCGTATTCCTGCCCGATCAGCCGCACCGTCGCGGCGATCGCCTCGTCGGCCGCCAGCACCCGCGAGCGCGCGAGCGCGACACGTGCGTCGCCGGCATGGGTGGTGAGCTCCTCGCGCATCTCGTCGGGCAGCGTGACCACGTAGCCCGCCGTCGGGCGCGAGAACGAGAAGCCATGCACGTCGCCGGCCGCGACGTTGACCAGCGCCATCGGTGCGAGCGCGAATTCCTCGCCCTCGAGATGCGCCGTGCCGCCGCCCGAGACGACGAGCAGCAACTGGTGCAGCCGGGCATGGCGGTGCGGCTCGAGCTCCCAGTCGTGCAGCACCGAACGCGCGGCGATGGTCTCGCAGTGCATCAGGTCGGGGAGCTGCGACGACTCGCCGAACAGGCTGTACGAGCGGATGCGCGAGTTCGGCGCGGGCATGTTCGAATCATACAAGTAACGGTCGGGATCGGATATTCCACGTCGGCGCGCACGCGCCTACATTCGCAGTCTGCTCGAGCCATGGCGCGCGGCCACCCGGCGGCGGCGCGCCGACACCAGGAGACTTGAACATGAACATGAAGACCCGCGTATGCATCATCGGCGGCGGACCCTCGGGCCTGCTGCTGTCGCAGCTGCTGCACCTCCAGGGCATCGACAACGTCGTGCTCGAGCGCCAGAGCCGCGACTACGTGCTCGGCCGCATCCGCGCCGGCGTGCTCGAACATGGCTTCGCCGAACTCATGCGCGAGGCGCGCTGCGGCGAGCGCATGGACCGCGAAGGCGAGATCCATCACGGCTTCTTCATCGCCCACGAGGGCCGACTCGACCGCATCGACCTGCACCAGTACAGCGGTGGCAATTCGGTCATCGTCTACGGCCAGACCGAGCTCACGCGCGACCTCTACGAGGCGCGGGACCGCATGAACGGCATCGTGATCCACGACGCCGAGGACGTGCGGCCGCACGATCTGACGAGCGCGACGCCTTACGTCACCTACCGCGCCGGTGACGACATCCGCCGCGTCGACTGCGAATTCGTCATCGGCGCGGACGGCTTCCACGGCGTCAGCCGCAAGTCGATCCCGGCCTCGGTGCTCAAGGAGTACGAGCGCGTCTACCCCTTCGGCTGGCTCGGCGTGCTCTCGCGCACGAAGCCGGTGTCACCCGAGCTGATCTACGCCAAGCACGAGCGCGGCTTCGCGCTGTGCTCGCTGCGCTCGCAGGTGCTCAGCCGCTACTACATCCAGGTGCCGCTGAGCGACCATGTCGAGGACTGGAGCGACGACGCGTTCTGGGCCGAATTGAAGAACCGCCTGCCGGCCGAGGTCGCGGCGCGGCTCGTCACGGGGCCGTCGATCGAGAAGTCGATCGCGCCGCTGCGCTCCTTCGTCGCCGAGCCGATGCGCTACGGCAACCTGTTCCTGGCCGGCGACGCGGCGCACATCGTGCCGCCGACGGGCGCCCGCGGCCTCAACAGCGCGGCCTCCGACATCTACTACCTCTATCACGCACTGCTGGCTCACTACCGCAACGGCGATTCGAGCGGCCTCGACAACTACTCGGCCAAGGCGCTGGCCCGGGTCTGGAAGGCACAGCGCTTCTCGTGGTGGATGACGACGCTGCTGCACCGCTTCAAGGACGCGATACCGTACGACCAGCGGCTGCAGCAGATCGACCTCGAATACCTGCTCTCGTCCGACGCCGCGAAGGCCTCGCTGGCGGAGAACTACGTCGGGCTGCCTTTCTGAAGCGCGGCGCTCAGACCAGGTGCGGCAGCATCCAGTCGGGCAGCGGCACCGATTTCTGGCTCTTGAAGTTGATCCAGACCGTGGTCGCGCCGCCGCTGGCGCAGATCAAGCCGGGCGCATCGGTGCGCTCGAGCGTGATGTAGGTGTCGAAGCTCGAGCGCCCCGGCTTGGCGACGTAATGCCTGGCCAGCAGCGTGCCCGGGTATTCGAGCTGCTTGATGAAGTTGCAGAAGGCGTTGACGATCACCGGACCGTCGCCGCTCGGGTCCGGCGGACCGCCGACCTTGTACAGCCATTCGAGGCGCGCGATCTCCAGATACCTGAAGTAGGTCGCGTTGTTGACATGGCCCATCGGATCCTGGTCGCCCCAGCGGATCTGGATTTCGGTCTCGAGGACGAGCTTCTTCGCCTCGGGGATGTCGATGCGCATGGTGTCGGGCGGCTGGGAGTGGGACGACGGATCGCGTCATCGTAGCAGCCGGCCTCGCCCGTTCCCGGGCGAACAACTCACTCGAGCGTGACGATGTGGTTGCGCAGCGCCACCAGCACGGCCGCGGTGCGGTTCTCGGTGTGGAGCTTGGCGAGGATGTTGGTGACGTGGAACTTGACCGTCGGCATCGCGATGCTCAGCAGACTCGAGATGCCCTGGTTGGACATGCCTCGCGCCATCAGCGTCAGCAGTTCGCGTTCGCGCCGCGTCAGATCCGAGCCCAGCGTGTTGCCGTCGCTGCCGGCCGTCGCCGGCACGGCGCCGAGATCGGGCGCGAGCAGCCGCTCGCCGCGGCCGGTGGCGCGGATCGCCTCCACCAGTTCGGCCTTGGACGCGTTCTTGACGACGAAGGCGTCGGCGCCGGCCGAGACGGCGCGCCGCACCTCGCTCGGGTCGAGGCCGCCGGTGATGACGACGAAGCGGGTGCGCGGCAGCAGCGGGCGCAGATGCGTCATCGCCTCGAAGCCGTCCATTTTCGGCATCCCGAGGTCCATCAGCACGACGTCGGGGGCCAGCGCCGGCGCGGCCCGCACGGCCTCGGCGCCGTCGCCGGCTTCGCCGACCCAGGCCATGTCGGTCTCGCCTTCGAGCATCGCCGCCAGGCCCTGGCGGATCATCGGGTGGTCATCAACGACAAATACGCGTGTAGGAAGCATCTCGAGCGATCAAGTCATCGACCATCGGTACCGGCACGCGGGCCCATCCCGTGCGCTGCGGCCAGCGGTCCCTCAAACGAAACGGGTGCGCCGATCATTCTTGCCAGGCCATCCCCGCCCGAAGTCGCGATACCTACCGCACCTTCGACGGTGACGCCCGACTGTGCAATTTTGCAACGCGTTCCGCCCAGGTCATCTTACCCGCCTGCGCTGACAAAACGGCCATCCGGCGGTATAGCCAGGACGGCAATCATTCACCCTATTCCGGTCAAAAGTTTCATGACCAATTCCGGAGCGCTGGCTGCGCCGGTCTTGCGCATCAGCCGTGTGCGGTACACGTCGACGGTGCGCGGGCTGATGGCCAGCCGGCGCCCGATCTGCTTGCTGGTACCGCCCTCGATCAGCAGCGCGGCGATTTCGCGCTCCCGCGGCGTGAGGTCGATTTCGAGCTTGCGTCGGGTCGACAGGTCCTCGAAGGCCCAGATGCCGGCCGCATGGGGCGCGCGGCGGTCGAGCGCGCGGCCGCTGACATGGCACCAGAAGAGCGCGCGATCGGCGCCGATGCGCCGCATCACGCGGTCGTCGGCGTAGCGGCCCTGGTCGTCGAGTTGGGCGGCGATGCGGCGCCCCATGCTTTCATACTCGGCCAAGCTGGGGTACAGCCCTTCGAAGGTTTGGCCAACGACCTGGTGCCGCTCGGCGCCGAACATCGACAGCAGGGCCTCGTTGCAATCGATGACGAGCCGCTCGCGCGACAGCGCGAGCCCGATCGGGGCGAGTTCGAAGGCGCTGCGGTAGTTCAGCGCCGCTTCGGTCACAGCAGCGCGTAGGTGGTGGTGGCGTGGGCCGCGAGCTCGTCGCCGGGGCCGAGCACGCGGATCTCGCCGAACACGAGGCTGCGCCCCATGCGCAATACCTGCGCGACGACGCGCACGCTGCCGGCGCTGCCGGGCACGGGGCGCAGGAAGCTGGTCTGGATCTGCACCGTCGTCATCGGCTTGAAGCCGCCGAGCTTGGTCATCACCGCCAGCACCATCGAGGTGTCGCAGGCTGCCATCATCGTCTGGCCGCAGAGCACGCCGCCCTGGTGGACATGCAGCGCATTCACCGGCAGTTCGAGCGTGACCTCGCCGGCCTGAGCACTCAACACGCGCATGTCGAGGCCGCGCACCCAGGGCGCGAAGACGCTGGACAGTGCGGCCTGCAGCATCTGCAGGTCGGCGAACGAGGTGGTGGGGTCGGCGGGTTTCAAGGGAGCCTCGGGGAATGCGTGCAACCGGCCCCGGGAGGGGGACAACTTAGGCGATTTTACGTAACGCCATGGCGCGCGCCGTCGTAGTACGCTCACCGGCTGTGGCCCACCTGGGCCGGCCCTCATTTCCGGCGGAGCATCGACGATGAACAAGATCTATCCCAGTGCCGCGGCGGCGCTGGCCGGCGTGGTCCAGGACGGCCAGTTGATGGCCGTCGGCGGCTTCGGCCTGTGCGGCATACCCGAGGCGCTGATCCAGGCCCTGCACGACAGCGGGGTGAAGAACCTCACCGTGATCTCGAACAACGCCGGCGTCGACGGCTTCGGCCTGGGCAAGCTGCTCGAGACGCGCCAGATCCACAAGATGATCAGCAGCTACGTCGGCGAGAACAAGGAGTTCGAGCGCCAGTACCTGGCCGGCGAGCTCGAACTCGAGTTCACGCCGCAGGGCACGCTGGCCGAGAAGCTGCGCGCCGGCGGCGCCGGCATCCCGGCGTTCTTCACCCGCACCGGCTACGGCACGATGATCGCCGAGGGCAAGGAGACGCGCGAGTTCGACGGCCATATGTACGTGATGGAGCGCGCCCTCGTCCCCGAGGTCTCGCTGGTGAAGGCCTGGCGCGCCGACAAGTCGGGCAATCTGCAGTTCCGCCTCACGGCGCGCAACTTCAATCCGGCGGTGGCGATGGCCGGCAAGACGACGATCGTCGAGGTCGAGGAGATCGTCGAGACCGGATCGATGGAACCCGACAGCGTCCATCTGCCGGGGATCTACGTCCACCGCATCGTCTTGAATGCGCACCCCGAAAAGCGCATCGAGAAGCGAACGATCACCGAGAAAGCGGGAGCCTGACATGGCCTGGACCCACGACCAGATGGCGGCCCGCGCGGCCAAGGAACTGCGCGACGGCTATTACGTGAACCTCGGCATCGGCCTGCCGACCCAGGTGGCGAACTTCGTTCCCGCCGACATCGAGGTCTGGCTGCAGAGCGAGAACGGCATGCTCGGCATCGGCCCGTTTCCGACCGACGACCAGGTCGACGCCGACCTCATCAACGCCGGCAAGCAGACGGTGACGACGCTGCCGGGATCGAGCATCTTCGGCAGCCACGACAGCTTCGCGATGATCCGCGGCGGCAAGATCAACCTCAGCATCCTCGGCGCGATGCAGGTCAGCGAGCATGGCGACCTCGCGAACTGGATGATCCCCGGCAAGATGGTCAAGGGCATGGGCGGGGCGATGGACCTCGTCGGCGGCGTCAAGAACGTCGTCGTGCTGATGGAGCATGTGGCGAAGAAGAAGGACGGCACGATCGACCTCAAGATCCTGCCCAAGTGCACGCTGCCGCTGACCGGCGTCGGCGTCGTCGACCGCATCATCACCGACCTCGCGGTGCTGGACGTGACGCCGCATGGGCTCAAGGTCGTCGAGATCGCGCCCGGCGTGACGATGGAAGAGCTGCAGAGCAAGACCGGGGTCAAGCTGACCTGAGTCCGGCGCTACTTCAGCGCTTCAGCGCCCGCGCGACCTCGCCGACCAGCGCCGGCCCGCGGTAGATGAAGCCGGTGTAGAGCTGCACCAGATCGGCCCCCGCGGCGATCTTGCTGCGCGCGTCGGCGCCGCCGAGCACGCCGCCGACGCCGATGATCGGATAGCCCGGGCCCAGCGCGGCGCGCAGCTGCGCGATGACGCGGTTGCTGGCCGTCAGCACCGGTGCGCCGCTGAGGCCACCAGCCTCGTCGGCATGCGGCAGCCCTTGCACCGCATCGCGGGCCAGCGTCGTGTTCGTCGCGATGACGCCGTCGATGCCGTTGGCGCGCAGCGTCGCGGCGATGACGCCGACCTGCGCCTCGTCGAGGTCGGGCGCGATCTTCACGAACATCGGCACGGTGCGCCCATGCTCGCGCGCGAGCGCCAGCCGCCGCGCCTGCAGCGCCGAGAGCAGGGCGTCGAGCGCGGCGTCGCTTTGCAACGCGCGCAGGTTCTTCGTGTTCGGGCTCGAGATGTTGACGGCGACGTAGTCGGCATGCGGGTAGACGCCGGCCAGCGCGGCGAGGTAGTCGTCGACGGCGTTCTCGATCGGCGTCGTCGCGTTCTTGCCGATGTTCAGCCCGACGATGCCGCCGCGCGCACGGAAGCTGTGCGCGGCGCGCACGTTGGCGACGAAGGCGTCCAGGCCCTCGTTGTTGAAGCCCATGCGGTTGATCAGCGCCTGGCGCGCCGGCAGCCGGAACATGCGCGGCTGCGGGTTGCCGGGCTGCGGCCGCGGCGTCACGGTGCCGACCTCGATGTGGCCGAAGCCCATGGCGCCGAGGCCGTCGATGCAGCGGCCGTTCTTGTCGAGCCCGGCCGCCAGGCCGACGCGGTTCGGAAACTTCAGCCCCGCGACCGTCACCGGGTCGTCGACGCGGCGCTGCGACCACAGGCATTGCGCCGGCGTGTTCTGCAGCCGCGCCAGCGCGTTCATCGTCAGGTCATGGGCGGACTCGGGGTCGAGTCCGAACAGGAAGGGGCGGGTGATGGCGTACGGCAGCATGGCGGCGATTGTGTCAGCGCAGCATCGATAATCGAGGCATGACCCAAGACGAACTCAAGGCCCTGGTCGGCCAGGCCGCACTCGAATACGTGACCCCCGGCGCGCCGATCGGCGTCGGCACCGGCTCGACGGTGAACTGCTTCATCGACGCGCTCGCGGCCTCGGGCATCCGCGTGGCCGGCGCCGTCTCGAGCTCGGAGCAGAGCACGGCGCGGCTGCGCCGGCATGGCATCGCGGTCGTCGAGCCGGGCGCGGTCGAGCGGCTCGCCGTCTACATCGACGGCGCCGACGAGATCGACCCCCGAGGCTGCATGATCAAGGGCGGCGGTGCGGCGCTGACGCGCGAGAAGATCGTTGCCGACCTCGCCGAGCGCTTCGTCTGCATCGCCGACCAGAGCAAGGCCGTGCCGGTGCTCGGGGTCTTCCCGCTGCCGGTCGAGGTGATCGCGATGGCGGCGCCGCAGCTGATGCGCCGCTTCGCCGCGATCGGTGGTGCCGCGACGCTGCGCGCCGGCGTGCTGACCGACAACGGCCACCCGCTGCTCGACGTGCGCGGGCTGCGCATCA
>JAGWTU010000104.1 GCA_028868825.1 Burkholderiales bacterium | reverse complement strand
TCGGCCAGCATCTCGGTGGCGATGAACAACACCGCGTTCGCGCTGATGGTCGCGATCCCCTTCCTGCTCATCCATGCCTTCCTGCAGGCGCGCGCGTCGGAGATCGTCGACAGCCTCGAGGCGGCGAAGATCACCTTCCTCAACCAGGTCCAGCGCCTGCGCGATCGTCAGCCCGCTTGAGGCCGGCATGAGAGTCCGTCGCCTGCGCAAGCCGGTTGCGCATCTGGAAATCACCGCGTTCATCAACCTGATCGTGGTGCTGGTGCCGTTCCTGCTCTCGACCGCGGTGTTCACGCATCTGGCGGTGCTGGACCTGAAGTTGCCGGCCGCCGAGGCGGCGGCCGATGCGCTGGCGCACATCGAGCCGGGGAAACTGCAGCTCGAGCTCGTGCTGCGGCGCGACGCCTACGAGGTCGGCGACCGCATCGGCGGGCTCATCGAACGCATCCCGCGCGCCGGCGAAGGCCGCCAGGCGCAGTCGGCGCTCACCGCGCTGCTCGTGCAGATCAAGGCGCGCTACCCGCAGGTGACGACGGCTTCGCTGCTGGCCGAGCCCGAGACGCCCTACGACGACCTCGTGCAGGCGATGGACGCGCTGCGCGCGACGGTGTCGGCGCGCGGCGCGCAGGTCGTGCGCAGCGAGCTGTTCCCGCAGATCGCGATCGGCGACGCGCCGCAACGCCGGGGTCCGTGATGGCCGCGCCCTCAGCACTCGAACGCCGCGCCGCGCGCCGCGCGCGCAACGGCTCGATGGTCGACATGAACCTCGTCTCGCTGATCGACGTGTTCACGATCCTGATCTTCTTCCTGCTCTCCAGCGCGACCGGCGTCGAGACGCTGGTGAGCCCGCGCGCCGTGCGGCTGCCGCTGGCCGATGCGCAGCAGGCGCCGCGCGAGACGGTGGTCGTCGTCGTCACCGACCAGGAGGTGCTGGCCGAGGGCCGCAGCGTCGCCCGTGTCGCCGATGCGCTCGCCGACGCCGGCGACCGCATCCCGGCGCTGGAGACCGAACTCGCGCTGCTGGCGCGGCGCAAGGCGCTGCGCAGCGACCACGCGGCCGGCGCCGCGCAGGCGCTGACCATCCTCGGCGACCGCGCGATCCCGTACCGGCTGCTGCGCAAGGTGATGAGCAGCTGCGCCGCGGCCGGCTACACCGATGTCTCTTTCGCCGTGCGGCGTCGCGGGGAGGCGTGATGAGCGCGTACGCCCTGCCGTCGCCAGCGCCGCTGTCGTTCCGCCTGCCGGTCCTGCCGTGGGCCACCGCGTCGATCGACGACGCGCGCTACCGCCGCATCCTGCGCACGACGCTGGCCGCGGCGCTGCTGCTCGGCACCGTGCTGCCCTTCGTGCCGCTGCGGCCGCTGCCGCACATCGAGACGCAGCCGCTGCCGCCGCCGCTGGCGCGGCTGCTGATCGAGCGCGCGCCGAACCCGACGCCGCGGCCGACGCCGGCACCGGTGCGCGCGGCGCCCGAGGCCGCGACGCAGGCCGCTCAACCGTCGAAGCCGACGCCGACCGCGACCGCGTCGCCGTCGCGCGCCCCCGTGCCCGAGGCGCGGCGACCGATCGAAGGCCGGCCGCCGGGCGAGGCCGATCTCGAACGCGCGCGCCGGCGCGCCAGCGGCGTCGGCCTGCTGGCGATGAAGGACGAGATCGCTGCGGCGGCCGGCGCGCCGATGGCCGTGCAGCTGCGCGCCGACATCCGGCCCGGCCCGGGCGTCGGCAGCGGCACCGGTCCCGGCGTCGGCGCCGGGCACGACCCCGGCCTGCCGCTGCGCTCGATGATCGTCGCCGCGGCGACGCGCGGCAGCGGCGGCATCGGCAATGCGGCGGCCAGCCTCGACAGCGGCGGTGGCGGCCTCGCCGGCCGCTCGACGACGCTCGTCGCCGGCGTCGCGGGCGGCGGTGGTGGCGGCGGTCCCGGCAGCCGCTCGGGCAGTGGCATCGGCAATGGCAACGGGAATGGCGGTAGCGGCGGCGGCAACGGTGCCGGCGGTGCCGGCCGTCGATCGGCCGCGACGGCGCAGCGCTCATTGGAAGACATCAAGCTCGTGTTCGAGCGCCACAAGGGCGCGATCTACGCGCTCTACAACCGCGCGCTGCGCGACGATCCGACGCTGCAGGGGAAGGTCGTGCTCGAGCTGACGATCGCGCCCGGCGGCAGCGTCGACGCGCTGCGCATCGTCTCGACCGAGCTGCACGCCGACGACCTCGAGCACAGGCTGCTGGCGCGCGTGCGCGGCTTCGATTTCGGCGCCAAGGACGTCGCGACGATGGTCGTCACCTGGCCGCTCGATTTCCTGCCTTCGTAGATAGGCGCCAGCGGGGCGGCCCGGCATCGCGTCGCGCCGGGACGCTACATTTGGTGCATGACCTACGAACTCCACTATTGGCCGACGATTCAGGGCCGCGGCGAATTCGTGCGCCTGGCGCTCGAGGCCGGCGGGGCGAGCTACATCGACGTGGCCCGTGGACCGGAGGCAGCGGGTCAGGGCGTGCCGGCGCTGCTGCGTCTGCTGCACGAAGGTGCCGGTGCGCATCCGGCTTTCGCGCCGCCGATGCTCAAGGACGGCAGCGTGGTCGTCGGCCAGACCGCGGCCATCCTGCAGTACCTCGCGCCGACGCTCAAGCTCGTCGCACGCAGCGAACAGCTGCGGATCTGGACGCAACAGATCCAGCTCACGATCGCCGACATGGTGACCGAGGCACACGACACGCATCACCCCGTGGGCGGGAATCTGTACTACGAAGACCAGAAACCCGAGGCGCTGCGTCGTGCCGGCGAGTTCCGCCGTCACCGCATCCCGAAGTTCCTGCAATGGTTCGAGCGCATCCTGGCGCTCAACCCATCAGGCTCGCGCCATCTCGTCGGCGGCCGGCTGAGCTATGTGGACCTGTCGCTGTTTCAACTCGTCCAGGGCCTGCGGTACGCATTCCCGCTGACCACGGAGGAATGCTTGATCCAGGCGCCGCTGGTGGTGCAATTGCACGATCGCGTCGCCGCGATTCCGCGCGTGGCGGCCTGCTTGGGAAGCGAGCGGCGGTTGCCGTTCAATGAACAAGGCCTATTCCGACGGTATCCAGAATTGGAAAACCGATAGCGCAGGCGGTACGAGCTTGATGCCACGCTGGCGCGGCCGGACAGGGTCGGGCATCCCTGGCCGAGTACGAGCGCACAGGGGTGTCCATCCCCGCCGCCAAGGTCATCGCCAATCTCGAAGCCAAGCTAGCCGAGCGACGCAAGCAACGGGGCGGATGAATTACGCCGTCGATTCACGCAGGCCGCTGAAGACGATCTGGTGCGGCTCTACGACTGCCTGCTCGATCGTGCAAAAACGCTCGAGGATCTCGATGCCGCCGACGAGGCGGTCGACGCTGCGCGAACTCGGCATCCCGCTCGGCACAACCGGCTCCGTCCTGCACTTCGACATCCGATCGCCCGAGCGGGTGCTCGTGATCGGCGCACGCCACCAGCAGCTGCTGGTGACTGTCCGGTTCCGGGCAGCGCAATTTAGTTCGCAGCACGATTCAGACGTAATCTGAACACGCCGACGGAGCGCTCACCGTTGAATCACCCGGCCCGACGCACCTCGGGGCGATGGGCATTGGCAAATCATCCGCAAGGAACTCGCGACAACGGCTGACCTTATCTGCTGAATGCAGAGAGCAACTCGGTGTTGCAAGTCTTACGTGCTTGCACGTGTACTTGCCGATGCCCCGCCTACTGCGCTTTGACCACACTGTTTACAGTGGTATTTCGACGCCATGAACCGGTTCATGCGCGAGCGCTCAGCGCGCCGCTATCGGTTCGACGGCGCCTTCGTTGCGGCGGCAATGCGGTACCTCAGGGAGAAGGGAGAAATCGAGATGGACAAAAACATGATCGCAGGCGCCGCTTCGCGCATGGCTCGAATCTTCGTGGCGTGGCTCGCCATGGGCCTGTGGACCGTCGCGGGACAGGCCTCGGCCGCGCTCGCAATGTCGCCCAGCACGGTCAGCGTGCCTGCCGGCATGTACACCGTCGTCAAGATCACCGGCGCGAGTGGCGAGATCCAGGCCGAGAGCAAGAACACCGCAGTAGCCACGGTCTCGCTGTCGAACGTCACGTCCGTCAGTGCCACGCTGAACGTCGTCGGCAAGGCCGCTGGCGCGACCACGGTCTACGTTCGCGACGCCAAGACGTCGAATGTCAGCCTGCCGGTGACGGTGACCAATTCGACGGCGATGACGGTCTCGCCGACATCGCTTTCGCTTGCCATCGGCAGCAACGCCATCCTGACGGCCGCCAAGGTCTCCGGCACCCTGACCGCCACGTCGGGCAACACCCGAATTGCGACCGTCACGGTCAGCGCCAACATCGTGACGGTCAAGGGCCTCTCGGCCGGCAGCGTGGTCGTCGCGGTGAAGGACGCCAGGACGACGATAAGCGTGCCCGTCACGGTGACCAGCGGCTCGCCGACCGGCAGCGCCAAATACTCCTTGCTGGCGTGGAACGACCTCGGTATGCACTGCATGGACGGCAAGGACTATTCGGTGTTCTCGATCCTGCCGCCGTACAACAACCTGCACGCCCAACTCGTCAACGCGTCCACGGGCAAGGCGGTGACGAGCGGTGTGACGCTGACCTACGAAGCAGTGGCCGACCCCACCGGCTCGATCAACACCAGCAGTGTCGGCAAGACCAACTTCTGGTCCTGGGCCAAGCCACTCTACGGCGCATCGCCCGCGCCGAACTTCGGCCTGACAGGCAATGCCACGCCCTCGCTCACTCCCAGGCCGATGACGCTCGACGCGACCAACGGCTGGTTCGAGGCCACCGCGCTGCCGATCACGCCGTACGCCGATGCCGTCGTGAACGGCAGCTACGTCAAGGACTACTACCCGACCGTGAAAGTCACCGCCAGGGACGGCACGGGCAAGGTGCTGGCCAGCAGCACCACCGTGCTGCCGGTGAGCGACGAGATCACCTGCGCAGCCTGCCACGCGTCGACGACGGACTCCAACCCGGCGCGCCAGGCCGCCAGGCCGCTCAGCGGCTGGGTCAACGACCCCGACCCTGAAAAGGACTGGAAGAAGAACATCCTGCGTCTGCACGATCAGAAGCGCGGCACCGGTCTGCTCGCCGCCGCCAACAGCGGCACGCCGACACTTTGCGCCTCGTGCCACGCGTCCAACGCGTTACCGGGTACTGGCAAGACCGGCGTCTCCAAGCTGACCAGCGCGTTGCACACCAACCACGGCGCGGTCATCGACCCGACCACCGTCACGGCTTCGATGCCTGCCGGGCTGTCGCTGAATTCCAGCACCAACCGCAGCGCGTGCTATGCGTGCCATCCCGGCTCGCTGACGGCCTGCCTGCGGGGGGCGATGAGCACCGTGAGCGCAATCCAGTGCCAGAGCTGCCACGGCAACATGACCAAGGTCGGCGACCCCGCGCGCGTGGGTTGGCTGCAGGAACCGAACTGCCAAGCCTGCCATTACGATGGCACGCGCAAGACCAGCGCGGTCGACGCGTCGGGCAATCTGGTCAAGCCTGCCGACGCGCGCTTTGCCACGAACCCGAACACGCCGGCCGCGGGCTTCAGCCTGTTCCGATTCAGCAAGGGCCACGGGGGCATGCAGTGCGAGTCCTGCCACGGAGCGACGCACGCCGAATACCCGAGCACGCACACCAACGACAACCTGGAGAGCATCGCGCTGCAAGGCTATGCAGGCACGGTGCGCGAGTGCACGGTGTGCCACGCCACGCCGCCGCTGACGGCCAACGGTGGCCCGCACGGCATGCACACGATCGGCCAGAACTGGGTCGGCAGACACGGCGATCTCGTCGGGTCCGCCGGCGGGGCGACGACCTGCGCCTATTGTCACGGCAGCGATTACCGCGGCACCCCGCTGTCGCAGGTGAAGGCCTCGCGGACGTTCTCCACGGAGGGAGGCAGCCGCAGCTTCGCGGTCGGGCAGAACGTCGGTTGCTACGACTGCCACAACGGGCCGAGCCCTTGACGGGCAGGATCATGTTTGCGGCACGGGCCGACCTCGAAAAGGCCAGGGGCTGAACGCTGTCCATCGAGCGGTTCCCGAAGCCGCGCTCCGCGGCTGGGCAGAGCATGACCAGAGGCGCCAACGCTCGGCGAAGAGCAACGACTGCCTCGAGGCGTTCAGAATGGGCCGACGAATGACCGACCCGGGTCGCCAACGGTCAAGCGCGGCAGACTTGTCGGGCGTCAAAGGGTCTTCACCGTTCGGCCCTAGACTCCGCCCCATGCGCCTGAGCCGTCGCCCGCGCGGCCGCATCGTTGCGGTCCTCATCCTGGCCCTGCTGTTCCTGCAGATGGCCACGGCGGTGCATGCCTGCCTGCGCGCCGTCGCGCCGCCGCTGGGCGGGCACGAGGCCTGCGCCGCACACGAGCGCATGCATGCCGAAGCCGCCGCCGCACAGGCCGGTGCCGGCGCGCTGTGCCAGGCGCATTGCGACCATGGCAACCTGAGCGTCAACCAGCTCGGCCATGCCGCCGCGCCCGACCTCCTGCCGCAGCCGCAGCTCTGGGCGGTGCTCGACTGGAAACCCCTGGCCGCCGCGCCCGCGCCGGCCCTGCAGCGCCCCGGTGCGCTGCGCAGCGGCGAGCCGCCGCCCGGCACGCCGCCGATCTACCTCAGCCTGCTCGTCCTGCGCCGCTAGACCGCCGACCTCGTCCGCGGTGCGCCTTGCTGCGCGCCGCGCTTCGTCCGTCGTGTCTGGTTTCGAGGACTGCCATGCTTTTCTTTCATCCCTTGCGCCGCGTCGTCGCGGCCTGCGCCCTGGCGGCGCTCACGCTGCCGGCACACGCCGGTCTCGGATTCGACGAGGCCGCGCGCATCGCCGCGGAGCGCGCGCCGGCGCTGCTCGCGCAGCGGCAATCGCTGGCCGGCGCCGAGGCGGCGGCCCCGGCTGCCGACACGCTGCCCGACCCGCGGCTGGCGGTCGGCGTCGAGAACCTGAACATCGCCGGCGCCGACCGCTACAGCCTGAATCGCGACGGCATGACGATGCAGCGCATCGCGCTGATGCAGGAGGTGCCCAACCGCGCCAAGCGCGCGGCGCGGGCCGAGTCGGCGCAGGCGCTCGTCGTGCGCGAGCGCGCCCGGCTCGCGGCGGCGGCGCTGGCCGTGCGGCGCGACGCGGCGCTGGCCTGGATCGCCGTCTGGAGCGCCGAGCGCACGCTGGCGCGGTTCGACGCCCTCGACCGCGACAACGCGGTGCTGCAGCAGACGCTGGATTCCCGCATCGCCGCCGGCAAGGCGATGCCGGCCGAGCGCGCCATGGCGCGCCAGGACGCGATCGCGCTCGCCGACCGCCGCGACGACGCCGTGCGCGACCTCGCGAAGGCGCGCGCGGCGCTGCGGCGCTGGGTCGGCGAGCGCGCCGATGAGCCGCTGGCCGGTGCGCCGCCAGCCGCCGCGCTGCAGCCCGACGCGCTGCGCGCCGACATCCACCGCCATGCCGAGATCGCGCCCTACGAGGCGATGGAGGCGATGGCGCTGGCCGACGCCCACGAGGCCGATGCCGATCGCCGCGGCGACTGGTCGTGGGAGGTCGCCTACCAGCGCCGCGGGACCCAATTCGGTGACATGGTGTCGTTCCAGCTCAGCTTCGACCTGCCCTGGCAGACCGCGCGGCGCCAGGAGCCGCTCGCGCGCGCGCGCCGGCTCGACGCCGCGCGCGTCGCCGCCGAACGCGCCGACCTGCTGCTGCGCCACGCCGAGGAGACCGAGGGCTGGCTCGCCGAACTGGCCTCGCTGCAGCACCAGCAGCAGCGCCTGGCCGCCAGCGGCCGGCCGCTCGCGGCCGAGCGCGTCGCGCTGGCCATGGCGGCCTACGAAGCGGGCCGCGGCGACCTCGGCGCCGTGCTCGCCGCGCGGCGTGAAAGCACCGAGACCGAATTGCGGGCGATCGACCTCGAGGGTCGCATCGCCGCGTTGGGCACGCGCCTGACGACACAAGTGGCGGAGGATTGAATGAACAAGATCGTCATCACCGGGATTGCGCTGGCTGCCGGCATCGCGCTGGGCTGGGGCGTCGCCAGCCTTCGCGCGCGCAGCACTGCGGGCGACCCGTCGGCGCACGCCACGCATGCCGCGAGTGCTGCACCGGCGGCACCGGCAGGACCCGCATCGGCGGGATCGGCCGCCGAACGCCGCGTGCTCTACTGGTACGACCCGATGTCGCCGGCGGCGAAGTTCGACCATCCGGGCAAGTCGCCGTTCATGGACATGGACCTCGTGCCGCGCTATGCCGAAGACGGCGCTGGCGAGGGTGGGGCAGGCCTGGCCGTCTCGACCGCCGCGCGCCAGGCGCTCGGGCTGCGGCTGGCCGATGTCGACGAGCGCGCCATCGGCCAGACCGTTCACGCCGTCGGCACACTGCAGCTCAACGAGCGCGAGGTCGCGATCGTGCAGGCGCGCAGCGCCGGCTTCGTCGAGCGCGTGCCGCGCATCGCGCCCGGCGACGTGATCGCCGCCGGCGCGCTGCTGGCCGAGGTGATGAACCCCGACTGGCTCGGCGCCGAGCAGGAATACCTGGCGGTCAAGGCCACCGGCGACGCCGCGCTGACGGCCGCCGCGCGTACGCGATTGCAGCTGCTGGGCATCCCCGAGACGACGATCGCCGCGGTCGAGCGCAGCGGCCATGTCGCGGCGACGCAGCGCGTGATCTCACCGATCGCCGGCGTCGTCACCGAACTCGCGGTGCGCAACGGCATGACGCTGGCGCCGGGCATGACGCTGGCGCGCATCAACGGCCTGGGCACGCTGTGGCTCGAGGCCGCCGTGCCCGATGCGCAGGCCGCCGCC
The DNA here is from genome assembly GCA_028868825.1 of Burkholderiales bacterium. GTDB lineage: Bacteria > Pseudomonadota > Gammaproteobacteria > Burkholderiales > Burkholderiaceae_C > Rubrivivax. Next base: position 611 of record JAGWTU010000104.1, on the reverse strand, counting down.
GTGCGGCCGGGCATGCCGGTGCAGGCGCGCTTCGCCGCCTGGCCCGGCGAGGCCGTCGCCGGCCGCGTCGCCGCCATCCTGCCCGAGGCGCAGCGCGACTCGCGCACGCTGCGCCTGCGCATCGAACTGCCGAACCCGCACCAGCGCCTGCAGGCCGGGCTCTACTGCGAGGTCACGCTGCAGGGGCCGCAACTCCAGGCGCTGACGGTGCCGTCCGAGGCCGTGATCCGCACCGGCCGGCGCGCCCTCGTCTACCTCGCGCTGCCGCAGGGCCGCTACGAGCCCGTCGAGGTCGAGGTCGGCGACGAGATCGGCGACCGCATCGTCGTGCGCAGCGGCCTCGCGGCGGGGCAGCGCGTCGTCGCCTCGGGCCAGTTCCTGCTCGATTCCGAGGCCAGCCTGCGCGGCATCGTCGCGCGCAGCCCGGCCGGCGCCGCCGCATCGGAGCCGGCACGATGATCGCCGCACTCATCCGCTGGTCGGTCGGCCACCGGCTGCTCGTGCTGCTGGCCACCGTCGCGCTGGCCGCGGCCGGCCTCGTCAACCTGCGCAGCACGCCGATCGACGCGCTGCCCGATCTCTCCGACACCCAGGTCATCGTGCGCACGACC
>JAGWTU010000050.1 GCA_028868825.1 Burkholderiales bacterium | reverse complement strand
GGCGATGACCTCGACCTTGGCGCCGTCGCGCAGGCGGTCGATGCCGTCGATGACGACGCGGTCGCCGGCTTGCAGCGGGCCTTCGACCGCCATCCAGTTCTCGTCCACCGGTCCCGGCTTGACGACCTTCGTCGTCACCGTGCTGTCGGGGTTGACGACGTAGACGTAGTAGCCCTGGGTGCCGCGCTGCACGGCGGCCTGCGGCACGGCGGTGGCGCCGGCGAGCAGGTCGGTCTGCAGCGTCACGCTCACGGCCTGGTTCGGGAACAGCGCGTCGTCGTCGTTGGGGAACAGGGCCTTGACCTTGACCGTGTCGGTCGTCGGGTCGATGAGGTTGTCGAGCGAGGCGACCTGGCCCGTCGCCAGGCGCTTGTTGTTGACGCGGTCGAAGGCGACGACCGGCAGCGGCTGCCGGGCGCGCAGCCTGGCCGTGATGGCCGTCAGCTGCGCCGACGGCGCGGCGAAGACGAGCGCGATCGGCCGCGTCTGCGTGACGACGACGATGCCGTTGGCGTCCCCCGGGCTCACGACGTTGCCGACGTCGACCTGCTTGATGCCGGCGCGGCCGGCGATCGGCGACAGCACATGCGTGTATTGCAGGTTGAGCCTGGCCGTGGCGACGGCGGCGCGGTCGACCTGCACGGTGCCCTCGAGCTGGCCGACCAGCGTCGCCTGCGTGTCGACCTGCTGGCTCGGGATCGCGTCCTTGGCCAACAGGTCCCGGTAGCGCTGGAGGTCGACGCGCGCGCCGGCGAGCTGCGCCTCGTCGCGCTTGAGCGCGCCCAGCGCCTGGTCGAGCGCGGCCTGGAAGGCGCGCGGGTCGATCTGCGCCAGTTGCTGGCCGGCCTTGACCTGCTGCCCTTCGCTGTAGTCCAGCCGCTGCAGCACGCCGCTGACCTGGACATGGACGGTGGCGGTGTTGGACGCGACGATGCTGCCGATGGCGTTCGTCGTCACGCGGATGTCCCGGCGCCGCACCGTGTCGATCGACACCGGCTGGCTCATGTTGCCGGCGAAGCGGCCGCCCGGCCCGCGGCCGAAGCCGCCCGGCGCGCTCGCCGCCGCGGCGGCCTGGTTGGCGGCGTTGCCGCGCAGCTTCCACCAGCTCAGGCCGAACACCAGCACCAGCAGCAGCAACAGCACCCAGGGCAGGATGCGGCCTCGCGATGACGCGCCGCGGATCGCGATCGAGGCCGGAATGGGGTGATCTTGCATGGTTTGGGCAGGATGGAGGAAGGCGCCGGCGCGAGGGCGGCAGTCTAAGGGCAGACCCGAGAACCGGCCCCCGCCAGGGCGGCGATCGTCGCCCTGGCGGCGTGGCGCGGGACCCCGGGGCAGGGCCGGACGAAGGGCTTCAGCGCACCGTGTAGCCGCGCGCGTCCATGCAGGCCGCGACGGCACGCTGCATCACGCTGGCATCGGCGATGGCGCCCGGCTGGGTCGTCGCCCAGCGGTTGCAATCCTGGCGATCGGTCTCGGTCTGCTCCGGGCTCTGGCCGCTGCGCGGGTAGAAGATCGGCGCCGGCGCGGCGGACGGCGCGACGGGGGCCGGCGCCACCGGCTGCGCCGCGTCGGCGCCGGCGGGCGGCGCGACGACGGTGTAGCCGCCGGGTGCGGTCGTGTAATAGATGCCGTTGGCGTAGTAATACGCGATGCCGGCGATCCACAGCGTCGAGCAGTCCGGCGGCAGGATCGGCACGATGATGCCGTAGGGCGGCAAGCCGACGATGTAGCGGCCGCCGTAGGGCCGGAACCAGACGCCGCCGTGGAAGAACCAGCGGTCGGCGCCGAAGCCGATGCCGATCGCGCCGCCGGGCAGGGCGCCGAAGACGGCGCCGCGCGCCGGGTAGTAATGGTCGTGGTGGTAGCGGTTGTCGAAATGCACGTCGCCGCGGAAATCGGGGCGGGCGGCGCGCTGCTCGTGCGCGGGGGCGCGGTTCTGCGGCCGGCCCTGCTCGTGCGCCGGGCCGCGGTCGTGCGGATCGGCGCAGGCCGTGCCGACGCCGCCGGCCAGCAGCGCCGCGCAGGCGATGGTGAAGGCGATGGGATGCTTCATGGCTCACTCCTCGATCGGGAGCATCCCGACCCTGTGCGACATCGTCGGGCCGCGGGGTTGCCGGCCTGTTGCAGCCTCCATTCCGCCCGGCGACAGTTGCAATCCGCGGCCTTGCAGGGCGTGCCGGCCCCTACACTGGCGCCGCAGCGAGCGGCTGCGCCACCACCCCCGTGATGCGATGGAAACGTCCCCGATCCGCGATCTGGCCCCCGAGCTGGCCCCGCAAGGCCGGCTGCGTGCCTCGATCAACTACGGCAATCCGCTGCTGGCGCGACGCGGCGCCGACGGCGAGCCGGCCGGCGTCTCGGTCGATCTGGCGCGCGCGCTGGCGGCGCAGCTCGGCGTCGGCATCGAGCTGCGGACCTGCGAGAAGGCCGCCGAATCGGTGGCCGCAGTGCGCGCGGGCGACGCCGACATCGGCTTCTTCGCCGTCGATCCGGCGCGCGGCGAGGGCATCCGCTTCAGCGCCCCCTATGTGCTGATCGAGGGCGCCTACCTCGTGCGCGAGGCCTCGCCGCTGCGCGGCAACGACGAGGTCGACCGCGCCGGCACGCGCGTGATGGTCGGCCAGGGCAGCGCCTACGACCTCTATCTCAGCCGCACGCTGAAGGCGGCGACGATCCTGCGCGCGCCGAGCTCGCCCGAGGTCGTCGACGCCTTCCTCGCCGAGGGCGCCGATGTCGCCGCGGGCGTCCGGCAGCCGCTGCAGGCCGACGCCGCGCGCCTGGGCGGTCTGCGCCTGCTGCCGGGGCGCTTCATGGTCATCGAGCAGGCGATGGGCATCCCCGCCGGCCGCGGCGACGCCGCGGCGCAGGCGCTGCGCGATTTCGTCGAGCGCGCGAAGGCCGAGGGCCTCGTCGCCGCGGCGCTGGCGCGGCATGGCGTGGCGGGCGCGACGGTGGCGCCGGCCGCTTGAGCCAAACACAGACAGGCGCCGCGTCGCGGCCTGGCCCGATCAGGCCTTCGGCGCGTCGACGACCTCGGCCGCGCTGCGGAACGCTTCCACCGCCGACGGCACGCCGCAATAGACGGCGGCGTGCAGCAGCACCTCCTGCAGCTCGGCCGGCGTGACGCCGTTGTTGAGCGCGCCGCGCACATGGCCCTTGAGCTCGTGCTGCTTGCCCAGCGCCGTCAGCATCGCCACCGTGATCAGGCTGCGCGTCTTCAGGTCCAGCCCCGGCCGCTGCCAGACATCGCCCCAGGCGTTGCGCGTGATGTGCTGCTGGATCGGCGCGGTGAAATCGGTCGCGCCGGCGAAGGCGCGCGCGACGAAGTCCTCGCCCATCACGCGCTTGCGCTGCGCCAGACCCTTGTCGAACTGTTCGTCGGCCATTGCCCGTCTCCCGCGCAAAGCCGCAAGGATAACCAGGGTGCCCTGCCGGCCATCCGCGCAGCCGGCCTCGCAGGCGATCAGCGGTGCGCGGAACGTTCCGGTGCGCCAACCCGGCCGTCCCGAAGCGCGGGCTCGCGGTCATCGGCGCCGCTCGTCGCTGACCAGGATGTTCGAGCCGCGCGAGAAGACGCAGATGACCCATGGCGTGGTCTCGTCCATCACGACGCACGCCGCGATGCCGGCTGCAAGGCCGACGACCCCGACGGCGCGGACTGCGGACCGCCGCGATGCATCCTCCCTTGGGCGTCGATCAGGATCCAGGCCACGCCTTGCCCGTCCAGCAGGGCCGGCGCACCGGCCTGCTCGAGCATCGCCAGCGTCGTCAGCGCGCCGGCCGCCAGGCAGGCCGGCGCGAGCACGGTGGCCGATTGCCAATGCTCGACCGGCCAGCCGCTGCGCGGGTCGAGGATATGGCAGTAGCGCCGGCCGCCCGCATCGAAATAGCGCTCGTAGTCGCCGCTGGTGGCCAGGGCGCCGTGGCTGAGTTCGACAGCGCAGATCACCTCGCCCGGCCGGCGCGGATGGGCAATTCCCAGATGCCACGGCGCGCCATCGGGCATCGGCCCCAGCAGGCGTATGTCGCCGCCCAGATTCACGTAACCGTGGCTCAAGCCGGCGTCGCGCAGCAGCGTCGCGGCGCGATCGGCTGCGTATTCCTTGCCGAAACCGCCGAAGTCCAGTTCCATGCCCGGCTTGGGCAGGCGGATGCGCTTGCCGTCGAACTCGACGGCCCGCCAGTCGACGAGTTCGAGGGTCCGCGCCACGGCCTCAGCCGTCGGGCAGACGGCGGTCCTGAAGTCCCAGACCCGTCTGAGCACGCCCGAGGTGATGTCGAACAGCCCGCCGCTTTCGCGGTGCAACCGATCGGCGAAATGCAGCAGGCCGGCGGTTTCCGCATCCAGCCCGTGGCGTGCGGTGCGCCCGGCGCCGGCATTGATGCGCGACACGATGCTGTCGGCGCGGTAGCGCGAGTATTTGGCTTCGATGCGCGCGACCTCGGCCGCCGCCATGGCCATCGCCCGCCGCACCTGTGCCGGCTCGATGTCGGCACCCGCGACGCGCAGCACGCAGGGCGAGCCCATGGCGCGGAATTCGTGGACCTGATCCCAGCCGCGCGACATCTTCAGAAGCTGCGTGCCAGGCCCACCTGGACGGTCGTCGATTCGAAGGGATTGATGGCCGGCGAGCCGGCGGCGGCCAGCGCCCAGGCGCTGCGCTGTCGATACAGCTCGGCCTTCGCATCGACTGTCCACAAAGGCGTCACGCGCCAGGCGACCTTCAGGCTCAGGGACAAGGCGCCGAAGGCCGCCAGCCGTTGGTCGGCGCTGAAATAGGTCGGCGCGCCCACCGGGTTCGGGTAGTTCGCCGTATTCGGATTGGCGTAGAAGGATGCGGCGGTCTGCGTGTAGTAGCGCAGGGCCGGCGTCACGTTGACGTGCTCGAACACCGGCATCACCCAGGCCACGTCGAAGGTGTGTGCCTGGATGCCGTAGCTGTCGCGGTAATAGCGGTAGCCGAATTTCAGGGCGCTGTCGCCGGTCCAGTGGTTCCAGTGCAGTTGCAGCACGTCGGCCGTGCGCCGATTCGGACGCGCATCGTCGAACTTGTACGGATCGTTCATGTAGCCGTCGTCGCGCGTCGCCGTGAACTCGGCCTGCAGCAGATCGGCCGCGTCCAGCGCCTGCGTCACGCCCATCTGCAGCTCCGTCGTGTGACGCCGCTGATTCCAGACGATGCGGGTCACCGGGTCGATGCGATCCTGCGTGAAACCCGCGCCCAGGTTCCAGGTGGTGTTCTGGCTGTCGCTCGAGAAATGCGCGTCGGCCGATATCGCATCCGAGAGAAAATCATGCTCGGAGGAATGGCTCAGCCCCAGGCCATAGCTCTGGCGCTCGGCGTAATAGCTGAGCTTGGCATCTTCGGCCACGCGCCGATCGACGATCTGTGCCGCACTTCTCATGTCGGAGTAATAGCGCGGCGATGCACCGGAGACGCTGTCGACGGTGAGCGAGCCCTCGGCGGCCCAATGGCGGTTGATCGGTACCAGCGCATACAGCGACGGCGTCGTGATGCGCATGCGGTCGAAGGTATTGCTCGGACCGCCACCGCCACCGCCGCCGCCGCCGCCGCCGGAACTCGCCGACGAGATCGTCGCCAGCGGTCCGCCATAGGCGAGGATGCGCCGGCGGTCGATGCCCCCCGACGTGCCGGCGGCGGCGACGGCGTTCGTGTTGCCGCCGTACAGGCCGGTCTGGCTGTCCTGGTATTGCGTCAGCTTGATCGACAGCAGGCCGTCGGTCGGCGCTTCGTCGGCCCAGGCGGCGCCGGGCATCACGCCGGGCAGCACGCAGGCCGCCGAGACGATGCTTCCCAGCAGCGCGCTGCGGGCCCGCGATTCAGTTGCAGCCACAGCCGCCGCCACCCACCGATGCGCCGCCGGACGCCGCCTCGCGGCTGAAATAGGCGTGAGCCGAGAAGCGCGCTTCGAGCGGATCCGAATTCAGGCTCATTTCCGGGCGCGCTAGGTCGCCCTTCTGCCACGGCTGCGGCGGCTGGACCGTGGAGCAGGCGCCGAGGGCGCCCGCGGCGACGGCAAGCGTCGCGATGCGGAAGGTTGTGTTCATGGTTTGATGGCGCTGGGCCCGTCGGCGAGCGTTCGCTGGATGCGAGACTCGATCTCGGCTTCGTCCTCGGGGTGGAACCCCCGTTGGACATGGAGGACCTTGCCTGCCGTCGATATCAGGATCGACGTCGGCATGCCCTGGATCCGGTAGCGGCGCGGCGTCTCGCCGTGCTCGTCGAAAGCCACCGTGAATTGCGCCGGCATCTCCCGCAGGAAGCGCAGCGCATCCTCGTGATGGGCGTCGACATTGACGGCGATGACCTGCAGGCCCTGCGCACCGTAGCGGCTCTGCAGCCGGTTCATCCAGGGAAACGAGCGCTTGCACGGCGCACACCAGGAGGCCCAGAAATCGAGGTAGACGAGCCGCCCCCTGGCCTGGGCCAGCTGGACATCCTGGCCCGCACCGTCGAGACGGAAGTCCGGTGCCGCGTCACCCGCTTCGACGGCCAAGGCCGAGCCGCTGACCGCGGCCCAAAACACGAGGGGCAGAGCCAGCGGCCAACCCGTCAGGTGGAATCGTTCTGCCTGGGCCGGCAGCCATGTCAATGCCATTGAGGGATCGCTCCAACCCGTTGAAATTCGAAATTCGAAGAGGCCCGGTGCCGTCGGAGTCGCCGCGGCGGACACGCGGGTCGCACTTGCCCTTGCCAACGACAGCAAGTCGCGGGCCATGCCGACCGCCGGCGGACTCGCCCCTCGCCCGGCAGGTGACTGCGCAAGGTGATGCGCACCGGCGCGCGAACCACGCCATCGATTGCGCAGTCGTCGGCGTCGGAGCCGATGCGTCAGGCCCACGGCGGGGCCACGGACCTCAGCCGTCGCGGTGCTCGAACGTGCCAGCGCCTAGCGCCGCACGCTCACCCGCCGCTGCGCCTCGCAGACGAATTCCTCGAGCTCCGGGTCCATCGCGTCGCGCGAGCTGACGATGCCGATGAGCTGGTCGCCGTCGACCACCGGCAGGTGGTGGCAGCGCCGGTCGTGCATCACCTGCAGCGCGTAGCCGAAGGTCGCCTCGGGCGAGACCGTCACCGGGCCCGGCGTCATCACCTCGGCCAGCTTGGTGCTGTGCGGGTCGCGGCCCAGCGCGAGGACGCGGAACAGCGCGTCGCGCTCGGTGAAGATGCCGACGAGGCGGTCGTCGGCGTCGACGACCATCAGCGCCCCGGTCGCGCTGCCGGCCATCTGGCGCGCCGCCTGGGCGACGGTCGATTGCGGCGGCGCCGTGAGCATCGGCTCCTGCTCCATCACGCGACGCACCAACTGGCTGAACATGCGGCTCTCCCAACTCCGGCGAGCCACGTTAACGGGCGCCGCGCCGCGCGTCTTGACCTTGAACAAATCCAGGTCAAGAGCCGCTAGAAAGCCACCCAGGGACCGGCGCTCGACAGCGCCTGGCCCCAGATCGAGGTGTAGACGCTGCGCCCGTAGTAGAACGGCAGGCCGAGCGCGAAGGCGCCGGCATCGGCACCGCCCGGTGCGCCGGCGAGGTTCGAGAACGCGGTGTTGCCGGTCGCGAACAGGACGTCGGCACTCGCCACCGCCAGCGTCACCGCGGCGCCGCTGCCGTTCATGTCGGTGAGCTGCAAGCCCAGCGTCGCCGCCGCACTCGGGCAATACCAGGTGCCGCCGGCGCCGCCGCCGGTGCAGGCGGGCTTGGCGAGCGCGGCGTCGGCGAAGAACAGGCCGTTGGAGCCGCTGTCCAGATAGCCGTAGGCGTAGGCCGTGGCGCCGAGCGCGGCGCCGAGGTAGAGGTAGTCGGCGCGGGCGGGGTCGGTCTGCACGGCCAGGCGCGTCGCGCCGGGGGCGATCTGGTTGTCGGTCTGCGTGCCGATGCCGAACACGAGCCGGCCGTAGGCGGCGCTGGCGCCGGTGGCCGGCACGGCCGGCAGCACGATCAGCGTGCCGTTGTTGTCGACCGGGAAGCCGGCCACCGGGTTCTGCACCTGCTGGTCGGCGCCGATCGCCGTCGGCTGGCAGGCGCCGGCGGCGTCGCAGGCGTAATACAGCGTGATGCCGCCGCCGTAGGCGCCGGTCTGGCAGACCAGCCCGCAGTCGTAGCGCAGCATGCCGATGCCGAGCACGCCCTTGGCCTGCAGCTGGCCCATCGACGCCAGCAGCGTGCCGCCGGCGGCGCTGACGCAGGCGGCGGGTGCGGCCGGCTGCGGCGTCGGGCGGTCGTCGATGAGCTGCAGCGGCAGGTTCGCCGCGTGCTCGCCGGCGATCGTCAGGTCGCCCTGCACGACTGCGCCCCAGACGGCGCCGACGACGAAGGGGTAGCACTCGGCGGCATTGCCGGCGCCGGCGGCCATGGGCGGCAGCGTGATGCCGGCGACGGTGCTGCGCAGCAGGCGCAGCCCGATCGAGCCGGTGTCGAGGAAGACATGGTCGACGGTGGCGCAGCTGGTCGTCGAACCCGGTGCGCAGATCGTCACCGTGACATAGGGCAGGTTCGTCGGCGGCGCGCCGAAGCCGCCGCCGGGGCCGGCATCGACGGCGATCTGCGTCGTGTTGGGGCCCTGCGGCTGGTCGACGCTGACCGTCACCGGCGGCGTCGGCGTGCCGTTGACGACCAGCGAGGTCGTCGACGAATTGCCGCCGCCGCAGCCCGTGAGCCCCAGTGCCAGGGTCATCGCCAGCGGCAGCAGCAGCGCCAGCGCGGCGCGCAGCGGCTCAGCGCAGCGCATCGGGCGTCCAGCCGGCCGGCACCTGCGAGCGCAGCCACGCGCGGCCGACATGGCGGTTCAGATAGGCGCTGGCCTGCACGACGAGGTCGCCCTGCTCGACGACGGCGCCGTGCAGCGCTCCCGGGTGCCGCGCCATCACCTGGCGCGCGCCGGCCGCATAGTCGGCGTAGTGGCGGCCGAACAGCTCGTCGAGCCGCGGCTTGTTGCGGGCGTTCCAGGCCACCGCGAAGACGACGCCGGCGGCCGAGACATATTCGCGGATCGTCGAGCCGTCGGCCTGTTCGATCACATGCACCTGGACGCCGGCCGCGGCGACCGCCGTCGCCGCCGCTGCCATGCGGCGCTGGCCCTGGACGCGCAGCGCGTCGCCCTGGATGCTGGCCGCGTCCTCGCCCAGCACGGCGCGCGCCGCGGGCGCCGCGGCGGCCAGCGCGGCGAGCAGCGCGAGCGCGGCCCGGGCCCTAGCGATGCTCATGGTCGATGGTGATCTGCAGGCCGACCGTGCCGGGGGCGACCGGGCCGACCTCGCCCTCGAGGTCGCCGGCGGCCGGGATCGCGTCGCCGCGGTGCGAGACGCGGGCGCCGACCAGCACCTGGGTCTGCTGCGACAGCCGCGCCTGCGGCACCATCGCCAGCGTGTCGTCGAGCGCGAAGTCCAGCGGCAGGTCGCGGCCATGGCGGCGCAGCAGCGCCACCGGCATGCGCGAACCGCTGGCCGGCCGCGCATAGACGAAGACGGTGTCGTCGGGCGCTATGCGCGAGCGCAGCGCCGGATCGACGACGATGCGGCCGGCGACGAAACGGCCGCCCGCGGGGGCGGAGGCGGCGCGTGCGCCGGCGCCGGCCGCGGCCAGCGAGCGCGCCTCGGCGATGCTCGTCTCGACCGGCTGGCGCAGCGCGGCGTCGGGCCGCTCGGCCAGCGCGCGCTGCCAGAGCGCGATCGCGGCCTCGTAGCGCCGGCCCTCGAAGGCCTCCTTGCCGCCGAGCAGCAGCGCCTTGACGTTGTGCGGGTCGAGTTCGAGCGCGCGCGCGATCAGCTTCGCCGGCTCGCCCGCCAGGCTGCCATGCTGGGCGACGCCGAGTGCATCGGCGTAGTCGGCCTGCACCTGGGCGTCCTGCGGCCGCAGCGCCGCGAGGTGGCTGTAGGCGCGCGTGGCCTCTTCGAAGCGGCCCGCCATCTCCTCGCTGTGGGCGAGCATGGCCCAGGCGGCGCTGTCCTTGGGGTCGGCCTCGGCGGCGCGGCGGGCCTGGACGATGCCGCGCTCGACCTGGCTTGCCGACAGCGGCGCCGGCGCCGCGCTGGCCGGGCGTGCCGGCGGCTGGGCCGCAGGCGACTCCTCGCGCGATCGCACCGCCCACCAGCCGAGCGCGACGGCGACGACGGCGACGAGGGCGAGGAGGGCCGGCGCGCGGCGCAGCAGCGGGGATCGATCGGACATCGGGGGCGTCAGGGGAAGCAGGGATCAGAACAGTTCATAGCGATAGCCGACGTAGAAGAACGCCGTGTCGCTGTGGGCGTGGTTGGTCGGGCCGTCGGTGCGCGAGACCTCGTAGAGCATCTCGCCGAGCAGGCTGGCGCGCCCGCTGGCCCGGTAGCTCAGCCGCAGCCCGGGGCCGACGCGCAGCAGCTTCGTGCTCTGGTTGTCGCGCTGCGTGTACAGGCGCAGCGATGGCTCCAGCGTGAGGTCCGGATGGCCGGGCAGCACGCTGAGGTTGTTGACCGAGAGCTGCAGCCCCTTGAACAGCGGCGTCGTCATCACGCTGACGTTGAAGTTGCTGATGTCGCGCTTCGAATAGAGGTTCGTGCCGGTGAGCTGGCCGGTCCAGCCGTATTGCCCGCCGGTGGCCGGCGTGGCGGCGAAGTCGCCGACGGCCGGCAGCGCGCCGACGGCGCTGTAGCGCAGGTCGGTCGAGGCCTGCCAATGGCTGTCCAGCGGCCGCGCGATGCTGACCATGAACTGCCTGGCGATCGCCGAGGTCGCGAGCGCGGCGGCGCGCACCTCGTCCAGCGTCTGCGTCTGCAGCAGCGTCTTGATCGACGCCGCGCCGCTGCTGATGAGCGCGTTCGTCAGTTCGAGGTCGGGGGCGCGGCGGCCGTCGAAGAGCATCGTCAGCGTCGTCTGCGGCGCGACCTGGAAGCTGCCGTGCACGCTCAGCGCGTTGAGCATGTTGAACACGGTGTCGTAGTCGAGCAGGCCGTCGAGCGACCAGCGATCGCCCGCATAGCGCAGCTCGCTGCCGAGCGCGCGCCGGTTCGTGATGCCCTGCGTCGTCTGGTCGAGGAGGTAGAAGTTGCCGCCCCAATGCTCGGCGAAGCTGTCGGCCTCGACGACGGCGGCGAACAGCGTCTCGTTCGGTGCCGAGACGAGCGGGCTCGCCGGCACGCCGCCCATGACGTCGACCTTGACGCCGCTGCTCACCGGGTAGGCCAGCGAGATGCCGTCGAACAGCCCGAGCAGGCCGCCGCTGATCGGCGACTGGCGCCCGACGCGCACCGCCAGCCCCGCCAGCGGCCCGCTGCCCAGGCGCCGGTGCTCGGCGTAGACGGCGCTGATCGAGTTCGTGCTGTGGCCGCTGCCGAGCAGGTTCGTCGACCCCGAACCGCGCGCGACGACGCGCGTCTCGCTGTTCTCGCCGGCGATGCGGCCGCTGAGGTCGAGGCTGGTGACGATGGCCGATTCGTTGGTCAGGCTCAGCGTGGCCTGGTCGATGCCGGTGGCGATGCTGACGAGCGATTTGGTGCGCGCCTTGCCGCCGTAGTAGTACTGCGCCAGCGATCCCGACCAGGGCTTGGCGGCGGCGACGGCGCCGCCGGTCTCGGGGCCGATGGCGGCCAGCCGCGCGCGCACGCGCGCCTGGCCGGCCTCGTCGGGGCACAGCTTGAGGTAGAGCTCGTATTCGACGCGCGCCCGGCGGGGGTTGCCGGCCAGCTCCCAGGCATTGCCGATCAGCTCCTGCGCCGCCAGCGAGCGGCTGTTGGGCGGCAGCTTGAGCAACTGGTCCAGCGCCGCCAGCGCCGGCTCGGCCTCCTTGGCGTCCAGCGCCTGGCGCGCCTGCGCCATCAGCTCGCCGGCCTTGGCCTCGAGCGCGGCGTCGGCCGCCGGCTCGGTGCTCAGGCACGAGCGCGTCTCGGGCAGCGCCGGCTCGGCGCGCGAGAGGTCGACGATGCGCGCCTGCGGGAATCGCGGCAACGCCAGCGCCAGCGCGGCGGCGGCGGCGCGCTGCGAGGTGAAGTAGCCGGCCGTGAGTTCGAGCGAGGCGACGCCGCCCGCCGTCACCGGCCGCACATGGACCTCGAGCTCGCCGAGTTCGGGCGGCACCGGCTTGATGCGGTCGGCCTCGGCCTGCGGCACCGTCTGCAGCACGAGCGCGAAATGCGGCCCCGGCTGCTCGATCTTGGGCGGCAGCACGAGCAGGTCGATCGAGCGCGAGTTCGGCCCCTGGCGGGCCTGCAGGTTCAGCGGCCGCGCGAGCTTGATCGTCAGCGTGCGCGTGCGGCTCGTGGCGTCGGGCGTGTAGGCGATGCCGACCTCGGGCAGGTCGCCGGCCGCCGGCAGGCGGCGGAATTCGTCGGCCGTCTGGCGCTGCACGAGGTCGTCGGCGGCGATGAGCTCGAAGCGCAGCGTGTACAGGTCGGCCGCGCCGGCCGGCGCGAGCTGCAGGAAATGGACCGAGGCGTTGAAGCGGATGCGCAATACCGGCGTGCCGTCGCGCGACAGCGACTCGATCTCGTCGAGCGTCTGCGCCGCCACCGTGCCGGCGCTCAGCAGCATCGCGATCAGCAGCCACAGCCAGCGCGCGCAGCGAGCGCCCATCGTCGGGATCATCGGTTCATTTCCCCGGCACCGGCACCGGGCGCAGGCCCGGGTGGCCGTGCATCTGCCTCGGGATGACCTCGTTGTTGGTGACGTGGCAGCTGATGCAGCTCGGCTTGTCGGGCATGGGCTGGTAGGCGGGCGAGAGATGCTGGTACTGCACCGGCTGCCAGGCGAGCGTGCGGTGGCAGGCGTCGCAGCTGCGCACGGTGACGAAGTGGTTGCCGGTCTTGGCGGGCGCGTCGACACCGTTGTGGCAGACGGCGCATTGGCCTGCCATCGTCGCGTTGTGGCTGAACTGCGCCGGCCGCCAGGCGGTGGTGCGGTGGCAGCTGTCGCAGGACAGGCGCTGGCCGTAGTGGCGCGCCGGGCGGCCGCTGGCGAGCTGGCCGTTGTGGCAGGTCTGGCATTGCCCTGCGGCGACGCCGCGGTGGTCGAACGGGGTCGCACTGCCGCTGCCGGCACCGCCCATCAGCTGCGGCAGCAGCCGCGGCAGTGCGGCGCCGACGGCGGCGCGGCGCACCGGGATGGGCCTGAACTCCATCATGAACTGGCTGCTGGTGTTGCGGTGGCAGCCCGAGTTGGCGCAGTCCTGGCCTGCGTGGTGGCTCGCGGAATCGCGTGTCCTGATGCTCACGCCCATCCACTTGTACTGGTATTCGTGGCAGCTCATGCAGGTGAACGAACCCTGGGGCACGCCGCTCGTGTGCATCGTCGTTCCGGGCACCGGGCCCGTCGTCGTCGTCGGCCGCATCGCCGTCGTGCTCGACATCTTGAAGCTCGTGAAGACGGTGCTGCCGTGGCACAGCTCGCAGGCCTGCGAGCCGACCGGGATGTGGTTCAGGGCGTTGCTGGCGGTCGGCGATGCGCCGCAGGCCGTCAGCGGCTTGGGCACCGGCTGGTAGGGCAGCGCCGCCGTCGTGCACAGCGTCGACGAGGTCGGCCCGCTGCCGGCGAACGGGCCGGCGGCATGGCAGTTCGCGCAGCCCGAGGTGATGCCGGTGTGCAGCACGGTGTTGCTGGCCAGGCCGGCGATCGTGTAGTCGCCGGCGACGATGTGGCAGGTCGCGCAGGTGCCGCTGGTCGGGATATGGCCGGCGGGCTTGGCGGCGCCGCTGAAGTAGTTCGTGCCGGTGTGGCAGTTCGAGCAGTCGCCGCTCGCCGGGTGCGCCGCGTCGGCCACCGAGTACACGCCGGCCGCCGACACCGGCCGCGTCTGGAAGCCGGTGTACTGGGCGCCGGCGGAGACCGTCGTCGGCGCGATCGGGTAGGCCGAGACGCCCATCCAGACATAGCCGGTGTCGTGGCAGGCGTTGCAGCCCGAGGTGATGCCGGTGTGGATCTGCGCCGTCGTCGGTGTCGGCGAGTTGAACAGCGTGCCCGGCGGCGATTTCGACGCCGACGCCGGGATCAGCCCCGGCACGCTGCTCGTGCCGTGGCAGTTCTCGCAGGTGGCCGACGAGGGAATGTGCGATGCCGAACCGACCGGCGTCGTCGCCGGCATGCCGACGAGTTTCGTGATGCCGACGAAGTTCATCACGCTGCCCGCCGTCAGGTGGCAGCTGTTGCAGCCGGCGGCGATGCCGCTGTGGCTCATGCGCGAGCCGGCGAACTTCGCGCCGTTGGGCACCGGCGTGGCGGCGATCGACGAGCCGGTGCCGACATGGCAGACCTCGCACGAGGCGGTTGTCGGGATGTGGTTGCTCGGCAGCCCGACGATGCTGAAGTTGGCCGCGGGAATCGCGAAGGTGGCCGCCGCGCTGCCATGGCATTGCGCGCAGTTGGCGCTGGTGCTCGGCGCGTAGGCGTGGATGTTGGCCAGCGTCGGCAGCACCGAGTAGTCGGTGCCCGTGTGGCAGTTGCTGCACTGCGCCGTCGCCGCATAGGGGATGTGGTTGGCCGGCTTGTCGACGCCGACGAAATAGCTCGTCGTCAGGTGGCAGGTCACGCAGTCGCCGCTGCTCGGGTGCGCCGGGTCGGCGATGCCGTAGGTGCTGGCCGCCGTCACCGGCCGCGTCTGGAAGCCGGTGTACTGGGCGCCGGCGGTGATGACCTTGGGCGCGATCGGGTAGGCGCCGACGCCCATCCAGACGTAGTTCGCTTCGTGGCAGGTCGTGCAGCCGGAGGCGACGCCGGTGTGGATCTGCGCCGTCGTCGGCACCGGCGTCGCGAACAGCGTGCCCGGCGCGGTCTTCGTCGCCGAGGCCGGGATCAGGCCGGCGACGGAGCTCGTCGCGTGGCAGGTCTCGCAGGTCGTCGAGGTCGGCAGGTGCGCGCCGGCGCCCATCGGGCTCGTCGGCGGCATGCCGACGATGCTCGTCACGCCGATGAACGACACCGGCGTGCCGGCGGGCACATGGCAGGTGTTGCAGCCGGTGCCGATGCCGGCGTGGCTCATCAGCGAGCCGGCGAACTTCGCGCCATTGACCACCGGCGTGGCGGCGATCGACGAGCCGGTGCCGACGTGGCAGGCCTCGCAGGAACTGCTCGTCGGGATGTGGTTGGTCGGCAGGCCGACGATGCTGAAGTTCGCCGCGGGTATGGCGAACGAGGCCGCCGCGCTGCCGTGGCATTGCGCGCAGTTGGCGCTGGTGCTGGGCGCATTGGCGTGGATGGCGGTCAGCGTCGGCGCCACCGAGTAGTCGCTGCTCGTGTGGCAGGCGTTGCAGGTGGCGGTGGCGGCGTAGGGGATGTGATTGGCCGGCTTGTCGACGCCGGTGAACGCGGTCGTGCTGGCGTGGCAGCCGGCGCAATCGCCGCTGGCCGGGTGCGCCGGGTCGGCGACGTTGTAGGTGCCCGCGGCGCTGCGCGGCCGCGTCTGGAATCCCGTGTACGAGGCGCCGGCGGTCAGCGTGCTCGGCGCGATCGGGTAGGCGGTCATGCCCATCCAGACGTAGCTGGCCTCGTGGCAGGCCGTGCAGCCGGAGGTGATGCCGGCGTGGATCTGCACGGTCGTCGGCGCCGGCGTCGCGAACGCCGTGCCGGGCGCGGTCTTCGTCGCCGAGGCCGGGATCAGCCCCACGGGCAGCGTCTGCAGGTGGCAGCTCTCGCAGGCCGTCGCCGACGGGATGTGCGAGGTGCTGCCCATCGGCGTCGTCGCCGGCATGCCGACGATCGCCTTGACGCCGGCGAAGGCCGCCGGCGTGCCCGCCGGCACATGGCAGCTCGCGCAGCCGTTGGCGATGCCGGCGTGGTTCATCAGCGAGGCGGCGAACTTCGCGCCGTTGGGTACCGGCAGCGTCGCGATCGACGAGCCGGCGCCGACGTGGCAGACCTCGCACGAGGCGGAAGTCGGCAGGTGGTTCGACGGCAGGCCGACGATGCTGAACGAGGCCGCGGGAATGGCGAACGAGGCCGCCGCGCTGCCATGGCATTGCGCACAGTTGCTCGTCGTGCTCGGCGCGTAGGCGTGGATGTTGGCCAGCGTCGGCAGCACCGAGTAGTCGCTGCTCGTATGGCAGTTGTCGCAGGTCGCCGTCGCCGCCGTCGGGATGTGGTTCGAAGGCTTGTCGGCGGCCGTGAACGCGGTCGTGTTGGCGTGGCATTGCACGCAGTCGCCGCTGGCCGGGTGCGACGGATCGGCCACCGTGTAGGGGCCGGCGGTGGCCGTCGGCCGGGCGTGGAATCCGGTGTAGCTGGCGCCGGGGCTCAGCGTCGACGGCGCGATCGGGTAGGCGCCCATGCCCATCCAGACATCGGCGGCCTCGTGGCAGGCGGTGCAGCCCGAGCTGATGCCGGTGTGGATCTGCGCGGTGCTCGGCGCGGGGTTCGCGAACGCCGTGCCCGGCGCCGTCGCGGTGGCCGTCGCGGCGATGTAGCCCGCCGGCATCGTCGCCAGGTGGCAGGTTTCGCAGCTCGTGTTCGACGGGATGTGCGAGGTGGCGCCCACCGGCGAGGTCGGCGGCATCGGCACGACGCGCGCGATGCCGGCGAAGCTGCTCGTGCCGCCGGGCGCGACGTGGCAGGCGACGCAGTTCGACGCGATGCCGCTGTGGTTCATCTGCGAGTTCGCGAACTTGGCGCCGTTGCCCACCGGCAGCGCCGTCACCGACGAGCCGGTGCCGACGTGGCAGACCTCGCACGAGGCGCTCGTCGGGATGTGCGTCGGCGGCAGGCCGACGATGCTGAAGTTGGCCGCGGGAATCGCGAACGAGGCCGCCGCGCTGCCATGGCATTGCGCGCAGTTGGTGTTGACGTTGGGCGCGTAGGCGTGGATGTTGGCCAGCGTCGGCATCACCGCGTAGTCGCTGCCGGTGTGGCAGTTGCTGCACTGCGCCGTCGCGACATAGGGGATGTGGTTGGCCGG
The DNA here is from genome assembly GCA_028868825.1 of Burkholderiales bacterium. GTDB lineage: Bacteria > Pseudomonadota > Gammaproteobacteria > Burkholderiales > Burkholderiaceae_C > Rubrivivax. The sequence goes on along the minus strand of JAGWTU010000050.1, from coordinate 23,418 downwards.
CTTGTCGACGCCGGTGAACACCGCCGTGCCGGCATGGCATTGCGAGCAGTCGCCGCTGGCCGGGTGCGCGGCGTCGGCGATGGCGTTCGCGCCGCCGGCGGCCGTCGGCCGCGAATGGAAGCCGGTGTACGAGGCGCCCGCGGACAGCGTCGTCGGGGCGATCGGGTAGAGCGCGGTGCCCATCCAGACGGCGTTCGTGTCGTGGCAGCTGGCGCAGCCGCCGCTGATGCCGGTGTGGATCTGCGCCGTGTTCGGCGCCGGGTTCGCGAACGCCGTGCCCGGCGCGGTCTTCGTCGCCGAGGCGGCGATGAGCCCGGCCGGCAGCGTCGCGAGGTGGCAGGTCTCGCAGCTCGTGTTCGACGGGATGTGCGAGCCGACGCCCACCGGCGAGGTCGGCGGCATGCCGACGATGCGCGTGATGCCGGTGAAGGTCGTCGTGCTGCCGGCCGCCGTGTGGCAGGCGACGCAGCCGTTGCCGATGCCGGCGTGGTTCATCAGCGAGGCGGCGAACTTCGCGCCGCTGACGACCGGCGTCGCGGCGATCGACGAGCCGGCGCCGACGTGGCAGACCTCGCACGAGGCGGTCGTCGGGATATGGGTCGCCGGCAGCCCCACGATGCTGAAGTTGGCCGCGGGTATCGCGAACGAGGCGGCCGTGCTGCCGTGGCATTGCGCGCAGTTGGCGCTCGTGCTGGGCGCGTTGGCGTGGATCGCCGTCACCGTCGGTTGCACGGAGAAATCGCTGCTGGTGTGGCAGCTGTTGCACTGCGCGCTGGCGGCGTAGGGGATGTGGTTGGCCGGCTTGTCGACGCCGGTGAAGGCGTTCGTGTTCGAGTGGCATTGCGCGCAGTCGCCGCTCGTCGGGTGCGCCGGATCGGCGACGTTGTAGGTGCCCGCGGTCGTGCCGGGCCGGGTCTGGAATCCGGTGTAGCTGGCGCCGGCGGTCAGCGTGCTCGGCGCGATCGGGTAGGCGCCCATGCCCATCCAGACCGAGGGCCGCTCGTGGCAGGCCGTGCAGCCCGAGGTGATGCCGCCGTGGATCTGCGCCGTCGTCGGCGCCGGCGTCGCGAAGGCCGTGCCCGGCGCCGTCTTCGTCGCCGAGGCCGCGACGAGACCGCTGGGCATCGCCGCGAGGTGGCAGTTCTCGCAGGCCGTGCCCGAGGGGATATGCGCATTCACGCCCGCCGGGCTCGTCGGCGGCATGCCGACGATGGCCGTCACGCCGATGAACGCGGCCGGTGTGCCGGCGGCGACGTGGCAGGCGACGCAGCCGTTGGAAAGCCCGGCATGGTTCATCCGCGAGGCGGCGAACTTCGCGCCGTCGACGACCGGCGTCGCGGCGATCGACGAGCCGGCGCCGACGTGGCAGACCTCGCACGAAGCGCTCGTCGGCAGGTGGTTCGCCGGCAGCCCGACGATGCTGAAGTTCGCCGCCGGTATCGCGTAGGTCGCGGCCGCGCTGCCGTGGCATTGCGCGCAGTTGGCGCTCGTGCTCGGCGCCCAGGCGTGGATGTTGGTGAGCGTCGGCAGCACCGAATAGTCGGCGCTCGTGTGGCAGTTGTTGCAGGCCGCATTCGCGGCATACGGGATGTGGTTGGCCGGTTTGGCGACGCCGGTGAAGGCGGTCGTGCCGGCATGGCATTGCGAGCAATCGCCGCTCGCCGGGTGCGCCGGGTCGGCGACGGTGTAGGTGCCGGCGTTGGTCCCCGGCCGCGCGTGGAAGCCGGTGTACGAGGCGCCCGCGGTCAGCACCGACGGCGCGATCGGGTAGGCGCCCATGCCCATCCAGACATTGCTGGCCTCGTGGCAGCTCGCGCAGCCGGCGGTGATGCCGGTGTGGATCTGCGTCGTCGTCGGCGCCGGGTTCGCGAAGGTGGTGCCGGGCGGCAGCGTCGTTGCCGAGGCGGGGATCAGGCCGCTGGGCGTTGAGCCGAGGTGGCAGGTCTCGCAGCTCGTCGACGAGGGGATGTGCGACGCCGCGCCCACGGGACTCGTCTGCGGCATCTTCGTGATCGTCGCGATGCCGATGAAGCCGGCCTGCTGCGGCACCGGCACATGGCAGGCGACGCAGTTGCTGTTGATGCCGGCATGGCTCATCAGCGAGCCCGCGAATTTCGCGCCGTTGCCCACCGGCGTCGCCGCGATCGACGAGCCGGCGCCGACGTGGCAGACCTCGCACGAGGCGCTCGTCGGGATATGGTTGCTCGGCAGGCCGACGATGCTGAAGTTGGCCGCGGGTATCGCGAACGAGGCCGCCGCGCTGCCATGGCATTGCGCGCAGTTCGCGCTCGTGCTGGGCGCATACGCGTGGATGTTGGCCAGCGTCGGCAGCACGGAGAAATCGGTGCTCGTGTGGCAGTTGCTGCAGCTCGCCGTCGCCGCCACCGGGATGTGATTGGCCGGCTTGTCGATGGCGGTGAAGGCCAAGGTGTTGCTGTGGCAGGCGCCGCAGTCGCCGCTCGTCGGGTGCGCCGGGTCGGCGATGGCGTGGCTGCCGCCCCCCGCCTGCGGTCGCGTGTGGAAGCCGGTGTAGCTGGCGCCGGCGGTCAGCGTCGCCGGCGCGATCGGGTAGGCGCCGACGCCCACCCAGAGGTAGTTTGCCTCGTGGCAAGTGGAACAGCCGCCGCTGATGCCGGTGTGGATCTGCACCGTCGTCGGCGCCGGCGTCGCGAAGCCGCTGCCGGGCACCGATTTCGTCGCCGAGGCCGGGATCAGCCCGGCCGGCACGCTGGCGATGTGGCAGCTCTCGCAGGCCGTGCCCGAGGGGATGTGCGAGCTGGCGCCGACCGGGCTCGTCGCCGGCATGCCGATGAGGTTGGCGATGCCGATGAAGTTCGCCGACGTGCCCGCCGGCACATGGCAGGCCGCGCAGCCGTTGGTGATGCCGCTGTGGCTGACGAGCGAGCTGGCGAAGCGCGCGCCGTTCTGTACCGGCGTCGCGGCGATCGACGAGCCGGCGCCGACATGGCAGACCTCGCACGATGCGCTGGTCGGGATATGGTTGCTCGGCAGGCCGACGATGCTGAAGTTGGCCGCGGGTATCGCGAACGAGGCCGCCGCGGCGCCATGGCACTGCGCGCAGTTGGTGCTCGTGCTCGGGGCGTTGGCGTGGATCGCGGTGACGCTGGGTTGGACCGAATAATCGGTGCCGGTGTGGCAGCTGTTGCACTGCGCGGTCGCGACGTAGGGGATGTGGTTGGTCGGCTTGTCGACGCCGGTGAAGGCGTTCGTGCTGGCGTGGCATTGCGCGCAGTCGCCGCCCACCGGGTGGGCCGGGTCGGCGACGTTGTAGGTGCCGGCGGCGACGCGGGGCCGGGTCTGGAAACCGGTGTACTGGGCGCCCGCGACCAGCGTCGACGGCGCGATCGGGTAGGCGCCGACGCCCATCCAGACGGCGCTCGATTCATGGCAGGGGATGCAGCCCGAGGTCACGCCGTTGTGGATCTGCGCCGTCGTCGGCGCCGGCGTCGCGAAGGCGGTGCCCGGCGCGGTCTTCGTCGCCGAGGCCGGCAGCGGCGTCGTCGGCGTCGCCGCGAGGTGGCAGTTCTCGCAGGTCGTCGACGAGGGGATGTGCGACGCGGGCCCGGCCGGGCTCGTCACCGGCATGCCGACGATGGCCGTCACGCCGGCGAACGACGCCGGCGTGCCCGCGGCGACGTGGCAGGCGGCGCAGCCGTTGGTGATGCCGGTGTGGGTCATCAGCGAGCCGCTGAATTTCGCGCCGTCGACGACCGGCGTGGCGGCGATCGACGAGCCGGGGCCGACATGGCAGACCTCGCACGACGCCGAGGTCGGCAGGTGGTTGACGGGCAGGCCGACGATGCTGAAGTTGGCCGCGGGTATCGCGAACGAGGCGGCCGCGCTGCCATGGCATTGGGCGCAGTTGGCGGTCGAGCTCGGCGCGTAGGCGTGGATCGCGGTCAGCGTCGGCCGCACGGCGTAATCGCTGCCGGTGTGGCAGTTGTTGCAGGTCGCCGTGGCCAGCGTCGGGATATGGTTGGCCGGCTTGTCGACGGCGGTGAACGCGGTCGTGCTGGCGTGGCATTGCGAGCAGTCGCCGCTGGCCGGGTGGGCCGGGTCGGCGATGGCATAGGTGCCGCCAGCCGCCAGCGGCCGCGTCTGGAAGCCGCGGTATTGCGCGCCGGCCGTCAGCGCCGACGGCGAGATCGGGTAGTTGGCGCTGTCCACCCAGACGGCGCCGGTGTCGTGGCAGGCCGAGCAGCCGGAACTGACGCCGTTGTGGATCTGCACCCCCGTCGGCGCCGGCGTGGCGAAGGCGGTGCCGGGCACGTTGGCCGTCGCCGAAGCGGGAATCAAGCCTGGCGGCAGGCTCGCGAGGTGGCAGCTCTCGCAGGCCGGGCCCGACGGGATATGCGCCGTGCTGCCCGGCGCCGTGGTGGTGGGCTGGCCGATCAGCCGCGCGATGCCGGTGAAGCCCGCGAGCGCGCCATTGGGCAGGTGGCAGCCGGCACAGTTGTTCGCGATGCCGGCGTGGTTCATCAGCGAGCCGCTGAATTTCGCGCCGTTGCCCACCGGCGTCGCCGCGATCGACGAGCCGGCGCCGACATGGCAGACCTCGCACGAGGCGCTGGTCGGGATGTGGTTGGCCGGCAGGCCGACGATGCTGAAATTCGCCGCGGGAATGGCGAACGACGCCGCCGCCGCGCCGTGGCATTGCGCGCAATTGGCGCCTGCGCTCGGCGCGTAGGCGTGGATATTGGCCAGCGTCGGCTGCACCGCGTAGTCGGCGACGGTGTGGCAGTTGTTGCACTGCGCCGTCGCGGCGATGGGGATGTGGTTGGCCGGCTTGTCGACGCCGGTGAACGCCGTCGTGTTGCCGTGGCATTGCGAGCAGTCGCCGCCGGCCGGGTGCGCCGGGTCGGCGACCTGGTAGGTGCCGCCGCCGGCCTGGGGCCTGGTCTGGAAACCCTTGTACTGCGCGCCGGCGACGAGCGTCGACGGGCTGATCGGGTAGGCGCTGACGCCGAGCCAGACCTGCTTGGCCTCGTGGCAGGCGGCGCAGCCCGAGCTGACGCCGCTGTGGATCTGCAGACCGGTGGGCACCGGCGTCGCGAAGCCGGTGCCGGGAACCGATTTCGTCGCCGACGCGGCGACCAGGCCCGCCGGCATCGATGCGATATGGCAGGTCTCGCAGGTCGTCGCCGAGGGGATGTGCGAGCCGGCGCCGGCCGGGCTCGTCGGCGGCATCGCGACGACGCGGGCGATGCCGGCGAAGGCCGACGCGGCGCCGCCGGCGACGTGGCAGGACACGCAGTTGTTCGTGATGCCGGCGTGGTTCATCAGCGAGGCGGCGAACTTGGCCCCGTCGAGCACCGGCGTCGCGGCGATCGACGAACCCGGCCCGACGTGGCAGACCTCGCACGAGGCGCTCGTCGGCAGGTGGTTGGCCGGCAGGCCGACGATGCTGAAGTTGGCCGCCGGTATCGCGAACGACGGCGCCGCGCTGCCATGGCATTGCGCGCAATTGCTCGTCGAACTCGGCGCATAGGCGTGGATCGCCGAGACGCTGGGCTGCACCGAGTAGTCGTTGCTCAGGTGGCAGTTGCTGCATTGCGCAGAAGGCGCGTAGGGGATGTGGTTGGCCGGCTTGTCGACGGCCGTGAACGCCAGCGTGCTGGCATGGCATTGCGAGCAGTCGCCGGTGGCCGGGTGCTGCGGATCGGCGACGTTGTACGGGCCGGCCGCGGTGCGCGGCCGCGTCTGGAAGCCCTGGTATTGCGATCCCGCGACCAGGCTCGAGGGGATGATCGGGTAGGCCGCCACGCCCATCCAGACCGCGCCGCTGTCGTGGCAGGCGGCGCAGCCCGAACTCACGCCGGTGTGGATCTGCTGCGTCGTCGGCGCCGGCGTCTGGAACGCGGTGCCGGGTGCGGTGGCGGTCGCATTCGCCGCCATGAATCCCGACGGCGTCGAGCCGAGGTGGCAGTTCTCGCAGGTCGTCGACGAGGGGATGTGCGAGGCGGCGCCGACCGGGCTCGTCGCCGGCATGCCGACGATGCGCGTGATGCCGGCGAACGCGGTCGCCGATCCGCTGGCCTGATGGCAGCCGGCGCAGCCGCTCGTGATGCCGGCATGGTTCATCAGCGAATTCGTGAACTTCGCGCCGTCGACCACCGGCGTGGCGGCGATCGAGCTGCCGGGGCCGACATGGCAGGACTCGCAGGAGACGCTCGTCGGCAGGTGGTTGGCCGGCAGGCCGACGATGCTGAAGTTCGCCGCGGGAATCGCGAACGAGGCCGCCGCCGTGCCATGGCATTGCGCGCAGTTCGTGCCCGTGCTCGGCGCCCAGGCGTGGATGTTGGTCAACGTGGGCTGGACGGAGAAGTCGCTGCCGGTGTGGCAGCTGTTGCATTGCGCGCCGGCGGCGTAGGGGATGTGGTTCGCCGGCTTGTCGACGGCGGTGAACGCGTTCGAATTCGAGTGGCATTGCGAGCAGTCGCCGTCCTTCGGGTGGCCGGCGTCGGCGACGTTGTAGGGGCCGGCGGCGGCCTGCGGTCGCGTCTGGAAACCGGTGTACTGGGCGCCCGCGACCAGCGTCGCCGGTGCGATCGGGTAGGCGCCGACGCCCATCCAGACGGCGTTGACGTCGTGGCAGCTGTTGCAGCCGCTGCTCACCCCGGCATGGATCTGCTGCGTCGTCGGCGCCGGCGTCGCGAAGCCGCTGCCCGGCGGCGCCTTCGTCGCCGTGGCCGGCACCGGCAGCGCCGGCACGCTGGCGAGGTGGCACGATTCGCAGGCTGCCTGGGTGGGGATATGCGCATTCGGCCCCATCGGCGAAGTCGGCGGCATGCCGACGATGGCGGCGATGCCGGCGAAGGTCGCGGGCGTCGTCGTATGGCAGTTCGCGCAGCCGCTGGTGATGCCGTTGTGGCTCATCAGCGCGCCGGCGAATTTCGCGCCATTGCCCACCGGCAGCGTCGGCATGCCGGTGCCCGGCCCGGTGTGGCACAGCTCGCAGGGCTGGCTGGCGGGGATGTGGTTGGCCGGCAGGCCGACGACGGCAAAGCCGCTGGCGGGAATCGCGAACGAGGCCGCCGCGGCGCCGTGGCAGTCGCCGCAGCTCGTCGCCGTGCTCGGCAGGTTGGCGTGGATCGCCGAGAGCGACGGCATCACCGCGAAATTCGGATTCTGGTGGCAGGTGCTGCAGGCGGTGCCGGCGGCGAACGGGATATGGTTGGGCGGCAGCGCGTTCGCACCCAGGAACGAGCTCGTGTTGTGGCACTGGTCGCACGACGCCGTCGTGTACAGATGCTGCGGTCCCTTGCCGGGGGCGCGGATGCCGTCGTGGCAGCTCGTGCAGCCGCCGGCGACGACGTCGAAATGGTCGTAGCGCGTGCCGCCGAAGCCCTCGGGGCTGTGGCATTCGTCGCAGCCGCGCTGGGTCTGGAAATGCCTTGCCGGCATCTGCAGCGCGCCGCGCGGATTGTTCGCCGCGTGGCAGGTCGCGCAATCGCGCGGCGTGCCCTTGAAGATCGCGCGCAGGTGGCAGGTCTCGCAGCGCACGTTCTCGTGCTGGCCGCGCAGCGCGTAGCCGGTGGCGTCGTGATCGAACTTCGGCGGCTGCGCCGACGCCGCGCCGCTGACGAAGGCGAGCGAGGTCAGCAGGGCGAGCGCCGCGAGCAGCGTCGCGACCGTCCAGCGCCGCAGCGTCGTCATCGGCGGCCCCCGTCATTCGTGACCGGTGGTTGCAAAAAAGATGCCGCCGGGACCGCGCCGCGGTCCTTCGTGCGTCCCTGCAAGCCCTCCGTCATCGCCATCGTCGTCGCGTCCTCGGCGGCTTGATGGCCGCGCTCCCCGTGCGCGGCGCCCGCCGGGCGCCGTCTCGCATCGAGTTTGCCCGCGGCATTCGCCTCGGGCATTAAGACCGACTTAATTTGCAACCGCGACGATGCGACAAAGTGGCTCAATTCGGCCCTTTCGCCGCCGGCCGTCCGGCTGCGCCGGGTCGAACGTCGTTCCAGTCGTTCGCGGCGTGACAGGTCTCGCAACGGTTGCCGAAGCGGCCGTCGTGCGCGTCGTCCTTGCGATGGCAGGCGCCGCAGGCCTGCGGCGTCGGCGCCACGGCCTTGCCGGCGGGGGCCGGCTGGGTGTGGCAGCCGGCGCAGGCGGTCTGGCGGTGCTTGCCTTCGAGCCGCTCGTGCGTCTGCCGGTCATGGTCGAAGGTCCACAGTGGCCAGGCGCGCACGCTGTGGCAGGAGGCGCAATTCGTGCCGAAGGCCTGCTTGTGCTTGTCGTCCTTCTTGTGGCAGCCGATGCATTCGCGCGCCGCCTCGCGGTAGCGCGGGCTCAGATGGCAGGACTTGCAGGCCAGCGGCAGATGCGCGCCTAGCAGCGGGAAACGCGTCTTGGCGTGGTCGAAGCGCGCCACCTTCCAGCCGCTGTCGCGGTGGCAGGACTCGCAATGCTCGCCCAGCGAACCCTGGTGCTTGTCGTCGCGGCGATGGCAGGCGATGCACTCGAGCGGCGTGTGGCGCAGCGCGCGCAGCGTCTCGTGGCAATCGGCGCAGCGGAGCTTGGGCGAGGCGTGCGCGTTGAACAGCGGGAAATGCGTCTTCTGGTGATCGAAGCCGCGCGCCGGCTTCCATTTCACTTCGTCGTGGCATTCGGTGCAGCGCTCGCCCAGATTGCCCTGGTGCTTGTCGTCCTTGCGATGGCAGCCGATGCAGGTGTCGGGCGTCTGCCGGTATTGCTGGTCCTTGTGGCAATCCTTGCAGTCGACTTTCTCGTGCGCGCCGCGCAGCGGGAAGCGGGTCGTCGCGTGGTCGAACCCGGGCGCCTCCTTCCAGCCGCGCGGGCTGTGGCAGTCGGCGCAGGCGCGGCCCAGGTCGCCCTTGTGCTTGTCGTCCTTGACATGGCAGTCGATGCAGGCCTGGCCCAGCTTCTGCACATACAACTGTCCGGTGTGGCAGGCCGTGCACTTGACGCTGCGGTGCTTGCCCTCGAGCGCGTAATGCGTGTCGACGTCGTGGCGGAAGGTCTGCGGCTTCCAGGCCTCGGTCGAATGGCAGCTTTCGCATTTCTCGCCGAACTGGCCCTTGTGCTCGTCCTTCTTGCGATGGCAGGCCAGGCAGGCCTTGGGCGTGTCCTTGTAGTGGCCGTTGGCGTGGCAGTCATCGCATTTCGTTTGCGCGTGTTTGCCGGTGAGCGCGAAATGGGTCTTCGTGTCGTGGTCGAAGGTCGTCGTCTTCCAGCCCTTGGCGCTGTGGCATTCCTCGCAGCGGCGGCCAAGCCCGGACTTGTGGACATCGTCCTTGACGTGGCAGCCGACGCAGGCCTCGGGCGCGGCGCGCCAGCGCTTGCCCGGCACATGGCATTTCGCGCAATCGGGCCCGACATGCTTGTCGCGCAGCTCGAATTCGGTCAATCGGTGGTCGAAGGTCTTGTGGTCGAAGGCGGCCATCGCCGCATTGCGGCCGCGGTGCTCGAGATGGCAGGCACGGCATTGCTTCTGCGGCTGCTGCTTGCCGTGCCAGCCCTTGTGGGCGCGGATGTCGGCGCCGACCTCCTTGTGGCAGGCGATGCACAGCCCGTCCTGGGCCGAGCGGTCGAAACGCGAATGGCAGGACTTGCAGTCGGTCTCGACCTTCACATGGCCCTGGATCACCGCGCCGGGCGCGAGCACCGATTCGATCGACTGCGCCGCCGCGCCTCGGGGGGTCCACAGCAGCGTCAACGTCAGCAACAGCGCTGCCGCGGCCGCCAGCAGCCGCGCCGTCGCGCGCCGCCCCGCGCCGCCGTCAGTAGGCGTGCACAGCGACGACATGCACCACGGCGCTGATGACGAGGATGTAGACGAAGGGCACGTGGGCCACATGCCACCACGAGAACACGCGCTCCCAGGCCGCGAACATCGCCACCCGCTGCGTGCGCCCGAGATAGGCGTCGGTGAGCTGGCGCGCGGCCTGCAGGCGGCTGCGCAGCTTGCGTCGCGACCAGCCTTCGGTGTGCGCGACGGCGACCAGGCGCCGGCGCAATTCGGCGCGGCAGGCGAATTCGGTGCGCCAGCGCAGGACGGTGAGCACGACCATCGCGCGCAGCACCTCGGCGCCGGTGACCATGCGGCGCTCCAGCGCCCAGGTCTCGAAGGCCCGGCAGCGCTCGACGACGCCGGGCGCGAAGCGCAGCCGCGCCGCGGGCGTATCGCCGGCATCGAGCTTGCTGCGCAGCAGCCCGAGGTTGAGCTTCTCGCCGCTGAGGTTGCGGTGCACGCGCAGATAGAGGAAACGCCCGACGACGCCGCTGAGCGCGACGACGACCATCGAATAGAAGGCGACGCCGGCGTTGAGCGAGCCGATCTGGAAATTCGAATGGAGCAGGATCAGCAGCGGCCCGCCGCAGCCGAGCACCATATGGCCGAAGAGCCAGAGTTTCGTCTGCCCCCAGCCGTGCATGAAGCGCAGATGCTTGCGCAGCGGGTAGGCCAGCAGCAGCACCATCATCACGCCGCCGGTCACGCCCATCCAGTAGGCGACGTCGGATTTGGATGTGTACAAACCCAGACGCGTGAAGGCCCAGGCGCCGCCGACGAGCACCGTCAGCAGCGCGTAGAGGTAGACGTCGCGCGAGCGCCGGCGTGGCGGCGTCGCGGCGACAGGCGCTGCAGGCGCATCGGCGGGCCGCGCGCGCGGCGGCGCCGGCGCGGCTGGCGGCGTGCCGGGGCGGTCGATCGTCAGGGCGTGGTCGGTCATGGGGTGGCGGCCTCGGGCGAGAGTGGGTCTCTGGTGCTTTATCGGCCCATTTGCGTTCAACCTCAGTCTAGGGGGGGGCGTTCGCGCGAGTCTTAAGAATTCACTCAGACTCGTTACAAGATTACAGATGCTCACGAATTCCGAGAGCCTGCGCGACCTTAGAGTTCGTCCCTGCGATGAATTCGAATCCCTATCTGATCTTCTATATCTCGATTGCCGCCTTTTTCGTCGGCTGGCATCTGTGGCGCCATCGGCGCCGCCATCGGGCCGAACTCGAGCAATTGCGGCAATCGCAGGCCGCCGGGCTCAACGAGCCGCCGTCGCTGCACCCGATCGTCGATCCGAACCGCTGCCTGGGCTCGGGCGCCTGCGTCAAGGCCTGTCCCGAGGAGGCGCTGGGCGTCGTCGACGGCAAGGCCACGCTGATCAACGCCGCCGCCTGCATCGGCCATGGCGCCTGCTACCACGCCTGCCCGGTGCAGGCGCTGACGCTGGTGTTCGGCACCGAGAAGCGCGGCATCGACATCCCGCAGATCAGCGCCGAATTCGAGACCAACGTCACGGGCGTCTTCATCGCCGGCGAGCTCGGCGGCATGGGCCTGATCCGCAAGACGGCCGAGCAGGGTCGGCAGGCGATGGCGGCGATCCAGCGCCGCGGTACCGCGCATGCGGCGCCGCTGGACGTGCTCATCGTCGGCGCCGGGCCGGCCGGGCTTTCGGCCGGACTCAGCGCGATGCACCACAAGCTGCGCTACGTGCTCGTCGAACAGGAGGAGACGCTGGGCGGATCGGTCTACCACTACCCGCGCAACAAGATCGCGATGACGGCGCCGGTCAAGCTCGACCTCATCGGCATCGTCAAGCTCGGCACCGAGGTGCAGAAGGAGAAGCTGCTCGAGTTCTGGAACGGCGTCGTCGCGCGCACGATGCTGAAGATGAACTTCAGCGAGCGCTTCGAGGGCCTCGAGCGGCAGGCCGACGGCACCTTCATCGTGCGCACGTCGAAGGGCACGTACCACACGAATGCGGTGCTGCTGGCGCTGGGACGGCGCGGCACGCCGCGCAAGCTCGGCGTGCCGGGCGAGGAGCAGGCCAAGGTCGTCTACCGGCTCGTCGATGCGGCGCAGTACGCCGGCCGCGCGGTGCTCGTCGTCGGCGGCGGCGACAGCGCGCTGGAGGCCGCGCTGGCGCTGGCCGAGGAGCCCGGCACCGCGGTCACGCTGTCGTACCGCGGCGAGGCCTTCGCCCGCGTCAAGCAGAAGAACCGCGAGGCGCTGGACCGGCAGGTCGCGCAGCAGCGCATCCGCTGCCTGCTCGGCTCGCAGGTGCAGCGCATCGACGAGGACGCCGCCCTGCTGAAGCTGGCCGACGGGCAGATCGAGACGCTGGCCAACCAGCATGTGATCGTCTGCGCCGGCGGCGAGCTGCCGACGCCGCTGCTGAAGTCGATCGGTATCCGCTTCGAGACGAAGTTCGGTCAGGCCTGAGCGGGGAAGCGCAATTCGGCGCGCAGCCCGCCGAGCGCCGATTCGGTGAGCGTCGCGCTGGCGCCATGGGCGTCGGCCAGCGCCTTGACGATCGCCAGCCCGAGCCCGCAGCCCGGCCGCGTGTTGCCCTTGGCGCGGTAGAAGCGCTCGAAGGCGCGGCTGCGCTCGGCGGGCGCGATGCCGGGGCCGTCGTCCTCGACCCACAGCAGCACCGCGTCGCCCTCGCGCCTGGAGCCGGCGACGACGTCGCCGCGCTCGCTGGCATGCGCCACCGCATTGGCCAGCAGGTTGCGCAGCATCAGCGTGAGGCCGAACTCGGAGCCCGCCACCGCCCCGACCTCGAACTGCGATTGCACGCGCAGGCCACGCGCCGCGGCGGCCGGCGCCAGGCCCTGCATCACCTGGTCGAACAGCGGCGCCAGCGCGACGCGCTCGTGGCGGCGCGGCGAGCGCGCCGGATCGCCGGCCAGCTCGTCGCTGCGCGCCAGGTCGAGCATCTGGTGCACGAGGTGCGCCGCGTGGTCGACGCCTTCCTGCACGGCGCGCAGCGCCAGTTCGCGCTGCGCCGGCGCCGTGCGCTCGTGCGCCGCCAGCTGGGCCTGCGCGCGCAGGCCGGCCAGCGGCGTGCGCAGCTCGTGCGCGGCGGCGGCGACGAACTCGCGCTCGCTGCGCAGCGCGCGTTCGACGCGCCGCATGAGCTGGTTGATCGCGTCGAGCAGCGGCGCGAACTCGGCGGGCAGGCGGTCGAAGGCGACCGAGCGCAGGTCCTCGGGGCCGCGCAGCGCGATGTCCGAGGTCGCCGCGTGCAGCGGCCGCAAGGCCATGCGCAGCAGCGCCAGAGTGACGCCGGCCAGCGCCAGCGCCGAGAGCCCGAAGCCGACCATCAGGTAATGGCCGAACAGGTCGGCGAGTTCGATGCGGTCGGCGACGGGCTCGGCGGCGAGGATGCGCAAGGCGCTGTGCGCGTCGGTGATGACGACGACGCGCAGCACCTGGCCGGCGACGCGCTGCGTGCTCCAGCCGCTGTGCTCCAGCGGTGCCAGCGGCGCGGCGCGCGGCGCGTTCGAGCTCGCGAGCACGAGGCGGCCGTCGCGGTCGTAGATCTGGTAGCGGTAGCGGCCGTGCAGCGTGTCGTCGATGTCGGTCTCGATCTGCGGGCCGCCGACCGCGCCGCGGCTTGCGCCCTCGACCTCGTCGATCTCGTGTGCGGCGAAGGCGAGCAGCGTGCGCGCCATGTCGGCCAGGCGGTTGTCGAACAGCAGCGCGTCCTCGCGCTGCACGGCCGCATACATCGCGATGCCGCCGGCCAGCCAGGCGAGCACGCACGAGACCGCGGCGATGCCCAGCATGCGCCAGCGCAGCGACCAGCGGCGCGGCGTCGCCATTCAGGCCTGCGGGTAGAGCGTGAAGCCGACGCCGCGCACGGTGCGGATGACGCCGCGGCCGAGCTTGCGGCGCAGGTTGTGGACATGCACGTCGAGCGCGTTGCCGACGATGTCCTCGTTCCATCCGTGCAGCGACTCGATCAGCGCCTCGCGCGTGACGACGCGGTCGTGGTGGGCCATCAGCGTCTCCAGCAGCCAGAACTCGCGGTTCGTCAGCGCGATGTAGCGGCCGGCGAGCGAGACCGTGCGGCTGGCCGGCACCAGCACCAGCGCGCCGTGGCGCAGCACGATGTCGCCCGTGCTGCCCTGGCGCCGGCGCACCGCGCGCAGCCGCGCCGCCAGCTCGTCGAGGTGCACCGGCTTGACGAGGAAGTCGTCGGCGCCGAGGTCGAGCAGGCGCACGCGGTCCTGCACCTGCTCGCGCGCGGTGACGACGACCACCGGCAGGTCGAAGCCCGCGGCGCGCAGGCCGCGCAGCGCCTCCTCGCCGTCGACGTCGGGCAGGCCGAGGTCGAGCACCAGCCAGTCGTAGATGCCGCGGCGCAGCGCGGTTTCGATCTCGGCGCCGGTGGTGACCCAGTCGACGTCGATCGCCGCATGGCCCATCCACGAGCGCACGGCACCGGCCAGGCGCGCGTCGTCCTCGACCAGCAGCAGCCTCATCGGCGTGCGGCACCCGGGCATGGGCACGCAGGCGAGGCGGAACTGGACAACGAGGCCATGGCGGGGAACGGGACAGGGGTGACGATTCTGGCAGATTACCCGCATCTAAAGAATGGTCTATCCGAGTGTGTTGCCCTTCGTATCGACCTCGCGCGGGCGTAGAGCGCGCCGGCGCTGGTCGCCAGGTGCGTCGCGCCGAGCTGGGTGCGGTCGCCGAACTTGAGCACCGTGGCGATCAGGTTGACGACGATGGCGGCGAACAGCTCGGTCGGGTGGTGCCGTTCGGGGCGGTCGATGGCGCCGACGAAGAAGCCGAAATTCAGCGTGCAGGAGAAGCTGATGAAGAAACCGAAGATGACTTTTTCGAGGTTCATGGCGCGCGCCGCGGCTGGGTCGTCCGCGTTGTGGCGCCGAACCGGCGCGCGGCGGCCATCAACCCGCCCGCGCCGAGGGTGGGTCCCTCAGGTCTCCTCGGGCCGCATCTCGATCGCCCCGCAAGGGCACTCGGCGGCGCAGACGCCGCAGCCCTTGCAGTAATCGAGATTGAACTCGAAGCCCTTGCCGGGCCCGAGCTTGATGACGGCGTTGTCGGGGCAGACGCCGTAGCAGTTGTCGCATTCGAAGCAGTTGCCGCAGCTCATGCAGCGGCGCGCCTCGAACAGCGCATTGGCGGCCGAGAGTCCGCCCTGGACCTCGTCGAAGCTGCTCGTGCGCCGCGCCAGGTCGAGTTGCGGTCGCACCGTCTTCGGCGCGTCGCTGTAGTACCAGGGGTTGATGCGCTCGAAGGTCGCGATGGCGTGCTTGGGCGGCGGCGCGTAGACGCTGCCGCGCAGCCAGGCGTCGATATGGCGCGCCGCCTTCTTGCCATGGCCGACGGCCACCGTCACGTTGCGCTCGGCCGGCACCATGTCGCCGCCGGCGAAGATGCCGGGGTGGCCGGTCATCATCGTCGCCGGATCGACGCGCACGACGCCGCCTTCGATCGCCAGGCCCTCGACGCGGTCGAGCAGCGAGAGGTCGACGTCCTGGCCCAGCGCGAGCACGAGGCTGTCGGCCTCGAGCGTCTCGTATTCGCCGGTCGGCTGCGGGTTGCCTTTCTCGTCGAGCACCATCTTCTCGATCGTCAGCGCGCCGGCGTCGGCGTCGCTGCCGGCCTGCTTGATGGTCGAGAGCCACTTCACCATCACGCCTTCCTGCAGCGCCTCCTCGACCTCGAAGTCGTGCGCCGGCATCTTCTCGCGCGTGCGGCGGTAGACGATCACGGCCTCGGTCGCGCCCAGGCGCTTGGCCGTGCGCGCGACGTCGATGGCCGTGTTGCCGCCGCCGTAGACGACGACGCGCCGGCCCAGCAGCGGCTGCTCCTCTCCCTCCATCGAGCGCAGCACCTGCACGGCGTCGAGGATGCGCGAGCTGTCCTTGGCCGGGATGAAGGCGCGCCTGGCGATATGCGCGCCGACGGCGAGGAAGGCGGCGTCGTAGCCGCCCCCGGCCATCGTCTGCGCGAGGTCGTCGACCTTGGTGTTCAGCTGCAGCGTCACGCCGAGGTCGACGATGCGCTGCATCTCGGCGTCGAGCACGTCGCGCGGCAGCCGGTACTTCGGAATGCCGAAGCGCATCATGCCGCCGGCCAGCGGACCGGCTTCCATCACCGTCACCGCATGGCCGAGACGGCGCAGGTGGTAGGCCGCCGACATGCCCGAAGGCCCGGCGCCGACGATGAGCACATGCTTGCCGCTGTCGGCGGCCGGCGCATCGAAGCGCCAGCGATGCTCGAGCGCGGCGTCGCCGAGAAAGCGCTCGACCGAATTGATGCCGACGGCCGCGTCGACCTGGGCGCGATTGCAGGCGCCCTCGCAGCTGTGATAGCAGACGCGGCCCATGATGGCCGGGAACGGGTTGTCGCGCACGAGGTGGCGCCAGGCGGTCTCGTAGTCGCCGCTCTCGGCGTCGTAGAGCCAGCCCTGGATGTCCTCGCCCGCGGGGCATTGCGCATTGCAAGGCGGCAGGCGGTGGACATACGAGGGGCGTTCGGTGCGCCAGCTGCCGGTCTTGTTGGCGAGCGAGCTGCCGGGGTCCAGCGTGATGGCAAAGGGTTTGTCCATGGTCTTGTTCTCGAGGCTGCGGTCGCGCTGCTATCGATCTAGTTCGCGACGTCTTCGTCGATGAGGCCGAAGCGCTGGATGTTGCGATCGGCGCCGGCCTGGATGCGCGCCACGCGCTCGGGCTGTCCGGCGCCGGCGTACAGATGCGCGAAGCGCCGCTGCGGCTTCAGGTACTCGTCGACCGGCACGCGGCGGCGGATCTTCGTCACTGCGGTGACGGCGCCCCGCTCGGCCTCGAACACCGGGAAGAGGCCCGTCTCGCGCGCCAGCCTTGCGAGGCGGATCGTGTCGTGGCTCGCCGCGCCCCAGCCCAGCGGGCAGGGCACGAGGATGTGCAGGTAGCGCGCGCCGCGCATCGTCATCGCCTTTTCGACTTTCGCCTCGAGGTCGTGCAGATCGGCCACCGTCGCGGTGGCGACATACGGAATTTCGTGCGCCATCGCGATCAACGGCAGGTTCTTGCCCTTGCCGAATTCGGCGCCGGGGTCGGTGCCGACGGCCATCGTCGTCGCCGTGCGCGCGGCCGGTGGCGTCGCCGAGCTGCGCTGCACGCCCGTGTTCATGTAGGCCTCGTTGTCGTAGCAGATGTAGAGCACGTCGTCGTTGCGCTCGAACATCCCCGACAGGCAGCCGAAGCCGATGTCGGTCGTGCCGCCGTCGCCGCCCTGGGCGATGACGCGGGTGTCACTCTCGGCGCGGCCGGCCTTGCGCGCCTGCGCCTTCAGCGCCGCGGCGATGCCGGTGCCCACCGCGGCCGCGTTGCCGAACAGCGAATGGATCCACGGCAGCTGCCACGACGATTCGGGGTAGGGCGTCGAGAACACCTCGAGGCAGCCGGTGGCGTTGGCGGCGATGAGGCGGCCGTGGCAGGCGCGCATCGCGGCGTCGACGGCGTAGCGCGCGCCCAGCGCCTCGCCGCAGCCCTGGCAGGCGCGGTGGCCCGAGTTGATCGCATTCGTGCGCTCGGTCGACGACTGCACGGCGCGCTGCTCGGGGGCGAGCAGGCGGTTGCCGACCGTGAAGGTGCCGGTTTGATAGAACTTGACCGTGGTGTTCATCGTCAGCTCACTTTCGATGCGACGGTGCCGAGGTCGCGCAGCAGGCTCTCGGCGATCGGGCCCGTGCGGCGCTGCGCCGCCTCGCGCTGCAGATGGCGATCGACGATGCGGCGGTCGAGGTCCATGAAGGTCAGCGGCTCGAGCCGGTCGGCCACGGCCTCGCGCAGCGTGCGGTGCAGCGAGGCCTTGGCGATCGCGCGCCCGCCGAGCCCGGCGACGACGGTGTAGCCATGCTGGCCGAGCCGGTGCAGCGCCAGCCGCACGTCGGTCGAGACGACACCGCCCAGGCCGACCGAGAAGCTCTTCTCGAGCACGACGATGCGCTGCGCCGCCTGCAGCGCCGCGCGCACGGCGGCGAGCGGGAAGGGGCGGAACGACTGGATGCCGAGCACGCCGATCGAGACGCCATCGGCGCGCATCTCGTCGACGACGTCCTTGATCGTCCCCAGCACCGAGCCGAGCGCGACGACGATGGTCTCGGCGTCCTCGGTGCGGTAGCCGCGCACGAGGCCGCCCGAGGCGCGGCCGAAGCGGGCCTCGAATTCGGCCGCGATCTGCGGGATGCGGTCCAGCGCCATCAACTGCTTGGCATGCGCGAGGTAGCGCACCTCCATGAAGGCCTCGGGACCGACCATCGCGCCGATCGACACCGGCTGGTCGGGGTCGAGCACCTGGCGCGGCTCGTACGGCGGCAGGAAGGCGTCGACCTGGGCCTGCGTGGGCATGTCGACGCGCTCGTAGGCATGGGTGAGGATGAAACCGTCCATGCACACCATCACCGGCATCGACAGCTCCTCGGCCAGCTTGAAGGCCTGGATATGCAGGTCCAGCGCCTCCTGGTTGCTCTCGGCGAAGAGCTGGATCCAGCCGCAATCGCGCTGGCTCATGCTGTCGCTGTGGTCGTTCCAGATATTGATCGGTGCGCCGATGGCGCGATTGGCCACCGTCATCACGATCGGCAGCCCGAGCCCGGAGGCGTTGTAGACCGCCTCGGCCATGAACAGCAGGCCCTGGCTCGCTGTCGCCGTGTAGGTGCGCGCGCCGGCCGCCGAACTGCCGATGGCCACGCTCATCGCGGCGAATTCGCTTTCGACGTTGATGAACTCGCAGGGCGCGAGGCTGCCGTCCTTCACGCGCTCGCCCAGGCCTTCGACGATATGGGTCTGCGGCGAGATCGGGTAGGCGCAGATGACCTCGGGGCGGCACAGCGCCACCGCTTCGGCGACGGCCGCCGATCCTTCAACTTGCTTGAGCATCGCTCGTCTCCCGGGCCGCGGCTTCGAGCGCGGCCTTGACAGTGGCATGGGCCTGCGTCGCGGCGGCGATGTTCGCCTGCGCGACCTTGCCCTTGAACTTGTGCGCGATCGCATGCGCCACGGCTTCGAGCGAGACGAGGCCCGACAGCGCCGCGAAGCCGCCGAGCAGCACCGCGTTGGGCAGCGGCCGGCCCAGATGCTCGAGCGCGATCTCGGTCGCCGGCACCGTGATCAGGCGCTTGCGGTCATAACGGGCCGCGATCTCGGCCAGGCCCAGTTCGTCGAAATTGCGCCGGCTGTTGATGAGCACGTAGCCGTCGCGCTTGAGGCCCTGGAACACGTCGACCTGGTGCAGCAGCGTCGGGTCCTGGACGATCAGCACATCGGGGTCGAGCACCGGTTCGCGCAGCCGGATCTCGCGGTCGTCGATGCGGCAGAAGGCCACCACCGGCGCGCCGGTGCGCTCGGAACCGAAGCTCGGGAAGGCCTGCGCATGGCGGCCCTGCTCGAAGGCGGCGATCGACAGCATCTCGGCCGCCGTCACCACGCCCTGGCCGCCACGGCCGTGGATGCGGATCTGAAGCATCGACTGTCTCCTGGTGTTTTCGAATGACGCGCATCGTCGAACTTTGGTGATGGCGTGGATTTGCGCCACATCAACTTCCGCAGTGTGAGTTGCAATTGCGTAATGCGGAAAGTCGAACAAGTCGCCACACGCGCTATGCCGTCTTGACCTACCTCAACGGCTGCGCCGCGCAGGCGAGGACGATCGCGCCTGTCGGTCCCGGACGTCGATCCGCACCGGGAGACGGAGGAGTACGAATGCAAACGAGCCTGCCATTGGCGCCGGTGCGAACCGCGCGCAAGAAGAGTCGCGTGCCCGCGCGGCTCGACTGGGCGCAGAGCGCGAGCGGCCTGCTGCTGGCGCTGTTCATGTGGGGCCACATGTTCTTCGTCTCGTCGATCCTGCTCGGCAAGGACGCGATGTGGACCGTCGCGCGGGCCTTCGAGGGCTATTTCGTCTTCGGCCGTTCGTTGCCCTGGCTGGTCTCGATCGTCGTCTTTTGCGTGCTGTGCCTGTTCGTGCTGCACGCGCTGCTGGCGATGCGCAAGCTGCCGATCAATTACCGCCAATGGCGCGCGATGCGCGAGCACGTGGCGGCGATGAAGCACGAGGACACGACGCTGTGGTGGGTGCAGGCGCTGACCGGATTCGCGCTCTTCTTTCTCGCCTCGATGCACCTGTTCGTGATGCTGTCGCGACCCGACCGCATCGGTCCGTTCGAAAGCGCCGACCGCGTCTGGAGCGACCATTACGGGCTGCTCTACATCGTGCTGCTGTTCGTCGTCGAATTCCACGGCGGCATCGGGCTGTACCGGCTCGCCGTCAAATGGGGCTGGTTCGCCGGCAGCGACCCGAATGCGACTCGGCATCGATTGAAGACGCTGAAATGGGCGCTGACGGTGTTCTTCATCGCGCTCGGCCTCGCCACCTTGGCCGCCTACGTGAAGATCGGCATCGAGCATGCGCCGCAGGCCGGCCAGCCCTACCTGCCGAGCTGGGTCCAGCCGGAGGTCGCGCGATGAAGATCCGCTACACCGACGTGCTCGTCATCGGCGGCGGCCTCGCCGGGCTGCGCGCGGCGATCGGCGCCAAGCGCCGCGGCCACGAGGCGACGATCCTCTCGCTCGTGCCGCCCAAGCGCAGCCATTCGGCCGCCGCGCAGGGCGGCATGCAGGCCTCGCTCGGCAACGTCATCAAGGGACAGGGCGACAACGAGGACGTCCATTTCGAGGACACCGTGCGCGGCAGCGACTGGGGCGCCGACCAGCGCGTCGTGCGCATGTTCGTCAACACGGCGCCGAAGGCCGTGCGCGAACTCGCCGCCTGGGGCCTGCCGTGGAGCCGCGTGAAGCGCGGCGACCGCGAGGTCATCATCAACGGCCAGAAGGTCACGCTGACCGAGCGCGACGAGGCCCATGGCCTGGTGGCGCAGCGCGATTTCGGCGGCACCAAGAAATGGCGCACCTGCTACGTCAGCGACGGCACCGGCCACGCGATGCTGTTCACGGTCAGCGATCGCGCGATCGCCGAATCGATACCGGTCGAGGAGCGCGTCGAGGCGATCGCACTGATCCACGACGCCGGTCGCTGCTGCGGCGCCGTCGTGCGCGACCTCATCAGCGGCGAGCTGAGCGCCTGGGTCGCCAACGCCACCGTCATCGCCACCGGCGGCGCCGGACGGCTCTTCAAGATCACCACGAATGCGGTGATCTGCGAAGGCATCGGCATGGCCATCGCGCTGGAGACCGGCATCGCCCGGCTGGGCAACATGGAAGCGGTGCAGTTCCACCCTACCGGCATCTTCCCCGCCAGCATCCTCGTCACCGAGGGCTGCCGCGGCGACGGCGGCCTGCTCAAGGATGTCGACGGCCACCGCTTCATGCCCGATTACGAGCCCGAGAAAAAGGAGCTGGCTTCGCGCGACGTCGTCTCGCGGCGCATGGAGACGCATATCCGCAAGGGCAAGGGCGTGCCGTCGAGATTCGGCGACCACCTCTGGCTCGACATCACGCTGCTCGGCCGCGCCCATATCGAGAAGAACCTGCGCGAGGTCAAGGAGATCTGCGAGAGCTTCCTCGGCATCGATCCGGCGACCCAGATGATCGCCGTGCGCCCGGCCCAGCATTACACGATGGGCGGCGTGCGCACCGACCATACGGGCCAGAGCCCGACGCTGCGCGGCCTCTTCGCCTGCGGCGAGGCGGCCTGCTGGGACATGCATGGTTTCAACCGGCTGGGCGGCAATTCGGTCGCCGAGACCGTCGTCGCCGGCATGATCGTCGGTGAATCGGTGGCCGATTTCTGCGACGCGAATGCGGTCACCGTGCCCACGGGTCTCGTGCGCGATTTCGTCGCCGCCGAACAGGCCAAGCTCGACCGCCTCGCCGGCCCCGGCACCGAGGACGCCTCGGCGATCAAGCTCGCGATGCAGGCCATCATGACCGACAAGGTCGGCATCTTCCGCACCGGCGAGGCGCTCGGCCAGGCGGTGAACGAATTGCAGGCGCTGCTCGAACGCAGCCGCCGCATCGGCCTGCGCAACCGCGCGCCGGGCGCGAATCCCGAGCTCGTCACCGCGTACCGCGTGCAGAAGATGCTGAAGCTGGCGCTGTGCATGGCGCATGGCGCGCAGGTGCGTACCGAAAGCCGCGGCGCCCATTTCCGCGAGGACTATCCGCGCCGCAACGACGCCGAGTGGCTCAAGCGCACGCTCGCAACCTGGAGCGGGCCCGACGCGACGCTGCCGACGCTGGATTACGAGGCGATCGACGTCGGCGCGATGGAATTGCCGCCGGGCTGGCGCGGTTATGGCGCCAAGGACTACATCGACCACCCCGACACGACGGCGCGCGCCGCCGCCGTCGCGGCGCTGCGCGAACGCATGGCCGGCGCCTCGCGCCACGAGATCCAGCAGGCGCTGATGCCCTACGACGAACTGCTGCCACCGGCCCTGCGCGGCCGCAACGAACGCATCGACGAGAAGCTGCCATGAACGCCGTGATCCCGATCAAGCCCGCCGCGGCAGCCCAGACCCCTGCCGCCACGACGATGGCGCGCCGGCTCCGCATCAAGGTGCTGCGCTACAACCCGGCGCTGCCGGCGATCGACGCCCATTGGCAGGCCTACGAGGTCGACGACGCGCCGGGCATGACGCTGTTCATCGCGCTGTCCGAGATCCGCGAAACGCAGGACGCCTCGCTGCAATTCGATTTCGTCTGCCGCGCCGGCATCTGCGGCAGCTGTGCGATGCTCGTCAACGGCCGCCCGGCTCTCGCCTGCCGCACGCTGACGAAGGACCTGGGCAGCGAATTCACGCTCGCGCCGCTGCCGGTGTTCGAGCTCATCGGCGACCTCTCGGTGAACACCGGCAAGTGGATGCGCGGCATGAGCGAGCGGCTGCAGGCCTGGGTGCACCAGCAGGATCCGACGATCGACCTCGGCCGGCTCGAGGCGCGCATGGAGCCCGAACTCGCCGACGCGATCTACGAGCTCGACCGCTGCGTCGAATGCGGCTGCTGCGTGGCGGCCTGCGGCACGGCGCGCATGCGGCCCGATTTCGTCGGCGCCGTCGGCCTGAACAAGATCGCGCGGCTGCGGCTGGACCCGCGCGACGGCCGCAGCGACGACGATTTCTACGAGCTCGTCGGCGACGACGACGGCGTCTTCGGCTGCATGAGCCTGCTCGGCTGCCACGATGTCTGCCCGAAGCAGCTGCCGCTGGCCACGCAGATCGCCTTCATCAGGCGCAAGATGGTGGCCCTCGGCATCTCCTGATCGGGCCCCATGACGGAAAGCAAAACCCTCGTCCGCATCGACATCGACGACCGCATCGGCTGCATCACGCTCGACCACCCGGCCAGGCGCAATGCGCTGTCCGAGGTGCTCGTGCACCAGATCATCGCCGGCCTGGCCGAGCTGAAGGAGCACGGGGCGCGCGTCGCGATCCTGCGCGCGGCGCCGGGGTCCAAGGTCTGGTCGGCCGGCCACGACGTCACTGAGCTGCCGCAGGACGGCCGCGACCCGCTGGGCTGGGACGACCCGCTGCGCTACTTGATCCGCGAGATCGAGAACTTCCCGGCGCCGGTGATCGCGCTCATCGAGGGCGGCGTCTGGGGCGGCGCCTGCGAGACGGTGATGGCCTGCGACCTCATCATCGCCGCGCCCGGCGCGACCTTCGCGGCCACGCCGGCCAA
>JAGWTU010000103.1 GCA_028868825.1 Burkholderiales bacterium | reverse complement strand
CTGGACGACGGCATCCTGACGATCGAGATCGACCATCCGCCCGTCAACGCGCTGGCACTGCCGGTGCGCGCCGGCCTGCTGGCGGCGATGCAGGCGGCGCGCACCGATGCACGAGTGCAGGCCGTGATCCTGCAGGCGGCAGGCCGCACCTTCGTCGCCGGCGGCGACATCGGCGAATTCGCCGAGCCAGCGATGATCGATCCGCACAACAACCATGTCTTTGCCGCGATGGAGGCGCTGGACAAGCCCATCGTCGCCGCGCTGCACGGCTCGGTGCTGGGCGGCGGCCTCGAATTGGCAATGGCGGCGCATTACCGCGTCGCGCTGCCGGGCACGAAGCTCGGCCTGCCCGAGGTCAAGCTCGGCATCGTGCCGGGTGCGGGCGGCACGCAGCGGCTGCCGCGCCTGGTCGGCGTGGAGACGGCGCTGAAGATGATGACCAGCGGCCAGGCGGTGGACGCCGGGCAGGCGCTGACGCTGGGCCTGATCGACGAACTGGCGTCGGCGCCATTGCGCGATGCCGCGCTGGCGCTGGCGCGCAAGGCGATCGAAGCGCAGCGCGCCGGGCAGCCTTTGCCGATCGCCAGCCGCCGTGCCATCGACAACGATGCCGCGCAGGGCGATCGCTTGGAAGCCTGGCGGCGCCGGCTGCCGGCGCCGGAACGGGGCGGCCAGGCGGCGCATGGCGTGCTGCAATGCGTGCAGGCCGCCTGCAGCGGCAATTTCGAGCGCGGCCTGGCGATCGAGACAGAGGTGTTCGAGGCCTTGCGGCTGTCGCCGGCGTCGCTCGCGCTGTGCCATGTCTTCTTCGCCGAGCGCGAAGCGGCCCGCATCCCCGGGCTGGCGCGCGATATCGCGTTGCGCCCCGTCGCGAAGGTCGGCATCGTCGGCGCCGGCACGATGGGTGGCGGCATCGCGATGAATTTCGTCGACGCCGGCATCCCCGTCGTGATGGTCGAGGTCTCCGACGCGGCGCTGCAGCGCGGGCTGGGCATCGTGCGCGCGAACTACGAGGCCAGCGCGGCCAAGGGCCGGATCAGCGCCGAACAGCTCGCGAGCCGGATGGCGCTGCTCCACGGCTCACTGGACTACGCCGCATTGGCCGATTGCGATCTCGTCATCGAGGCCGTGTTCGAGAACCTGGCGCTCAAGCAGCAGGTCTGTGCGCGACTCGGCGCGGTCGCCAGGCCGGGCGCCATCATCGCGACCAACACCTCGACGCTGGATGTCGACGTGCTGGCCGCCGCCACCGGCCGCGCGGCCGACGTCGTGGGCATGCATTTCTTCAGCCCGGCCAACGTGATGCGCCTGCTCGAGGTCGTGCGCGGCGCCGCCACCGCGCCGCCCGTACTGGCCACGGTGATGAAGCTGGCCGCCACCATCGGCAAGGTGCCGGTGGTCTCGGGCGTGTGCTACGGCTTCATCGGCAACCGCATGGCCGAGGTCTATCTGCGCGAGGCCGAATACCTGCTGATGGAAGGCGCCAGCCCCGCGCGCATCGACCGCGTCGTCGAGGACTGGGGCATGGCGATGGGTCCCTGCCGCATGATCGACATGGCCGGCGTCGACGTCGCTGCGAAGACGGTGATCGAGGCCACGCTCGAAGGCAAGCTCGGCGCCGACCCGAGCTACCGCGCCGTCGTGCGCAGGCTCCACGAACTCGGCCGCCATGGCCAGAAGACTGGGGCCGGGTATTACCGCTACGAGGGCCGCAAGGCGGTCGACGACCCGGAGACGGCGCGCATCGTCGCCGAGCTGGCGGCGCGGCACGGCATCGCACGGCGCAGCGAAATTTCCGACGCCGAGATCTTCGAGCGGCTGCTCTACCCGCTGTTCAACGAGGGCCTGAAGATCGTCGAGGAGCGCATCGCGTACCGCGCCGGCGACATCGACGTCGTCTGGACCGCGGGCTACGGCTTCCCGGCGCATCGCGGCGGACCGATGTGGGCGGCCGGGCAGATCGGCCTGCGCCGCATCGCCGAGCGCCTGGCGCATTACGGGCGCGAGCGCGGCAACGCCTACGGCTACTGGACGCCCGCTGCCGCGGCGGCCGCCGCATGATGGTCACGTTCGAAAATCTCGACGCGGTGAAGCAGGCCGTCGGCCGCGAGGTCTGCGTTACCGACTGGCTCACGATCACGCAGGAGCGCATCGACCTCTTCGCCCGGGCCACCGGCGACTTCCAGTGGATCCATGTCGACGCCCGACGCGCCGCGGCCGAGTCGCCGTACGGCCGCACGATCGCGCATGGATTCCTCACGCTGTCGCTGCTCGGCAAGTTCTTCGAGGACTACCTGACGGCCGCGCTGCCGTTCTGCAACTTGGGCCTCAATTACGGCTTGAACAAGGTGCGCTTCACGCAGCCGGTGCCGGTCGACAGCCGCATCCGCGCGCGATTCAGCCTCGCCGAGGCGCATGAGGTGACGGGTGGTCTGCAAATCGCCCTGGCCGTCACCGTCGAGATCGACGGTGTCGACAAACCGGCCTGCATCGCCGTATCGGTGCTGCGCCGCTATCTCGAGAGGACATCGAATTGAAGGCCTTGCTTTGTCGCCGTTACGGGCCGCCGGGGGATCTGGTGGTCGACGAGATCGCCGTGCCGACGCCGGGCGCGGGCGAGGTCCTCGTCGCCGTCAAGGCCGCGGGCGTCAATTTCCCCGATGCGCTGATCATCGAAAACAAATACCAGATCAAGGCGCAGCCGCCGTTCTCGCCCGGCGGCGAACTGGCCGGCATCGTCGCCAAGGTCGGTGCCGGCGTGACGCGGGTGCGCCCGGGGCAGGCGGTGATCGGCTTCACGGGCTGGGGCGCCTTCGCCGAGATGGCGCTGGTGCCCGAGGAGCGGCTGGTGGCCATGCCCGA
This sequence comes from Burkholderiales bacterium, assembly GCA_028868825.1. Lineage (GTDB taxonomy): Bacteria > Pseudomonadota > Gammaproteobacteria > Burkholderiales > Burkholderiaceae_C > Rubrivivax. The sequence goes on along the minus strand of JAGWTU010000103.1, from coordinate 6,751 downwards.
GGGCATGCCGTTCGAGATCGCCGGCTCGTTCCTGATGACCTATGGCACCAGCTTCCACGCCCTCGTCGATCGGGCCGAACTGCTCGACGGCGAAACCGTGCTGGTGCTCGGCGCCGCCGGCGGCATCGGCCTGGCCTGCGTCGAGATCGCCAAGGCGATGGGCGCGAAGGTCATCGCCGCCGCCTCGTCGGCCGGGAAGCTGGCCGTCTGTCGCGAGCATGGCGCCGACGAGACCATCGACTACGGCCGCGAGGATCTGCGCTCGCGGATCAAGGAGATCACCGGCGGCCGCGGCGTCGACGTCGTCTGCGATCCGGTGGGCGCGGCGCTCGCCGAGCCGGCGCTGCGCTCGATGGCCTGGCGCGGCCGCTACCTCGTGCTGGGATTCGCCGGCGGCGAGATCCCTCGATTGCCGCTCAATCTGCCGCTGCTCAAGGGTTGCTCGATCGTCGGCGTGTTCTGGGGCGACCTGTTGCAGCGCGAGCCGGCACAGGCGGCAGCCGACCTCGAGCAACTGGCCACGCTCTGGCACCAGGGCAGGATCCGTCCGCATATCTGGCAACGCTTCCCGCTCGAGCGGGCCGCCGAGGCGATCGCCGCGCTGGTCGAACGCAGGGTCGTCGGCAAGGCGGTGATCGTGCCGGCGGGGCTCGGTTGATCGATGGTTCGCCTACCGAGATCCTGTCCACCATGAATTTCGAATTGAATCCAGAACTGAGCGAACTGCAATCGCGCGTGCGGCAATTCGTCGCCGAAGCCGTCATCCCGCTCGAGAACGACCCGCGCTGCGGCGCCCATGGCCCCGACGAATCGCTGCGCGAGCAACTCGTCGGCCTGGCGCGCCGCGCCGGCCTGCTGTCGCCGCATGCGGCGATCGAATACGGTGGCATGGGCCTGTCGCATCTCGGCCGCGCCATCGCCTTCGAGGAGGCCGGCTATTCGATGCTCGGCCCCGTCGCGCTCAACGTCTTCGCGCCCGACGAGGGCAATATGCATCTGCTCGAAGCCGTGGCAACGCCGGCGCAAAAGGAGCAATGGCTGCGGCCGCTGGCCGCGGGCGCGATCCGCTCCTGCTTCTGCATGACCGAGCCGGCGCCCGGTGCCGGATCCGACCCCGGCATGCTGGCGACGGCGGCCGTGCCCGACGGCGACGGGTATCTGATCAATGGCCGCAAATGGTTCATCACCGGCGCCGATGGCGCGAAGCTCGGCATCGTGATGGCGATGGTGCCCGGCGTCGGTGCGACGATGTTCCTCACCGACATGGCCGCGCCCGGCATCCGGCTCGAGCGCAATATGGACACGCTCGACACCTGCTTTCCGGGCGGCCATGGCGTGCTGACGTTCGAGAACCTGCGCGTGCCGGCATCGGCCATCCTCGGCGAACTCGGCCAGGGCTACCGCAATGCGCAGGTGCGGCTGTCGCCGGCGCGGCTGACGCATTGCATGCGCTGGCTCGGCGCCGCGCGGCGGGCGCACGACATCGCCGTCGATTACGCGCGCCGTCGCCAGGCCTTCGGCAAGGCCATCGGTGAGCACGAGGGAGTGGGCTTCATGCTCGCCGACAACGAGATGGACCTGCATATCGCAAGGCTGACGATCTGGCATTGCGCCGGCGTGCTCGACCAGGGTCGCCTCGCGCTGCACGAATCGAGCCGCGCCAAGGTCATCGTCTCCGAGGCCGTATGGCGCGTCGCCGACCGCTGCGTGCAGATCCTCGGCGGCCAGGGCGTGACGAGCGAGACCGTCGTCGCGCGCATCTTCGCCGACATGCGCGCCTTCCGCATCTACGACGGCCCGAGCGAGGTCCATCGCTGGAGCCTGGCCAAGCACATCATCAAGGGGCGCAGGACGGCGACCGCGATCGACGGTGGCCGCAGCAGCCTCGCCGGGTCATGAGCGGTGCCGCCGAACTCGCGTCCTCGGGCGCTCTAGCCGCCTGGCTCGACGGCCATGTCGGGCCGATCCGCGGCGAACTGTCGGTCACCCCGCTGGCCGGCGGTCAGTCGAATCCGACCTACAAGCTCAGTGCCGACGGCCGCCATTGGGTGCTGCGCCGCAAGCCGCCCGTCGTGCTGCTGGCGTCTGCCCATGCGGTCGAACGCGAATACCGCGTGATGAAGGCGCTCGCGGACTCCGCCGTGCCGGTGCCGCGCATGCATGCGCTGTGCGAGGACCCGGCGGTGATCGGCTCGCCGTTCTACGTCATGGACTTCGTCGAGGGCCGCGTCTTCGCCAGTCCCGCGTTGCCGGGCATGACGCCAGCAGATCGCGGCGCGATCTTCGACGAGATGAACCGCGTCATCGCCGCGCTGCATGCGGTCGACGTGAATGGTGTGGGCCTCGCCGACTACGGCCGGCCGCAGAACTACCTCGCGCGTCAGCTCGATCGCTGGACGCGACAATACCGCGACAGCCTGGCCGGCGAAGGCGACCGCATCGACGCGATGGAGCGCCTCATCGACTGGCTCGTCACGCACCGGCCCGAGGGCGACGAGGTGGCTCTGGTGCACGGCGACTTCCGCATCGACAACCTCGTCTTCCACCCGAGCGAGCCGCGCGTGCTCGCGGTGCTCGACTGGGAACTCTCGACGCTGGGCCATCCGCTCGTCGATTTCGCGTACCACGCAATGGCCTGGCGCGTCACGCCCGACGAATTTCGCGGGCTCAAGGGCCACGACCTTGCGGCACTGGGCATTCCCGACGAGGCCGCCTACGTCGCGACCTACTGCAGGCGCAGCGGCCGCGCCGCACTGCCGCATTGGGAGTATTGCCTGGCATTCAATATGTTCCGCATGGCCGCCATCCTCCAGGGCATCCTCGCGCGCTCGCGCCAGGGCAGCGCGTCGGCAGCCGACGCCGAGCGCACCGGTCGCCAGGCGCGGCCGATGGCCGAGGCCGGTTGGCGCCTCGCGCAAGGCATCGCCACCGAAGAATCCGCCGGCCATCGCGGCCAGCCGGCGAACGATGACGGTAGGGCGAACGTCGGGATCTGACGCCGCGCGGGCATCGATCCATGGATGGACCGCCCGGCGCGACGACTCATTCGGAGGACCGATCCACCGATGTGTACGCCATCCACCCGCTGCGCCGCTCTACTGGCTCGGCATCCCTTGTTTTGCGGCGTCGGTGCCGTGGACATCGAGCGACTGGCCGCGCTGTCGCGCCTGCTGCGCGCTCCGCGCAAGCAGGTCCTGTATACGCGAGGCCAGCCCTGCGACGGCTTCCACGTGCTCGTCTATGGCCGTGTCGTGCTGGCCCTGGTGAGCTCGAAGGGCCTGGAGCGGCCCTTGCAGATCATCGAGCCCGGGGGCAGCTTCGGCGAGGTGACGATGCTGCTGAACCAGCCGCACACGCTGTCTGCGAGCACGGTCGACGACAGCCTGCTGGTCTTCGTTCCGCGGTCGGCGCTGCTCGAGATGATCAGCCACGACAGCGGCTTTGCGCTGCGCATGATGGCCAGCCTGTCGCAGCGGGCGTCGCTGCTGGTCGACGACATCGAAGCCTACACCTTGCAAGCGCCGCTGGATCGGGTGATCGCCTATCTGCTGCGTCTGCTGCCCACGGCGACCCGCCGGCCCGCGGACGACCGATGCGCAGGCGCCGGGCCGAACGGACCCATCACGATCGAACTGGTCGTCGCCAAGCGCCTGATCGCCAGGCAACTCGGCCTGACACCCGAAACGCTGTCGCGCCTGTTCCGTGAACTGGACCAGCGCGGCCTCGTCAGCCTGCATGGCCGTGTAGTGTGCCTGAAAGATGTCGATGCCCTGGGCGCGCTGCTCAACGGCTCGCCGCTGCCCATGGCTGCGGCGAGCGGCTGATCGATCCGACTCAGGCCGGCGCCCAGATCGCGTCCTGGAGTTCGGCGAACAGGCCTTCGGGTTGCTGCTTGAGCTTCCCGGCCACCGCGTCCTTGACGATGCGCGCCTTGACCTCTTCGAGTTCGCTCATATTGGCGAAATGCGTCACCGTGACGATCTGCCCGGTCGGTCCGCCGAGGCGCGTATAGACCGTGGTCTTGGTGCCGTAGGCGGCATCGGCGGCGGCGGCACGCGCCTTGGTGAATTGCAGCGCATCGATCTGCTTGCCCGGAGCCGGATTGCCCGCACGCATGAAAACAACGCTCATTTCGATCTCCTGGTATCGCGCCCGACCTTCGCTGATGGACTTCGATACCCTGGCAGAGCGCGGGATGGTGGGTTGGTCGGGTATCTGATTCCAGTCTAGAGACCGAAATGAGTGGACGCGAGAGCGAAATTGATTGCAATCAAGAAAATCGATCCGGGCCGACTACAGCGGCCAGTGCATCGACGCCAGGGCCAGCGCGGCCGCCTGGGCGAAGGTGATGCGCAGGCCCCCCAGCGCCACGCCGACGCGCAACACGCTGCGGGCGCTGAATTCGATGCCGGGTGTGCAGGTTCCGCCCTGCGCCAGGCAATTCATCGCCATGCCCAGAAGCAGCGCGAACAGCATGACCGGCGCGCCGTAATGCTGCGACAGGAAGGTGGCCGCCGTGGCGACGACGCTGCAGGCGATGACGCCGGGGAAGTGGCCGCGCGCACGCGCCGGCCAGCTGTCGGTGAGGGTGAGTTCCATCGTCGGATCATGCCAAGGCCAGGCGTTCGGACGCGAGCGCGCCGGCGGCGCGGCTCTTGTCGTCCGCATAGGTGCGTGCTGCGCGCAGGAAGGCCGCCACGGCCACGAGGCCGAACAGCGGTGTGATGGTCAGCGCGGTCTCCAGCCCGAAAGCATCCGAGAGCGCGCCAGCGACGAAGGGCCCGAGCGCCAGCCCGAACAGGTTCTGGAACAGCGAGAGCACCGATGCGCCGGTCGATCGGACGCCCGGATGCGTGACGTCGATGACGGCAGCCGACACCGGGCCCGAGGTGCAGGACATCAGCAGGCCGCCGAGCAGGATCAGCGCGAATTGCGTCGCGCCGGTCAGCGGCACGCCCAGGCGCGGCGCCCCGAATGCGAATCCGAGCATGAGCACAGTGGCCCCGCTCAGGCCCGCCAGCGTGCGCAGCTTGGCGGCGGCGCCGCGGCTGCCGGCGCGATCGACGACGATGCCCCAGACGACGCTGCCGATCGCGCCGGCCAGCACGACGAGGGCCGCCTGCAGCGACGCGGCCCGCGGCGCGAGGCCTTGCGTGCGGACGAGGAAGCTCGGCATCCAGGACCAGACGGCCGAGACGACGATCATCTGCGCCGCGGCGCCGATGCAGACCCACAGCATCGTCGGTGACCGCGCCAGCAGGCCGACGATGTGGCGCGCCATCGGTGCAGCGCCGCGACTGGCGGCGTCGAGCTTGGGCGTCAGCTCGATGGTCTTGTAGTCGCGCACCGCCAGGTACAGCAGCGCCAGCAGCAGTCCGGGAAAACCGACGACGCCGAACGCGGCCTTCCAGCCATAGCGGTCGGCGATGACGCCGCCGAGCACGACGCCCAGCACCGAGCCGACCGACGCCGACGAGAACAGGCCTGCCATCAACGTGCCGCGCATGCGGGCCGGGAAATGGCTCGCGATCAGGCCGGCGCCCACCGAGCCGTAGCCCGCTTCGCCCAGGCCGACGACCGAGCGGGCGGCGAACAGCGCGGCGTAATTGCGCGCGAACATGCACGAGATCGTGGCCAGGCTCCAGGCGCCGGCCATGACGACGATGCTGCGCACGCGATGCGTGCGATCGGCGAGCAGCGCGACCGGAATGCCGCCGACGGCCACCGTGACCGAGACGATCGACACGAGCGCGCCCAGTTGCTTGTCCGACAGGCCCCATTCGGCCTTGAGATGCGGGAACAGCGAGACGATCACCTGCCGGTCGACATAGTCGAACACCATCAGCGCGATCGTCATCGCGAACGCGAACCAGGCCGCGCCGGGGCCCAGCAGATAGCCTTCATCGTCGCGCAGCGCCTGGGTGGGGATGTCCATCTCGAGCCTTGTTGGGAGTGCAAGCCGGGCCGCAGCGTACGGCCCGGGCGACGTTCGTCCGCGTGATCGTCCGGCGCCGCCGGACCGCAGTCACGGCACGGCGAGTTCGGCGATCAACGCCTCGGCGCGGGGCCATGGCCCGTAGCCCGAGGCCGGATTCAGATGGCCCACGGCGCCCAGCTCGACGAGTTCGCCGCCCCAGTCGTGCGCGAGTGCCACGACGCGCTCGTGGGCCGCCAGCGGGTCGTTGCGGCTGGCCGCGACGATGCTGCGCAGGGGCAGCCGCTGGCGCGGCACCGGCAGCCAGCCGCCGGCGGCGAGCGCCTCCATCGTCGGGTAGCCCGCGGGCATCGGCCGCTCGAAATCCGGCGGCACCGCCAGCAGCGCGCCCTGCACGCGGCGCGTCGTCCCCAGCGCCCAATGCGCAACCATGAGGCAGCCGGCGCTGTGCGCGACGATGATGAGCGGGCCGTCGACCGCCTGCGCCGCCGCCTCGATGGCGGCGACGCGGCCGGCGCAGTCCAGATCCTCCCGCCCCATCGGCGCAACGCTGTGCACGGGCCTGCCGGCGGCGACGAGTTGCTCGGCGAGCAGGGTCTGCCAATGCTCGGCGACGGCGTCGCGCAAGCCCGGCACGATGAGGACGGTCGCTGGACGGCTCACGGCGGTTTTCGGCCGGTGCTTTCAGGCCGCCTTGCGCAGGTGTCCCTGCTGGCGTCCCGGGGCGTTCGGCGCATAGCCGTTCCTGGCCAGCGTCTCCTCGACGCTGTCGTAGAACACGCCGATCTTGCAGATCTCGCGCGCCTCCTTGGCGCT
>JAGWTU010000049.1 GCA_028868825.1 Burkholderiales bacterium | reverse complement strand
ACTCCGTGGTTGGGGTGGAAGGGGATTTCAAGTCGTGCTGACGGTGACGCCGAGGCAGGTGTTGCAGCGGCCGAGTCCGCGCAGACGCGGGTCGGGCTTGCCGTCGCCGGTCTTGAAGTTGGCGTGGCATCGGATGCACACGTACATCTTGGAGCTGGACATCATCGGCCGCACGCCCGGTTCGGCGTTGGGACGGGCGGCCGTGTATTCGGCCTGGGTTTGGCGGAGCTTGGGTCCGCCGGTGGTTTCTGGTGTGGCTGGCGTGCGGCGAGTGGTCATGGCAAGTAGGGGCCGGGGTGGTCAACCCCGATCGTCGCGAAGTGCCTATTGTCCCCGAAATGTGCAGCCCTGACACCTGGGAAAGCTATCGGGGTATTGCTGAGGCTCAATCGGGGGCGCAGAAAGCGCTCACCCGCATCGTGCAGACGATGCCGCGCGGGTCGTTGTCGCGCCACTCGACCTCGCCGCCGAGCAGCTTCACGCGCTTGCGCACGCCGCCCAGCCCGAGGCCGTGCGACCACGATCCGGGATCGGCGCCGTCCCCGTCGTCGGCCACCTGCAGCCGCAACTCGCCGTCCCGCAGCTGCAGCGTGACGCCGACGTGCTGCGCATGGCCGTGGTAGAGCGCATTGCTGACGAGCTCGCGCAGCACGCGCGTCAGCGCCGACCACTGCACGACCGTCAGCGGCGGATCCCGCTCGAGGCTGGACGACCAGTCCAGCCGCGCGTCGGCCGCCGACAGGCGCTGCGTCAGGTCGGCCTTCCACTCCGCCGCGGCGTGCGACAGCGGCTGCTCGGGCGCGGCGAGGCCGCGCGTGAGCGTCTTCAGGTCCAGCAGCGTGTGGCGCAGGTAGTCCTCCATCTCCGGCGTCGGCGCCTGGTACATCAGCGTCAGCAGCCGCGCGCCGATGTCGTCGTGCAGGTCCTGGGCGATGCGCAGCCGCTCCTCGCTGCGGCCGCGCTCGACGGCGCGGTCGTACTCGACGGCGCGCTGCAACTGCTCGACGACGCGGTCGGCCAGGCGCGCGTCGTCCTCGCTGAACAGGCGCTGGCCACGACGCGCATGGCGCAGCGCCAGCGCCTGCGCGCCGCCCTCGTCGGCGTCGCGCAGCGGCACGATCAGCGCCGCGCCGCTGCCGGCGACATGGCTGCGCGGGGCGGCGCGGGCCAGCGTCTGGACCTCGATCGGATCGAACAGCTCGCGCATCAGCTGCGCGAGCTGCACGCCGTATTGCGCCGGCCGCACCTGCACCTCGCGCGCGGCGCGGTAGAGCTGATCGAAGATGCGCTCGGTGCTGACGATGCCCGAGCCCAGCAGGTGGTCGAGCGCCCATTGGCGCGCCGCCGCGTAGACGCCCAGCGCGAGGAAGATCGCGAACGCGAGCGAGCCCGATGGACTGAACGAGAACACCGAGACGAAGAGCAGGTCGAGCGAGGTCGCGACGGTGCTGATGCCCGCCAGCAGCGCGAACTCGCGCAGCAGCCGCCGGCTGCGCGTGAGCAAAGGGATCAGCAGCAGCAGCGAGGCCGAGAACAGGTACCAGGCGGTCGACGCGCCGGCCGCGACCTCGGCGGCCAGCGGCGTGCGCGCGGCCAGCGCGACGACCGCCGTGGCCAGCGTCAGCGTCGCCAGCGCCGCGGCGCCGAAGCGACGCAGCACCAGCGTGTAGGGATTGGCCTCGATGCGGTAGGAGCGCTGCACGACGGCCAGCGCGGTGGCCGACAGCGCGAGCATCGTGCCCTGCGTCAGCCACCAGCCGCCCAGCGCCGGCCGCCAGGCGACGAGCCCGATCGCCACCGCCACCGTGCTCCAGGCGGCGATGCCGAGCGCGCGCGCCTGCGCCAGGCGCACCGGGTAGAGCGCGCAGGCCTGGACGATCGCCGCCACCGTCGCGAGGTCGAGCGCCGCGCGCAGCAGCGGCTCGTCGAGCAGCGGCTGCGTCGACGCCGTCAGCCCGGGCAGCGTCTCGATGGCGATCAGCAGCAGGTTCGTCGACTGGCACAGGCTCATCGTCACGAACAGCAGGTTGCGGCGGTGCGGCCGCGACAGCAGCAGCACGCAGCCGAACAGATAGAGCAGCAGCGCCGTGCCCGACAGCGGCCAGAAGATCCAGCCGAGGCCGGCGTAGCCGCGCGGCTGTACCGGCGCCTCGACGCGGCTGCCGTCGGCGAAGTTCAGCCACAGCGTCGATCCGGCGCTGGCCGCCTGCAGCCGCTCGGCGAGGCCGCGGCGCTGCTGCGCCTCGGCGCGGCGCGCGGCGGCATCGACCTGCCAGCGCAGCGCATGCTGCAGCAGCCGCGCGTCGACGGCCAGCGGCGGCGCGCCGTCGACGGCGATGGCCGCGAGCGCGTGGCCATGCTGCACGTCCAGCGACGGCAGCGGGCTCGAGCGCAGCAGCAGCGCCTCGTCGGGGCCGGCCTCCCAGGTCGCGGCGATCAGCGGCGCGTCGGCCAGCGTGCGGGCGAGGAAGAAGATGCCGACGCAGGCGACGAGCGTGGCCGCCATCAGCAGCCGCCGGCGCCAGCCGATGCGCTCGCGCGACGATTCGAAGGCGGATTCGAGGGCGCCGGGGTCGAGCGCCGCGTCGGCCTCGGCGCCGGTGGCAGCCTCGGGCAGCGTCGCCGCGGCCATCGCGCCGACCTTCAGGCGCCGGCCGCGGTGCGCGGCCTCACACCAGGCCTTGTTTGCTCGCGAGCACCGCCGCCTCGGCGCGGCTGGAGACGTTGAGCTTCTTGTAGATGGACTTGATGTGGTCGTTGACGGTGAACCACTTGATGCCCATCAGGCTCGCGATCTCGCGGATCGTGAAGCCCTTGCTGAGGAAGGTCAGCACCTCGCTCTCGCGCGGCGTCAGCCGCTCGTGGTCGATCGGCTTGGCGATCGGCACCGGCTTGCTGGTCGTGAACGGCGGCGGCATGAAGCCGGAATCGGGGGCCTGGCCGGCGCCGCGCGTGCCCTGCCGGAAATGCGTCAGCAGGCGGCGCGCGATCGCCGGCGACAGCGGCGGCTGGCCGCGCACGATCTTCTGCAGTTCCTCGACGAGGACCTCGAAACGGTCCTCCTTGAGCAGGTAGCCGTCGGCGCCGCATTGCAGCGCGGGGAACAGGTGCTCGTCGTCCGAATACAGCGTCGTGACGATCTTCGTCGCCGGGTACGCCGAGAGCTCGCTGAGCAGTTCCATGCCGTTGCCGTCGGGCAGTTCGAGGTCGACGAGGATGAGCTTGAACGGGTCGACCCCGTGCAGACCCTGGGCGCCGCCGGTCAGCGAGATGTGGCGCCGCGCCGTCTCGAGATCACCGGCTTCGGTGATGCTGATCGGATCGCTGAAGCTCTCGCGCACGACGCGGCCCAGAAAGCCGCGCGCGACGGGGTTGTCTTCGAGTATCAGCACCTTGACCGGCATGGGGAGGGCACTCCTGGGCAGCCCGAATGCTAGCGCGTAAACCGTGACGAAAGCGGCACGGGACCATCCCTCTGAATGATGCCGTTGCCGTTGCGTTCGGTTACGTATTGAGGAGCAGCAATTTGCCCATGACGCGGCGCTCGGCCATCGTCCGGTAGGCGGATTTCAGCTCGGACATCGGCAGCCGCTGGCCGATCGCCGGCCTGATCAGGCCCCGCGCATACCAGCGCGCCAAGTCGTCCATCGCCGCGGCCGATGCGGCCGCTTCGCGGCGGATGAAGTCGCCCCAGAACACGCCGACGATCTCGGCGCCCTTGAGCAGCGCCAGGTTCCACGGCAGGGCGGGAATAGCGCCGCCGGCGAAGCCGACGACGAGATAGCGCCCGCGCCAGGCGATCGAGCGGAAGGCCGGCTCGGCCAGTTCGCCGCCCACCGGGTCGTAGACGAGGTCGGGGCCGCGGCCGTCGGTGAGTCGCTTGATCGCCTCGCGCAGGTTCTCCCGCCCGTAGTCGATCGTCGCGTCGGCGCCCAGCGCGGCGCAGAACGCGCATTTCTCGGCGCTCGACGCGGCGGCGATGACGCGCGCGCCCGCGGCCTTGGCGATCTGCACCGCCGCGCTGCCGACGCCGCCGGCGGCGCCGAGCACGAGCACGGTCTCGCCGGCGCGCAGACGGCCGCGGTCGATCAGCGCATGGTGCGACGTGCCGTAGGTGAAGGCGAAGGCCGCGCCGTCGCCGAGGTCGAAGCCGGCCGGCAGGCGCAGTGCGCCGGCGGCCTTGACGACGGCATGCGTGGCGAAGCCGCCGTGGCTGCCGATGACGGCGATGGCGTCGCCGACGGCCCAGCCCGCGACGCCGGGGCCGACGGCGTCGACGCGGCCCGCGAATTCGGCGCCGGGGACGAAGGGCAGGGCGGGCTTGACCTGGTACTTGCCCTCGACGACGAGCAGATCGGGGAAGTTCACGCTCGCGGCGTGGATCGCCACGCGCAGCTCGCCGGCGCCGGGTTCGGGCAGCGGCAGCGCCTGCCAGCGCAGCGCGTCGGCGCCGGCAAGTTCGCTGCAGACCCAGCCGTGCATCGTCGGCGCCTTCGTCGTCGTGGTGCTCACAGTGCGGTCCTCTGCAGCGGTGCGGCCAACGCCTGGTGCAGCGTCTCGGCGGCGTCGGCCAGATGGGCTCGGGTGGCGGCGTCGCGCGCCGAGCGCTCGCCCGCCTGCAGCCGCGCCAGCAGCGTGCGCGCCTGGCGGCGCAGCAGCGCGCGCGCCTCGGAGCGCGCGAAGTCCGAGGGCGCGAGCAGCGTCGCGGCCAGGCGGTTGACGTAGTCGCGCTGCAGTTCGCGCCGCGGCGCGGCGATCGCGCTGCCGCGGCCGAGGTCGCCCCAGACATCGGCCAGGATGCGGTCGTAGACCTCGCCGAGCTGGAAGATAGTGGCGGGCTTGTCGGCGCCCTGATCGACCTTCGCCGCGGCGTCGAGCACGCGCGCCGCCAGGCCATCGCTCAACAGGTAGGCCAGCACGGCCTGCTGCACGAGGAAGAGTCGGCGCGGCAGCGCGTAGTCCACCGCGCCGCCCTCGCCGTCCTCGCGGTCGAGGTAGTCGGGCGCGAGCCGGCGCTGCAGTGCCGGCGTGATCTGCAGCGCGCCGCTGCCCAGCGTCGTTCCCGCCATCAGGTCGAGCGCCGCGCGCTGCACCGCAGCGGACACCGGCAACAGCGGCTCGCGGCCGCTGCCCGGATAGTCGCGCAGCGCGCGCACGCCGCCGATCTGGCGCGCCAGCACGCCCAGCGCGCGGAACGTGTCGGCCAGCGCGTAGCCCAGCGAACGCCGCAGCACCGCGTAGTCGCGATCGGGCGGCAGCTGGCGCGTTTCCTGGCGCTTGAAGAGGTCGCGCGCGATGGCGATGCGCTTGGACGCGAAGGCGATCGGGTCGGCACCGAGGTCCAGCGGCAGCGTCTCGGGGTCGAGCCCGGCGTAGACATCCTCGTCGCTGCCGTAGGCGAGCCAGGGCTCCTTGCCGCGCTCGGCGATCCTGCCCAGCGCCGCGCGCTCGGCCGCCGGCGTGATGTCGGCGGGCAGCGGCTTGTAGGCGTATTCGATGGCCCAGTAGTCGTAGGGACCGAGCGTCGTCTGGAAGCGCATGCCGCCCGGCTGACCGGGGCGTGGCAGGTTGATCGCGTTGTAGTCCATCACCGAGCCGCTGATGCCGTAGGCGCGCGTGAATTCGGGGTCGGCGAGCTCGGCCTCGGTGTAGGCGCGCGAGGCGCGGAAGTTGTGGCGCAGCCCCAGCGCATGGCCGACCTCGTGCAGGATCGAGGCCTTCACGAAATCGAGCACGAACTGCTGCGCCAGCGGGCCCTCGGGGTCGACGTCGCCCGCGGCGTCGAGCACGTCGAGCGCGTAGGCCGCCTGCGCGGCCTCGGCGCCGCCGACGCGGCAGCTCGCCTCGGGACCCTGGGCGCCGCGGCGCTCGGCCGGCGGCGCGAGGTCGAGCGCCGCCGGCGCCAGGGCCGAGCGCAGCACCTGGGCGCGCAGCGTGCGCAGGTCGCGCACGGCCATGCCCTGGAAGGCGATGTCGGCGTCGAGGATCTCGCCCGTGCGCGGGTCGACATGGCTGGGGCCGATGGCCGAGAAAGGCGCGTCGGCGTCCATCATCCAGCGCACGGACGCGGTGCCGTAATCGAGCGTGTCGGTGCTCGCGTCGTCGGCCTGCTGCTCGACCTGGATGGCGTCGCGGAAACCGATCTTCGCGAAGGCCTTGTTCCATTCGAGGATCGCCGCGCGCACCGTCTCGCGGTAGGCCGGGGGCACGCTGCGGTCGATGAGGAAGCGGATCGGCTTGACCGGCTCGGAGACGGCCGCCTCGGGCTCCTTCTTCTCGAGCCGCCAGCGGTAGATATGGCGCTGGCGCGGCGTGCGCGCGAGGTCGTCGGAGAAGTCGAGCACGCTGGCCGAGAAGAAGCCGACGCGCGGATCGGCGGCGCGCGGCGCCATCGGCTTGTCGGGCAGCGGCGCCAGCGAGTAGTGCAGCGAGACGAGCAGGCTGCGCGTGTCGGGCACGAAGCGCGGCAGCTGCGGCGTCGGCAGCGAGATCGGGAAGCCGGGCGGGAACTGGAACTGCGGCGTCGCCAGCCCCGCCGAGTAGAAGTGCACCTGGGTCTCGATCTCGACCGCGGCGTCGCTGCCGCGCACGGCGGTGATGAGCGAATTCGCGCGGTCCATGCCGTAGCCCTGGTGCAGCGACTTCTGCAACGTCATGCCCACGCCCAGCAGGTCGTTGAGGAAGATGCCGCCGGCATCGACGAGCACGCTCTTGCGCACGGGATGCTCGGCGCTGGCCACGGGGACCGAGGCGAGCAGGCTGTTCGAGTAGGCGTCGGCGACGGCGCGCGCCTCGGGCGTGCCTTCCTTGGCGACGACCTCGGTGTTGCGCGCCTGCAGCCGCACCTGGTTGTGCACGCGCACGAACTCGACCACCTGCATGCCGCCGGCGCCGTTGATCGGCTGCGCCATCAGGCCGCCGAGCAGCCAGGACTCGCTGATGCCGCTGCGGATCTTCGGCGAGAGCATGAACGGCTGGCCGAACTGCGCGGGCTGGATCTCGATCCAGACCTTGTCGTCCTTGCGCCACATCGTCAGCGGGCCGTCGATGCGGCTGGCGCCCTTGACGACGTCGGCGAACGGCGGTGGCGATCCCGGCAGCGGCGCGCTCGCCGCCGCATGAGGCGCCGATGCGGCCAGCGCCGCCGCCGGCGCCGCCGGTCTGGCCGCCACCGCCGTCGGCACCTGCGCACAGCCGGCGAGCCAGAGCAGGGCGGCCAGCGCCGCCGCCGCGCAACGGGCCGCGCCGCGCATCAGTGGATGGGCTTGAAGCGCATGCGCTTCGGACGCGCGCCTTCCTCGCCCAGCCGGCGCCGCTTGTCGGCCTCGTATTCCTGGTAGTTGCCGTTGTAGAAGACCCATTGCGAATCGCCCTCGGCGGCCAGGATGTGGGTGCAGATGCGGTCGAGGAACCAGCGATCGTGGCTGATCACCATCGCGCTGCCGGCGAACTCGAGCAGCGCTTCCTCGAGCGCGCGCAGCGTCTCGACGTCGAGGTCGTTGCTCGGCTCGTCGAGCATCAGCACGTTGCCGCCCTGGGCCAGCGTCTTGGCCAGATGCAGGCGGCCGCGCTCACCGCCCGAGAGGTTGCCGACGAGCTTCTGCTGGTCGTTGCCCTTGAAGTTGAAACGGCCGAGATAGGCGCGGCTGGGCATCACGAACTTGCCGACGACGATGTTGTCGAGGCCGCCCGAGATCTCCTCCCAGACCGTCTTGGCCGCGTCCAGGCTGTCGCGGCTCTGGTCGACGAAGGCGACCTGCGCCGTCTTGCCGATCTTGACCTGGCCGCTGTCGGGCTGCTCCTTGCCCTGGATCATGCGGAACAGCGTCGACTTGCCGGCGCCGTTGGGGCCGATGATGCCGACGATCGCACCCGGCGGCACCTTGAAGCTGAGGTTGTCGATGAGCATGCGCTCGCCGTAGCTCTTGCTCACGCCCTCGAACTCGATGACCTCGTTGCCCAGCCGCTCGGCCACCGGGATGAAGATCTCGTTGGTCTCGTTGCGCTTCTGGTATTCGACGTCACTCAGCTCCTCGAAGCGCGCCAGCCGCGCCTTGCTCTTGGTCTGGCGCGCCTTGGCGTTGGAGCGCACCCACTTGAGCTCCTCCTTCATCGCCTTCATGCGCGCGTCCTCGGTCTTCTGCTCGAGCTCGAGGCGCTTCTCCTTCTGGTCGAGCCAGTCGGAATAGTTGCCCTTCCAGGGGATGCCCTGGCCGCGGTCGAGTTCGAGGATCCACTCGGCGGCGTTGTCGAGGAAGTAGCGGTCGTGGGTGATGGCGACGACGGTGCCGGGGAAGCGCTGCAGGAAATGCTCGAGCCATTCGACGCTTTCGGCGTCCAGGTGGTTGGTCGGCTCGTCGAGCAGCAGCATGTCGGGCTTGGACAGCAGCAGCCGGCACAGCGCGACGCGGCGCTTCTCGCCGCCCGAGAGCAGGCCGATCTTCGCGTCCCAGGGCGGCAGGCGCAGCGCGTCGGCGGCGAGTTCGAGCTGCAGGTCGGTGTTCTCGCTGCCGGCGGCGGCGATGATGGCCTCGAGCTCGGCCTGCTCGGCGGCGAGCTTGTCGAAGTCGGCATCCTCGTGGCCGTATTCGGCGTAGACCTCGTCGAGGCGCTTCTTCGCCGCGAGCACGCCGCCGATGCCCTGCTCGACCGCCTCGCGCACCGTCTGCTCGGCGTCGAGCTGGGGTTCCTGCGGCAGATAACCAATCTTCAGGTCGGGCATCGGCACCGCTTCGCCCTCGATCTCCTTGTCGATGCCGGCCATGATCTTCAGCAGCGTGCTCTTGCCCGAGCCGTTGACGCCGAGGACGCCGATCTTGGCGCCGGGGAAGAAGGACAGCGAGATGTTCTTGAGGATCTGCCGCTTCGGCGGCACGATCTTGCCGACGCGGTTCATGGTGAAGACGTATTGCGCCATGGGAGCTTCTGAGGTGGGTCCAGGTGGAGTGGCGGCGCCGGACGGCGACGCGGCCGCGCACGGGCGGCGGATGGGCGATTATCCCGGAGCGCCGCCGGCGTTGCCCGCCCGATGACTTCAGGACGCCGAATCGGCGGCCCCGAGGCCCGAGGCTGAACTCAGGCGGTGGTCAGCGGGGCCAGCGCCGCGCGATGCTCGACCAGCGCCGCGCCGACGATGGGCAGCAGCCCGGCGCCGCCGGCGTCGAGGTGCGCCAGCAGTTCGCGTCGCATGCGCGGCTCCCAGAACTTGCGCAGGTGGGCGGCGATCTCCCGCCGGGCTTCTTCGCGGTCGGGCATGGCCTCGAAGAACTCGCCGATGCGGTTGGCCATCAGCACCAGGTTCTCAATGTCCATCGTCGGGCCTCGTGCCGAAGGCGCCGGTCGCGTCGCCCTGGAAACCGAATCGTTCGGGGTAGGTGTAGACGACCAGGTCGTCGCCGCGCACGAAGCCGGCCAGCGCGACACCGCATTGCCGCGCCGTCTCCACGGCCAGCGCCGTCGGCGCCGAGACGGCGGCGAGCGCGCCGACCCCGGCCAGCGCCGTCTTCTGGACCATCTCGAAGCTGGCCCGGCTGGTGATGCAGATGAAGCCGTCGGCGACCGCGGTGCCGGCGCGGATCAGCGCGCCGACGAGCTTGTCGAGCGCGTTGTGGCGTCCGATGTCCTCGCGCACGAGCGCCACGGCGCCGTCGAGCGCGCACCAGGCGGCCGCATGGGTCGCGCCGGTGAGCTGCTGCACGCCCTGCGACAACCGCAGCTCGCGCTGCGCGCGCGCCAGCGCCTGTGGCGCCAGCCGACGCGCCGGTGCGCGCGGCAGTTCGCGCCGCACCTGGCCCAGGCTGTCGGTGCCGCACAGGCCGCAGCCGGTGCGGCCGGCGAGGTTGCGGCGGCGCTGCCTGAGGCGCCACTCGCAGGCCGCGGCGACCGTCAGATGCAGTTCGATGCCGGCCGGCGTCTCGCAGGTCTCGACGCCGTAGAGCTCGCCCGCATCGGCGAGCAATCCCTCGGTGATGCCGAAGCCGAGCGCGAAATCGTCGAGATCGGCCGGGCTCGCGAGCATCACCGCATGCGAGATGCCGTTGAAGACCAACGCCACCGGCACCTCGTCGGCGAGCCAGTCGGCCTGCTCGCGGGCCTGCGCGCCGCGCCAGGCGGTGACGCGCACGTCGCAGACGCCGGCGGGCAGCAGGACCGCGTCGCCGGGTCTCATGTCCCGCCCGCCTCGGTGGCCGTGGCGTCGCTGCGCGCAAGGGCCAGCAAGTCGAGCTGGCTGCGGTTGAAGGCCTCGAATTCGCGCTGCCATTGCGAGGGCTGCATCACCTTCGTCACGGACACCGCGGTGACCTTGTATTCCGGGCAGTTGGTGGCCCAGTCGGAGCTGTCGGTGGTGATGACGTTGGCGCCGGACTCGGGGAAATGGAAGGTCGTGTAGACGACGCCCGGCTGCATGCGGTCGCTGATGCGCGCGCGCAGCACCGTCTGGCCGGCGCGGCTGGCGATGCCGACCCAGTCGCCGTCGGCGATGCCGCGCTCCTCGGCATCGTGGGCATGGATCTCGAGCCGGTCCTCGTCGTGCCACCGGTTGTTGGGCGTGCGCCGCGTCTGTGCGCCGACGTTGTATTGCGAGAGGATGCGTCCGGTCGTCAGCAGCAACGGGAATTTGCGCGTCACCTTCTCGAGGCTCGCGACATATTGCGTGATGAAGAAGCGGCCCTTGCCGCGCACGAAGTGGTCCTTGTGCATCGTCGCGGTGCCGGCCTCCTCGGTGTCGTCGTTGCAAGGCCATTGCACGCTGCCCAGCCGTTCGATCTTCGCGTAGCTGACGCCGGCAAAGGTCGGCGTCAGCGCGGCGATCTCCTGCATGATCTGCTCGGGGTGGTCGTAATGCATCGGGTAGCCCAGCGCCTTGCTGAGCTTCATCGTCACCTCCCAGTCGCCGAGTCCGGCCAGCGGCGGCATGACACGGGTCACGCGCGAGATGCGCCGCTCGGCATTCGTGAACGTGCCGTCCTTTTCGAGGAAGCTGCTGCCCGGCAGCAGCACATGGGCGTATTTGGCGGTCTCGTTGAGGAAGATGTCCTGCACGACGATGCATTCCATCGCCTGCAGCGCCGCTGCCACATGCTGGGTGTCGGGGTCGGACTGGACGATGTCCTCGCCCTGGCAATACAGGCCCTTGAAGCTGCCGCCGATCGCGGCGTCGAACATGTTCGGGATGCGCAGCCCCGGCTCGGGGCTGATCGTCACGCCCCAGGCCGCTTCGAACTGGCTGCGCACGGTGGTGTCGGAGACATGGCGGTAACCCGGCAGTTCATGCGGGAAGCTGCCCATGTCGCAACTGCCCTGGACATTGTTCTGGCCGCGCAACGGGTTCACGCCGACGCCCTCGCGGCCGACCATGCCGCAGGCCATCGCGAGGTTGGCGATGCCGATGACCATCGTCGATCCCTGCGCATGTTCGGTCACGCCGAGGCCGTAATAGATCGCCGAATTCGGCCCCGCCGCGTACAGCCGCGCGGCGGCGCGCACCTCGGCCGCGGGCACGCCGGTGACCGTTTCGAAGGCCTCGGGCGAGTGCTCGGGCCGGGCGACGAATTCGCGCCATTCGCTGAAGCTCCTGGTGTCGCAGCGCGCGGCGACATAGGCCTCGTCGACGAGGCCCTCGGTGACGACGACATGGGCCAGCGCCGTGATCATCGCGACGTTGGTGCCCGGCCGCAGCGCCAGATGGTGCTCGGCGCGCACATGCGGCGTCCGCACGAGCTCGATCCTGCGCGGATCGACGACGACGAGTCGCGCGCCCTCGCGCAGCCGCCGCTTCATGCGCGAGGCGAACACCGGATGCGCATCGGTCGGGTTCGCGCCGATGACCAGGATCACGTCGGCCTGCTCGACCGACTTGAATGTCTGCGTCCCGGCCGAGGTGCCGAAGGTCTGGCCCATGCCGTAGCCGGTCGGCGAATGGCAGACGCGCGCGCAGGTGTCGACGTTGTTGTTGCCGAAGGCGGCGCGGATCAGCTTCTGGACGAGGTAGACCTCCTCGTTCGTGCAGCGGCTCGAGGTGATGCCGCCGACGGCATCGCGGCCATGTTCGGCCTGGATGCGCTTGAACTCGCTCGCCGCATGGCCGATCGCCTCGTCCCAGCCGACCTCGCGCCAGGGATCGGTGATGCGCGCGCGGATCATCGGCTTGGTGATGCGGTCCCTGTGTGTCGCATAGCCCCAGGCGAAGCGCCCCTTGACGCAGGAATGGCCCTCGTTGGCCTTGCCGTCCTTCCACGGCACCATGCGCACGACGGTGTTGCCCTTCATCTCGGCCTTGAAGCCGCAGCCGACGCCGCAATAGGCGCAGGTCGTGATCGCGCTGTGCTCGGCCTGGCCGAGCTCGATGACCGATTTCTCCTGCAGCGTCGCCGTCGGGCAGGCCTGGACGCAGGCGCCGCAGCTGACGCAGTCGCTCGCCATGAAAGGCTGGTCCTGGCCCGCCGAGACGCGGCTGTCGAAGCCGCGGCCGCTGATCGTCAGCGCGAAGGTGCCCTGGGTCTCCTCGCAGGCGCGCACGCAGCGATTGCAGACGATGCACTTGCTCGGGTCGTAGGTGAAATACGGATTCGATTCGTCTTTCTTCGAATCGAGATGGTGCGCGCCGGCGGCCGCGCCGACGCCGTAGCGCACCTCGCGCAGTCCGGTGACGCCGGCCATGTCCTGGAGTTCGCAAGCGCCGTTGGCACTGCAGGTCAGGCAGTCCAGCGGGTGGTCGCTGATGTAGAGCTCCATCACGCCCTTGCGCAGTTCCTGCAGCTTGGGCGTCTGCGTGCGCACGACCATGCCGTTCTCGGCTGGCGTCGTGCACGATGCCGGGTAGCCCTTGCGACCCTCGATCTCGACCAGGCACAGCCGGCACGACCCGAAGGGCTCGAGGCTGTCGGTCGCGCAGAGCTTGGGCACCCGGACGCCGGCGTCGACCGCGGCGCGCATCAGCGAGGTGCCCTTGGGCACGGCGACTGGCTGGCCGTCGATGGTCAGCGTGACGGTCTGCGCGGATGTTCGCGCCGGCGTGCCATGGTCGATTTCGATCGGGATGTCCTTGCCCATGGTGATGTTCCTCAGGCCGCCTGCTGATCGGGCGGCGCCAGGCCGAAGTCGGCGGGGTAATGGTTCAGCGCCGAGAGCACCGGATAAGGCGTCATGCCGCCCATCGCGCACAGGCTGCCGTGGAGCATCGTGTCGCAGAGATCGCGCAGCAGCCGCACCTGCTGCGGCCGGTTGTGGTTCGCGCTCATGCGGTCGATGACCTCGACGCCGCGCGTCGAACCGATGCGGCATGGCGTGCATTTGCCGCAGCTCTCATGGGCGCAGAACGCCATCGCATAGCGCGCGAGCTTGGACATATCGGCCGTGTCGTCGTGGACGACGATGCCGCCATGGCCGACGACGGCGCCGATGGCCGCATAGGCCTCGTAATCCAGCGGCAGCTCCCATTGCGACTCGGGGACGTAGGCGCCGAGCGGGCCACCGACCTGGATCGCCTTCACCGGCCGGCCGCTGCGCGTGCCGCCGCCGAAATCGAACACCAGTTCGCGCAGCGTGACGCCGAAGGCCTTTTCGATCAGCCCCGCGTATTTCACGTTGCCGGCCAATTGGAAGGGCAGGGTGCCGCGTGAACGGCCCATGCCGTAATCGCGATAGAAAGCCGCGCCGCGCGCCAGGATCAGCGGCACGCTGGCCAGGCTGATGACGTTGTTGATGACGGTCGGGCGGCCGAACAGCCCCTCGATGGCCGGCAACGGCGGCTTCGCGCGCACCACGCCGCGCCGGCCCTCGATGCTTTCGAGCATCGCCGTCTCCTCGCCGCAGACATAGGCGCCGGCAGCCTTGCGGACCTCGATCTCGAAGGCGCGTCCGCTGCCGCAGACATCGCGTCCGAGGTAGCCGTCGGCGGTGGCGCGGGCGATCGCCTCGCGCATCACGGCGACGGCGTGCGGATATTCCGAGCGGATGTAGAGATAGCCGCGCGTCGCCCCGACCGCGAGGCCGGCGATCGCCATGCCCTCGATCAGCATGTAAGGATCGCCCTCCATCGTCATGCGATCGGAATAGGTGCCCGAATCGCCCTCGTCGGCGTTGCAGACGATGTATTTCTGCGCCGCGGGCGCCTGCTGCACGGTGCGCCATTTGATGCCGGCCGGAAACGCGGCGCCGCCGCGACCGCGCAGCCCGGCATCGACCACCCGCTGGACGATGGCGGCCCCGTCCATGCGCAGCGCCTGCGCCAGGCCGGCCCAGCCTTCGTGCGCCGCGTAGTCGGCGAGCGAGAGCGGGTCGGTGACGCCCATGCGGGCGAAGGTCAGGCGCTCCTGGCGCGCGAGATAGGGGATGGCGTCGATCGGCCCGTGGCCGAGTCCGTGCGTTGCGCCGTCGAGCAAGCCGGCGGCGAGCAGTCCGGGCACGTCTTCCGCCTGCACCGGGCCGTAGGCGACGCGGCCGCGCGTCGTCTCGACCTCGATCAGCGGTTCGAGCCAGAACAACCCGCGCGAGCCGTTGCGCACGATCTCGACCGCCAGCGCGCGGCGCGCGCACTCGGCGGCGATCGCGGCGGCCGTCTCGTCGGCGCCGGCGGCCAGCGCGGCCGAATCGCGCGGCACGTAGATGCGGGTGGCGCTCATCGCGGCAACTCCAGCCACTCCAACGCCTGGGCGATGCGGTCGAAGCGTTCGGCGCTGACGCGCGCGTGCAGCCGCTCGCCGACCTGGATCGCCGGCGCCGAGGCGCACAGGCCAAGGCAGTAGACGTCCTCGACGGTGACGGCGCCGTCGCTCCGCGTGGTGCCGGCTTTGCAGCCGAGCCGGCGCTCGACATGCGCCAGCAGTTCGTCGCCGCCGCAGGCCTGGCAGGCCTCGGCACGGCAGACCTGGACGACATGGCGGCCGGGCGCCTGGTCGCGGAAGAAATGGTAGTAGCTCAGCACCCCGTGAACCTCGGCGCGCGAGAGATTCAGCGCCGCGGCGATTGCCGGCACGCGATCCGGCGGCACGTAGCCGAGTTCGTCCTGGATCGCGTGCAACATCGGCAGCAGTTCGCCGGCGGCGACCTCGTGCGTGGAGCCTGGGACGTTCGACATGATGCTTGCTGCGGGCGCCTGCACCAGGGCGGTGGAGAATGCGCCGATGAATTTCGACCCGGCGATGTTTGCGATGAATGGCCTGCCGTGCAATATGAAGCCGAAGGGCCGGTGCAATGGCAGTTCGCTTCCTAAGTGCGAACCCCGATGAAACAGGTCTCGATCCGCCCGGTCTGGACGATCCAGGACCCCGAAGGCCCGCCGCTGCCGGCGCGGCTCATCGAATTGCTGGTGCAGGTCTCCGAGCGCGGCAGCCTGCTGCTTGCGGCGCGTGCCCTCGGTCTGTCGTACCGCCGCGCCTGGGACCTCGTGCGTCTGGGCGAGCAGCAATTCCAGGCGCAATTGCTGCTGATGGAACGCGGTCGCGGATCGACGCT
This sequence comes from Burkholderiales bacterium, assembly GCA_028868825.1. Lineage (GTDB taxonomy): Bacteria > Pseudomonadota > Gammaproteobacteria > Burkholderiales > Burkholderiaceae_C > Rubrivivax. The sequence continues at coordinate 25,252 of JAGWTU010000049.1, read as the reverse complement.
GACGCCGCTGGGCGCCCGCATCGTCTGGGCCGACAAGCGCATCAACGCGCGGCTGAAACCGTCGCTCGAAAGCCTGTCGTCTGAACTCGCCGAGGAATTGAGCGCGGCGCTCAGCGAAGCGCCGAATGCGCTGCGCATCCACGCCAGCCATGGTTTCGCGATCGAAAGGCTGATCGAACGCCTGACCCTGGACGGCCTGAAGCTGGGCTTCAATTACGCCAGCAGTTCGGCCGCCGCGGCGGCGCTGCGCGAGGGCGCCTGCGATGTCGCGGGGCTGCACATCCCGATCGGGCCGATGGAAGCGGTGGCGCTCGCCCATTACCGGCGCTGGCTGCAAGGCATGGAATTGACGCTGGTCGACATCGCGACGCGGCGCCAGGGGCTGATGGTCAGGCCCGGCAATCCGAAGGAGGTCTACGCGCTGGCCGACCTCGTGCGGCCGCACCTGCGCTTCATCAACCGCGAGCCCGGCTCCGGCACGCGGCTGTTGCTCGAAGGCCTGTTGCGCGCGCAGGGCATTGCGTCGACGGCCATCGCCGGTTTCGAGCAGGGCGAGTACACGCATGCCGCGGTGGCGGCCTATGTCGCCAGTGGCATGGCCGATGTCGGTTTCGGGCTCGAACCGCCGGCGCGCCATTTCAAGCTCGACTTCGTTCCCGTGGCCACCGAGCGCTATTTCCTGCTCTGTCGCGACGACGTGATGGCCACGCCGGCCGTGCAGGCCGTGCTCGCGGCGCTGCGCGATCCGGCATTCCGGGCTACGCTGGCGAGTCTGCCCGGCTACGACCCCGCGGCGACCGGCGCCGCGGTGCCGTTGAAGGTGGCCTATCCGACCCTGGAAACCGAGGTCTGAGCATGCGCGCCGTGGTCGGGCAAGATCCGGGAGCATCGCATGACGCAATGGCATGGCAAGAACACCGACGAGGTCTACACCGAAGCCGAGATCGAGGCGCGATTGCGCGCCGAACTTCCGGCCTGGACCTACGAAGGCGGCTGGATCCGCCGCAAGTACAAGACGAGCGGCTGGAAGGCGACGTTGATGGTCGTCAACACCGTCGGCCACCTCGCCGAGGCCGCCTGGCACCATCCGGATCTGACGGTCTCGTACGCATTCGTCACCGTCAAGCTGATGAACCACGCGGCCAAGGGCGTGACGGCCAAGGATTTCGAGCTCGCGCGCAAGATCGAGGAGGTCGTGCTGTGGCAGCCGGGGCGCGAGGAAGGCTCGGCGCTGGAGGGCACGCCCGACGATCCGCGCTTCAAGTACCTGAAGTACGACTGAGCGATCGCGGCGCACGGTACCCGGCACGCTGCGCTGACAGACTGTCCCCGCTCCGGCACAGCCGGACCGCCTGCCGCGGCTGCAAGATGGCGGAACGGGCCTTGCTTGTGCAGCCCCATGCTCAGCCGATTCCCTACCGATGACCACCTTGTCGCCGCCGCGTTCCCGCGCTGATAACGGGCTGCGCGTCGCGGTGCGCGCGCCCGCCCGCCTGCACCTGGGCTTTCTCGATCCCGCCGCGACGCTGGGTCGCCGCTTCGGCAGCCTGGGCGTCGTCATCGACGGTTTCGAGACCGATCTCGAGATCGCCGCGGCGCCCGGGGCCGAGGACCGCTACGAATCCGACGAGCCCGCCGGCGCGGCCGAGTTCGACCGCCTCGCCGGCTGGCTGCAGCAGCTGCGGCTGCGCAGCGGGCGGCCGCAGGCGCTGACCCTGCGGCTGCGCCGCACGTTGCCGGCGCATGCGGGGCTGGGCTCGGGGACGCAGCTCGCGCTCGCGCTCGCCAGCGCCTTCGTGCGCTGGCATGGCATCGAGGCCGACACGCCGACGCTGGCCGGCTGGCTCGGGCGCGGCCTGCGCTCGGGCATCGGCATCGCCGGCTTCGACGCCGGCGGGCTGCTCGTCGACGGCGGCCCCGGCGGCACGGGCGCGAGCGCGCCGGTGCTGGCACGCGTCGAGCCGCCGGCCGCCTGGCGCGTCGTCGTCGCACTCGATGCGCGCCACCGCGGCCTCTCGGGTGCCGAGGAGCGCGCAGCGATCGCGACGCTGCCGCCGTTGCCGCGCACTGCCGCCGCCGATCTCTGCCACCAGGTGTTGATGCGCGTGCTGCCGGGCGTCGCGGGCGGCGATTTCACCGATTTCGCCGCCGGCGTGAACGCCATCCAGTCGCTGCTCGGCGAGCATTTCGCGCCCGCCCAGGGCGGCAGCCCCTGGACCAGCCCGGCCGTCGGCCGCCTGATGCGCTGGCTGCGCGACGCCGCCGGCGACGGCGTCGGCGTCGGCCAGAGCTCCTGGGGGCCGACCGGATTCGCCTTCGTCCCGAGCGCCGCCGTCGGGCGTCATCTGCTCGACGCCGCGGCGCATGCCGGCGCCGTCGACCCGGCGCTGGAGGTGCGCATCGTCACGCTGCGCAACCGCGGCGCGACGATCGGCGCCGCCGCCTGAGCGCGAACCGCCACACCCACTCTCAGAGACCGACCATGGAACGTCCCTACATCCTCCACATGTTCACGCCGGGCCGCCAGATGAGCCCGTTCGACATCAACATGGCGGCCGACGCCGGCTACCAGATCATCGTGCCGTACTGCGAGGCCGGCCTCGACGCGGTGACCGCGCTGACGCAGGACACGATCTTCTCGCGCGGCCCCAAGGGCGTCTCGCGCACCGGCATCTTCATCGGCGGGCGCGACGCGCTGCTCGCCGCCGACATGCTCGAGCGCGCCCGCGCGGCGATGGTCAAGCCCTTCGTCGTCTCGGTGATGGCCGACCCCAGCGGCGCCTACACGACGGCGGCGGCGATGGTCGCCTGCGTCGAGGCGGCGCTGTTGCGCAGCACCGGCGCCGGGCTGGCCGGGCAGCGCGTCGTGATCCTCGGCGGCACCGGACCGGTCGGGCGCATTGCCGGCGTCATCGCGGCGCAGGCCGGCGCCGAGGTGCAGATCTCGAGCCGCAACGGCATCGACGTCGCCGAGGAGGCGGCGCAGCAGACGGCCAGGCGCTTCGGCGTCCAGCTGCACGGTGTCTCGGGCGGCGACCGCGCCGCCGTGCGCACCTCGATCGCCGGCGCCGATGTCGTGCTGGCCTGCGCCGCCGCCGGCGTGCAGGTCGTCTCGGCCGAGGATCTGGGCCATGCGCAGCGGCTGAAGGTCGCCGCCGATGTCAACGCCGTGCCGCCCGAGGGCGTGGCCGGTGTCGGCGTGATGGACGACGGCAAGCCCATCGCCGGCACGCAGGCGCTGGGCATCGGCGCGCTCGCCGTCGGCAACGTCAAGTACCAGACCCAGCATCGGCTGCTGGTGCAGATGCGCGAGGCCGAGAAGGCCGTCACGCTCGGCTTCGCCGAGGCCTTCGCGACGGCGCGCGCCTTCATCGCCGAGACCGCGGCCGCCAAGGGCCGCTGACCGATGTTCGCGGCGGCTGCGCTGTCGGCCCGGTCGCTCGTCGAACTCGGCGCGCAGGACGGCCTGGCGATGGTCGCGCTCGATCTCTATGGCGACGTCGACACCTGCCGCATCGCGCGGCGCTGGGTGCCGATCGGCGAGGCGATGCGCATCGATGGCGCGCGGCTGCTCGCGGCGCTCGATGAACTCGCCAGCGCGGGCGCGTCCGGCTGGATCGCCGGCAGCGGTTTCGAGGACGACATTGACCTGCTAGAAGAAGCCGCGCGGCGCCTGCCGTTGCTCGGCACCGCGCCGGCCAATGGGCGCCGGCTGCGCGATCCGCGGACCTTCTTCGGCTTTCTCGACGAAGCGGGGATCGCCCATCCGCCGGTGCGCTACGACGCGCCCATCGACGCGGCGGGCTGGCTCTTCAAGGGCGCGCGCGGCTGCGGCGGCATGCAGGTCTGGCGCGCCGGCGACGAGCCCGCGGATGCCGCGTCGGGCTACTGGCAGCGCGAGCGCCGCGGCGCCACGCCGATGTCGGCCACCTACATCGCCAACGGCAGCGCGGCGACGCTGCTCGGCTGCAACCGCCAGCGCACGCAATCGATCGGCGCTTGGCCGCATGTCTTCGGCGGCGTCATCGGTCCGGTGGCGGTGGCCGAGCCGGTGCGGCGCGCGCTCGAATTCGCGCTCGAGCGCCTCGTGCGCGAATTCCGCCTGCGCGGCCTCGGCAGCATCGACTTCCTGCTCGACGGCGGCGCTGAAGCGTCCCGTGCCGAGATCATCGAGGTCAACGCCCGCGTCCCCGCCAGTGCCGCGCTCTACCCGCGGCTCGGGCCGCCGGGCGCGGGCGGGCCGCTGCGCGCCCATCTGCGCGCCTGCCGCGATGGCGAACTGCCGGCGGCGCCGCAAGCCGACGGCCTGCGCGGCATCGAGGTCGTCTATTCGCGCCGCGTGCTGAGCATCGACGCGGCCGCCGCCGCGCGGCTCGCCGCGGCGCCGCAACTGCATGATGTGCCGCGCGCAGGCAGCCGCATCGAAGCCGGCGCACCGCTGTGCACGCTGTCTGCGCAGGGCGACGACGCGGCGTCCATCACCGCCGAACTCGCGCGCCGGCGCGAAGACTGGCTGAACACCCTGGAGACTTCTGCATGAGTGACCATCCCCCCGCGCTCGCCGATTGCCGGCTCGGCCTGAACGTTCATGTCGCGCCCTGGGTCGAGCGCCTGTGCGCCGATGCCGAGGCGCTGCGCGTCGCCGTGGCGCGCGACGAGCGCGGCGCGCGCGTCGTCGACTGCGGCATTGCCGTACCCGGCAGCATCGCCGCCGGCCTGCTCGTGGCCGAGATCTGCATGGGCGGCTGGGGCCGCGTGACGCTGCGCGGCGGCGCCACCGATGGCTGGCCGACCTGGATCGAGGTCGCGAGCTCGGCGCCGGTGCTCGCCTGCCTGGCGAGCCAGTACGCCGGCTGGAGCCTGGCCGCGAGCAAGGAGGAGACGGGCGGCAAGAAGTTCTTCTCGCTCGGCTCGGGGCCGGCGCGCGCGCTCGCCGCGAAGGAGGCGCTGTACGCCGAACTCGGCTGGCGCGACCGCGCCGATCTCGGCGTGCTCGTGCTCGAGGTCGACCGCGCGCCGCCGCCGGTGGTCGTCGACAAGATCCTGCGCGACTGCGCGCTGCAGGCCGAGCACCTCACGCTGGTGCTGACGCCGACGAGCAGCGCCGCCGGCACGACGCAGGTCGTCGCGCGTGTGCTCGAGGTCGCGCTGCACAAGGCGCACGAGCTCGGTTTCGCGCTCTCCGACATCGTCGACGGCAGCGCCTGCGCGCCGCTGCCGGTGCCCACGCCCGACGGCGTCGAGGCGATGGGCCGCACCAACGACGCCATCCTCTACGGCGGCCGCGTCCATCTCTCGGTGCGCGGCAGCGACGAGGCGGCGCGCGACCTCGCGCGCCGGCTGCCGTCGCGCAATTCACCCGACTACGGGCGCTCGTTCGCGTCCATCTTTCGCGAGGCCGGCTTCGATTTCTACAAGATCGACCCGGCGCTGTTCGCGCCGGCCGAGGTCTGGGTCAGCAACGTCGCCACGGGCCGCAGCTGGCATGGCGGGGCGATCGACATGGCGCTGCTGCGCCAGCTCTGGCTCGAGGAGGCCTGAGTGGCGTTGCGCGTCGCGATCTTCGCCGACGAGACCGGCTGGCACACGCGCCAGCTGCAGGCGGCGCTGCGCGCGCGCGGCGCCCAGGGGCGCTGCGTCGACCTTGCCGAGTGCCGCATCGACACCGGCGTGTCCTGGCATGGCCTGGTGATCCCGGGCTTCGGCCGCGAGCTGCCGGACGCCGCGATCGTGCGCGGCATCGCCGGTGGCAGCTTCGAGCAGGTGACGCGGCGCCTGGGGTTGCTGCACGCGCTGCGCGAGCTCGGTGTGCCGGTCTACAACGACGCCCGCGCCATCGAGCGCAGCGTCGACAAGGCGATGACGAGCCAGCTGCTGCACGCCGCCGGCGTGCCGACGCCGCCGACCTGGTGCTGCGAATCGGCGGCGCAGGCGCGCCGGCTCGTGATGGCCGAGGGCGCCGCCGGCCGCGCCCTCGTGCTCAAGCCGCTGTTCGGCTCGCAGGGCAAGGGGCTGCGACTCGTCGGCAGCGTCGACGGCGAGCCGCAGGCGCTGCCCGCGCTCGACGCCGGCTACGGCTGTCTCGCCTACCTGCAGCGCTTCATCCCGCCGCTCGCCGACCCCGGATTCGACTGGCGCGTGCTCGTCGTCGGCGGCCGCGCCATCGCGGCGATGCGCCGCGTCAGCCGCCACTGGGTGCACAACGTCGCACAGGGCGCAAGGGGTGAGCCGGCGCCGCTCTGTCCCGCGCTCGCCGCGCTGGCCGAGGATGCGGCGCGCGCGCTCGGCATGGACTACGCCGGCGTCGACATCCTGCCCGCCGCCGCGCCGACGCCCCTGCTCGTCATCGAGGTCAATGGCGTCGCCGCCTGGCATGGACTGCAGAAAGTGACGCCTTTCAACATCGCGCGCGCCCTCGTCCACGACCTGCTCGATCGCAGGCTGGCGCGCGAGCGGCCGTTGGCGGAGACCGCGTGCCGGGCCTGAGCGTCGACGCCGCGCTGGATGCGACCGTGGCGCGGGCCCGCGCCGCCTTCGTGCGCGCCTGCGACCTCGATGTTGCGGTGCGCAAGCCCGGCAACGTCAGCCGCGTTTCGCCCGGCCATCGCATGACGGCCGACCTGTTCAGCGCCAGCGCGCGCGCCGCCGCCGGGCCGCTGTTCGAGCGCGGCGCCGGCGTCGGCCGTCGCATCGAGGGCGCGACGGCGGCCAGTCTCGCTGCCGCCGGCTGCAACACGAATCTCGGCATCGTGCTGCTGTGCGCGCCGGTCGCCGCGGCTATCGAACGGCCGGGCGCGCTGGCCGGCGCGGCGGCGCTGCGCGGCGCCATCGAGGCCGTGCTCGCCGCGCTCGACCTCGACGACGCCCGCGGCGCCTACGCCGCGATCGCCCAGGCCCATCCCGGCGGTCTCGGCACGACTTCGGAACAGGACGTTCACGAGGTACCGAGCGTCGACCTGCGCCGCGCGATGGTGCTGGCCGCCGATCGCGACAGCATCGCCGGCCAGTACGCGAGCGGCTACGCCGACCTGTTCGACGCCGTGCTGCCGATACCCGGCCATCCGGCGGCCGGCGGCGGCCGGCCCGACGCTGCGATCGACGTTTCGGCCGAGGCGGCCGTGCAGCGCGTCTTCCTCGGTTTCCTGGCGCGGCTGCCCGATGCACACATTGTTCGAAAACACGGCGCGGCCGTGGCACACAGTGTCATGGCGGCGGCACAGGGTTGGTCTGGGGTCGAACGGCCGGCGCTCGACCCGCGCTACGCCGCCTGGGACGAGGAACTCAAGGCCGCCGGCATCAACCCCGGTACGAGCGCCGATCTGACCGTCGCGGCGCTGTTCATCGACGCGCTGGCCGGACCATGGCATGGATCGTGATAGCGCTTGCCCTGGGCTGGACCCGCCAGCCGGCGTTTGTCGCATCGACAAAAGTACACATCAAGGAGATACCAAGGCCATGGCAAAGATCGATCGCATGATGGTTGGTGAGTCGCTCGTCGGCGACGGCAATGAAGTCGCCCATATCGACCTCATCATCGGGCCGCGCGGCTCGCCCGCCGAATCCGCGTTCGCCAACGCGCTGACCAACAACAAGGACGGCTTCACCTCGCTGCTCGCCGTCGTCGCGCCGAACCTGCTGACCAAGCCGGCCACGGTGATGTTCAACAAGGTGACGATCAAGGGCGCCAAGCAGGCCGTGCAGATGTTCGGCCCGGCGCAGCGCGCGGTCGCGATGGCGGTCGCCGACAGCGTCGAGGACGGCACGATCCCGGCCGCCGAGGCCGACAACCTGTTCATCTGCGTCGGCGTCTTCATCCACTGGCTGGCCGAGGACGACAAGAAGATCCAGGACTACAACTACCAGGCCGTGCGCGAGTCGATCAAGCGCGCCGTCGCCGGCTCGCCGACCGCTGCCGAAGTGGTGGCCAAGAAGGGCTCGGCTGCGCATCCGTTCGCCGCGCACCAGTAAGCCGCAACCCGCCAAGGCGGGATCCTTGCCGGGCCGACCTGCGGGTCGGCCCGTGTCGTTTCCCCTTCAGCGCCCGCCCGGGATCAGCCCGCTGCCGATCAGCCGCAGCATCGCGGCCCCGCGGTGCGGCGCCTGGCGCGCCGGGCTCGCCTGGCGTTCGATCTGCACGCCCACGGCCTGCACGTCGTCGAACTTGTTCGGCTTGACGACCTTCACGCGCACCCAGGCGGCGCCGAACTCGTCGATCAGGATGTTGGCGATGGCCTCGGCAAAGGCCTCGAGCAGCTGCACCCGGTGCTCGCGCAGCAGGCGCTGCAGGCGCTCGCGCACGACACCGTAATGAATCGTGTCGACGATGCGGTCGGTGTCGCAGGCCCGCGCGCGCGGCACGCCGGCGTGGACGTCGATGACCAGCGGCTGCGGCAGGTGCAGCTCGCTGCTGTCGATGCCGATCACCGTCTCGCCGCGGAAGCCTTCGACGAAGATCAGGTCGAGCGCGGATGCCGCGTCGGCGGTCTCCAGGTCGTGGGGCTGTGGAATCATCATGGGGGATATTTTGGAGGCTGGCGTTGACGGGCCGCACCGCGACCGGTGCCGGTGACCCCCACAGCAATTTGCGGGCCGTCCCGCCCATTGGTAGATTCGCCCATGGCGGGTACGACCCTGCCGGTGACAATGGCGGATGATCACCCGCCGTGGTGCCAAGGTGACGCCGTGCCTAGATTGGAGACCCACATGAACCTGGAAACGGGGAAGGCCGATGGCCACGCCGATCGCATCCTCGCGCTCGTCCAGAGCGGATTCCGGGACCCGGCGACCGAACTGGTGACGCAATCGTGGAGCCGCTGCCTCAACCAGTACCGGCTGCATCCGGCCAAGCTGCGCGAGCCCAACTTCGCCACCCGCGTCGAGCTCGAGGAGCGCCGCGCGCGCCGCGCCGACGTCATCGCCTGCGCCCGCTACGAGATGACGACGCTGTACCAGCAGCTCGCCGACAGCGAATCGGCGGTCGTGCTGACCGACACCGACGGCGTCATCGTGCACATGGTCTCGTCGCCCGAGTTCGCGGCCGAGGTCGGTCCGGACGGGCTGCGCGTCGGCGGCAAATGGAGCGAGGCCGAGGCCGGCACCAACGGCATGGGCACCTGCCTGGCGGCGGCGGGGCCGGTCTCGGTGCGGCGCGACGACCATTTCTTCACCCGCTACACCCAGCTGACCTGCTCGGCGGTGCCGGTCTACGACCCCTCGGGCGAGATCGCCGCGGTGCTCGACGTCAGCAGCCGCTCGAGCCTGATGCAGCAGCATCTGCTCGTGCTGCTGGGCATGACGGCGCGCATGATCGAGAACCGGCTCATCGACGCCCGCTACGGCAACGCGCACCCGCTGCATTTCCACAGTCGGCCCGAGCTCGTCTACACGCTGCACGAGGGCAAGCTCGCGGTGGGCGAGGACGGCCGCATCCTCGCCGCCAACCGCAGCGCGCTGTTCCAGCTCGGGCTGGCCTCGGTCGACGAGATCCGCTCGCGGCGCATCGAGGACCTGTTCGAGACCTCGCTCGAGGACATGATCCAGCGCAGCAGCTCGTCGTCGTTCCACCCCGTGGTGACGTACCGCGCGAACGCCACGCTGCGCTTCTTCGCCGTCGCGCGGCGGCCGGCGTCGGCGGCGAACATCGCCCAGGTCACGACGCTGCCGGCACCGGGCAGCCTGCCGGCGCGCAGCGCGCCCAAGGGGCTGCCGGGGCTCGCCGGCCGATCGACGCGTTCGACCTCGACCTTCGAGGACCCGCGCCTCGTCGCCCACCTCGAGACGGCGCGCCGCGTCATCGCGCGCCAGACGCCGATCCTGCTGTGCGGCGAGACCGGCTCGGGCAAGGAGGTGTTCGCGCGCTCGGTGCACGAGGCGAGCCCGCACGCCGGCGGCGCCTTCGTCGCCGTCAACTGCGCCAGCCTGCCCGAGACGCTGATCGAATCCGAGCTCTTCGGCTACCGCGCCGGCGCCTTCACCGGCGCCCAGCGCACCGGCCGGCGCGGCAAGATCCTGCAGGCCGACGGCGGCACGCTGTTCCTCGACGAGATCGCCGACATGCCGCTGGAGCTGCAGGCGCGGCTGCTGCGCGTGCTCGACGAGCGCCAGGTCACGCCGCTGGGCACCGAGGAGACCCATGCGGTCGATTTCCAGCTCATCAGCGCCAGCCACCAGTCGCTGCCGCAGCGCGTGCGCGAAGGCCGCTTCCGCGAGGACCTGTACTACCGCCTCGCCGGCATCGAACTCGCGCTGCCGCCGCTGCGCGAGCGCAGCGACCGCCGCGCCGTCATCCGCGCCGTGCTCGCCACCGAGGGCGGCGCAGGCACGATGCTGGCGCCCGAGGCCGAACGCATCCTGCTCGAGCATCCCTGGCCCGGCAATATCCGCCAGCTGCGCCATGTGCTGCGCACGGCGGCGGCGCTGGCCGACGGCGAAGCGATCCGGCCCGAACACCTGCCGACGCTGATGAACGCGGCCGCGCCGGCGACGCCCCCGCGCGCAGCGGCGGCCGCACCCGCGGCGGCGGAGAGCGAGCCGCCGCCGTTCAAGCTCAACCAGATCCAGGCCGTGGAGCGGCAGGCCCTGCTCCAATTGCTCGAGCAGCACCGCTGGAACGTCAGCCACGTCGCGAAAGCGCTCGATGTCAGCCGCAACACCCTCTACCGCAAGCTCCACAAGTTCCACATCGAGGTCTCGCACCCCGAATGAGAGTGTGGTGGAGGCCGACGATTTCGCGGCCGTGCAGCCGGCGCGCTCGCGCTTCGCGTGGTGCGTCACCGGCTCCGGCCATTACCTGCAGGAGTCGATCGCGCTCGCCCGCCGGCTGCCGCGGCTGGACCTGTTCCTGTCCGACGCCGCCGAGGAGGTGCTGCCGATGTACGGCATCCGCATCGACGAGCTGCGTTCGCGCTTCGGCCCGGGTTTCCGCCTCGTGCGCGACAAGACGGCCAGCGGCGTGCCGGTGGGCATGCTCTACGACGACATCTACCACACCGTCGTCGTCGCGCCGGCGACGAGCAACACGGTCGCCAAGTGCGTCGCCGGCATCAGCGACACGCTGCCGACGAACATGTTCGCCCAGGCCGGCAAGCTCGGCATCCCCGAGATCGTCTTCGCCTGCGACACCGAGCCGGTGGTCGTGACGCGCGCGCCGCACGACTGGGTGACGCTGCGGCCGCGCCGCATCGAGCTCGACAACGTCGAGCGCTTGCGCGCGTACGAGAACTGCGCCGTCGTCGCCTCGCCCGACGAACTCGAGGCCGCGCTCACGCGCCGGCTGCACGATCTGGCGCTGGCATGGAACACCTCGTCTTCCTGACCGGGCGCCTGGCCGAGGCGCCGCTGCGCCGCGTGCTCGCTGCCATCGAGCCGCCGGCCTTCAGCTGGGAGGTGCGCGAGATCGGCCTGCAGGTGGCGGCGCTGATGACGGCCGAGATGATCCGCCGCCGCGTCGCGCCGCCGGTGGCCGCCGACCGCATCATCGTTCCCGGCCGCTGCCGCGGCGACCTCGCGCCGTTGGCCGCGCATTACGGCATCCCGGTCGAGCGCGGGCCCGACGAGCTGAAGGACCTGCCGCGCCATTTCGACCGCGCCGCGCATCCGGTCGACCTCAGCGAGCGCGGGCCGGCGATCTTCGCCGAGATCGTCGACGCGCCGCGGCTGACGGTGGACGCCATCGTCGCTCGCGCCGCGACGCTCAAGCGCGACGGCGCCGACGTCATCGACCTCGGCTGCCTGCCCGAAACGCCGTACCCGCATCTCGAGGACAGCGTGCGCGCGCTGAAGGCCGCCGGCCACGCGGTCAGCGTCGATTCGGTCGATGCGCAGGAGCTGCTGCGCGGCGGCCGCGCCGGCGCCGACTATCTGCTGAGCCTGAGCGCGGCCACGCTGTGGATCGCCGACGAGGTCGACGCGGTGCCGGTGCTGATCCCCGGCGCCGGCGGCGAGGCGGCGCTGTGGGGCGCGATCGAGACGCTGGCCGGGCGCGGCAGGCCTTTTCTCGCCGACCCCATCCTCGACCCCATCCCCTTCGGCTTCACGGCATCGATCGCGCGCTACCAGCGGCTGCGCGAGCGCTTCCCCGCGGCGCCGATCATGATGGGCATCGGCAACCTCACCGAGCTCACCGAGGCCGACACCAGCGGCATGCACGCGCTGCTGCTGGGCATCGCGGCCGAGCTCGGCGTGGCCGCGCTGCTGACGACCCAGGTCAGCGCCCATGCGCGGCGCGCCGTGCGCGAGGCCGACTGGGCGCGCCGCATCATGCACGCCGCGGTGCGCGAGCGCATGCTGCCCAAGGGCCTCAGCGACGCGCTGCTCACGGTCCATGCCAAGCACCCGTTTCCCGAGACACCCGACGAGATCGCCGCCACCGCGGCGGCGGTGCGCGACCCGAATTTCCGCGTCCAGGTCTCGGCCGAAGGCATCCATGTCTACAACCGCGACGGCCTGCGGCGCGGGCAGGGCGCTTTCGAGCTCTGGCCGCAGCTCGGGCTCGAGGGCGACGCCGCGCATGCCTTCTACATGGGCGTCGAGCTGGCCCATGCCGAGATCGCCTGGCGCCTGGGCAAGCGCTATGTGCAGGACCGGCCGCTGGACTGGGGCTGCGCGGTCGACGACGCCCCCGAAGGCGGCGCCGGCCCGGCCGAAGAGGGCGAACGCTGCGCGCCCACCGCCACGGGGTCGACGCGACCATGAACGAGCCGATCTACGAGACCGTCGTCACGACCGTCGACGCCGCGGGCCGCGTGCACGTCGCGCCGATGGGCGTGCGCTACCGCGGCGAGCGCGTCGTGCTGATGCCGTTCAAGCCGTCGACGACGCTGGCCAACATCGTTGCCACGCGCCACGCCGTGCTCAACCTCGTCACCGACACCCGCGTCTTCGCCGGCTGCGTGACCGGCCGACGCGACTGGCCGACGCGGCCCGCCGAGGCGATCGCTGGCGTGCGACTTGCGTGCGCGCTCGGCCATGTCGAACTCGAACTCGCGGAACTGGCCGACGATGCGCAACGACCGACGCTGCAGATGGCCCGCGTGAGCGAGGCCAGCCACGGACCCTTCATCGGCCTCAACCGCGCGCAGGCGGCGGTCGTCGAGGGGGCGGTGCTCGTGAGCCGGCTGCGCATGCTGCCGCCCGCGAAGGTGGAGGCCGAGATGGCCTATCTGCAGATCGCGATCGACAAGACCGCCGCGGCGGCCGAGCTCGAGGCCTGGTCGTGGCTGCGCGAGGCCGTGACGCAATGGCGGCAGGCGGCGCCATGATGCGCACGCCCATGCGCCTGCTCGTCAGCGTGCGCAGCGTCGCCGAGGCGCAGACCGCGGCGCGCGGCGGCGTCGACTTCATCGACCTCAAGGAGCCGCGCGACGGCGCGCTGGGCGGGCTGCCGATAGCCACCATCGCCGACATCGTTGCGACGCTGCGCGGCCAGGGCGTCGACGTGCCGCTGAGCGCGACGATCGGCGACCTGGACGAGAGCGCTGTCGCGCGCGATGTCGAGGACGTGCTCGGCCGCGTCCACGCCGTCGCGCGCTGCGGCGTCGATTACGTCAAGGTCGGCATCCTGCCCGGCGCCGGCGCGCTGCTCGGCGCGCTCGCTGCTTGCGGCGCGCCGGTCGTGCCGGTGTTCATCGCCGACCGCGGCCTCGACGAGGCGCTGATCGAGCAGGCCGCGGCCCTGCGCTTTCCGGCGCTGATGGTCGACACGGCAGACAAGGGCGCCGGCAGCCTCTTCGACTGCCTGGGCCCGAGCCGGTTGCAGCGCTTCATCGCCCAGGCGCGCGGCGGCGGTGCGCTGGCCGGACTCGCCGGTGCGCTGCGCCTGACGCAGTTGCCGGCGCTGGCCGCGCTGGCGCCCGATTTCGCCGGGTTTCGCAGCGCCGTGTGCGCCGGCGACCGTGGCGGCGCGCTCGACGCCGCGCGGCTGCACGAATTGCGCCGGCGCGTCGACGAGATTCAAGGTCCGCAGCGCAGGTCCTCGCCGAGCAGCAGCGAGCGCATGCGCGACAGCTCGGCGCGCTGAATCACGTCGATCGGGAAGGCCGCGCCGGTGGCGAGCGAGGCGAAGCGGCCGTCGACGATGCCCGCCGTCTCGAGTTCGGCCAGGCTTGCCGCGGCCTCGATGGCGCAGGACTTGACGAGCACCATGCGCTCGGCATTGAGCTGGCGCGCGAGGTCGAGCGCGATGCTGTCGCCGCTGTTGTTCCAGTTCGTCGCCGCGTCGGGCGCCTCGCGCACCCATTCCATCGGCAGCCACAGCGCCGTGCGGCCGGCGTGCAGCACGCGCCGGATGTCATCCTTCGAGGTCGCCAGATGCAGGTTCGGGTTCAGGCCATGGGCCTGGAACGCCGACTGCAGCATCGCCAGCACGGCCATGTTGTGGGCCGTCAGGTCGTCGAAGCCCCAATGGCCCTGGGCCTGCCGCACCTCGTCGGCAAAGGCGCCGCCGCCGCAGACCAGCGTCACGCGGCCGCCGCCGAGCCGGGCCAGCAGCTCGAGCCAGTCGGGCAGCAGCGGGTCACGGTTGAGGCTGCCGCCGAGCTTGACGACCCACATCAGCGGCACTCCCGCTCGAACAGCGCCGCCACCGCGACCGCCGCCGCGCCGACGCCGGCCCAGGCGGCCGCGGCCGGCGTCGCATCGCGGGCCAGCCTGACGACATCGCGCCCGTAATCCGCGGCGTGCCAGCCGGCGGGCAGCAGCTCGGGCACGAGGAAGGCGCCGCAGCCGGCCGCGACGGCGATGCCACCCGAGCCCAGCGCCTGGGCGGCGGCGACGCGCTCGATGCCGGCGCGCAGCGGGGCGATGAAGGCGGCGCGCCAGGCCTGCGCGAAGTCGCGCCAGGCGGCGGCGTCGGCGTCGCGCTCGTCGAGGCCGATCATGCGGGCGAGGCGGGCGCGGCTGTGCGGAGCGTCCTTGGCCGCGCCGTCGGCGCTGGCATGCTGGTCGTGCGCGGGGTCGAGCTCGCCGGTGACGCGGAACACATCGGCGCTGCCGGCGAAGAACTCGGCCATCACGTGCCGCCGCGTGCCGCGCCATTCGATCTCGGGCGCGACGGCGCACAGCGGCGTGCGCACGACGCCGCGATAGATCAGTTCGCCGCCGGCCAGCCGTTCGGCATCGCTGCGCGCGGCCGTGAGCACGCGGCCGCCGCGAAACGCGATGAGGTCGGTGGTCGTGCTGCCGATGTCGACCAGCAGGCCCTCGCCGCGCTCGAACGCCAGCGCCGCGTGCGTCGCGGTGGCGAGCCAGTTCGCCGACGCGATGCCGCGCCAGGCGCGCGTGGCGCCCGCGGCGTCACACCAGCCGAGGTCGCCGGCGTAGAAACGCGGCCCGGGCAGCGTGGCGGCGAGTGCGGCGGCGATGCGTGCGACGCCGTCCTCGCGATGCTCGAAGAGGTCGACCATCTCGCCGGTCATCGTCACCGCATGCGCCATCGCCGCCAGCGCCGGCCAGCGCGCCCGCGCGGCGGACAGCGCGGCCTCGAGATGGTCCAAGCCCTGCCACAGCGGGCAGGGCCATTGCGCCGCGTCGACGAGCCGGCCGCCGCGCAGCAGCGCCGCCTTCACATGGGCGCCGCCGATGTCCCAGCCGACGACCGCGGCCTCACTCATCGCGGCTCCGACGCCGGCGCCGGCCGGCGCTGCGATACTCGCGCCCCGGCCTGCGGGCTTACGCCCCGGTCGCCTCTGTGTCGACCACCGCGATGCTGCTCATACCCGTCATCGATCTCATGCAGGGCCAGGTCGTCCACGCCCGTCGCGGTGACCGCGCAGCGTATCGACCCATCGTCTCCGCACTGTGTCCGGGCAGCGATCCGGTGGCGCTGGCGCAGGCGCTGTGCGAGCACTGCGCGTCGCGACGGCTGTACGTCGCCGACCTCGACGCGCTGACCGGCGGCGCCGCGCAGGCCGCCGTGTTGCGCCGCATCCTGCAGGCTTTGCCCGGCGTCGAATGCTGGGTCGACGCCGGTTACCGCTGCGCGGCGGCGGCGGCGCAATTGCGCGACGAGGTCGGCGCCGATGCCGAGCGGCTGCTGCCGGTCTTTGCCAGCGAGAGCCTGGGCTCGCGCGCGGCGCTGCGCGAGTGCGTTGCGGCGCCGGGGCCCGGCCTGCTCTCGCTCGACCGTCGCGATGGCCGGCGGCTGGATCCGGCCGGCTGCTGGGAGGCGCCCGAACTCTGGCCGGCGCGGGTGATCGTGATGACGCTCGAGCGCGTCGGCGCCGACGCCGGCCCCGACCTCGAGACGCTGCGCGAGGTGCAATCGAGGGCGCCGGCCGCCGCGCTGATCGGCGCCGGCGGCATCCGCGACGGCGCCGACCTCGAGCGTGCGGCGGCCGCCGGTGCCGCGGGCTGGCTGGTCGCGAGCGCGCTGCACGACGGCCGGCTGGCGCGCGTCGGGCACTGAAGCATGCTGGCTCATGGCCGGCGTTGGAATCATGTTTCGTGCCATGCCCCCTGGGGCCGACCGGTGGGCCGGCGGGGGCCGAATTCGAGACACTGTGTTGCACGCGCGTCGCTTGCCGGTGCGCGACGTCCGAGACATCCCGGCTCACGCTCTGGACATCCGCATTCGGGGTGGTCTGCGAACCACTTCGACCTTCGATCAGGTGCTGCGCGCCGGATGAGACACAGTGTGCCGGGAATGATTGCGACGGTATCGATGCGGGGCATCGGCGGGCGCGCGAGAGGCCTGCCGATGCGGCTCGGATCACCGGTCCGATTCGGTACTTTCCCTATCAGAACGATCCCTAGGAAGCGCTGCACAAACGGCACGGGCGGTGCCTTCGCGCAGAGGGTGAGCCTTCGTTGGTCGAAGCGGGCGAGGTCGGTCGCGCCATCCAGGCCGGGCGCGCCCGTGCAGTAATCCCGAATAACCCGGCCTGGAAGTTGCGGTTAACTGTCGACCGAGGTCGCGCAGACCCTGGGATCAAGGAGAGGTCTGCGCGCGCGGCTGAGGCAAGCTTCAACATGGAGACATCGATGCGAATACTGGGTCAATCTTTCAGGTCCGTCTGGCCGCGCGCTGCGCTGGCGCTACTGGCCATGCCCGTGCTGGCGCACGCCAACGCGGACGTCGAAAAGAACATCGCCAACCCCAACAACTGGGCGATGCAGGCTGGCGACATGTACAACCAGCGTCACAGCAAGCTCAACCAGATCAATGCCGGCAACGTCGGCAAGATGCAGGTCGCGTGGACCTTCTCCACCGGCGTGCTGCGCGGCCATGAAGGCTCGCCGCTGGTCGTCGACGGCACGATGTATCTCGTCTCGCCGTTCCCGAACAAGGTCTTCGCGATCGACCTCGATACGCAGATGATCAAGTGGAAGTACGAGCCGCGGCAGGACCCGGCGGTGATTCCGCAGATGTGCTGCGACACGGTCAACCGCGGCGTCGCCTATGCCGAGGGCAAGGTCGTGATGCAGCAGGCCGACAGCACGCTGGTCGCGCTCGACGCCAAGACCGGCAAGCTGATCTGGTCGGTGAAGAACGGCGACCCGAAGCTCGGTGCGGTGAACACGAACGCACCGCACATCTTCAAGGACAAGGTCATCACCGGCATCAGCGGTGGCGAATGGGGCGTGCGCGGCTTCATCGCGGCGTACAACCTGTCCGACGGCAAGCTGGCCTGGAAGGGCTACAGCGTCGGTCCGGATGCGGAAATGCTGATCGACCCGAACACGACGACCACCTGGACCGACGGCGCCGTCAAGCCCGTGGGACCGGATTCGTCGCTGAAGACCTGGAAGGGCGACCAGTGGAAGACCGGCGGCGGCACCACCTGGGGCTGGTACAGCTACGACAAGGCGCTGAACCTGATGTACTACGGTTCCGGCAACCCGTCGACCTGGAACCCGGCGCAGCGCCCGGGCGACAACAAGTGGTCGATGACGATCTGGGCCCGTGACGTCGACACCGGCAAGGTCAAGTGGGTCTACCAGATGACGCCGTACGACGAGTGGGACTACGACGGCATCAACGAGATGATCCTCGCCGACATCAACGTCCACGGCAAGCCGACCAAGGCGCTCGTGCACTTCGACCGCAACGGCTTCGCCTACACGCTGGACCGCACCAATGGCGCGCTGCTCGTGGCCGAGAAGTACGACCCGGCGGTGAACTGGGCCACCGGCATCGACATGAAGTCCGGCCGTCCGATCACCGTGGCCAAGTACTCCACGGCGCGCAATGGCCCTGACGTCAATACCAAGGGCGTGTGCCCGGCGGCACTGGGCAGCAAGGACCAGCAACCGGCGGCCTTCGACCCCGACACCAAGCTCTTCTACGTGCCGACCAACCATGTCTGCATGGACTACGAGCCGTTCGCCGTCGAATACACGGCAGGCCAGCCGTACGTCGGTGCCACGCTGTCGATGTACCCGGCGCCCAACAGCCATGGCGGCATGGGCAACTTCATCACCTGGGACGCCGGCAGCGGCAAGATCGTGCAGAGCCATTCCGAGAAGTTCTCGGTCTGGAGCGGCGCGCTCACGACGGCCGGCGGCATCGCCTGCTACGGCACGCTCGAGGGCTACCTGAAGTGCGTGGACAAGAAGAACATCGACAAGGAACTGTTCAAGTTCAAGACGCCGTCGGGCATCATCGGCAACGTCTTCACCTACGAGCACAAGGGCAAGCAGTACATCGGCGTGTTCTCGGGCATCGGCGGCTGGGCCGGCATCGGCATGGCTGCGGGTCTCGAGAAGGACACCGACGGACTGGGTGCCGTGGGCGGCTACCGCGAACTGAACCGGTATACCGAACTCGGCGGCTCGCTGACCGTGTTCGCATTGCCGAACAAGTAAGTTGAGGGCATGGCTGGCCCTGCGAGGGGCCGGCATTTCGGAGGGGTGGCTGCTGCGGGTGGCGGCCATCCCTTCTTTTGACAAGGATCGACGGAAGATGAATCGGAAGGTTTGGATGGCGCTGGCCCTCGCGGTCGCCGGGGCAGCATGGGCGGAGAAGCCGCTGTACACGGTGGTCGACGGCAACAAGGTCGATCCCGATACGCTGAAAGGATTTCGCACCTGGCGCCAGGCCGCCTGCGACCGCTGCCATGGCCCGAACCAGGAAGGCATGGTCGGCCCCTCGCTGATCGACAGCCTGAAGGTGATGACGAAGGAGCAGTTCGTCACCACGGTCACGAACGGGCGCGTCGAGAAGGGCATGCCGCCGTGGAGCACCAGCAAGAACGTGATGGACAACATCGATCATCTGTATGCCTACCTGAAGGGTCGCTCCGACGGCAAGATCACGAAGGCGCACGTCGTGCCGATGGACAGCCCCGCCGAGACCAAATGAGCCACCTCACCAGCGCCCGCCATTTCCGCCGCCTGGCCGGCATTGCCGCGGCGCTCGCGATCGGCTGTCTGGGCTGCGTCGTCGGCGCCGGCGCCCAGGACCTCGAGCGCAAAGCCCTGCGCGTGTGCCAGGACCCGAACAACCTGCCGTTCTCCAACACCGCGGCCGAGGGCATCGAGAACCGGCTCGCCGATCTGTTCGGCAAGCAGCTCGGCCTGCCGGTCACCTACTACACCTACCCCGAGCGCTTCGCCTTCGTGCGCAACACGCTCAAGTACAAGCTGCCCGGCGACGACTACCCCTGCGACATCATGATGGGGGTGCCGGTCGGCTTCGATCAGGTCTCGGTGACCAAGCCCTATTACCGCTCGACCTACGCCCTGGTGATCCCCCAGGGCCACGGCATGGACGCCGTGCACTCGGGCGACGATTTCCTGCACCTCGACCCGGCGCTGCTGGGCCGCCTGCGCATCGGCATCTACGACCGCTCGCCGGCTTCGGCCTGGCTCGTCAAGCATGGCCTGGTCGACCGCGGCGTGCCGTACCACATCCTCAACGCCGACCCCGCGCAGTACCCGGGCCAGATCATCGAGAACGACCTCGCCAGCGGCAAGATCGACGTCGCCATCGTCTGGGGACCGATCGCCGGCTTCTTCGCCAAACGCGTGAAATCGCCCCAGCTCGCGGTCATCGCGCTGCATTCCGAGCCCGGCGTGCGCTTCGACTACCCGATGGCGATGGGCGTGCGCTACGGCGAGAAGGAATGGAAGGCGCAGGTCGAGCAGTTCATCGACGGCAACCGGGCGGCCATCGAGGCGATACTGAAGGACTACGGCGTGCCGCTCGTCGACGAGTCCTACGCCTCGACCCGACCCTGAAAGCCGCCAGGGCGCGATCGGCGCGCTGGCCTACGGAAGTCACCGAATCGATGCATCGCTCCTACGCACCCCTCGTCATCGCCGCCGCGTCGCTGCTGGCGGTGGCCCCGGCGCGGGCCGCGGATGATTTCTCGCCCGCCGAACGGGCGCTGTTCATGTCCAACCAGCTCGTCCACGCCCAGCCGCCGGCGGTCATCCACTACCGCTACACGAAGAGCGGCAGCCTCGAGCCGGGATTCGAAGACAGCGCCACGCTGACGGTCAAACGACGCGCCGACGGCAGTTGCTGCGCCGCCAGCGGCGACTTCCTCAGCGGTGCGCGCCGCCTCGCGCTGCCCGAGGTCGAACAGCCCGAGGGCAACCCGGTGCTGCTGTATTTCCTGGAACGCGACATCCGCGAGATGAGCCGCCTCACCAAGGGCCAGCCGAACTACTTCCGCAAGCGCATCCGCATGGCCGTCTACAACGGCGCGCAGATCAGCGAGACCAGCGTCGCCTACCGCGGCAAGAACGTCGCGGCACGTCGCATCACGATCGCGCCCTATCTCGACGACCCGATGCGCTCGCGCTACGAGAATCTGGCGACCAAGCAGTACGACTTCATCCTCTCCGACGCCGTGCCCGGCGACATCGTCGCCATCACGGCCCATGTCGACGGCAGCGGCGGCGCGGCGCCGGTGCTGGTCGAGCAACTGGTGGTCGACGGCGCCGCCGCGCCGGCCGTGCATTGAGGGCAACGGAATGCGCATGAGCTTGCTCCCGATGCTGACCGCACTGGGCTTCGCGCTGGCCACGGCGGCGGCCAGCGCCGCGCCCGCCAACGACTATCCCACCTCGGACCGCGTGCTCTTCGTCCAGGACTGCATGAAGGCGCACCCGGGGCCGTATTTCGAGATGGTCAACAAATGCTCGTGCGCGATCGACGTCATCGCCGACGAGGCCAGCCACGACGAATTCGTCTCGATGCAGACCTCGATCAACGCGATCTCGATCGCCGGCGAAGGCGGCGGCGTGTTCCGCGACAACGACGGCGTCAAGGCCAGCATCAAGCGCTACAAGGATCTGCAGGCGCGGGCGTACAAGGCCTGCTTCATCGGGGCACCATGATGAAACGCGCCGCGCTCGCCTTGCTGCTGGCCTGCGCGGCCGCGTTGTCGCTGCACGCGCCGGCGGCGATGGCCGCGGCCGGCGACGCGGCGCAGAGGAACATGTCGCCGACCGACGATCCGCAGGCGAGCGTCATTTGGCAGAAGATCCGCGCCGGCCTGTTCGAGGGGCGGCCGATCGCCGACCCGCCCCCCGGCCTGCTCGTGCTCGAGGCGCCGCGGCGCGCGATCGACGCCGCCGTCGTGCCGGTCGCGATCCACACCCGGATGCCCGCCGGCAGCGAGGTCTGGGTGCGGCGCATCGTGCTCGTGCTCGACGCCAATCCATCGCCCATCGTCGGCATCTTCGGCTTCACGCCCGACAGCGGGCGCGCCGACGTCGAGACCCGCATCCGTGTCGACGCCTATGGCTGGATCCGCGCCGTCGCCGAGACCAGCGACGGCAAGCTCTACGCGGTGACGCACTTCATCAAGGCCTCGGGCGGCTGTTCGGCCGCCGCGACCGGCGATGCGGCGGCCGCCGCGGCGACGCTGGGCCGCATGCGCCTGCGCGTCGAGGGCGATGCGCAGGGCAGCGAGCCGGTGGCGGTGCAACTGGTGATCGAGCACCCCAACGACTCGGGCATGGTGATGGATCAGGCGACGCGCCAGTACGTCCCGCCGCATTACGTGCGCCAGGTCCAGGTCAGCTACGACGGCCGCCCGGTGTTCAGCGCCGATGTCGATTTCGGCATCGCCGAGAACCCGAATTTCCGCTTCTACGTGCGGCCACACAAGGGCGGCGACGCGGGCGGCGAACTGCGCGCGACGATGGTCGACACGAGCGAGCGGCAGTTCTCGGTCGCGCAACCGCTGGCCGGCGCGGCGCGATGAAGCGCGCGCTGGCCACGGCGTCGCTGGTCGCCGCCGCCTGCGGCTGCGCCGCCGCGCCGTACGCCTACATCACGAACCAGGGCAGCCACGATGTCTCGGTGATCGACCTCGCGCTGCAGAAGGTGGTGGCGACGGTGCCGGTGGGGCGCTCGCCGGCCGGCGTCGTCGCGGTCAGCCGCGCCGGCCGCGTCTTCGTCAGCAATCCCGACAGCCGCAGCATCTCGGTCATCGACATGCGCGCGCAGCGCGTCGTCGCGACCTGGCCCGCGGGCAGCGGGCCGGTCGGCATCGACGCCGCGGCCGACGGCCGCCGCGTCTTCGTCGCCGATTGGTACCGCAACCGCCTGCTCGTCATCGACGCCGATGCGCCCGAGGCGCCGCCGCTGGAGATCGAGGTCGGCCATGCGCCGGCCGGCGTCGCCGCCGCGGCCGACGGCCGCACCGTGTACGTCGCCGAGCGCGACGACGACAGCGTCGCCGTCGTCGACCTCGAGTCGCGCCGCGTGCGCGCTCGCGTGGCCGTCGGCAGCCATCCCTTCGCGCTCACCGCCGATGCGCGGCGCGACCGCCTCTACGTCCTCAACGTGATGAGCGACGATGTCTCGGTGGTCGACACGCGCCGCGGGGCCGTCGTCGCGACGGTGGCCGTCGGCCACGCGCCCTACGGCGCCGCGCTCGCCGACGACGGCCGGCTGCTCTACGTGACGAACCAGCATTCCGACACCGTCAGCGTGATCGACGCCGAAACGCTGCGGCCGCTGCGCACGCTGAGCGGCTTCGGCTACCCCGAAGGCATCGCCGCCAGCGGCTCGCGCGTGTACGTCGTCAACTGGATGGACGACGACGTCAGCGTGCTCGACGGCGTCAGCGGGCGCAGCCTGGCGCGCATCGCCACCGGCCGCAACAGCCGCGGCTTCGGCGCCTTCATCGGCGAACCGCTGATCACGCCCTGAATCCACCCCCTGAAAACCGCTCCCCAGGAGAGAGTTCCGATGGTTGTTTCCCGCGCATCTATCCGGCTGCTGGCGCTGAGCCTTCTCGTCGCCGTCGGCGCCGCCTCGGCGCATGGGCCGACGCGCCAGAAGGTCGTCGAACAGGTGACCATCGCCGCACCGCCCGACCAGGTCTGGGCGCTGGTCGGCGGTTTCGACGCGCTCGAACGCTGGCATCCGGCCGTCGCGTCGAGCAAGGCCGATCACGGCAATGACGAGGGCTCGGTGCGCGACGTGCAGTTCAAGAACGGGCGTTCGCTGTCGGAGAAGATCGAGGGCTATGACGGCGCGGGCATGAAGGTGCGCATCCGCGCCAAGGACGGCGGCGCGCTGCCGGTGACGAACTACACCTCGCAGATCAGCGTCACGGCGGCCGACGGCGGCGGCAGCGTCGTCGAATGGCGTGGCGCCTTCTACCGCGGCTACCCCAGGAACGACCCGCCGCCCGACCAGACCGACGAGGTCGCCGTCGCCGCCGTCACCGAGTTCTACCGCAGCGGCCTCGCGGGGCTGAAGGCGCTCGCCGAGCACCATTGAGATCGAGCGTGAGCCCGCGATGACCGGTATCAGCCGCCGACGCCTGCTGCTCGCCGCCGCGATGGTCGGCGGTGCGTCCGGCTGTGCGCAGGGGCGGCTGGCGGCGCCCGCGACTGCCCACCCGAGCGGCCGCGCCGTCGCCGCTGCGCCCGGCGTCTATTGGGTGCCCGGCACAGGCGGCGCGGCCGACCCGGACAATCTCGGGCGCATCGGCAATATGGGGTTCTGCGTCGGCGAGCGCGGCGTCGTCGTGATCGACACCGGCACCTCGCTCGCCCACGGACGCGCGCTGCTGGCGGCGATCGCCGCCGTCACCGACAAGCCGGTGCTGATGGCGCTCGTCACGCACACGAAACCCGAATTCCTCTTCGGCGCCGGCGCGTTCCGCGAGCGCGGCATTCCGGTGGCGATGGAGCGGCGCTGCGCGCGGCTGATGGCCTCGCGTTGCTCGAACTGCCTCAAGGCGCTGCAGGAGCAGGTCGGCGAGGCGCCGATGAGCGGCACCGAGATGTACCGGCCCGACCGCGAATTCGACGGCGGCCACGCCATCGACATCGGTGGCCGCTCGCTGCAGGTGCTGTACCACGGCCACACGAGCGGGCCGGGCGACATCGCGGTGCTCGATGCGCAGCGCGGCGTGCTGTTCGCCGGCGGCATGCTCGACGTGCGCCGCATACCCGACATCCAGGACGGCGATATGCCGCGCTGGCGGCGGGCGCTGGGCGAGTTGCGCAGCAGCGGCGCCACCGTCTTCGTTCCCGGCCATGGCGCGGCAGCGGGGCCGGCCGCCATCGACGACGAATTGCAGTACCTCGACGCGCTGCAGGCGCGGGCGCGCGCGCTCGTCGAGGCCTCGGTCTCGCTGCTCGACGTCGCCGACCGTTCCGACCTGCCCGCCTACCGGGAGTGGGACCAGTACGAGATCATCCACCGGCGCAACGCCTCGGTCGCCTACCTGCGGTTCGAGCGCGAATTGCTGTTCAAGTGAAGTGAGAAGGAAGCCGCCCGCCATGAAGGTCCGCACATCGACCCGACGCCGCGCATTGCAGCGCCTGGCCGCGATCACGCTCGCGCCGGCCCTCGCGCCGAATCTTGCGCACGGCGCCGTCGGCGGCCTGCCCTCGGCCGAGCATGGCGCCTCGTCGCCCGAATGGGAGAAGATCCGCGGCCATCTGTTCGGCGACCGGACGCCGGTCGCCGGCCAGGGCGTCGTGCAGCTGATCGCGCCGCTGCGCGCGGCCTACGGCGCCTCGGTGCCGGTGAAGATCGTCTCGCATCTGGCGCAGCGCGACGACCTCTACGTGCGCAAGCTGACGATCGTCGTCGACAAGAACCCGTCGCCGGTGGCCGCCGAACTGAGCCTGACCCGCGAGGTCGGGCAGGCCGACTTCGAGACGCGATTGCGCGTCGACGAATACAGCCATGTGCGCGTCATCGCCGAGTTGTCGAACGGCCAGCTGCATACCGATTCGCGCTACGTCAAGACCTCGGGCGGCTGTTCGGCACCGCCCAACCGCGACGCCCCCGAGCTGATCGGCAAGACCATCCTCAAGCTCGAAGGTCCGCTGC
>JAGWTU010000048.1 GCA_028868825.1 Burkholderiales bacterium | reverse complement strand
ACCTGCCTGAGGCGGCAGCGGCCCGACCCGTACAATGGCGGGTTCGGGGCGTAGCGCAGTCTGGTAGCGCATCTGGTTTGGGACCAGAGGGTCGTAGGTTCGAATCCTATCGCCCCGACCAATAAAATCAATAACTTAGCGTCAGTTTCGCATGTCGGAGGGTCGGCGTTTCGGTCTCTGGAGACCTCTTGGGAGACCAAGATTGCAGCCGACCCGTTGGTGGCGAAGCCGCGATGCGCTGGCCGGTTGGCGCGAAGCGGCTGCCGCATCTTTGGGTCGCTAGCCCAAAGCACCGCGGCAAAGTCGCGGACCCGGTGATGCTGCGCCGCTTGGGCGCCCCGCCGACGCGCCCAAGCGGCTGCCGCATTTGCGGGTCTGCCGGTTTCATGTCAGCAGCCTGCAGCGAACCCAGAGGCTCGGCCGCTGAGCTCCCCAGTCGGCACGCTGTAAGCCCACGATCAGTCACAGCACCTCGATGGGCGACCTCGCCCAGCCATGCTGGCACTGCACCCGGTTCGCCGGCATGACGGCCGACGGCAGCGCCTCGCGCTGCACGCTGCCCAACGCGGCCAGGGTGCGGTCGCGGCCAGCGTGGGGATGCTCAGGCTTCGAGCGCGAGCCGGGCAGCGACGACGAGCCTGGGCCACCCGGCGGCGTCCAGGCCGCGCCCGGGCTCACGCCCACGCATCGGCGAGCGGGTGCGGCGTCGGCCGTCGCCTTGGCTCTGTGAGCCGCCAGACCATTGCGACGATGCCATGGTGACGGAAGCCCTCCTTTTCCCGGAGGGTTCCGGAGGGGCACCGTCATGACCCCCGCCTTTCCCTCTTGCCCCGCCCGCGCGGGGCCGCTGAAGTCCGTCAACACATCGCGCGTTCATGGAGCAATTTCCAGGAATTTGGCGGCTATGCCGGTGGGGCACAGTCGGGCCCCCATCACCGCGCATTCAAGTTGCGCCGAACGGGTCCGTGCTGCGCTGCCGAAAATTCCAGGATTTGCCAGCCGCACATCGTCGTCACCGAAGTCCAGGGTGGCCTAGCGCCGATCACTATCATGCTCTTGCTTCGGCGCGCGTGAAATCGTCTTGACCTGCGCCGGCGGCGCGCAGCGGAGCAGCCGAGTGTCTGGCAGCCTCGGGCACTGAAGGACTGGCGCGGCGCCGAACGAGACCGCCGCCCAGCATCGCGACACAGATGACCTCACGACCCCGTGCGCCTACGCTCGCGGAGACGGGCTAAGGCCTCCCTGTGCCGTACTATCAAAGGAGACGCCCAGGCTTGCGGGCAAGGGAGAGAGACCAAACACGAAGATCAGCGCTCCTAGCCTTGCCGCTCGTCGCCGGATGCTGGTGAACTCGATCTTGATCTTTTTTGGCGAGCGGAGGGCCTGCCCAGCACTCGCGCTCCAGGGGATGAACACTTGAACGCCGTTGAGATAGAGCAGGCCGTAACCGACCTCGCAGAGCAGCCCTTTGACGGTGCAAACTTCCCG
Organism: Burkholderiales bacterium; assembly: GCA_028868825.1. Taxonomy (GTDB): domain Bacteria; phylum Pseudomonadota; class Gammaproteobacteria; order Burkholderiales; family Burkholderiaceae_C; genus Rubrivivax. Next base: position 39,955 of record JAGWTU010000048.1, on the reverse strand, counting down.
TTTGCGTTCCTTGAAGCCTTCGGGAACAAGGAGACAACGATCAAGCGGCTGCGCGCTGGTGTATCAAACAAATCCGACCTTGGCGGTGTCCTCCAGACCAACAACATTCACATCGTCACCTGTCCCGGCGGGCGGGTCTCGCAGACTCTCAAGGTCCTGAAGGTCAGCCCTGCCACGGCCAAAGCCAAAGCGAGATTTGTTCTAAGCACGGACGGCGCGGACTTCGAAGCCGAAGACTTGACGAGCGGCGAGACCGTCGCCTGTGCTTTCAAGGACTTCCCAGACCACTTCGGCTTCTTCCTGCCGCTGGCGGGCATCAGCACCGTCCGGCAGATCAGCGAGAACGCCTTCGACATCCGGGCGACGAGTCGCCTCAACCGCCTCTATGTTGAGCTATTGAAGGATAACCCCGATTGGGGTTGGGCTAAGCGCCGCCACGACATGAATCACTTCATGGCGCGGCTGATCTTCTGTTTCTTCGCCGAGGACACCGACATCTTCATTGGCAAAGGCCGGTTCACCGACACCATCGCGCAGATGAGCGCGAAGGACTCATCCAACACCCACGACGTGATGAGTACGCTGTTCCTTGCCATGAACACCAAGCCTGGCGCAGACCGGGTGGCCGCCAAGATTCCCCGCTGGGCTGACGATTTTCCGTACGTCAACGGTGGCCTCTTCTCGGGCAGCATGGACGTGCCGAGGTTCAGCAGGATCGCACGGTCCTACCTCTTGCACGTCGGCGGCCTCGACTGGACCAAGATCAACCCGGACATTTTCGGCTCGATGATTCAAGCTGTCGCCGATGACGAGGAGCGCGGCGAATTGGGGACGCACTACACCAGCGTCCCAAATATCCTCAAGGTGTTGAACCCCTTGTTCCTTGATGACCTGCGCACGCGGTTGCAAGAAGCGGGCGACAACGCTCGTACTCTGTTGAACCTGCGCAAACGCATGACAAGGATCAGGGTCTTCGATCCTGCCTGCGGCTCTGGCAACTTTCTAGTCATCGCGTATAAAGAGATGCGCGCGATAGAGTCCGAGATCAACAGGCGGCGTGGCGAGCCGGATCGCGCATCCGAGATCCCGGTCACGAACTTTCGCGGGATCGAGCTGCGAGATTTCCCGGCGGAAATTGCGCGCCTCGCGCTTGTCATCGCCGAGTACCAGTGTGACGTTCTATATCGAGGCCAGAAGCTGGCCCTTGCCGAGTTCCTGCCTCTGCGCAACGAGAACTGGATCACTTGCGGTAACGCGCTGCGGCTCGACTGGTTAAGCGTATGCCCGCCAACTGGGACCGGTGTGAAGTTTGTTTTCGACGACCTATTCCAGGCGCCGTTGGAACAGGCGCAGATCGATTTCGAAAATAGCGGAGGGGAGACGTATATCTGCGGGAACCCGCCGTATCGAGGAAGCAAGTGGCAAGACGACGATCAGAAGGCGGATCTGGCGCGCGCTTGGTCCGAATATCCGCAGCTCTCTAAGACCACCGATCTCGTATCGGGTTGGATCGCCGCGTATCTAAAATATGCGCGTTCCGTGCCAGATGCCATGGCGGCTTTCGTCGCGACCAACAGCATCTGCCAAGGACAGCAGGCGGCCGAAATATGGCCCATAGTGACTCGTCAGGGGCGGGAGATTTGCTTCGCTCACACTCCCTTTACCTGGAAGAACCTTGCTGTAAATAACGCAGGCGTTACTGTTATTATCGTTGGCCTGGGCCCGAGATCATCCCGGTTGAAACGCCTATTTGGCGATGACGACCTTGTGCGCGAATGCGACGTCATTGGTCCGTATCTCGTGCCTAATATGCCCGACACCGTGGCGAAGGCAAATAAACCGCTAGGCCCTCAGTCGAGCATGCTCTTCGGCAACATGCCGCGAGATGGAGGTCACTTGTTCCTTAAAACGGATGAGGCCCGCGAATTACGGCGAAACTACGCCACCCATTCCTACGTGCGCCGGTTTCTTGGCTCGGATGAGCTGATCAACGGCAAGCTTCGATTCTGCCTTTGGATCAGCGATGGCGAAGCTGAAATGGCGATGAAGGACTCACTTATTGCAGAGCGATTGGCACTTGTCGCGAAAAACAGGCGCCAATCTCCGGCCGAATCTACGCGCGCGTTCGCGGATTTGCCGCATCGGTTTGTTCAGATTGCAGGAACGGCCAAAAACTGGGCGATCGTCGTGCCGAGGGTGTCTTCGGAGAACCGTGAGTATCTTCCGGCTGATCTCGTGACTAGTGATTGCATTATCGGTGATCGGAACTTCGCTCTCTACGATGCGCCACTTTGGAACATGGCGCTAATTGTCTCTCGCCTGCACTGGGTGTGGATAGGAACTGTCTGTGTCCGCTTGCGAACTGATTTCTCTTACTCGAACACGTTAGGCTGGAACACCTTTCCGGTTCCGCTACTCACCGAAAAGAACTGCAGCGACCTCGCGAAGTCGTCGGAAAATATCTTGATCGCAAGGGAACAACATTTCCCTTGCACGATCGCCGATCTCTATGACGCGACGCTTATGCCGGACAACCTACGTGAGGCGCACTGCCAAAACGACGAGGTAGTGGAAAGAATATTTTTCGGCCGCTTGATGAAGAACGATACCGATAGATTGGAGAGTCTTTTCTCTCTATACCGTAAGGTGAACAAACGATGAGTGGATTTGCCCACAATATTTCGCATGGTACAACTACGCTGTCTGAAATCGTGCGGATGCGAACTGCGGTTTCATCTGACAATTTCTTCGGATGTTTTGCGTACGCAACTCAGTCCGGTTTCAGGGTATTTGAATTGGGCGTCGGAAAGGACTTTTGGGCTACAACCAAGTCGCGATGGCTGTTTGGTATTGACTATGGCAGAACAGACCCGCGGGCATTGCGAGAAATCGCTAATCGAGACAATACCGAAGTTCGAATTTATGACGGGCTCTTTGTCGCGAGTCGATCTGGCTTCATTCCTCGTCGTGATTTTCATCCGAAGATCGCGATGATGGCAAAGACGGGGTCAGATAAACGCGGGCTTGTGGTTGGATCTGGCAATTTCTCATACAACGGTCTCCAACGGAGTGTAGAAGCGGGATCTTCAATCTTAGCCACTACAAAGGCTGACTCTAATCAACACATTGAACCGGTTCGTTCGGTTTTCGAGGCGCTATGGGATGATGCGTGCCCGCTGAGCAAAATCGCGAATGATTACGAAAGCCGATTAACCGATTTGATCAATGCGCGGGATGCGAATAGACCGGCCAAAAATCTTGCTAAAATCAAAGGTTTTTGGATTGAGGCGGGCTACGTAACCAAGAATCGGGGGCAGGGGAAGCCAGGAAATCAGATTTTCGCCCCCAGCGGCTTCCGACGCTTTTTCGGTCTTAAGAAGGATAAGAGTAGCTCCACTCGCATTGGTGAAATCACGTTTGAAACCGAGACGGGCCCTAACGTCACCAAGAATTATAGAGAAAACAACAATGGCATGGAAAAATTGACGCTTCCAATGCCCGAGGAGCATGGATTCGGTGTTTACGACGGTAAAGTTTTGCTATTCGAGCAGAAGGGTGAAGGTTTCTTATTGACCGCGCTTGAGCTAGATGATTTCGAGCTAGTCTGCGGCCATCGGCTTGCAAATGTTCAGAAGATGACCGGGGGAAGACGGTTTGGGGAGTTAATCTAGGCGATGATCTCAATTCCTTCGGTCTCTGTTTCTTATGCGCAGAATGGCAGCTCCACAAAGGCGAACGCCCTTGGGATGCGCCCGATGCAGGAGCGTGTGTATCAGAAACGCGGTGAGCAGTACTTGCTCATTAAGTCGCCGCCCGCATCGGGCAAGAGCCGCGCGCTCATGTTTGTTGCCCTGGACAAACTTGCGAACCAAGGCTTGAATCAGGTAATTATCGTCGTACCGGAGAAGTCCATTGGAGCTAGTTTCAATGATGAACCGCTGACGCGGTACGGCTTCTGGGCAGACTGGCGTGTCGAACCTAGGTGGAACCTGTGCAACGCGCCCGGCAATGATAATGGCGGAAAGATTAAGTCGCTGGGCGCGTTCCTGGAGAGCCAGGACAAGGTGCTGGTTTGCACCCACGCGACATTCCGATTCGCGGTCGATGCCTACGGCGTCGAGGCGTTTGATGATCGGCTCATCGCAGTAGATGAGTTTCACCATGTCTCCGCCAATCCTGACAACAAGCTTGGCCTTCACCTCGGTCAATTCATCGCGCGAGGCCGAACCCACATCGTCGCTATGACTGGTTCCTACTTCCGGGGGGATGCAGAGGCCGTGCTTGCCCCCCAGGACGAGTCCAAGTTCGATACTGTCACCTACACGTACTACGAGCAGCTCAACGGCTATGAGTATCTGAAGCAGTTAGATATTGGCTACTTCTTCTACAGCGGACCCTATGTCGATGACATCCTCAATGTCCTCAACCCGGCCGAGAAGACGATCATCCACATCCCGAACGTCAATTCGCGCGAAAGCACGAAGGACAAGATGCGCGAGGTCGAGCACATTATCGAGGCGATGGGCGAATGGCGGGGCATCGAGGCTGCGACGGGTTTCCAGCTTGTCACGCGACCTGATGGTCGGTTGCTGCGCATTGCCGATCTTGTCGACGACGACGCAACGAAGCGCGACCGAGTGTCGACTGCGCTCAAAGAGCCGGCGCAGAAGAACAATCGGGATTACGTAGACATCATCATCGCTCTTGGCATGGCGAAGGAGGGCTTCGACTGGATCTGGTGCGAGCACGCGCTCACCGTCGGCTACCGGGCCAGCCTGACAGAGATCGTCCAGATCATCGGGCGAGCGACCCGCGATGCGCCGGGCAAGACTCGTGCGCGCTTCACCAATCTGATCGCCGAACCGGACGCCAGCGAGGATGTGGTCGCCGAAGCAATCAACGACACGCTGAAGGCAATTGCGGCGAGCCTGCTGATGGAGCAGGTGCTCGCACCCCGCTTTGAGTTCAAGCCGAAGAATCCTGAGAACGGACCCGCTCCAGGCTTCGACTACGGAGAGGGTGGCTACGACCCAGATAAATGCAATGTCGGATTCAACGCGCAGACAGGGCTGTTCCAGATCGAGATCAAGGGTCTTGCCGAGCCCGAGAGCAAGGAGGCCGCGCGCATCTGTCAAGAAGACTTGAATGAGGTGATCGCGAGCTTCATTCAGGACAAAACCGCCATCGAGCGTGGGTTGTTCGACGAAGAGCTTGTGCCCGAGGAACTGACTCAGGTCCGCATGGGCAAGATAATCAAAGACAGATACCCCGAACTTGACGCGGAGGATCAGGAGGCAGTACGTCAGCACGCGATTGCTGCACTCAATTTGACGCAGCAAGCCAAACAGCGCGCGACCGAAGAGGGGTCGGGTGAGCCTTCGCCCAATACAGCCCTCATTGACGGCGTTCGCCGCTTTGCGATGGATGTGCGCGAACTTGACATCGACCTCATCGACCGCATCAATCCCTTTGGCGAGGCCTACGCCATCCTAGCCAAGACTATGAGCGAGGAGAGTCTGAAGCAAGTCGCGGCGGCTATCTCCGCCAAGCGCACGAATCTGACGCCGGATGAGGCCAAGGCCCTGGCCATACGCGCCGTGCAGTTCAAGAAGGAGCGTGGTCGAGTGCCTGCGCTCGATTCGCAGGATGCTTGGGAGCGCCGAATGGCCGAGGGCGCATCTGCGTTTATGCGGTTCAAGGCGGAGGGTCGCTATGAGTGATCCCGATCTCGACGATCTGGCCGCGGAGCTTTCTGATTTCGCCGCGCCGGAGAAGGCTGGTGGGCGGCCGCCGCGCGAGGAGCGCATCATCGCCGGATTCGAAGACATCCAGCGCTTCTTCGCGCAGCATGGTCGCGCTCCGCAGCACGGGGAAGATCGTGACATCTTCGAGCGACTCTATGCGGTCCGCCTTGATCGACTGCGCTCATTGCCGGACTGCCGCGCGTTGCTAGAGCCACTGGACCATCAAGGCCTGCTGAAGGGCGCGGCGACGGCCGCCGAGCCCTCACCGACGTACAATGCGGACGAGCTGGCCTCCGAGCTCTCGGAAGTATCCAAGACGGACGACATCACCGTATTGCGCCATGTCCGTACGGCCGCCGAGAAGCGCGCTGCGGAGGAGATCGCGCAGCGCAAGCCATGTGACGACTTCGATGAGTTCAAGCCGCTGTTTGAGCGCGTCCGGCGCGAGCTCGAAGCGGGTGTCCGAGAAACCCACGCTGTCCACAAGCTAGACGAACTCAAGCTGACTGAGATTCAACAAGGCGAATTCTTTATCGTCGAGGGCCAGTTGGCATACATCGCCGAACTGGGCGAAGCGATCAAGACCAAGTACGAGCGCCGCGACAGTCGTCTTCGAGTCGTGTACGACAACGGCACGGAGAGCGATGTTTTGCAGCGCTCGTTTCAGCGCGCTCTGTACCGCGACGAGGCAGCCCGGCTTATCACAAACCCTTCCGCCGGTCCCTTGTTCGACGACAAGGCGACCGACGATGACCAGCAGAGTGGCACGATCTACGTTCTCCGCAGCAAGTCCGACCTTCCCGCCGTCGTGGCCCACCGCGAGGTACTGCACAAGATCGGCGTGACAGGTCAGAGCAACGTTGCCGCGCGCCTCGCCGATGCGAGGAATGATCCGACGTTCCTACTGGCCGACGTTGAAGTCGTTGCCACCTATGACCTCTACAACATCAATCGCGTCAAGCTTGAGAATCTCATCCATCGTGTGTTCGATTCGGCGCGTCTGGATATCGAGATCAAGGACCGGTTCGGCAAGCCCGTCGCGCCTCGCGAGTGGTTCCTTGTGCCGCTCTTCGTCATCGACGAGGCCGTCGAGCGCATCAGGGACGGTTCCATTACGCAATACGTTTACGAGCCGACGGGGGCTCGCCTTGTGAAGATGGCGGCTACCGGTTCGCGGTCATAACGCCGAATATCTGAACTTGACAGAGTGCGTCAATCGGTCGAGCAAGGGGTGTCTCCTTCTTCTTTCAATCGGCCGGTTTGCAGTACTTGCTGGTCAAGGCCGCCGACCGATCCCGTGCTTGGAGGCCCGCAGTTGGCTCCCTCTCGCCATCGCGAATTTGAGTTGCGCCGAATGGGCCCTTGATCGAGGTCTGAAATTGAGCAATTACTTCGGTATCCTGCTGTCGCGCTTGCGGTCCCGACGGGCAATGGATGGGTCCTAGCAGACACGAGGCCGGAATGGCGCCGTGAGAGAAACCTACAGTCAGTGGGTCTCGGACCTGTTGGCGCCTTCCTTGACTAGCGTCTTCTTGTTAACCAATGCGCAAATATGGTCCGCCATCTTGCTGTAGACCGATCCGTCATTGGCCGCGTAGCTGTCGCTGCGTATTGTGACTCCTGCATCCATGGACAATTGACCGAGGGCGCCGTATCCCTGTGCGCAGTCTTTGGTGGTCACGTATCCAACCGACAATTCCGATGTCAAATTTCGGGAGTGGCTTTGCGTGGAGGTTTGTTTGAACAAGACTGTTGCAGCTCGAGCATGTGAGGCGAGCACTATGTATTTGAAGGTACTATCCCGCGCGGCGTATTCCACGTCTTCATCTTTCGCAACTCCGGTCCAATCATTTGGTTCGGGACTTGGGATCACGCCTTGTAGGGAGTCCTTGAAGCGCTTGTAGACCGCAATCGTCGCTGCAACATCATGTACTTCAAAGCCGTGATTCAGTTCCGCCCGATACGTAACTCCGGTACGAGGATCGGTATGAAGTTCCCAATCAGAAAATGGATGGCTATTTCCGATAGCAATCCAATCTGGTACCGCATCAGTTAGCGCCTTTGTGAATACTTGATCTGCGACTTCTATTATTGTCTTGTCGCTCACTTCGGTTGAATTCTCCGAAACCGGCTTGGCATCGGAGTTCGTTGCTGCGAATGGTTGGGGTTTCGCCTGCAATACTGGCGTCGAGGAGGGGGCGCAACTGAATATGGAACACCTGCAGGCGCGCTTGTGGGTGCCAAGGTGGCGATTGATGCCGCAGTTTGATCTGCGCCGACATTCGCGGACCAGAGGAAGGTCAAGAAGGACACGCCAGCGACAATTAGTGCGATCTCCACCTTTGAATATTCTGAGTACTCCTCCCGATTGTCAAGCATCGGTCTGTCAAGCGTCGGCTGGCTAACCCGCGCCGATTTCGGTCGCACCAGTGCGACAAGAAAATACAATACGATGGCCGTCAGGATCCCACCGCTCAGACCAAACTTCAGGCCGACGTCCATAGGACTTCCTTCATGCAAGAAGCCGTGTGTTCTGGCCTCGTGTTGCAAGCCAGAGCCGACTGCAGCAAGGCTCAGCAGAAGTCCGGCCCTGATGAAGCGTATCCCTGGGAAAACTACGGAGGCGCGAATCTGAAGAATGAGTAATACCGTCGCGAGAGCGACAAACAAGAACATTGGCATGGTTTCGCTTTTGTTGACTCGGCTCGCACAGGTGCACCGGCATCATACTTCCGTTTGGGCGCGTGACTACCCAAGCTCAGGCTGTCCGCACGTGCGCCAACGCTTTTATGCTCCCACTATTTCAGCGCTCGACCAGTCAGGGAGACGGGAACGTTCAGTTGCCCCGGAAGAATCGTTGTCGTGATTTGAATGTCGAGAGTGTCCGACAGCGCGACCCGGTGGGTGCGCATCGGCAGGTTAGCGATCTTGTCCGGGAGAGGCGGTGAAACGAATGGACTCCCGTGCGGTGCGCCCAAGTCCGCGCCCGCGCAATTTGCGAAGCCCGTCGGTTCCACGTAGACAGCGAAATGGCAGAGGCTGCTCGCTGGTGTAATGCACTCGGTGTTGAAGAGGAGCATCGGATACTGGGCGCCGTCGCGCGCCGCGAGGAATATTTCCATTCGCCGTCGGCCATCCGAAGCGGGTACTTCAGCGGTTACGAGGGTTTCCTGGTGTGCGGCCCGCAGCGCGCTCGCATCTGCTAAGGTCAGGCCAAACCACAGCACGCCACCGCCGCCGAGGGCCAGAGTGGGCGGCCGCCCGAGGTGGTGTTTCGAGCCGGCAGACGTGACGTGCCACGTTCGCCGGTCACTCTCGAGCGTTGCGTGGTCAAAGGCGAAATCCTGCTGCCGTGGCTCGATCCCGTCCTTCGACACTTGGATCTTGTCCATGGCGTCAGCGAAGCCTGGGAAGAAGACGACACGGCCACCTGCCGAATGGACGAATACTCCTAGCCACCGGACCGTGCCCCGCGTGTCGGTGAAGAAGCATTGGCACAGACGCCCGAACGGCTTGCCTTCGCGCAGAAGCTGGTTCAGGGCGCGCGAGAGCGGATTGGCCGGCGAAGCGTCGCAGCCTGCGAGGCCGATCGGCATGGACCATGTCACGGTTATCGTGTTCAATTCGCTTCCACGCTGCGCATCGCTCTTGCCCGGACGATAGAGCATAGGATGGCCGTGGCGACAGTGTGCGACCATCCGCCGGATGCCGGCTCATCGCACAGGCCGCTGCGACCGGTTGCGTGTGGCGACGAACAGGCGCGGCCCCGGCAATTCTGGTCTTCTCGGCTCCGGCGTCGCTTAGGTCGGCCGTTGCCCCCCATACAATGTGGGGAATGGCATCGCCTACATAGCCCAAATTGCGCGACGAGGTGTCGTTATGCGCGCTGACCCGGCTGCGCCGACTGTGCCTGCGCATCCTCGGCTGCGTCGCCCCAGACCGGCGGCGGGTCCTCAAAAACGGGCATCGCCAACAGTTCGAGGAAGCGCTCCACATCGGCGCGGCTGCCGACCCGCATCGCCAAGAGGCCGAGATCTCGTAGACCAGGCATCCGCAGCGGGCGAGCGTGCAGCCCCTCGCGCGGCTTCAGGACAGCGACGCCGACGCGACCGGCCGCCCACTCGTCAACGGGTGGCAGCGCTACGACGCGGTCGGGGTGCTCTGCGTCGCTCCATGCGAAGCACGTTCCGCCCCTGGCCGCACCCTCGGCACGTAGGTAGGCGTCGACTGCGTCGCGATCCTCGGACATCGCTGGCTCCGGCCGGTTGGCCTCTTGCTTTGCCGAGATCGTGCCGGCGCCGTCCACGCGGGTCAAGACTATAGGTCCGTCAGTGGCCAACCTGGCGGACCTATGGCCTACCTCCCGCGGCGAGGTCAGCCAGAGATTCGCAAGCATCCATGCGGGTTTCCGGCCATTGGCCCTACCTGCCCTACCTCTTTTCTTGAAATAGGGTGTGAGTAGAGAGAGGGCGGGAGACAACAGCCGGAAGGGGCAGACACCGGCGGCCGCGGTGCTGCAACTCTCGGGCAAGTGTTGAAAACCGGTAGGGCAGGTCCGCCAGGTTGGCCAAACGGCGATCGGCGCGGGGTCGTCAGCCCGGCTCCGTCGCCGCCGATGGCTACGGCCTGGCGAATCCCCAGCGACGCATGCCGTCCCGCATCTCCCGGTCGCGGCGCCAGCCAAGCCGCTTCAGACACTCAGCGGCGCGCATCTCGTCCGCGCGGGTGATCCGGCCCCCGGTCACCAATCCGGCTGCACTTAGCACCTCGCGCGATGTGACGAAGTCCGGCGGCCCTTTGCCGAACGCGCAGCGAGCCTCCTCACCGCGACCCGGCACAGGGCCAGCGCTGAGGCACCGCTCGATCTCTGCATCCCAGGCGTCGATCTCGGCGAACTGCTCGTGCTCGGCCCTGGCGAGGCGCTCCGCTTCGGCGTGGTCGACGCCGCCGGCCTTGAACATGGCCGCAGCCTCGGCCCAGAGTTGATCGCGGTCGCGCTCCAAGGCCTCAGGATCGCAGGCACCCGAGCGGAAGGGCAGCCAGCGACGGCTGCCCGTGGAGTCGGTCAGGAAGTCGTCTCGGTTGGACGAGCCGAAGAAGACGCACCGGCGCGGAAGCGTAATGCTGTGCTCCCGGTACTTTTCGATCAGCTGATCGTTGGTCGCGGACAAGAAGGCTTTCAGAGACTCGGCATCGCGCCGGCGCATACCGCTGAGTTCGGCCAGCTCAACGACCAGCTTGCCGCGCACCAGGCGCACTGTGTCGGCGTCGCGCGCGTCGAGCGCGACCTCGGCGAAGTACATCGGGTCAGGGACAAGGGCCGCGATCGTCGTCGACTTGCGCGTGCCCTGCCCGCCCACGGCCACGGGGACCATGTCGGCCTTGACGCCAGGTTGCAGGATGCGGCCCGCCATCGCCGTGCAGATGTAGCGCGAGGCGGCCCGCGTGTACGGCGTGTCCTCAGCACCGAAGTACCGGCGCAGGAAGCCTTCCACGCGCGGGACCCCATCCCACTCCAGGCGCCCGAGCCAGGTTTGCGCCGAGTCGAACCTGTTCTCCGCGGCCACCAGGTCGATGGCGTCGCGCATGGCCTCCTTCCCGATGCTGCCCAGCCCGTGATGACGCTCCAGGTGCTCGCGGATCTGGGTGTTGTCGGTGTCTGTCAGCTTCCGCCACTGTGGTGGCTTTTCCCCCGCGGGCGAGATCATCACGGACGATGAGAAGTCATCCCGACCGATTCGCCAACCGCAAGCGGCTGGGATGCGCAGCGCAGTGAGGAGCACCGGCAGCGTCGCCGCCTGACGCCGGCCGGGCGTTGCAGGCGTCGCCCGCGGCCGGGCGACCAGGCTGCCGTCGATGGGGGTCACCACTGTCGTGTCGAGCACCGGCGTCAGGGCCGCGGAAACGGCCGTAGCGCTCGCGTCCGCCGAGGGTGAGGCCTCGGGGTCATCGGCAGACTCCCCGCCCTTGTAGGGCGCTTCAGGGCCTTTGGCGACGCCGTCGTCATCGTGCGCATCATCCTCGTTGTCGAGGTCCCCGAAATCCAGGAGGCACAGGGCTGCACCATCCAGCAGGTAGGTGGTCGCCATGCCACTGTCGTGAATCCGCGGCTCGCCGTCATTGAGGAACATGTACGCGGCGAAGCTCTCGGAAGCACGGCGCGGCGCCTGGCATCTCAGCTTGCCCGGCGCCCCCGGGGGCGACAGAAGGTCGATGGCTCCCCGGATGGTCAGAACGCCGTCGCGTTCGGTCTCGACCTCGTCGTCCAAGGACAGACTGGCCTCGAAGATGCTGAGCGTGCCGCGCCCGGAACGCGACAGGCCGACTTCACAGCCGCCGGCGTGGCTCGCCGCTCGCAGCGCTCCGGCGTCGGCAACCCGCAATGAAGTCACGTCGAGCGCGTCCTGGCTGCCGCGCTCGACGGTGCAGACCTGTGGCCGGATTGAAATGACCTCGCTGTCGACGCTCAGGGGCGCGCCGCAGAACACCAACCGGCCAGGGTCCATTGGGGCGTCATCGGCCAAACAGGCCCAGCCACTGCCGACCCTCTTACTCGGATCGACGCGGCTGAAGCGCGGCACTGGCCATGCGATCCCGGTCACGATGGCCTGCGTCCTGAACACGACCCGCAGACGCTCTTTCGCAGCCGGATCGCTCAGCATGATCCAGGTGTGGCCTGCGCTCCCTCCCAGCGGCCGCCCGTCGCGCAGAGCGCGCGCAGAACTGCTGAGCGTGCGCACGCGCGTGACCTGATCGATCCCCGGCAGCGCTTTCGCCAGCGCGGCGAAGTAGGCGCCATCATCGAGTTCGGCGAACGCCTGCGGGGTGTGCTCGTTGATGTCCCGGTCTATGACTTGCCAAACAGACGGTGCGACGTTCTCCTTCCAGCGTGTCACGGCCTTGATGGTGCGCCTGCCGCGGGGGAGTTCGAAGATGCCGAGGACGTCGGATCTGGTTTGGCCAGGGCGGCCGATTGCATTGCGTAGACTCGGCTCCGAGTGGATCTCAAACACCTCGCCGACCGGGATCCCGGCGAAGTAGTCCGGGATGAGCGCGGCGTGCTCGTCGTTGCCGACGCGCTCAAGCAGTCTCGCCAGGTCGTCATGGGTCGCGCAGCGCACGGTCTCCGCGGTGCCGCGGGACACAGAGACGACCGCGGTCTTCGTGCCGTCGGCCGCGAAGAGCTTGCCCAACGGGCGCGCCTGGTCGCGAATCAACGTGACGCAGTACGCGTCGGCGTCCGGCCAGGGCAGGTCGAATCGCTGGCGATCGGCTTTGCGCACCGCCATGACCGCGCCGCGGCTATCCCGGCCTGCAGCCCCCTCCGTGCCGTCAGGAAGCGTCACGCCTATGACCGGCGCGCCTGGCGTCATCTCCAGTAGCGAATCGAATCGAATCTGGCGGCCGTCTGCCGTGGTCAGGATTGCATCGCCCGGCAGCGACTGAACGGGCGGCCGCGGCACCGCGGCAACAGCAGGCGCGCCCATCAATGAACCACCACATCGTTGCAAGAACCACGGAGCGGCAGCCCCAGAGCCTTGCGCTCACGGGCGAATTGCTGGTCGGGATAGAACTCAAAAAATCGAAACAGCAAGTCCTGACGTTCCGGCAGCGTCAAGTCCGCGATGTCCGACGCTCCAACACGTTCCAAGTACCTATCGGTCTCGGTCTGCAGAACCTGATACGTCGGTCGGTTGTCGTCGGGCCAGACCACCCGCGGCGTATCGCAAACGTCGGCCACGATGCGCAGTTCGTCCGCAGTGATGCCCGAGAACGCGAGCACGGCGACCGCCTGGTGATGATCCGAGTGCAAGTCTTCTTCGGCCGCGAGGCGCGCCGGTCCGCTCAGGGCGCGCGCGGCGTCATGCGACCGGAGCAGCCGCGCCAGGTGCAGCCGTTGGGCGTCGCGCGGGGCGAGCACGCCCCCACGGTCCACCTTCGCTTGCAGAGCCTCGCCTTCGTCGTACCGCAGGTACGGCACCGCGTCGGGCCATTCCAAGGGCATGAAGTGCATGGCCTCGGCATAACAGACGCGCGCAACCAACTGGGCTCGCTCGCGAGCACGATAGGCCGCCTCGTAGAGGCAGGGTTCATCGGCGGGATCTACAATGTGCATGTTCGTTTTCCTTTGATCTTGACGGGTCTGGGGGACGAGGAGAGCCGGTAGCGACAACTGCCGGCTTTCGTGTTTTTGGGGCCTGGGGCGGGGGCTACTCATCTGCGCCCCCTCTCTGCGACGCGGCTGTACCGCCGGTCAGCGATTCGAGGAATTCGCTTCGATCGACGGGCGTCACCTTGACGACCGAGTCCGCGTGAAACCTGTCGAGGAGCGACTGCAGTCGCCAGCGGCCCTCGACACCCTGCCGCTGCAGCCACTTCACGACCTCGGCGCGCAACCATTCGGCAGTGGGGGCCTCACCCAACGACGAACGAGTCTGGCAATCAATGACGTAGGCTGTCATTCGGCCGCCGAGCAGGTCGGCATCGCAGGCCAAACCGACAGGCAATGCGTCGGCAATCCTTGGGCTAAACACGATTCGCCTCCTTCGCAGCGACAGCGGCGCGGGCTTCGGCGAATAGCGGCGTCGCGACAACCGGCCGCAGTGCGACGAGCTCGGCGACGATGTGGCGGAGCTCGTCGTCGGTAGCGCCCGCAACGCGGGCAGCGACCACGTTGGTGATTTCATGGTCTATCCATCGGCTGCAGTTCGCGCCGCGCTTGACAGGAGGCGGGAGCGTGCCGTCGCGCAGATCGTTGTAGATCCGCGTTTTTTTGATACCGAAACGTTCGGACACCTCGCGCAACGTGACAAGTCGCACGGGCGTAGCGGGGCTATGAGGGGTGGCCATAGGGGCTCCTTCTAGAGGGGATGTTGGACCCCGCCGGTAATGCGACCGGTAGGGGCTGGACGGCGACGCGTGGAGTGCTGCCCTTGAGACATCACTGTCGCAGCAACATTACTTTACATTGTCTGTCAAGGGCCTTTGCGGGCCGTATCCGTCCGCGGCCAGGACTCTGCGGGCTCCGATGGCGCCATCCACCGAGGAACTGCGCGCAACTGGGGCCAACGGCGACCAATTCCAGCGCGCAAAATTGGTACCCCCCAGTTTTGGGTTGGCTCCGGACGTGGCCAAAAGGACGAAAGGCCCGCGTCGCGGGCCCTCGTGATTCGCCGGAGTGCGCCGGCGCCCGCGTGTCTCTCGGTATCGTCAGGCGACGGCGATCTCTACGCGCCGGGCGCCGGTGGCGGGTCCGAGCAGGCGAAGCCCGGCCAAGACGGCAGGCAATGCCTCGGGCGCCAACGGGATCAGATCTTCGTCAATGCCCCGGTCGAAGAACTTGAGCCCGAAGTCGTCGACGATCGCCGTCGGGTCGCCTGCTAGCAGGCGCTCGGCGGAGGCGGGCTCGAGCAGGTGCAGCTGATGGTCTGCCGGTCCGAGGGCGAGCCAATACAAACCGCCATGAGTTTCGAAGCCGGCGGAGAAGTGCCGGGCGGTGCGATCGAAGGTAGCCATGATGTGCGAGTCCTTTCAGGGTTGCACGTTTGGTTAGGCTAGGTCAGAGGTGCTCGCCCTTGGCTTGGCCGTCTTTGCCGCAGGGCCGCTGCGGCGCCAGTGGTGTTCACGCCGTGTCGACCAGCCGGAGCCCGCCAAATCGGCCGTAGGGCTGCTCTGGATCCTCGGCGTCGGCTTGAGGGGCAATGGGCTCGCACGTCAACTCGTTGAGCCGCTTGCCCAGTGCATCAAAGGCTTGGGCCTGTTCCGCCTCGCGTCGGTCCTGGATGTAGATACGGCAGACCTTGTTCGTCTCGGCGTGGTTCAAGCAGGCATCGATCACTTCCCCGTGGAAGCCGAGGCGCGACATCAGCGTCGCCGCGGTGCGGCGCAGGTCGTGAGCGGTCCAGGGGCCTCCCGGCAGCACCAGCGACGTGGAGTCGTTAGCGCGGTTGGCATGCACCTTCCGGGCGCCGGTCACTTGCCGGTCGCTGATCTGCTTGCCGAATGCAACGACCGGCCCGGCTCCCTGCCGTTCTCGGAACAGCCAGGGCCGCGGGTCCGCTGGCCGACCCTTCGCCGCGTCAGCGGCCTTCGCCCGGCGCCGGAGTTCAGCCAGCTTGCGAACCTGCTCGAGCGCGAAGCCGGACAGATGGATGCGGTGGTCACGGCGGTTCTTGGTGTCGGGCAGATACCAGTGAGCGCCCTCGATGTCGACGACGCCATACTTGACGCTCGCCCGCTCGGCGAGGGCTCGAAGCTGGTCGACCGGAACTCCGGCGTCCAGCCAACTGGCCCCCTCGATTTCGCCGACGCGAGCGCCAGTCGCGAGCATCAGGAGAACGCCGGCTTGGCCCCTCTCGCTCATGCCGGATGCGGGCAGCGCCCGCGCGAGCACGCCGATTTCGTCATCGCTCAGAACGCGGGTGCGCTCCACGTCCTCGGCGCCAACGTCGCTCTTCCTCAGGCCGTCCAGCGGGTTGCGTGGGATCAACTCGCGGTTCACCGCCCATCGCAACATCTGGCCAAGTTCCTGCACAAGGTCGCCTGTCGTGCGCTGCAGGCCGAGGCTACGGCTGCGGTCGAGCACTGCCATCAGGTCCGCCCGAGTCACTTCAGTGAGAGGCCGGGCGCCAATATGCGGCAGGACGTGGCGCTTGAAGCGTTGCTTGACCTCGTAGCCGCCATCCTTGCGTCCGCTGGCCTTTCCTCGACCGCTGGGGCGCGGCTGCAGATCGATCGATGTCCACTGCTCGAACACTTCCGCGAAGGTGAGAACTCGGCGCGCGGCCTCGTACTCGCGCAGCTCGCGGTCCTCGCGCTCCTTCGCGGCTTGGCGTCGCTGCGTGGCAAGGTCAGCGCGGGTGACGACCCGCGACTTCCTGGCTTCGGCTGCGGCGTCGCGTGCCGCCTTGAGCGAGGTCTCCGGGTAGTCACCGGCCTCGAACAGAGGAACCCAGGTCCGCCCGCCGATCGCCATCGTCTGGCGGATGTACCACCGCCCCCGGCCGTTGCGGATCCGCAGATAGAGGCCAGCGCCGTCGGGTACGAACTCCGGTTCGCCGGTTGCAATCGCCTTTCGGATCGCGGTGTCGGTCAGCCGATGCGCCGTGGTGTTGCGGGGCTTGGTGTCGCCCATGGTGGTCTCCGGGTGGTGTGCGTGGAGACCATCGTAACCCGCTGGAGACCTCTTTGGAGACCAAGTGGTATCCGCGTTTGCCCTCTGTTCGTACCTATGAAGAATCAGGGATACAACGATAAATCGTTGTTTTTACTAGTTATAGTATCGCGTTGCCTCACAGACTTCTCTCTCAAAATGAGAAGTACCGACTGATTTGGGACCAGAGGGTCGTAGGTTCGAATCCTATCGCCCCGACCATTGCGGGCGAGGTGCCCCGGGTCCGACGACGGTGCCCGCGCAGGCCGTGCGGCATCGCCGCGATCGCCTCAGCCTCCGGCCTTCTCCAGCAACTGCCGAACCTCGGCCTGCGAGCCGACGCCGTCGCCGCGATCGACCAGTTGCTCGAGATGTTCGCGGGCCTTGCGCTTGTCGCCCGCCTGCAGATACAGGCGGGCGAGTTGCAGGCGCAGTTCGCCGACGCGGGGCGCCAGTTCGACGGCCCGCTCCTGGCTCGCGACGGCCTTGTCGAGCTGGCCAGCGGCGGCCTGCGCGCGCGCCAGGGTGTCAAGCAGCGGCGGCATGTCCGGCAACAGTTCCACCGCCCTCTGGGCGTGGGCCAGCGCCTCGGGGCTCTTGCGTCGCAGCAACATCATCGCCAGGTTGTTGTGCATCAGCGGGGTCGCCTCGCGCAGGGCGAGTGCGCGCCGGGCATGCGCTTCGGCAGCGACCCATTGGCCCTGCGCCTGCTCCGTCTGTTCCTGGTTGATGATGAATGCGACATCGTCCGGATGCTCGGTCAGCCACTCCTGTTCGAAGCGCTGACGCTGGCCCATCTCGTCGAGATGGCCGAGATAGTCGTAGAGCGCGATCGCGACGGGGCTGCTGTGTGACAGCGTCAGCGCCTTGCGCGTCAAGGCCACGGCTTGGCTCCATTGCTGCTGGCGGGCTCGCACTTCGGCTTCGAGCAACCAGCCCAGGGCCTCGCGGGGGTGAGACTGCTGACGACGAACGGCGGCTTGCGCGGCGACGTCAGGCTTGCCCTCGGCCAGCGCCAGGCGCACGCGCACTTCTGCCAGGGCCGGCGCATCGGGGGCGATGCGGGCCGCCTCGTCGAGTTGGCGGCGGGCGCCGACGAAGTCGCCGCGTGCGCTCAATCCCTGCACGACGCGCAACTGGGCCGGGAGGGAGCCCGGCGCGAGTTGTGCCGCACGGCCGAACGCGGCCAGGGCCTGGTTCACGTCGCCTACCGCCTGTTGCGCCTCGCCCAGCGCGGTCTGAATCTCGGCATCCCGTGGCAGGGCCGCAGCGGCATGCTGGGCGCGTGTGAGCGTGACCTGCGGATGTCCGGCCGCGCGTTCAATCTGCAACGCCGCGAGCCAGGCCCCCGGGTCGGCGGGATTCACCGCGACGGCCTTGTCCAGCCAGGCCTCGGCCTCTTCGGTCTTGGTCGGATCGCGGGCAGTCAAACGGGCCAAGGCCAGCAGCGCCGACACCTGCTTGGGGTCGTGGTCGACGACGGCCAGGTAGCGCGATCGCGCATCGTCGACATGCTCCTGGTCGAGGTCCAAACGCGCCAGACTCTCCACGGCCGGGAGGTAACTCGGCGTGATTTCGAGCGCGCGGACATAGGCCTTGCGCGCGCCTTTCGTGTCGCGTTGTGATTCCAGCACCCGGCCACGCAGGAACTCGACGCCGGGCAGGCGGGGATGCGCGGCCGACATGCGATCCAGCCTCTGCAGCGCCGAGCGGGCATCGTTGCGCGACATCAATGCCGCGACCAGGGCCAGATCGGCGTCGGGATCGGTGTTTGCGTTGGCCGCCTTCTCCAGCAATTGCAATCCGTCCTCGTACTGTCCCCGGTTGACCAGCGCGCGCCCGCGTTCGATCTCGATGGCGGCGTCGTTGGGGCGCAATTTGGCCGCTCGACTGAATGCGGCATCGGCGGCTTTGAAATCCCCGAGCATCGAGTAGGCGCGGCCGGCCACCGCCCAAGTCGCTGCGTCGTTCAGTTGGGTGCCCAGGGCGGGCCTGAGCACCGTCATTGCACGCCCGGCCTGGCCCGTGGCGAGCCACAGTTCGGCCAGCGCGCGGCGGGCGGCGAGCAGATCGGGAAGTGCCGAGCTCGCTTGCGTCAGCAAGGTTTCCGCGCTGGCGTAGGCGCCGAGACGCTGCTCCGTCTGCCCCGCGAGGAGCAATGCATAGGGATTCGTCGCGCCACCGCGCAACAGGCGCTGATTCAGCTCGCGGGCATGGGCGTAATCGCCTGCCGAGTAGGCGACGATGGCCTCCATGAACACCGTCTCGCCACGGTCCGGGAGATCGCGACGCATCGCCGCCACATGGTCTTGCGCAGCCTTCAGATCATTGGCGCGCAGGTCCATCGAGATCAGCGCCGAATGGGCTTCGGCCAAGCGCGGATTCAGTTCCACCGCCTTCGCATAGTCGGCACGCGCCGCATTCCTTTCACCCGCCGCCCTGGAATCGCCGCGCAGCAGCCACGCCTGTGCCGCCTTCGGATGGCGCCGCACCAGTTCCTCGCTCGTCGCCGCAAGACGCACGCGGTCCCCGTCGGCCGCCTTCAGCCTGGCCTGCAGGATCTGGGCTGGCAGATGTTCGGGCCAGACCTTCAGCGCTGCGGCGACATCTTCCAGCGCCGCATCGATGTGGCCGAGGCTCAATTGCGCTCGAGCAAGTTCGGTACGCAACTCGGCCTCGGACTCGGCCGGCTCCACATGCGCATTGGTGTAGGCGGCGACCGCGTTGCCGGCCTTGCCCTGGCTAACCAGCGCTTGCACCAGCATCGGCAGCACGCTGCCCGTAGGCGCGCCGACGCTCAGCGCGCGGCGCAATTCGACCTCGGCCCCAGGTGCATCGCCCTTGGCCAGCAGGGCGCTGCCCAAGGTCGTGCGTGCGGCCGGCAGGTCGGGCTGCTTCTGCAACAGCTCCTTGAGCTCGATGATCGCCGTCGCGGCGTCCCCGCCATCGGTGTGGGCCTTCGCCGAGGCAAGCACCGTCGCTTCATCGGGTGCACCGCAACCCGCCAGGATCAGGCAACCTATACAAATAGATTGGGCGACGAAGTGATTGCGACGCCGACCCATTTCGACGTGGCGGCCCATTCGATTCATGGTCCGAGGTCGTCCACCGCTGAATCGGCTACCAGGTTCGGCTTCATTGACCCCTCGCATCGAACGGTGGACGGGATCAATGGTGGCCGTGAATGGGCTTGCGAGTCAACAAATCGCCCAAAAAGACCTAAAACCCCTGAATTAGGGAGTCGAAGAATTTTACACACTCCTCCATTTGGATCGGCGAGGTGACTCCTAAGCGATTGATTTTCAGTTGGTTTCAAAATGTGGGCCACTACTTGCTTGGTTATGTTTTATCTTCTTGGTTTGTCTTCATACCGTACTTTGGGAGAGATTGCATGAGAACCAGCGCCCAGATTGGATCCATGGTTGCGGCCGCGGTGTTGGCCTACAGCGGTGCGGCGCATGCCACCGATGTGTACTGCCCTGGCACTTCGTATCCGGCCTATACGACGGCCCTGACGCCGCCCTCGCAGGTCCCGACGCCGACGCGCTATATCGATGTCAGCGGCGGCGCATATCCCGGTTTCTGCTGGTACCAGAACAACAATATGGTCCTCAGCGGTGGCAACAGCACGCTGAGCACCGTGATCTCCGCAGGTATTTCGGCCGGCTTCGACCTGACCAACCTGGCCTTGCTGGGCGAGATACAGGGCATCACGGCGGGAACGTCGGTGTCTGGCACGACGACGCCATCACCGGGCGTGACCTATGGCGTTACATCGACCGCCGGCGGCATCGACGGGACGTATTCGCTCGACAGCTCGCTGTGGAGCAGCTACAGCACCCTCTACATCGGCTTCCATTTCGGCAATGGCAGCGGCAACCCGGATTCGTTCATCATCCAGTTGGCCCAGGACAACAGCAGCGGCAACTGGTCGTTCAATCCGGCGTCGATCGCCAATGGGATATCCAATTTCTACCTGCTCGGCGTGCCCAGTGGCGTGACGCCGCCCATCGGGAACACGCCGGAGCCGGCCTCCTTGGGGCTGGTGAGTCTGGGCATTCTGGGTGCGGCGTTCGCGCGCAAGCGCCGCAAGGCCTGAGGCCATTTCCAGCTGCAAACGCAAATGGGCCCGCTTTCGCGGGCCTTTGCATTTAGGCGGCAGCGGCCGCCGTCATGCCTATTTCGTCACCTGCACCGTCGTCGAGGCCTTGTTGCCGGCGGTGTCCTGCGCCACGGCCACGATCGTGTGCGTGCCGGAACTGACTTTCTTCGTGTTCCAGTTGTAGCTGATCGACGATCCCTTGCCGCTGGCAACCAGCTTGGAATCTATGTAGAGCCATTGGGAGATAGCGGCGGCGCCCAACGCATCAGATGCCGACGTGGCGACGGCGACATTGCCGCTGACCTTGGCGCCGCTGCTCGGATTCGTCAGCTGAATGACCGGCGGGGTGGTGCTCACGACGACCGTGTTGTTCACGGTGACGCTCACCGGCGCCGAGGTGCCGACGTTGCCCGCCGCGTCGTAGGCCTGCACGCTGAGGGTGGCGGTGCCATTGGCCACGGATGCCGAATTCCAGCTGAACTGCCAAGGACTGGCCGTATCGGTCGCTACCGCCTGGCCGTTCACCAGCAGGACGGCCTGGGTCACGGCGACGTTGTCGGTGGCATTGACAGCGACCGCCACCAGACCGCTGACGCTGGACCCGGCCAGGGGTGCGGAGATCGAGGCGGTGGGTGCAACGGTATCCGTGGCCGCCGCGGCCTGAGCGGCGGCCACGGCCGCGGCGGCGTTGACCCGACCGTAGCCGTAATAGATATCCCGACCGGGTGCGCCCAGGTCCACTGCCGTCGAATACAACAGGCTTTCGATCTGGGTGTTCGGCAACGCCGGATTCACCGACATCATCATCGCCGCCACGCCGGCGACTATGGGACTGGAAAACGAAGTGCCCCACCAACTGGCATAACCGCCGCTCGACGTCGTGGTGTAGATGCCCAGCCCCGGCGCCGAGAGCGCCACATAGGGCCCGTAGCTCGACCAACTGGTGATGGTGTCGCTGCTGTCGGTGGCCGACACCGGAATCATCGAGGTCAGCGCCGGCGCCGAAATCAGCGTGCCCTTGTTGCCCGCACCGACGATGAGCAGCCCGTTCTTGCTCTTGAGGTAGCTACCCGCGCTTTGCACGGCGGCACTGCTGTATACCGAGTCGAAGCTGACGTTGGCGACACGCACGCCATGGTCGGCGGCGTAGGTCACGCAAGTGGCCAGGGTGCTGTAGTAGGCCAGGCCCGTGGAATCGGTGACGACCAGGGGCATGATCTTCGCGGTGCCGGCGACGCCCGAGATGCCGATGCCGTTGTTGATCGTCGCCGCCGCGGTCCCCGCGACTGCGGTGCCATGGCCATAGACATCGCTGGTGTCGCTACTATTGGTAACGAAGTTCCAACCCGGCACGAGGTTTGCTGCCAGGTCGGGGTGTGTCGGCAAAACACCCGTGTCGCAAATGCCGATCGTGACCCCAGCGCCCTGGGTCGAATCCCAGGCGCTGGGCGCGCCGATCTTGGCGAGGTGCCATTGGCTGCCGTAGTAGGGGTCATTCGGGACGAAACTCGTCTGGACCTTCCGATCGAGTTCCGCGTAGCGCAGCAACGGGTGGTGCGCCAGCAGCGCGACGCTGGCCTTCTCGTTGCCGACGGCCTGCAGATCGACGATCCGGATCGGGCCCTTGCCGATGCGCGTCGCGGTGCCGCCGACCAAGTTTAGGATTTTGTTGAGCGCCGCTTCCGGCAAACCCGCGACGGGTTCGACGAGGATGCGCCCTGGCGCGTAATCGGCGGTGTCCGCCGCCGTTTGGGCGTGGACGGTGGGGATGGCAGCGCCAAAAATGGACAGCGCAGCGGCGCAGGCGAGACGGAGCGGCGTATGGGATGGGTGGTTCATGGCTCGTGGTGTAAGGACAACGACGGAGTTGGGTTCGTTTGGGAAGTTATGTTTTCCCTTCATTTCGCCACACACAGATGAAGCGTTAGCCCGGCATTGTTCGCAGACGTAACGACTTGGGCGGCGCTTGGATCCGGCGGTCGTTCGATCGGGAAAAACGTTCCCTTTTTCACGAATCTATCCCTTGGGATTGATGCACGGATCGACCGAGCTGCCCCGGCGCTTCTGCAGCGGCGGTCGGTCGGGCCCCGCGCTGCCGCGATCAGGCGATCTGGCCGCGTCGCTGCCTACTTATCCCCCCTGAACCAAGGGTCTGGATTTGAGGTCGTGAACTTTGCACGTCGAGCGGCGTGGCAGCTGGTTACGCTGAGCGCTCGATCGATCCGACCTCGTGGCTGCGAGGCGGCGTGGAGACTGTCATGAAAGAGGAACACCGGAACCGCCCGGCGCCGGCGCTCGACACGCTCGAGTTCGAGATCACCGATTTTTCCGCCGCGCGCTCCGCGCTCGACGAATTGCCGCCGGGGGTCGGCACGGCGCACCAGCTGCTGACCGGCTACTGGGAGCGCCGGCGCCGCGGTCCGCTTCCGAGCGATCGTGCGCTCGTCGGTACGACCATCGACTGGATGCTGGCGCTGCCGCCGACGCTGCGTCCACGCACACTGTGCGAAACCTTCCCGCGCATCGCCAACGCGCTGGCCGAGGCCTGGGCCGACCCGCATCGGCGGCGCGACCTGCTCGACAGCCTGGCTCGCGACCGGCGGCCGAACCGCGCAGGATTGCCGCCGCCGGTGCGCAGCGAGGTCGAGGCGCTGGACGCGGCCTACCGCTGAGGCGCCCCAGCGCCGAGCAGCGCCGCGAGATCGATCAGCGGTTCGGCCGCAGGCGGCGCTGCCGACTCGGGTGCCGGCGCGGCGGGTCCGACGGATTCGAAATTCGCGAGCAGCGCATCGGGGATGAAGCGCGAGCGCAGCGCATACAGGTGGCGGTCGCCCCAGGCGCGCTGCTGGCCGACGTGGAAGCGCTGCGGCATCCACAGGCTGAGCTCGTCGCGGGCACGCGTCATCGCGACGTAGAGCAGCCGGCGCTCCTCCTCGATCTCGGCCGTCCGTCCGGTGGCGAGGTCGGCCGGCATGCAGCCGTCGACGACGTTGAGAACATGCACGGCGTTCCATTCCTGACCCTTGGCCGAATGGATCGTCGAGAGGATCAGGTAGTCCTCGTCGCGGTGCGGTGGCCCGGCCTCGTCGCTGCTCGCCTCGGGCGGATCGAGCGTGAGCTCGGTGACGAAGCGCAGCCGGCTCGAGTGGCCGGCGGCGATGCGTGCGAGCTGGCGCAGGTCGGCCAGGCGCACGGCCGCGTCGTCGTGCAGGCGTTGGGCATGCGGCTCGTACCAGTCGACGACCCGGGCGAGGTCGTCGGGCCAGCGCGCGGCGTCGCCGCGCAGATGCTCGATCAAGTCCACCAGGTCGGCCCAGGTCCGCGCGGCGGCCGGCGGCGCCCGGAAGTCGGCCAGCGCGCCGGCATGGTCGATCAGCCGTCGCACGCTGGCCGGCCCCATGCCGGGAACGAGCCGCGCCGAGCGCAGCATCGACAGCGTCGATGCCGGGTTGTCGGCCCAGCGCAGCACGGCCAGCACGTCCTTGACGTGAGCCGCTTCGAGGAAGCGCAGGCCGCCGAACTTGACGTAGGGGATGCCGCGCCGCACCAGTTCGAGCTCGAGCGCCATGCTGTGATGCGAGGTGCGGAACAGCACCGCCTGGCGCTTCAGCGCCAGGCCGGTCTCGCGCTGCGCCAGCACGGCGTCGGCGACGCCGCGGGCCTGTGCCGCCTCGTCGTCGACCAGGTGCAGCCGCGGCAGGCAACCCGCGGCGCGGTCGCTGCGCAGCGTCTTCTCGTAGCGCTCGGCGGCCAGTGCGATGACGGCGTTCGACGCGGCCAGGATCTGCGGCGTGCTGCGGTAGTTCTGTTCCAGCGTCAGCACGCGCGCCGGCGGCTCCCAGCGGCGAGGCAGGTCGAGGATGTGGCGCACATCGGCGCCGCGGAAGGCGTAGATCGACTGTGCGTCGTCGCCGACCGCCGTCAGCCCGCGGCCCTGCGGGCGCAGCGCCACCAGCAGTTCCGACTGCAGCCGGTTGACGTCCTGCACCTCGTCGACGAGGACCTCGTCCCAGCGCGCGCGGATCGCCTCGGCCAGCGCCGGTACCTGCATCAGGTGCCACCAGGCGAGCAGCAGGTCGTCGTAATCGAGCGCCTGCTGCTGGCGTTTGGCGGCGGCGTAGGCGGCGTGCAGGCGCGCCAGTTCGGCCTCGTGCGCAGCGCACCAGGGGTAGTCGTCGGCGAGCACCTGGGCCAGCGGCACGCGCGTGTTGACGCAGCGCGAGAGGATGGCCAGGCAGGTCGGGGCGAGCGGGAAGCGCTGCTCGCTCTGCGCCAGCCCCAGCGACTGCCGGGTCAGCGCCATCAGGTCCTGCGCGTCGGCGCGGTCGAGCACGGTGTAGCCGGCGACGAGGCCGACGCGCGGCGCCTCCTCGCGCAGCAGCCGTGCGGCGACACCGTGGAAGGTGCCGCACCAGGGCAGATGCGGCGGCGGCGTCGAGGCCGGCAGGCCGAGGCTGCGGTGCAGCAGGCGGCCGGCGCGGCGCGCCATCTCGGCGGCGGCGCGCCGCGAGAACGTCATCAGCAGCAGCCGCTGCGGGTCGGCGCCGCGGTGCGCGAGCCAGGCCAGCCGCGCGGCCAGCGTCATCGTCTTGCCGGTGCCGGCGCCCGCGATCACCAGCAGCGGCCCGCCCTCGTGCGACGCGGCGGCGCGCTGTTCGGGGTTCAGTTCGGCGAGCAGGTCCACGCCCGAACTGTATAGGCGTCCAGAAGATCCGATCAGCCGGCGGGTTCCATTGCGCCGCAGTTCCAGCATTGCTCGAACGGGCCGTCGACGCTTTCGCCGCAGGCCTGGCACAGCCAGTGGCGGTGCGGCCGGTGGCGCAACTCGTGCATCAGGGCCTGGGCGCGGCCATGGTCGGCCTCGTCGACGACCCAGACCTCGGGCAGCGTCTGGTCGGGCGGTATCTCGCCGGCGATGCCGCTGGCGTAGGCGCGCTGCACCGTCGCGGCGATGCCGGCGCCGGCGAGCTGGTCGGCCCACAGCGTGGCCAGGGCGAGGTTGGGGGCTTGCAGCAAGCGCTTCATGATCGCGCCGATGGTGCCACGGTTCGCGGCGCCAGCGCGTTGCCGCGGCATCGCTTAAATTGCGCATCCGATTCGAACGAGGAGCCCAGATGTCGCGCGCGATCCAGATCACCGCCTTTGGCGGACCCGAGCAGATGAAACTCGTCGAGGTCGAGGTCGGCGACCCCGGGCCCGGCGAGATCCGCATCCGCCACCAGGCTTGCGGGCTGAACTTCATCGATGTCTACCAACGCAGCGGCCTGTACGCGAACCCGCTGCCGCTGCAGCTCGGTATGGAAGGCGCCGGCGTCGTCGAGGCGGTGGGCGAGGGCGTCGCCCACCTGCGCGTCGGCGACCGCGCGGCCTATGCGGCGAACCCGCCCGGCGCCTATTGCGACCGCCGCGTGATGCCGGCACGCCAGGTCGTGCGCCTGCCCGATGCGATCAATTTCGACACCGGTGCGGCGATGATGCTCAAGGGCCTGACGGCGCAATACCTGCTCAAGCGCTCACGGCCGGTGCAGGGGCTCGAGGCGGGTGATTTCGTGCTGTTCCATGCCGCCGCCGGCGGCGTCGGGCTGATCGCCTGCCAATGGGCGCGCGCGCTCGGGCTGCAGCTGATCGGCACCGCCGGCGGTGCAGCCAAATGCGCGCTCGCGCTCGAGCATGGCGCGGCGCACGCCATCGATTACCAGCGCGAGGACTTCGTCGCCCGCGTCAAGGAGATCACCGGCGGGCGCGGCGTCAAGGTCGTCTACGACTCGATCGGCAAGGACACCTTCGACAAGAGCCTGAGCTGCCTGCGGCCGTTCGGGCTCATGGTCAGCTTCGGCAACGCCTCCGGGCCGGTGCCGCCCTTCGCGATCGGTTCGCTCGGCAACATGGGCTCGCTCTACGTCACGCGGCAGACGCTGTTCACGCATATCGCGACGCGCGAGGCGACGCAGGAGATGGCCGACGACCTGTTCGCCGTCGTCGGCAGCGGCGCGGTGAAGATCCGCATCGACCAGCGCTACGCCCTGGCCGACGTCGCCCAGGCGCACCGCGACCTCGAGGCACGCAAGACCACCGGCTGCTCGGTGCTGCTGCCCTGAGGGCCATTGGCCCTGAGGCCCTGACGCCCTGACGGGCGCCGCGCGGCAGGCATGAAAACGGGGCCCGCAGGCCCCGTCGTTGTTCAGGTCGCCGCGGCGACCCGCTGACTTGACTTACTTGACCGCCGCGAACTTGTAGTCGGTCTTGGCCTTGTCCTTGAGCTCTTCCTGGTACTTCTGCAGCTTGACCTGCTCCAGGCGCTGCTTGATCTGGGCCTTGACGTCGTCGAACGCGGGGAAGGTCGCTTCGCGGGTGTCGTCCAGGCGGATGATGTGCCAGCCGAACTGGCTCTTCACCGGGGTCTGGGTCATCTCGCCCTTCTTGAGCGCCTTCAGCGCGTTGCCGAACTCGGGCACGTAGGACTCGGGCTTGGCGAAATCGAGGTCGCCGCCCTTGGCCGCCGACCCGGTGTCCTCGGACTTGGCCTTGGCCAGATCCTCGAACTTCGCGCCGCCCTTGATCTGGGCGATCAGCGCCTTGGCCTCGTCCTCGCTCTTCACCAGGATGTGGCTGGCGCGGTACTCGGTGCCGCTGGACTGGGCCTTGAACTTGTCGTATTCGGCCTTGGCTTCTTCGTCGGTGACCGGGTTCTTGGCCTTGTACTGCTCGAACAGCTCGCGGATCAGGATGCTCTGGCGCGCCAGTTCCATCTGCGCGGCGAAGTCGGGCGAGCCGGCGATGCCCTTCTTCTGGGCTTCCTGGGCGAAGATCTCGCGCAGCACGACCTGATCGCGGACCTGGCCCATCTGCTCGGGGGTGATGGTCTGGCCGGCGCGCTGCGCCTGCGTGACGAGCATGTCGACGCGCGCCTTGGGCACCGGCTTGCCGTTGACGGTGGCGATGTTCTGGGCCGAAGCGGCTGCCGGCAGCAGCAGCGCAGCGAGAGTCAGTGCCAGCGCGGCGCGCGCGGCGGGATTCGTCAGCTTCATGAACAGATGGCTTTCAGGGGTGGCCGCCGGACGCGGCGGCGCGGGAACAAAAAGTCGTCCGGCGCGGGGCCGGACGGCGGTTCGGGTCTCAGCTTTCCTCGTCCGCGGCGTAGGCCCGGACGGCCAGCGCGTGCACGCCCAGGGCGGCGAGCGGACCCAGGGAATCATACACAAGCCGGTGTCGCTGCAATCGTGACAGTCCGGTAAAGCGGTCTGACCGCAGCGTCACAGTGTAATGGCCGCCCTCGCGCGCGCCGGCATGGCCGGCATGCAGATGGCTGTCGTCGGCGACCTCGATCGCGCTCGGCGCCAGCGCCGCGCGCAGCCGCGACTCGATCGCCGCCGCGCTCATTTCGCGTCTCCGGGCTTGAAGTCGATCGACGCCGAATTGATGCAATAGCGCTCGCCGGTGGGTTGCGGGCCGTCGTCGAAGACATGGCCGAGATGGCTGCCGCAGCGCCGGCAGCGCACCTCGACGCGGACCATGCCATGGCTGGCGTCGCGCACCCGCTCGACGACATCGCTGTTGATCGGCTGCCAGTAGCTCGGCCAGCCGCAGCCGGCGTCGAACTTGGTGCCGGACTCGAACAGCGGCGTGCCGCAGCCGACGCAGTTGTAGCGGCCGGCGTCGAAATGGTCCCAGTAGCGGCCGCTGAACGGGCGCTCGGTGGCGGCGTGGCGGGCGACCTGGTACTGCATCGGGTCGAGTTCGGCGCGCCATTCGGCGTCGGTCTTGTGGACCTCGTAGCGCGGATCATCGTGGTCGTGCGGCTTCATGGCGGGCTTGGTCGGGTCGGATACCGGGATTGTCGTCCCGTCGGCGCCGCTCTGCAGGCGTGCCTCGTCTGCGGGATAGCCCTGAGCGCCGGACTGGCAAACGGCGCTACCTTCAGCGGCCCCCGAACGATGCACAGGACCCCCCGATGATGATCACCCTCCAGCGGCTCTCGCCGATGATCGCCGCCGCCGCCGCCGCCGCCGCCGCGCTGACCGCCGCCCCCGCGCTGGCGCAGAACCGCAAGCCGCTCGACGGTGTCGTCGTGAAGATGGTGCGCATCGACGCCCAGTCCGGCCTGCTCGGGCCGGTCGGCGTCAACCAGCTCAAGGGCTACCAGTTCTTCGCCGAGAAGTTCAGCGCCAGCAACCCGGCGGGCGTGAAGTTCGAGGTCACCGGCATCGACAACAAGCTCAGCCCGACCGAGACGCTGAACGCGCTGAAGGTCGCGATCGACCAGGGCGCGCGCTACATCATCCAGGGCAACGGCTCGTCGGTGGCGCTGGCGCTGTCCGACGCGGTGACGAAGTACAACGAGCGCAACCCGGGTCACGAGGTGCTGTACCTCAACGACGCGGCCGTCGACCCCGACCTCACGAACAGCCGTTGCAGCTTCTGGCATTTCCGCTACGACGCCGACACGACGATGAAGATGGAGGCGATGACGACCTTCATGAAGGACAAGCCGGACATCAAGAAGGTCTACCTGCTGAGCCAGAACTATTCGCACGGCGTGCAGGTCGCGCGCTGGTTCAAGGATGGCATCGCGCGCAAGCGGCCCGACGTGCAGATCGTCGGCGAGGACCTGCACCCGCTGGCCCAGGTGCGCGATTTCGCGCCCTACATCGCCAAGATCAAGGCCAGCGGCGCCGACACCGTCGTCACCGGCAACTGGGGATCGGACCTGACGCTGCTGATCAAGGCCGCCAACGAGGGCGGCTACATGGGCAAGTTCTACACCTACTACGCCGGCGTCACCGGCACGCCGACGGCGCTGGGCCAGGGCGGTGCCGGCCGCGTCTTCCAGATCAGCTACGGCCACTACAACATGGGCGGCCAGATGCAGCGCTGGGTCGAGGAATACCGCAAGAAGTACGGCGACGATTTCTACACCTACTCGACGGTGCGCATCTTCGAGAGCCTGGGCCAGGCGATGGCGAACGCGAAATCGGTCGACCCGGTGAAGGTCGCGCTGGCGCTCGAGGGGCTGAAGTTCAAGAGCTTCAACGGCGAGCTCGAGATGCGCCGCGCCGACCACCAGCTGCAGGAGCCGCTGTACATGACGGTGTGGCAGAAGGCGAGCGCGAAATATCCGTACAGCCCCGAGAACACCGGCATGACGCTGGTGCCGGTGGCCGAGTTCCCGTCCTATGTCTCGAGCACGCCGACGAGCTGCCAGATGAAGCGTCCGGCCTGAAGTGAAACCCCCACGCTCACTTCGTTCGCTGCCCCCCGAGGGGGCGCTCAGTACCTTCGGAACGGCCGGGCGGTACTGAGACCGCCGCCCGGTCCAGGAGCCACTGCGCACCGATGGAGTTTTTCGCCGTCTCGACGCTCAATGGCCTGAGCTACGGTCTGCTGCTGTTCCTGCTCAGCTCGGGGCTGACGCTGATCTTCAGCATGATGGGGGTGCTGAACTTCGCGCACGCGAGTTTCTACATGGTCGGCGCCTATGTCGGCTACAGCCTCTCGCGCAGCCTCGGCTTCGCGCCCGCACTGCTCGTCGCGCCGCTGGCCGCCGGGCTGCTCGGCGCGCTGTTCGAGCGCCTGTGCCTGCGCCGCGTGCACCGCCATGGCAACGTCAGCGAGCTGCTCGTCACCTTCGGCCTGTCGTATGTGCTGCTCGAGGCGATCCAGCTCGCGTACGGCCGCATTGCGGTCGATTTCCAGCCGCCCGAGCTGCTGCGTGGGCCGGTCTTCACGATCGTCCACAGCGCGGCTTCGGGGCTGAGTGTCGCCGCCGGCGCGGTGTCGCCGGCGCTGTGCCGGGTCGCCGCCTGCACGCCTTTCCCGGCGACGCGGGCCTTCATGATGGCGGTGTCGCTGGCGATGCTCGCGGCGCTGTGGCTGCTGCTGACGCGCACGCGCATCGGCCTCGTGATCCAGAGCGCGCTCACGCATCCGGAGATGGTCGAGGCGCTCGGCCACGACGTCGCGCGCGTGCGCATGGGCGTGTTCGGCGCCGGCGCCGCGCTCGCCGGGCTGGCCGGCGTCATCGGCGGCAGCACCTTCATCACCGAGCCGGCGATGGCCGCCACCGTCGGGCCGGTGGTCTTCGTCGTCGTCGTCGTCGGCGGCATGGGCTCGCTGGCCGGCGCCTTCCTCGCCTCGCTGCTGATCGGCCTGCTGCAGACCTTCGCCGTCGCGATCGATGCTTCGGCGGCCTCGCTCGCGCAGGCCCTGGGCCTGCCGCTGGCGCCGGCGCTGGCCGCGCATTCGCTGTTCCGGCTCACGCTGGCGCAGGTGGCGCCGATCCTGCCGTACCTGCTGCTCGTGCTGATGCTCGTGTTCAGGCCGCGTGGCCTGCTCGGCACGCGCGAAGGCTGAGCAGGCGCCGATGGAAGTCCTGCGCCGCCATGCGGTCTGGATCGCCTACGCGGCGGCGCTGCTGCTGGCGCCGCAGCTGCTGCGCGGCAGCCAGGCCGTGAACCTGATGTCGCAGATGGCGATCGCCATCGTCGCCTGCCTGTCGTACAACGTGCTGCTCGGCCAGGGCGGCATGCTGAGCTTCGGCCATGCGGTCTACAGCGGGCTGGCGGCCTTCGTCGCCGTGCACGCGCTGGCGGCGATCGGCCAGGGCTGGTGGCTGCCGGTCAGCCTCGTGCCGGCCGTCGGCGGACTCGCCGGCGCCGCCGCCGCCGTCGTGCTCGGCTACGTCACGACGCGCAAGGCCGGCACGCCGTTCGCGATGATCACGCTGGGCATCGGCGAGCTCGTGTTCGCGCTCGCCTTGATGTTGCCCGAGTTCTTCGGCGGCGAGGGCGGCGTGAGCGCGAACCGCACGGCGGGGCCGGCGCGCTGGGGCATCACCTACGGGCCGCAGATCGAGGTCTATTACCTGCTGGCCACCTACACCTTCGTCGCCACGGTGGCGATGTACGCCTACACGCGCACGCCGCTGGGCCGCCTGCTCGAGGCCGTGCGCGAAAACCCCGAGCGCGTCGAGTTCATCGGCTACAGCACGCGGCGCGTGCGCTATCTCTCGTTCATCGTCGCCGGGTTCTTCGCCGGCATCGCCGGCGGCATGTACGCGGTGAATTTCGAGATCGCGACCGCCGAGGTCGTCGGCTCGCTGCGTTCGGGCTCGTACCTGCTGTTCACCTTTCTCGGCGGCGCCGGCACCTTCTTCGGCCCCATCATCGGCGGCGTCCTGATGGTGCTGGCCGGCGCGCTGCTGTCGGAGCTGACGCAGGCCTGGCTGCTCTACCTGGGTTTGATCTTCATCGGCATGGTGATGGTGGCGCCGGGCGGCGTCGCCAGTCTCGTGACGGCGAACCTGCGCCTGGCCCGCCACGGTCTGCTGCGGCCGCTGCTGCCGGCCTACCTCGCGCTGGCGGCGACGGCGGCGACGGCGCTGGCGGGCCTGGCGGCGATGATCGAGATGATCTACCGACTGCAGCTCTCGACGACCGAGGGCGCGACGCTGCGCTGGGCCGGCGTCGCGCTCGACGCCCACGGCGTCGGCAGCTGGATCGGCGCAGCGTCGCTGCTGGTTGGCGGCGGGGCGCTGTTCGAGCTCGCGCGGCGCACCTTCGCCGTCGCCTGGGGCCGCGCGCAGGAGGCGATCGCCGCCGGGGGCGAGCGATGAAGGGGACATCGATGAAAGGTCAGTCGCTCGAGCTGCGCGAGGTCCACAAGCGCTTCGGCAAGACGGCGATCATTCGCGGCGCCAGCCTCGAGGTGCAGGCGGGCGAGCGCGTCGCGGTGATCGGCCCCAACGGCGCCGGCAAGAGCACGCTGTTCAACCTCATCAGCGGCCGCTTGCCCTGCAGCGCCGGCGAGATCCGCCTCGGCGGGCGCCGCATCGACGGCCTGCCGCCCTTTGCGATCAACCGCCTCGGCCTCGCGCGCAGTTTCCAGGTCAGCAACCTGTTCCACCGCCTGTCGGTGTTCGAGAACCTGCGCTGCGCGCTGCTGTGGAGCCTGGGTTATGGCTACGCCTTCTGGCGGCTGCTGTCCGGCGCGCGCGACGCCAACGAGCGTGCCGAGCAGTTGCTGGAGCAACTCGGGCTGCAGGCGCGGCGTCATGTGCCGGCGGGCAACCTGACCTATGCCGAGCAGCGCGCGCTCGAAGTCGGCATCACGATCGCCGGCGGCGCCGGCGTGATCCTGCTCGACGAGCCGACGGCCGGCATGAGCCGGGGTGAGACGGCGCGCTTCGTCGAGCTCATCCGCGAGGTCACGGCCGGGCGCACGTTGCTGACCGTCGAGCACGACATGGGCGTCGTCTTCGGCCTCGCCGACCGCATCGCCGTGCTCGTCTACGGCGAGGTCATCGCCTTCGACCGCCCCGAGATCGTGCGCGCCGACCCGCGCGTGCGCGAGGCCTACCTCGGCGCGCTGCTCGACGAAGAACGCTGAGATGCTGCAGCTCACCGATCTCCACGCCTGGTACGGCAAGAGCCATGTGCTGCAGGGCGTCGACCTGAGGGTCGGCGACGCCGAGATCGTCGCGCTGCTCGGGCGCAACGGCGTCGGCCGCTCGACGACGGTCAAGGCGGTGATGGGGCTCGTGCGGGCGGCCGGATCGGTGCGCTGGAATGGCCGCGAGCTGCTCGGGCGCCGGACCTGCGAGATCGCCCGCGCCGGCATCGGCTACGTGCCCGAGAACCGCGACATCTTCCCGACGCTGACGGTCGAGCAGAACCTGCTGATGGGCGTGCAGCGCAGCCGCCCGCGCGGCAGCGTGGCGGCCATGTACGCGATGTTCCCGCGCCTGGAGGAGCGCCGCCACACCGAGGCCGGTCTGCTCTCCGGCGGCGAGCAGCAGATGCTGACGCTGTGCCGCACGCTGATGGGCGGCCCCGAGCTGATGCTGATCGACGAGCCGACCGAGGGCCTGGCGCCGATGGTCGTGCGGCAGGTGGCCGACTACCTGCGCGAACTCAGGCGCCGCGGCGTCGCGGTGCTGCTCGTCGAGCAGAAGCTGACGATCGCTCTCGAGGTCGCCGATCGCTGCCTCGTGATGGGCCATGGCCGCATCGTCTTCGACGGCACGCCGGCGGCGCTGCGTGCCGATCCCGCCGTGCGCCGGGAATGGCTCGAGATCTGAGGCATCAGCCGCGGCGGCGGGCGCGTCAGTGCGACGTCGCCAGCGGCCACAGGATGCCCGGGATGTGCAGCGCGCGCACCGCCTGACGCGTCAGCGGCAGTTGCGACTCGTAGCGCTGCACCAGGCGCGCGATCTCGACCGCCGGCAGGTGCGACGCGCCTTCCTGCAGCGCCGTCGCCGTCGCCGCCAGCCCGGCCAGGCCGAGGTTGAGCGCCGCGCCCTTGGCCGCATGGGCGTTCACGCGCAGGTCCAGCGGCTGACCGTTGCGCACCGCCGCGCGCAGCCGCTCGACGGTCTCGGCGCCCTGGTCGAGAAACGACTCGATCATGCCGCCCAGCCGCTCGGCCGGCATCGCCTCGAGCGCCATGCGGATCGCACCCTCGTCGACCAGCGTCTGGGCCTGGCCGTCCCAGGGCCGCGGCTGCGCCGTCGCCGGCTCGGGGGCGGGCGCGATGGCGGCGCCGAACAGCCGCCGCAGCGAGGTCTGCAGCTTCTGCGGGCTCACCGGCTTGGTGAGGAAATCATTCATGCCGGC
This sequence comes from Burkholderiales bacterium, assembly GCA_028868825.1. Taxonomy (GTDB): domain Bacteria; phylum Pseudomonadota; class Gammaproteobacteria; order Burkholderiales; family Burkholderiaceae_C; genus Rubrivivax. Next base: position 5,347 of record JAGWTU010000048.1, on the reverse strand, counting down.
GACCAGGCAGCGCTCGCGCGTCTCCTCGAAGGCGTCGGCGGTGAGCGCGACGATCGGCACCGTCGACTGCGCCGGGTCCGGCAGGGCCCGGATCGCGCGCGTCGCCTGGACGCCGTCGAGCCCCGGCATGTGCAGGTCCATCAACACGAGGTCGTAGGGCTGCTCGCGCGCCGAGCGCACGGCCTGCTCGCCGTCCTCGCTGAAATGCGCCTCGTGGCCGAGGCTCTCGAGCAGCGCCGCGATGTACTGCCGGTTCACCGGGTGATCCTCGGCCACGAGCACGCGCAGCCGCGGCATCGGCTCGCCGACCAGCGGCCGAGCGCCGGCCGCCGCCGCCGGCGCGGGCGGGATGCGCAGCGGCATCGTGAAGGTGAACACGCTGCCCTCGCCGGCCTTGCTGCGCACCGTGATGTCGCCGCCCATCAGACGCGCCAGGTTGCGCGAGATCTCGAGCCCGAGCCCGCTGCCCCCGTGGCGCCGCGAGCGCGAGCTGTCGCCCTGCATGAAGCGGTTGAACAGATGCGCGAGCGTCGCCTCGTCCATGCCGACGCCGTTGTCGGTGACGACGAAGGCGAGTTCGCGCGAGCCCGGCGCGCAGCGCACGTCGAGGACGACGGCGCCGCGGTCCGAGAACTTGATCGCGTTGGACAGCAGATTGAAGACGATCTGCTTGACCCGTGTCGCGTCGAGCAGCACACGCTCGGGCACCGCGGGGTCGGCGTCGATGTGCAGCGCCAGCGACTTCGCGCCGGCCTGCGGCCGCATCAGCGCCTCGACGTCGCGCAGCAGCGTGCGCAGCTCGACGGCGGCCGGCGCCAGCGTGACGCGGCCGCTCTCGAGCTGGGACATGTCGAGGATGTCGTTGAGCAGCGCCAGCAGGTGGTCGGCCGATTCGGTCGCGGTGCGCAGGTAGTCGATCTGGCGCGGCGTCAGGCCCGTCTCGCGCAGCAGCGACAACATCCCCATCATGCCGTGGAACGGCGTGCGGATCTCGTGGCTCATGTTGGCGAGGAAGGCGCTCTTGGCCTCGCTCGCCGCCTCGGCATCGCGGCGCGCCTGGCGCAGGTTGTCGGCCAGGCCCTCGAGCGCGACGCGGCGCTCGCGCAGCTGGCGCACCTGGTGCAGCGCGATGGCGGCGAAGGCCAGCGTCAGCACCGACAGGAAGATCGTGAGCCCGAGGCCGAGCTGGTTCTGCGCACGCACGGTGTTGGCGCGCTGTTCGAGCAACGTCGCCGCGCGCTGTGCCGCGCCTTGCGACAGCTCGTGCAGCGGCGTGCCCAGCGCCTCGAGCGCCGGTTGCAGCGCGACGAGGAAGTCGCGATCGGCGGACTGCGTCGGTTGCGGGCCCAGCGCGGCCTGGGTGTTGCCGACGAACTGGTCGATCTGGTCCAGCGTCGCGCGGTATTCGGCCTCGTCGTCCAGGAGTCCGCGGGTGCGTTCGGCATGCAACGCCTGCACGCGGCTGATCCAGATCGCATAGCGCAGACGCAGCGCCGCCGGATCGGGCGCGGTCTGATCGTCGAGCTCGTGGTGCCAGCGGTCGCGCAGACGCAAGTACTCGGTTTCGGCCTGGAAGATCGTCAGCGTGCCGAAGTCGTCGCCCGAGACCAGGGCCTGGCGCAGCAGCGAGAACTGCCTGGCCTGCACCAGGGCGACGGCCAGCAGCGCCAGCATGAGGCCGAAACCGACCATCCCGAGCCAGGACAGCCGCGCCGGCGGTGCGCGCGCGCTCAGCGCATGACCGCGGTCTGCCATCGCGAGCGATCCCGGGCAACGCCCGGCGCCGCCCGGTGGTTCACGGGGGCGGCCGGCCCGTCGGCCAAGCCTCCGGCTGGACTGTCAACGGGGCCGACGCTTCGTACGATTTGCACGCGATGCCCGAGGTGGTGGCCGGGAATCGCCCATTCTAGGCGCGCTCAGCCGCCCTGCAACATCTCGCCCAGACCCAGGCCGGTGAGTTCCTTGGCGCCGCGGGCGAGCCAATACATCAGCCCCATCATCATCAGCATCGACGGCACGGCGACGATGGGGTAGCTGAGCAGCGTGAGGTGACCGAGTTCCTCGTTGAAGGCCTGCGTGCCGGCGGGGCTGTGGACGATCCAGCGCGTGAGGATGAAGTTGGCGACCGCCGAGAAGAAGAAGGTCGCCGCCAGCATCACCGTGCCCTGGCGCAGGCGCAGCTCGAACAGTTCGACGTTGTGGCGCTCCTCGAGCGCCTTGTGCACTCGGTCGACATCGAACAGTGTCGAGTTGAAGACCATCAGCCGGATCAGGGGCGTGCGCGACCAGATCGAACCCAGGATCACGAGCCCGATCAGCGACGGCACCACCGCCTCCTTCACCGCCAGCCACCAGGCGTCGAGCGAGAGCAGACCGATGCCGCCGGTGAGCAGCGTGCTGACGACGCCCAGCACGGCAAGCCAGCTGAGCTTGCGCCGCCGCAGTCCGTCCCAGATCCCCCAGCCCAACGGGAAGGCGAGGGCGGCCAGCAACGCGCCCATCGGGCCCAGGCGCTCGGCGCTGCTGAGCTTCATCAGCATCAGCGCCGGTATCAGGATGGTGACGCCGATCTCGATCAGCGGATTGGGTTTGGCGTCGGGCTTCATCGGCGGCGGAGGCGACCCCGGCAGGGGCCAGGGGAGGGTCGGGTTGCGGGACGGATCGCGGGGCCGACGTCCGGCCCCAGCGCAAGCCGCTACTGTACGTGCAGCGCCTTCAGGTGCTCGAGCTTGGCTGCATACAAGTCGTGGCTGCCGGGCGTCGTGCTGTTGTCGGCGGCGAGCGCCAGGTGGTGCGCCGCCGACTTGCGGTCGCCCAGCCGCCAGAGCGCCTGGGCAAGCCAGAAGTGCACTTCGCTCTGGTCGGGTTGCAGGCGCAGTTCCCGTTCGAAGAGATCGCGCGCGCGCGTGTAATCGCCGCTGGCCATCGCCAGCCGGCCGGCCTCGAAGGCGGCGAAGGGCTGCACGGGCTGCACGGCGGCAAGCCGGCGCTCGATGGTCGCAGCCTCGTCGCCACGGCCCTCGCGCCGCAGCGTCTGCGCGAGGTTGGACAGCGCGCCGGCATTGGACGGATCGAGGTCGAGCGCCGCGCGCAGCGCCGCCTCGGCCGCGGCCAGCCGCTGGTCTCGCAGATAGATCACCGCCAGCGTGTTGATCGCCGGCGCATAGTCCGGGCGCTGCAGCACGGCCGCGCGCGCCCAGCGGTAGCTCTCGGCATGTCGGTTCGCGGCCAGCGCCTCGGCGGCGCGGTTGTTGTAGTACATCGCGACGACGGTGCTTTCGGGCAGCGCCTTCGAGCGTTCGCCGTGCAGATCCTGGCCGGGAAGGAAATCGACCGTCAGATCCTGCATCAGCGACGTGTCCAGGATCGGCCGGCCAAAGAGCCGATCGAGGATGAGGTTGACATGGCCGGCCGCCAGCAGCAGCCCGCCACTGCGCGAATACTGTTCTTCGACATCGACCTGGCGATAGCTCACCGGCAACCCCAGGTGCTTGGCGAAGGCGGCGCTCATGATCACCAGCGACAGGCAGTTGCCGGCGCGCGCCTCGAAGGCCTCGGCCGCATTGCGCGTGGAGCCGGCATCGTAGGCCAGGCGCAACTGGCCGCGTTCGTAGAGCGCGCGGATGAGCGCTCGCCGCGGGTCGCCGCGGCGGATCTGCGCGCGCAGTTCGGTGTCGGCGTAGCGGCGCATCGCGTCGTCGAGCGCGAAAATGCTTTCCGGTGGCTCGACCGCGGGCGTCGTCGGGTAGTCGGCATCGCGCAGCAGCGACAGCACGGGCGCGGCTCGGGGTGGCGCCGCGCACGCGACGAGCAGGCCGCACGACAGGAGCGCGAGCCAGGGGGCGAGGATGCGGTGCAGAAAGGCCCAGCGCGTCATCGCGGTTCTCCTGCGGCAAGCGCCGGCGCCCGCCGACGCAGCGATGGTACGCCGCCGGCGATGGACGCGCTCAGCCGAGCTTGAGGCCGGTGCGCAGGCGCGCCGCCGTCTCCCGCAGCGCCGACTCGGGTATCGCCGCCGCGCGGTCGAGGATCTGGCGGGCATACTCCGGGTCATCGAGCAGGCGTTCGACGTGAATGTGGATGCCCCGCCCCGCGAGCAGCCATTTCAACTCGATGACCTCGACCAGGCACGCAGTGCCGGGCGGGATGACAGGGGCGGGATCTCGGGGTTGCATCGTGCGGACCACCTTTCCCACCGTTAACGGCAGGATGGCGGTCCGGATGACACCTTTTTGGAGAGCCCGCTCCACGAACATTTCACGATTGACCCGACTTCGGCACAGCTCCATGACACCGCCACCGCCCCTCACATCCCGCAACGGCCTGCCCGCAAGCCTGGTTGCCGACGGTTGGGCCGTCGTCGACGCGACGACGCTGGCCGACCTCTGTGGCCGCCAGGCCCCCGCGCCCTGGGCCGCCTGGTCGCCGCTGTGGCACGACCTGCCGCCCGACGCCCACCTGCGCGACGGCGGTCGCTACCGGCGGCGCCGTCACGCCTCGTTCGTCGTCGACGGCCCAGGCGTCGCCCCGGTGCCGCATCGCGCGCATTGGCAACCGGTCGAATACAACGCGCTGCACGGCGGTTTCGAGCGCTGGTTCGATCCGCTGCCGGCCTCGCTCGTCGCCGATCCGGCGTGGACGGCGCTGCTGGCCGGCATCGGCGGCGTCACGTCGGCGCTGCGCGGCCAGCAGCCCTGGTATGTCGAGGCGCATGCCTTCCGCATCGACACCGAGGGCGGCATCGGCCGCCCGACGCCCGAGGGCGCGCACCGCGACGGCGTCGACCTCGTCGCGGTGCTGCTCGTCGACCGGCACAACGTGCGCGGCGGCGAGACCCGGGTCTTCGACGCCGCCGGTCCGCAGGGCGTGCGCTTCACGCTCGCCGAGCCCTGGAGCGCGCTGCTGCTCGACGACGCACGCGTGATCCACGAGACGACACCGATCCAGCCCGTGCAGGCGCAGCAGCCGGCCTGGCGCGACACGCTCGTGCTGACCTACCGCAGCGGCGGCTTCCAGGATCCGGCCGCCGCGGCCGCGGCGCCGCGGTGAGCACGCTGGCGATCGGCTACGCCGATGTCGCCGCCGCCGCGGACCGGCTGCGCGGTGTCGCCCACCGCACGCCGGTGCTGCGCTCGCGCGAGGCCGACGAGCGCTGCGGCGCGCAGGTGCATTTCAAGTGCGAGAACTTCCAGCGCATGGGCGCGTTCAAGTTCCGCGGCGCCTACAACGCGCTGGCGCAGTTCACGCCCGAGCAGCGGCGCGCCGGCGTGATCAGCTACTCGTCGGGCAACCATGCGCAGGCGATCGCGCTCGCGGCCCGTCTGCTCGGCATGCCGTCGCTGATCGT
>JAGWTU010000047.1 GCA_028868825.1 Burkholderiales bacterium | reverse complement strand
GGCATCAGCCGCAACACCATCTACCGCAAGCTGCGCTGGAACCGGCCGCCGGGGCCGTGAATCGCTGCGTCGGCGCCGGCCGGCGTGATCGCTAGCGGAACAGCCCGGGCTCGAGTTCCGCCCACAGGTGCTGGACATTGAGCGGGTGCCGCTGCGCGTAGCTCGGCAGCGCGGCGTATGGCGGCAGCTCGAGCGCGTCCTGCCCCAGCAGATCGCCGCGCGCAAGCGCCGGCGCGACGACGCCGCGCAGCGCGGCGAGGTAGTCGAGTTCGCGGCGCAGGGCCCGCGCGTCGGCGACGCCGCCCTGCTCGCCCAGCAGCGCGTCGGAGGAGCCGATCCAGTCCTCCAGCGCCACGAGGCTGCGCTCGAGCATCGCCGTCGAGAGGTTGCGCAGATCGGGCACGTCGCCGGCCCACACCAGCCCCTGGGCGACGACGACATGGTCGGCGCGGTGGCGCAGCACGAGCACGCGCTCGCCCGGCGCGCGCTCGAAGGCGATCCAGTCGAAGGGGCCGACGCTGCCGCGGTCGCCCTCGCCCACCGAGCGCGTCGGCGCCCGGATCGACGCCGGCACCAGCGAGGCGCCCGCGACCGCACCGATCTCGGCCTTCAGGTTCGCCTGGCAGGTGGCGCAGCGCGCCTGCATCACCCGCATCACGTCGGGCAGCGCCCAGATGCGCGCGCCGGCGAACGCGACGCTGCCCATCGCGAGTTCGGGCGCGGCGCGGGTGTCGACGATGTCGGTGACCGCGGCGCCCGTGGCGGCCTGGATCGCGCAGGCCAGGCGGGCGCCGTAGGCGGGCGTCGGGCCGCTGCCGACGAGCCAGATGCGGGCCTCGCCGTCGCGCGCCACCAGGGCCTGCACGGTGACGCCGCCGTTGCCCGGATCGGGCGCGCCGCGCGCGGCGGCCACCCACCAGGTCGCCGGGCCCAGTGCCTGCAGCCGCGGCAGATCACCGCTGCACGCGGCCCGACAGAGCATCGGCAAAGACAGCCCAAGCCAGAGTGGCAGGGTTGCCACAAGGCGCCTTGTTGCCGACTGTAAAGCGCCTCGGTGCATACCCTGTGTCATGTGTTTGGAAGCCTGATGCGAATTGGAACAACGGTGGTGCTCGGAAGCCGCAAAACCGGGGCCAACACCGCGGCATGGGTATTGCATTCGCCCGGAGCCTGGCGATCAATCGCCGCCGCAGGAATCCGAGGGAGAAGCAGAAGATGGTCCGCCAGCCGACCGGCCCCAACGCATGAAGATACTCGTACTCGGCTCGGGTGCCGGCGGCGGATTCCCGCAGTGGAACTGCCAGTGTCGCCAATGCGCGGCGTTCCGCAGCGGCCGGTTCGCGGCGCCGTCGCGCACGCAGAGCTCGGTCGCGGTCTCGGCCGACGGCGAGCGCTGGGTGCTGATCAACGCCTCGCCCGACATCTCGCAGCAGATCCGCGACAACCCGGCGCTGCATCCGCGCGGCGGCCCGCGCGACACGCCGATCAAGGCCGTCGTGCTCACCGACTCGCAGCTCGAGAACGTCGCCGGGCTGCTCAGCCTGCGCGAGAGCGCCGGGCTCGAGGTCTACACGACACCGATCGTGTTCGAGGATCTGACGGCCGACCTGCCGCTGCTCGGCGTGCTCGAAAGCTATTGCGCCGTGCGCTGGCACATGCTGCCGGTGGCCGGCGCAGCGCGCGGCGCCGAGTTCGAGATCGCCGGCTTCGACGACCTCGCGTTCTGCGCCGTCGCCGTCCCGGGTGCGACACCGCCGCACGCGCGCCACCGCGGCGACATCGTCGGCGGCAGCATCGCCATCCAGATCGAGGACCGGCGCAACGGCCAGCGCTTCTTCTACTCGCCGGCGCTGGCCGCCGTTGGCGAGAACGAGCTCGAATGGCTGCGCGGCGCCGACTGCGTGATGGTCGACGGCACCTTCTGGCACGAGGACGAGCTGGCCGAGGCGGGACTCTCACCGCTCACCGCGAGCCAGCTCGGCCACCTGCCGCAACGCGGCCACGACGGCCGCGCCGGCATGCTCGACGTGCTGAGCAAGGTCGCCGCGCCGCGCAAGATCCTCACCGCCGTCAACAACAGCAACCCGATCCTCGACGAGCAGGGCAGCCAGCGCCGCGCGCTGGCGGCGCATGGCATCGAGGTGGCGCATGACGGCATGGTCATCGAACTATGAGCATGCCTCGTAGCCCGTTCGGCGCCTCGTCGCCAGCGGCGACGGCAGCGGCCCCGCCCAGCCGGTTCCGCGGCGTCCGCTTGGGTGGGCCGCGGGCGATCGGTGCGGAGGCAGCCGAGCCGCTCTGGCTCGAATGGCTTGCGCTCGCCGGCGTGCTCGGCTTCGCGACCTGGCTGCTCGGGCTGCGCGGGGTCTGGGCGCTGCTGCTGAAGTCGGATCCGACGGGGATCACGCTCGTCATCATCGTCGTCTTCGCCGCCGCGACGCTGTGGTGCGGCGCGCGCGGGCGGGTGCTGCAGCTGCAGCGCGGGGCCTGCGCCGGTGGCGGCGGCTGGGCGGCTGAATACCTGCATGCGAACGCCGGCGGCGACCCGGCGACGGCGCTCGACCTGCTGCTCGAACACACGCATGGCCCGCACACCACCGCGTGGTGGGTCAACGGCATCCAGCTCAAGCTCGGCCTGCTCGGCAAGGTCATCGGCTTCTCGATCCTGGCGCTGAACATCGGCAGCGCACAGAGCTTCGACCCGGCGCAGTCGCAGGACCTGCTGCGCAGCCTGACGACGGGCCTCGGCGTGGCGCTGCTGACGACGATGGTCGGCCTCGTCGCCAACATCGTGCTCGGCCTGCAGCTGACGCGCCTGGACCGCTATGCCGACGCGCTCGTCGCCGAGGTCCAGCGCCAGGGGCTCGCGCCGCTGCCGCGCTGACGGGAACCGAGGCCGATGCGCCGCCGCCGCCGCTCCGGCCCCGAAGCCGAGGTCGATCCGTTCTACGACATGTTGTTCAACATGTTGATCGCCTTCGTCTTCTGCTTCATCGTCGCGCTGCTGGCGATGAACCCGAAGGCGCTGAAGGCCGGCGACGTGCCGTCCAAGGCCGAGTACCTGATCAACGTCAACTGGCCCGACAACAACCCCGACGACATCGACACCTGGGTCCAGGACCCGGCCGGCAACCTCGTCTGGTTCCGCCAGCGCGAGGCCGGGCTGATGTACCTCGACCGCGACGACCGCGGCGAGGCCACCGACAGCATCCTCGTCAACGGCCACAGGATCACGAGCCCGTTCCGCCAGGAGGTGGTGGCGATCCGCGGCATCGTCCCCGGCGAGTTCACCGTCAACGTCCAGTACTACGAATCGCGCGACCACCTGCCGGTCGACGTGACGATCTCGATCGTCAAGGTCAACCCGCGCGCCGAGGTCGTCTACTACGGCCAGCTCAAGCTCGCACGCCAGGGCGACGAGGCCACCGCCGCGCGCTTCACGATCCTGCCCGACGGCAAGGTCGTGAACATCAACACCCTGCCCAAATCGCTCGTCCAACATCTATGACCCTGACCGTCGTGCTGAGCCTGGCCGCACTCGCCTTCCTGGCGCTGCTGGCGCTGTTGTGGTCGTCGTGGCCGGGCTGGCTCAAGGGCCTGCTCGTGGTCGGCGTGACGCTGTTCTATTTCCATGCCTACGAGGCCATCCGCGAGGTCTGGGGCTGGCCCGCCGCGGAGACGCTGCCCGAGCGTTTCGTGCTGCTCGCCGCCGTCATCGACGAGCCCACCGCGAAGCAGCCCGGCGCGATCTACGTCTGGGTCAACGCGCTCGAGGACGGCAAGCCGGCGGCGCAGCCGCGCGCCTACCGGCTGCCGTACGCGAAGGACCTGCACGGCCTGCTCAACGACGCGAAGAAGAAGATCCGCGACGGCGTCAGCCAGGTCGGCACGACCGAGCCGAAGGTGCGCAAGGGCGGGCTGTCGTGGCTGCGACCGGGCAACGACGAGACGGTGATCAAGCTCGGCGACCTGCCGGTGCCGCAGTTGCCGGAGAAATGATGCGCCGCGCATCGATGGCGCCCGTGACGGCGGTGCTGACAGCGGCGGTGATGACCGCCACGCTGCTCGCCGGCTGCGGCCAGGACCAGGCCGCGGGCGACTGGTTCCCGCTCGCCGCCGGCCATCGCTGGACCTACCGCGTGACGACCACCGGCGGCGACGAGGGCGAGACGCGCGAGACCCAGGTCATGAAGACGCTGGGCCGCGACGACCTCGTCGGCGGCGCCGCCTGGCACCGCCGCAGCAGCAGCGGCGTCGACTACTGGCTGCGCGTCGAGGCCGACGGCATCTACCGCGTCGCGAGCAAGAACGACCTCCAGGCCGACCCCGTGCCCGACCAGCCGCCGCGCCCGGTGCTGAAGGCGCCCTACGCCGTCGGCACGCAATGGCAGTCGAACACGACGGCCTACCTGCTGATGCGGCGCAACGAGTTCCCGCGCGAGATCCGCTACACGCACCCCAGCATCCCGATGAGCTACCGCATCGAGGCCGTCGACGACCGCATCGAGACCCCGGCCGGCGCCTACGCGCCCTGCCTGCGCGTGCGCGGCACGGCCGCCGTCCACCTCTACGCCGACCCGGCCACGGGCTGGAGCGACCTGCCGCTGGTGACGCTGGAGTGGTACTGCCGCGGCGTCGGCCTCGCGCGCATCGAGCGCACCGAGACGGCGCATTCGGGCTTCGTCACCGGCGGCAAGCGCACGCTCGAGCTCGTCGACTTCGATTGAGCGCCGCCGCCGGCGAGCGCGCCTTTATCTATGATGCGGCCGGCTCGCCTCGAGCGGGGAACGGATGCATGGCTGAAGAAGACAGCGGCGCGCGGCTGCGCTCGCTCTACGACCGACAAGGCGGCGTGACCGAGGTCTTCGGGACCAAGGTCGCCAATTACGCCGTCTCGCGGCCGGACTACCCGCCGGCGCTGTTCGAGTGGCTGCGCACGCAATGCGCGATCGGCGCCGCCTCGACCATCGTCGACGTCGGCGCCGGCACCGGCTTGCTGACCCAGGGCCTGCTCGACCTCGGCGCCGCGGTCGTCGCCGTCGAGCCGGCCGCGGCGATGCGCGCCGCCGCCGACGCGCTGCTCGGCCGGCGCACCGGCTACCGCAGCGCCGCCGGGCGCGCCGAGGCGCTGCCCCTCGGGCCGGCGAGCTGCGACCTCGTCACCGCGGCGCAGGCCTTCCACTGGTTCGACATCGACGCCGCGCGCAGCGAATGCCTGCGCGTGCTGCGTCCGCTCGGCCAGGTCGCCTTGATCTGGAACGACCGCGTGCTCGCCGATCCGCTCCATGTCGCGCTAGACGAAGTCTTCGCGGCATTCGGCGGCGCGCGCCGCGGCGCGCTGCTCGCGCACGAGGACCGCAGCCTCGCGCCGCGCTTCTACGGCCGCGCGCCGCCGCAGATCCGCGAGTGGCCGCACGCGCATCGCCTCGACGAGGCGGGGCTGCTCGCGCTCGTGTTCTCGCGCTCGTACATGCCCGACGCGGACTCGCCCGCGGGCCGCGAGGCCGCGGCCGCGGTGCGCGCCGTGTATGCCCAGCATGCCGATCGCGGGCCGGGCGGCGCGCTCACCGTGCGCTACACGACGGTCGCCTTCCTCGGCCGCCCCACCTAGACCGCAGGAACCCAACCCGATGTCGGACACCATCGCCGGACCCGACGGCCAGCTGCGCTGCCGCTGGTGCGCCGCCACACCCGAATACCTCGCCTATCACGACGACGAATGGGGCCGGCCGGTGGCCGACGACCGGCGCCTGTTCGAGAAGCTCTGCCTCGAAGGCTTCCAGTCGGGTCTGAGCTGGCGCACGATCCTGGCCAAGCGCGAGAACTTCCGCCGCGCCTTCGACGGCTTCGATTTCGACGTCGTCGCCCGCTACACCGAACGCGATGTGCGGCGGCTGCTCGCCGACGAGGGCATCGTGCGCCACCGCGGCAAGATCGAGGCGACGATCCACAACGCCCGCCAGGCGCGCGCGATGGTCGCCGCCGAGGGCTCGCTGGCGGCGTATTTCTGGCGCCACGAGCCGCGCGGCGCCGGCGGCACGGCCTCGGTGTCGACCTCGGACGAATCGATCGCGCTGTCCAAGGACCTCAAGCGCCGCGGCTGGAAGTTCGTCGGCCCGACCACCGTCTACGCCTTCATGCAGGCGATGGGCCTCGTCAACGACCACGCGAACGCATGCGCCTGGCGCGTGCGCGTCGCCGCCGAGCGCCGCAAGTTCAAGCGGCCCGGCGACTAGCGTTCGGCGCGGCCGGGCGCCGCGGAAATCAGAACCGGTAGCGCAGCGCCATGCGCAGCACGCTGACGTCGTAGCGCGGCGGCTGCACGCCCAGGGCGAGGTAGTTCGGCACCGTGGCCGGGTTCAACCCCTGCAGCTGCCAGTCGGCCGAGCCGTAATGCTCGTACCAGTAGCTCGTCGTCAGGTCCATCTTGGCGTTGATGCGCCAGGTCGCGCGCAGCTTGAAGCTGTCGAGCGCCGTCGTCTGGCTCGGGAAACCGGCCGCCGGCACGCCGTTGTCGACCGCGATGTCGTTGCGCGAGCGCATGCCGACGACGTCGACGCCGATGTCGAGCTTGTCCTTGATGACGACCTGCGTCACGCCGATGCCGAAGAGGTCGGCACTGCCCTTGGTGCTGGCGATCCAGTCGGGTACCGCATAAGCCTGGCTGCCGGCCTGCGCCGAGCGCGTCCAGTCGCTGTGGCCGTAGATCGTCAGCCGGCTGTCGGCGCTGATGGCCCAGCTGAAATCGGCGCCCAGACCCGAGACGCGGCCCGTCTTCAGGCCGATCAGCGTATCGGGGTAGTCGTCGTGCGCGTAGCTGTAGTCGATGCCGATGGCGATGCTGTCGCCCAGGTTGATGTCGCTGCGCGCGCTGATCTGGTCGCGCAGGCGGTTGGCCATGTTGAAGCGCGTCAGCAGCGGGTTCTCGGCCGGGGTGATCGCGGCCACGGTCTCGTAGCTGCCGACGCGGCGGTCGCCATGCGAGAGCTTGAGCGAGACGCCCAGCGACTCCGAGACGCGTCCGGCGACACGCGCCCACACCGTCGTCTCGTGGCTGCTCGACGCTTCCTGCAGCGTGCGTTCGACATGGTCGTAATCGAGCCCGAGGCCCAGTCGCGCGCTCGCCGCCGCATGGCCTTCGGCGCTGAGCCGGACCTTGTCCTGCTTGAAGCCGTAGGGCTGGTTGCTGTAGTTGGGGCCGAGGAAGAGATCGGTCGAGACCGAGGGGTAGGCGAGGCTGGGTGTGTGGTTGTTGCGCTCGTCGTGCGTAACGCTGGCGGCCATGCTCAGGCCGGGCAGCGGATTCGCACTCAGGCGCAGCGCCGCGTCGACCGTGTCGACGACGCCGTGCAGCGAGGTCGCCGGCAGCCCCGGCACGAGCAGCGTCGGGTTCAGCGTCGACGCCAGATAGCCCTGGTCCTGCGTCATGCGGCCGCTGGCCAGATCGGCGCTGGCGCGCAGCGTCGGGCTGATGCGCCAGCCCAGCGAGGCCTTGATCTGGTGCACCTCGTTGTCGGGCGCCAGCGCGAGCTGACCCTGGGTCGCGCCGAGCGTGCCCGAGCTGAAGGGGTCGCTCCAGGTCAGCGCCGTGTTGCGGTCGTGGAACACCGAGTACTGGTAGGCGAGCCGGGCCTGGAATTCGCGGCCGAGGTAGTTCGCCGCCACCTCGAGGTCATCGCTCTCCTGCGACAGCGGCGCGACGAGCTGCTCGGCGCTGCTGAAGAAGCCGGCCGAGAGCGGTTGCGTGCCCTCGCGCGTCTGGTGCACGAGGCTGGCGCTGACGTTCCAGTTCGCGCCCGCCGGCACCGTCGCGTCGACGGCCAGGCGCGAGCGCTGGTAGCCGATGCGCACGCCCTCGAGCGTCGAGGCCAGCGGCATCGTCGCCGTGTTGCCCGCCGGATAGCCTGCCGGCAAACCGAGGTTCGTGCCGCCGACGCCCTGGAACGGCGTCACGGCGCCGTCGGCGAACGAGCGTGGCGTCTCGCGGTAGCTCAGGCGCAGCGCATAGCGCCCGCCCCTGCCGCCGTCGATCTGCAGCGCGCGCGCGTCGTCGCCGAGGTCGCTCGCGCGGGCGTCGAGCCACTGGTCGTCGACGCCGCGCCAGCGCAGTTCGCCGCCGAGCACGAGATAGGCGCCCTTGCGCGCCAGGCCGGTCTCGTCGCCGAAGCGCTGCGAGGCCGACGAGACATAGGCGGCGCCGACCTCGACGCTGCCGGCGGCGCCGTCGGGTGCCGGGCAGGTCTCGCATTTCCACTCGGAGGTGTCGACGGCCGCGGCGGGGCCGGCGGCCGTCAGCAGGCCGAGCGCGCCGAGCATCAGCCAGGGTCTGGAAGTCGTCGTCATGATCTTGCGTCCTCTCGCGTCGTCTCGCCGCGGTCAGCGCAGCAGCTTCGAACCGGACGGATGGTTCGATCCGTGCACCTGCGTATGGCAGTTGGTGCAGGCCCCGGCGAGCAGGAACACCGACGGCCCGGCCGCGCCGCCCGGCAGGCCGGCGGCGGTGCGCGCGACCGACGGATGGCCGGCCACGCTGTGGCATTGCTGGCACAGCAGCGGCTGGCTCTGCACGAGCAGCGTCGGCCGCACCGAACCGTGGGCGCGGTGGCACAGCGTGCAGTCCTCGGCCACCGGCGCGTGCTCCCACAGCAGCGGGCCGCGCTTCTCGGCGTGGCAGCTGTAGCAGGTCTGGTTGATCGTCGCGCCGACGAGCATCGAGGGGTTGCTCGTGCCGTGCGGCTGGTGGCAATCGGTGCAGACGAGCCGGCCCTGGCGCACCGGGTGCGCCGAGGGGCGGTCGAAATCGGCGCGCTGCTGCTTGTGGCAGCCCTCGCAGACCTGGGCCTGGGTCGCGCGCTCGCGCACCTTGTCGCGTTCCTGGTGGATCTTGTGGCAGTCGGTGCAGGCCAGGCCGGCGCGCTCGTGCGCACCGGTGTGCCAGGCGTTGCGGTTCTGGTTCTCGTGGCAGGCCAGGCAGGCCTGGTTGCGGTACTCGACGCTGTAATGCGAATCGGGCTTGAAGCTGTTGATCGACAGCTTCTTGCTGTAGCCCTTGCCCGCATGGTGCGCGCCGGGGCCGTGGCAGGCCTCGCATTGCAGGCCGCCGGGGCCGAAGGGCGCGCGCGGGTTGTTGCGCTGGCCATGCTTGCCGTGGAAGATCGCCGCGTACTGCCAGTTGTTGTCCGAACTCTCGGCGTCGTGGCATTCGTTGCAGGTGTCGGCACCCTTCTCGGTGTACTCGGTGCCCTGCTGGCTCGCGCGCGATGCCGGCGCCGATGCGGCTGCGGGCGCCGAGGCTGCCGCGGCCACCGCGGCGGAGGCCGAGGCTTCGGGCGCATCGGCCGACCAGGCGAGCGCCGGGCCGACCAGCGCCGCCAGTACCAGCAGCGCGCGCGCCGCCGTCTTGTGGATGTTCATCGCCACCTGCCCATCGGCTGAAGATTGGAGTACGCCGCTCACTGGGGTACCTTCGCCCTTGAAGGGCTTCGGCATGAGCGCTTGGGAGCGGCCCGGCGCGCTCATGGCACCGCGTGCACGGTCTGCACGTCGTAGAGGGTGCCCGGCCCGTGGCAGATCACGCAGCCTTCGCCGGCACCGGCCGCCAGCGTCGCCTGGGTGACGCCGAACTGGCCGCCGTTGCCCGGGTTCTGCATGTGCGCGCGGTCCTGCGCGCCGTCGTGGCAGGACGAGCAGACGGCCGCCGTCGGCGAGTTGCGCAGGTTCGCCGTCGGCGTCTTGCCGCCGGCCGCCGAGCTCACCGTCGTGCCGAGGATGCCGCCGGCCACCGGGGCCGCCCAGACGCCGCCGAGCTGGTAGCTCGCGCCGATGTGGCAGGTGCTGCAATCGTTCAGCCGGCCGGGGAAGACGACGCTGCTGAAGTCGTTGACCGAGCCGCCGAAGCCGTAGACCACGAGGCCCTGGTTGCGGAAGCCGCCCTTGCTCGCCTGGCCGGCGTGGATGCCGTGGACCATGGTCTTGAAGTCGATCGCCTGTTCCGCGAGCCCGTCGACCGCGCCGCTGGCCGGACGCCGGGCGGCATCGGTCGCGTTCGGGTTGTGGCAGGTCACGCAGACGCCGATCTCGTCGGTGCGGTTGTTGCCGTGCAGGCTCAGCACGTCGTGGCAGACATCGCATTTGGCGATGTCGACGACGGCGCGGCGCGGCGTCACGCTGCCGCTGACGGCGACGTCGCGGAACACGCTCTTCACCGCGAGCCGGTCGGCGTAGCTGCCCGGCGTCGTCACGGCGCCGGCCGGATGGCCCTGCATGACGACGCGCAGCGACCCCGTCAGCCCGACCGGCAGCGCCACCGGCGACGTCACCTGGTAGGTGCCCGCGGTGCCGCCCGGCGTCGCCGCCGTCAGCGCGTTGATCGAGATCGGCTGGCCCCAGGCCTGGCCGCTGGCGGCGTTGTTGAATTCGCTCGTCGACCAGGCCAGCTGCAGCGACAGCGTGCTCGCGCCGCCGGCCGTGAAGGCCGCCGCGGTCTTGATGTCGTAGGGCGCGTTGCCGTTCGTCGGGTCGGTGACGGAGAACGTGATCACCGGATTCGCACCCGGCGTCGTCGGGCTGACGCCGAGGATGTTGAACGAGAACTTGGCCGCCGCCGACTTCAGCTGCGCCGGCAGGCTGTGCGCGACGACGATGTCCTGCGCACCGGTGAACTTGCCCGCCGCGTGGCAGCCGGCGCAGGTGCTGTCGTCGGCCTGCACGCCGCCGTCATGGGCCTTGGTCTGGTACGGTTTCGCCGGATCGGGGGCGACACCGAAATAGACGTTGTCGTGGCACGAGCCGCAGGCCGCGATGCTCGGCACCTGCTGCCAGTTGTTGCCCTGCGGCGTCGCCACCGACAGCGTCTTCGCGCCCGTCAGCGTCTGCGTCTGCGCGCCGCTGGCGTTGTGGCAGCGCGTGCAGTTGCGCACGTCCTGCGGGAAGGTGACGGCCGAGAAGTCGGTGCCGTTGACGAGATTCTTCACGCCGGCCTGCACGCTGGGCAGCGCGGCGCCGGCATCGTTGTAGTGGATGCGGTGCACGAGGGCCTTGAAGTCGACCGTCACGTTGGGCGTGCCGGCGACCCAGGAACCCGGGTTGTGGCAGGTCACGCACAGCCGCGTGTCGACGCGCGTGCCATGCACGGTGAGCTGCGCGTGGCAGCTGTTGCAGTTGTCGGTGGCGACGACGTCGCGGTCGATGACGACCGGCCCGCCGTTGGGTACCCAGTCGAAGATGCCGCTGGCCGTCGGGTAGGCGCCGTTGGCCTGCTGGATCGTCACGCGGTGCGTCAGCGCCGGCGCGTAGCTGAGGTCGAGCGCCTTGCCGGCCGCATCGGTGCAGGGGCTGGGGCAGGGGTTGGCGGTGGCGCTGGTGATGTCGGTGGCGAAGGTGTAGGTATACGCGCCGCCGCCATGGCCGACGAGCGTGCCGTGGGCGTAGCCGGTAGCGACGCGCTCCTGCGTGCCCTGCACGGCGCCGCCGCTGGCGCGGTTGATGTAGTTCTGCCAGTTCGCCGGGCCGCCGCCGGCGCTGGGCACGAGCTTGGCGATGTTGAAGCGCAGGTCCGACGCCGCCAGGCCGGTCATGCCCTGGCTCTGCTCGTTGGTGACGACGAAATCGACGACCGGCGGCCCGCTCACGGTGACACTGGTGATCGTCACCGTCAGGCTCTTGGCCGCCGTGAGACCCGCGGTGCCGGTGGCGATGCCGCTCGTCGACGGCGGATTCACGGTCGTCGCCGGCAGGCTCGCGCCGCCGCCGCCGCCGCAGCCCGCGAGCAGCAGGCCGAGCGCCGCCGTCGCGGCCAGGCCGTAACGCTTGAGCTTGATCATGACGCGCCTTTCTGCGCCGCCGCCGACGCGCCGCGCGCCGCACGCGGCTGGTTCTTCTGGCGCGCGACGATGGCGCCGCGGATGCCCTGGTAGACGTCCATCGGCAGCACCTTCTTCGTCACCAGGAAGGCCTTCGACAGATACGGCCGGCCGGCGATGATCTTGTCGGCCTCGGCGGCGCCGATGCCCGGCAGCGTCATCAGCGTCTTGCGGTCGGCGCCGTTGATGTCGACGAGCACGGCGGGCTGGGCCGCCGTGGCGGCGCGGCGCGCCGGGGCGCTCGCCGCGGCCACCGCGCCGGCGGCCGGAGCCGCGGCGTGGACCGCGGCCGCGCAGGCGAGTGCGCCGAGCGCGGCGATCAGGGACAGGTTGCGGACGGCCATCATCGACCTCATGGATGCGGGTGGACGGCGGCGATGTCGGCGACCTTGCCGCTGCCGTGGCAGACGAGGCAGGCCTCGCCGTTGCCCGAGCTCAGCGCACCGAGCGCGCCGCTGCCGCTGCCGACGATGCCCGGCGTACCGAGCGTGCCGCGCGGCTGGTAGATCTGGCCGCCGTTGGACGACATGTGGGCGGTGGCCAGCGCGTTGTCGTGGCAGGCCAGGCAGACCGCGGTGATCGGCGAATTGACGAGCGAGGTCGCACTCGCCGGTGTCGTCACCTGCGTCGCGGCATTGAACGCGAAGCCGCTGCCGTAGCTGGTGACGCCGTCCTTGACGACGTACGGCGACAGCGAATACACGGCCAGCGCGTTGTTGGTCGCCGTCACCGTGCCGTTGAAGGTGCCGGTGGCCACCGTGCGGTAGAGCCGGTTCGGCACCGCCGCGGCGGAGTTCGCGGCACTGAAGTCGAAGGTGCCGGCGAGGTGGCAGGTCTGGCAGTCGCTGAGGATGCCGGGGTAGCCGATCGTCGCGAAGCTGTCGGTCGTCGATGCCGCGTGCCAGGTGAACGGCTGGCTGCGCGCCGACGCGCCATGCAGCGCATGGACGAAATAGCCCGAGTCGGCCGACCAGCCGCTGCTCGTGCGCTGCGGGTTGTGGCACCAGGCGCAGGTGGCGCCGTCGTTGCGCTGGCCGGCGTGGAAGGCCGACCCCGTGAACAGGCCCAGGCGCACGTGGCAGGCATTGCACTTGTTGCCGTCGACGATGGCGCGGCGGCCGGTGTAGCCGGTGGCGACCATCTGGACATTGGGCGCGACGACGACGAGCCCGCCCGTGAGCAGCGAAGGCGTCACGCTGGAGACCGCCGTCGGGTAGGCCGGCAGGTTGGTCTGCGTCAGCGGCTGCGTGCTCGGCAGGCCGTAGGTGTAGCCGATGCCGCCGGTGAGCATCACTGCCGTGGCGGGGATCTTCACGCCGGTCAGCGTCACCGTGTAGTAGCCGTTGGCGTCGGGCCCGGCGAGCGTGCCCGCGCCGGACCCGGTGGCCGTGCCGTTCCAGATGTTGCGCAGATAGCCCGAGGCCGAGGCGTTGAAGTCGGCCGGCGCGGCGATGCCGTCCTGCGGCACCGAGAACACGAAGTACGCGCTCGGCGAGCCGACGAAGTTGTTCCACAGCTCCTTGCTCACGCTCGGCGAGTTGAACGCCACCGGGCTGCCGTTCTGCAGCATGCGGAACACCAGGCTGGGCTGGCTCGCCGCGTTCACGCTCACGCTCTTGAGGTCGTAGGTGACGGCGATGGCGCCGGCCGGCAGATGCGCGGTGTTGCCGGCGAGCCAGGCCGCGTTCGTGTTCGCGTTGGTGCCGCCGGCCAGCAGCACGTTGGCCGGGTTGGGCGGCGTCACCGGCGTGTGGTCGATGGCGATCACCTGCGGCGTGTGGCACAGCGCGCACAGCGAATCGTTGGGCTGCGCGCCGCCGATGTGGCCGAAGGTGCTCACCGTCAGGCCCTTGGCCGCGTCGGCCAGCGTGACGCCGGTGCCGGTCGCGAAATTCATGCCGTCGTGGCAGGCGCCGCAGGCCGTCGCGCTGGGCACATTCATCCAGTTGTTGCCCTGCGGCGTCGGATGCGCGGCGGCCGCCGAACCGTCGTGGCAGGTGGCGCAGTTGCGCACGTCCTGCGGGAACTTGGTCTCGTTGAGCGCGATGCCGCCGAAGTTGTAGTTCTGCTTGGCCAGTTCGTCGCCCATGTGCAGCTTGTGCACGAGCACCGGCAGGTCGCCGACCGTCGCGCGGTCGGCGACATAGGTGGCCGAGCCGGCCGGGAAGGCGAGATTCGTCGACGTCACGTTGCTGCGGCCGAACTTGCGCTGGTCGGTGTGGCAGACGACGCAGACCAGCGGGTCGTAGCGGTTGCCGCCGTGGAAGCCGGCGCTGGCCGTGCCGACGAGCCCGCCGAGCTTGTCGTGGCAGGTGTTGCAGCTGGCCGCGGAGACGATGATGCGCTCGGGGTCGGTGCTGGCGACGACGGCCCCGGTGGCCGGGATGAAGTCGTAGACGACGTTGACCGGCGTCGCGAGGTTGACGGCCGCGGTCGCGCTGGCGGTGGCGGTCGGCGTGTTCGTGCCGGTGCCCGGCGCCGCGCCCGAGACCAGCATGACGAGCCGGTGCGTCGCGCTCGCCACGTAGCTGAGGTCGCCGAGGTCGGCGGCGACGCTGGGCGCCGTGAGCTTGGCCGCGGCGACGAAGGACGCCATCTGCGTCACGTCGCGGTAGAAGGTGTAGGTGTAGGTGCCGTTCTGGTGGTCGACGAGGGTGCCGGTGTTGTCCGAGGTCGGCCGCGTCGGCGCCGCGGCGGCGGTCGTCGTCGGCACCGTGCTGACGATGTAGCTGACCCACTTGCTCGGGCTGCCGTTGGCACCCGGGACGAGCTTGGCGAGCGAGAACGCGAGGTTCGGGTAGCTGGCCACCGGCGCCGTCGACGACTGCGCCTTGCTGCCGAAGCCGATGATGGCGTTGCCGTCGGTGTCGGTGATCGAGAAATCGACGACCGGCGCGCCGCTGACCTGCACGCGCCCGACCGTGACCTTGAGCTTGAGTGCGGCAAAGGTCGCCGCCGGCGTCGCCGCGGTCAGCGTGATCGGCGAGGTCCCGGTGGGCACGGCCACGGGCGGCGTCGGCGTGGGTGTCGGGGTCGGCGCGGCCGTACCGCCGCTGCTGCCACCGCCGCAACCGGCCAATGCGGCCAGCACCAGCGCGGCGACTCCCCAGAGCTTTCTCGAAACCATCATGCAACCCTCCGAACGGTCGCGACCCGATGCAGCCGGAATCGACACCCGGGCACCGGGCCTGCGTACCCTGTGACGGCCGTTTCTAAGGGCAGCAGGCCGCCGCCGACTTGCTTCACATCAAGATCGCTCCGGTTCTTCAAATTCACCGTCGCCCACCGACGTCGCCTGGGTCCCGCTTGATCTAACGCAACCCCCCCGAAGCGGGCGCCATTAGCCTGCGACCCAAATCAAAAAGGCCGGGCCATGAACCCATACGCGGTTTTCCTGATGTACCTGATGGCGATTCTCGGATTCGTCGCCATCACGCTGCTGATGAATGCGTATCTGGGTCCGAAGCCGGCGCCGACCTCGGTCAAGCTCGAACCGTTCGAGTGCGGCGCCACGCCGGTCGGCTCGATCAACGTCAAGGCGGTCCCGATCAAGTACTACGCGATCGCGATCATCTTCCTGCTGTTCGACCTCGAGACCGTCTTTCTCTACATCTGGGCCCTGGCGGCGCAGCCGGTGTCGGGCTTCATGCTCGTGACATTCGGCCTCTTCATGGCGCTGCTGGTGCTGATCCTGCTTTATGTCTACCGATCGCGACTGATCGAGGCGGTGACCGAATGAACCCTTACGCCCGCACGATCCCGATCGTCCCCGCCGTCCACGAAAAGGACGGCGCGTTCGAAATGCTGACCACGCGCAAGGACGAATTGATCGGCTGGGCGCGCAAGTTCTCGATCTTCCCCTACCCCTTCGTGACGGCCTGCTGCGCGATGGAATTCATGGCCGTCAGCGCCTCGCCCTACGACACCGACCGCTTCGGCGCCGCGCTGCCGCGCTTTTCGCCGCGCCAGGCCGACCTGCTGATGGTCGTCGGCACGGTGACGCACAAGCAGGCACCGATCCTGCTGAAGGTCTACGAGCAGATGTGCGAACCGAAATGGGTGATGGCCTTCGGCGCCTGCGCGACCAGCGGCGGCTTCTACCAGAACTACGCCGCGGTGGCGGGCATCGACCGCATGATCCCGGTCGACGTCTACATCCCGGGCTGCCCGCCGCGCCCCGAGATGGTCATCGACGGCATCATGCAGCTGCAGGACCAGATCGCCCGCGGCAGCCACCCGATCCTGGGCGCGAGGTTCTGACGATGAGCGCCACCTTCGACCGCCTCCAGCAGCGCCTGTCGCCGACCGCCGGGCCGGGCACCGAGATGCACGGCGTGCTCGCCTTCACGCTCGCCGCCGACGATCTGCTGACCACCGCTCGCCAGCTGCGCGACGACCATGGATTCGACCTCTTCGTCGACGTCACCGCGGTCGACTGGATAACCCAGGTGCCGCGCTTCGAGCTCGTCTACCACTTCTATTCGACGACGCACAAGGCGCGCGTGCGGCTGAAGACGCGCGTCGCCGAGGCCGACCCCAGCATCGACAGCCTGACGCCGCTGTACGGCTCGGCCGCCTACATGGAACGCGAATGCCACGACATGTACGGCATCCGCTTCCGCGGCAACGCCGACCTGCGGCCGATCCTGCTCTACGAGGGCTTCACCGGCCACCCGCTGCGCAAGGATTACCCGAAGCAGCAGGAACAGCCGCTGGTTCCCTACCGGAATTGAGATGGATACGAGAACCATCGCCAACCCCGTGCGCTCGCTGTTCGAGCGGCCGCTGCGCGACGACACCGTCGTCGTCAACATCGGCCCCTCGCACCCGGCCACGCACGGCACGGTGCAGATCATCGCCGAGCTCGACGGCGAGCGCGTGCTGCGCAGCGACATCCATTGCGGCTACCTGCACCGCGGCTTCGAGAAGGAGTGCGAGGACCATACCTGGCACAACCTGATCCCCTATGTCGACCGCCTGAATTACGTCTCGGCCCTGATCAACGATTTCGCCTATTGCGAGGCGGTGGAGAAGCTGCTCGGCGTCGAGATCACGCCGCGCTGCCGCTACCTGCGCACGCTGCTGAGCGAATACTCGCGCCTCGTCGACCACCTGACCTGCCTCGCCGCCGGGCTGATGGAACTCGGCGCGATGACCGCCTTCCTCTATCTGGTGATGGTGCGCGACTACATGTACGAGCACCTCGCCGCGCTGACCGGCGCGCGCGTCACCTACAGCTACGGCCGCATCGGCGGCGTCGCACGCGACCTGCCCGCGGGCTGGCTCGTGCGCATGGAAGCCATCCTCGTCCAGTACGAGGAATTCGTCGGCCGCGTCCACGGCCTCGTCGACCGCAACCGCATCTTCGTCGACCGCATGCGCGGCACCGGCGTGCTGACGAAGGAGCAGGCGCTGAGCTACGGCTGCACCGGCGTGATGCTGCGCTCGACCGGCGTGCGTGCCGATCTGCGCAAGGACGCACCCTACCTGGCCTACGCCGAACTCGATTTCGACGTCCCGGTGGGCATCCAGGGCGACAATTACGACCGCTATTACATCCGCATGCGCGAGATGGACGAGTCGGTGCACCTGATGCGCCAGCTCGCGGACATCGTGCAATCGCCGGCCGCACAGGGCCCGCTGAATGTCGACGACCGGCGCTGCAGTTTTCCCGACAAGCACCTCGTCTACGGCGAGATCGAATCGCTGATCAGCCATTTCAAGCTCGTCATCGACGGGCCGTCGGTGCCCGCCGGCGAGGTCTACAGCGCGCACGAGAGCCCGAACGGCGAACTCGGCTTCTACCTCGTCAGCAACGGCAGCGGCAAGCCCTACAAGGTGCATTGCCGCGCGCCGAGCTTCGTCCACATGGGCGTCGCCCACCTGATGCTCAATGGCGGCCAGGTCGCCGACATCGTCCCCACCTTCGGCTCGATCAACATGATCGGCGGGGAGTGCGATCGATGAAGCACCTGATCCCCGAATTCGACGCGATGCGCAAGCGGCTGCCGCCGGATGCGGCCTCGTCGCTCGTGCTGCCCTGCCTGCGCCGCATCCAGGAGGACCGCGGCTATGTCGCCGACAGCGACATCGCCGAACTCGCCGCCTACATCCCGGTGCCGCGCGTGCAGATCGAGGAAGTGCTGGCGCATTACACGCAATACCGGCGCGCGCCGATCGGGCGCCACCACCTGCAGGTCTGCCACAACCTGAGCTGCTCGATGCGCGGCGCCGAGGGCCTGCTCGGCCATCTGCAGCGCAAGCTCGGCATCGAAGCCGGCGCGACGACGGCCGATGGCCGCTTCACGCTCACGACGGTCGAATGCCTGGGTTCCTGCGGCACCGCACCGGTGCTGATGGTCGGCGACCGCTACCACGAGAACATGGATGCGGCCAAGGTCGACGCGCTGCTCGGGGAGCTGCCGTGACCGCCGGTCGCAAGATCATCATGGATTTCGAGGTCACGCCGACCTCGCACACGCTGGCCGACTACCGCGCGCGCCGCGGCTACCAGGTGCTCGAACGCGCGCTGGCCGAATTGCGGCCCGAGCAGGTCACCAAGGAAGTGGCGGCCTCGGGCATCCTCGGCCATGGCGGCGCGGCCTTCCCGGCCGGTCGCAAATGGGGCGTCATCAAGCTCAACGACGAGCAGCCGCATTACCTGTGCGCGAATGCCGACGAGGGCGAGCCCGGCACCTTCAAGGACCGCTGGATCCTGGAGAACGCGCCGCATCTGCTGATCGAATCGATGCTGATCTCGGCCTATGCGCTGCAGGTGCGGCATGCCTTCGTCTACATCCGCGGCGAATTCGACCTGCCGTACCGCCGCCTGCAGGCCGCCGTCGACGAGGCCTACGCCGCCGGGCTGCTCGGCGAGCGCATCCTGGGCACCGACTTCTCCTGCGACCTCTTCGTCTACCGCGGCGCCGGCAGCTATGTCTGCGGCGAGGCCTCGGCGCTGATCACCTCGATCGAGGGCAAGAAGGGCTATCCGCGCAACCGGCCGCCGCGGCTGACGGTGCGCGGCCTGTACCAGCGCCCGACCGTCATCAACAACGTCGAGACGCTGTCCAACGTGCGCGCCATCGTCGAGATGGGCGGCGACGCGTTCAAGCGCATCGGCACGCCCAAGAGCCCGGGCACGCAGCTGGTCTCGATCTCGGGCCATGTCGAGCGCCCCGGCGTCTACGAGATCGAATACGGCACGCCGCTGGCGAAATTCATCTACGACGAGTGCGGCGGCGTACTGGGCGGCGGCAAGCTCAAATGCATCGTCCCCGGCGGCATTTCGACGAAAGTGCTGACCGCCGCCGACATCGAGCCGCTGACCTACGACCACGCCAGCCTGACGGCGGCCGGATCGGGTGTCGGCTCGGGCGGCATGGTCGTCATCGCCGAGGGCACCTGCATGGTCCGGCTGCTGCAGATCCTGCTGCGCTTCTACCACCACGAGAGCTGCGGCCAGTGCACGCCCTGCCGCGAAGGCATGGGCTGGATGCACCGCGTGATCGACCGCATCGTCGCCGGCCAGGGCCGGCCGGGTGACATCGAACAGCTGATCCGCATCAGCAAGGCCAACGATGGCACGACGATCTGCGGCATGGGCGACGCCGCCGGCTACGCGACGCTGGGCATCCTCGCCAAGTACCGCGACGAATTCGAATACTGGATCGAGCACGGCCGCTCGAAGCTCCAAGGACGCATCGAGGTCGCAGCCCATGGTTGACTTCTACATCAACGACCAGCTCGTCCAGGCCGACGACAACCAGACGGTGATGCAGGCCGCGCGCGAGCATGGCGTCTTCATCCCGTATTTCTGCTGGCACCCGGATCTGTCGGTGCCGGGCAATTGCCGCATCTGCATGGTCGAGGTCACGGCCGAGGGCGGTGCCGAGGGCAGCGGCTGGCTCGACATCGCCTGCAACATGCCGATCACGCGCGGCATGCGCGTGCTCACCGACAGCGAGCGCGTGCGCGCACGGCGCAAGGAGACGCTGCAGTTCATCACGCTGAACCACCCTGTCGATTGCGGCATCTGCGACAAGGCCGGCGAATGCACGCTGCAGGACTACCACGTCGCCTACAACGGCTCGCCGTCGATCTCGCGCGACGCCAAGGTCCACGCGACCAAGCATTACGCGCTCTCGGACCGCATCGTGCTCGACAACGAGCGCTGCATCCTGTGCACGCGCTGCGTGCGCTTCACGCGCGAGATCTCGAAATCGAATTCGCTCGGTGTGCAGAACCGCGGTGACCACAGCCTGATCCGTCCGACCGAGGACGGCGCCTTCGCCGCCGATCCCTATTCCGACAACGTCGTCGACATCTGCCCGGTCGGCGCGCTGCTGAGCAGGGATTTCCTGCACCAGGCGCGCGTCTGGTACCTGAAGCCGACGCCCTCGGTCTGCCCGGGCTGCGACCGCGGCTGCGCCGTCGACATCTGGCACCGCAAGAACGAGTGGAAGCTGAAGTCGGTCGGCACCGAGCACAACGCCCGAATCGACCGCGTGACGCCGCGCGAGAACCCCGCCGGCCCGTGGGTCTGCAACCAGGGCCGCGACCTCGCGAAGATCTTCGGCCGCGCGCGTGCCGTCGGCGCGATGCTCAAGGGCCGGCCGGTCGAACTGGACGCGGCGCTGCGGGCCGCGCGTGAACTCCTCAAAGGCGCCAAGCGCGCCGTCGCGCTGGTCTCGAGCTGGGCCTCGAACGAGGAACTCGCCGCCTTCCAGCGCCTGCTGGGATCGCGCTTCGATGGCCATGTCAAGCCCGACCGGTTTGCCGAGCCGGGCGATGTCGTCGAGGACGATTTCCTCATCCGCGCCGACAAGAACCCGAACCGCGCCGGCGCGCGAGCGCTGTTCCCCGACACGCCGGCCGACGAGCATTTCGTCGTTCCCGAAGGCACCGACCTCGTCCTCGTCTGGGGCGAGGGCTACAGCTTCGCGCGCCTGCCGGCGAAGGCGAAGATCATCTATCTCAACAGCTGGCTGCAGCCCGAGAACGGCCACGCCGACGTGTTCCTGCCCATCAGTGTGCAGACCGAGCGCCGCGGCACCTACACGAACGGCGCCGGCACCGCGGGCACGTTCGAACCCAGCTTCGACAAGCCGGCCGGCGTCTTCGATGCCGAGGACCTCTTCGCCGGGATGGCCGTGCAAGCAGTGGCGGTGACGTCATGACCCAGGACCTGATCGTCTACGCGGTCTACATCGCCTACGCGGTGGGCATGCTGATGGGCTTCGGCACCGTGCTGACCTGGGTCGAGCGCAAGCAGGCCGCCGTGATGTCGGACCGCATCGGCGCGAACCGCGCCTATATCCGGCTGCCGTACACGCAGATCAAGCTGATCTGGCTCGGCCTCTTCCACGGCATCGCCGACGGCATCAAGATGCTCGTCAAGGAGGATTTCAAGCCGCGCACGCACGACTGGTACGCCTACGCGGTCGCGCCCTGGGTCGTGTTCACGCCGGTGCTGCTGGTCTTCGGCGTCGTGCCCTTCGGCGGCAACCTCGATCCCGGGCGGCTGTTCCCGGCGCTGTCCGACTGGTACGCCGGCCGCACCTACCCGATGCAGATCGCGCGGCTGGACGCCGGGCTGCTGATGGTGTTCGCATTTAGCGGCATGACGATCATCGGCACGATGCTCGCCGGCTGGTCGTCGGCGAACAAGTTCTCGCTGCTCGGCGGCCTGCGCGCCGGCTCGCAGATGATCTCCTACGAGATCGTGATGGGGCTGACCGTGCTCGGCCTGATCCTCGTCTTCGGCACCGTCGATCTCGATTCGATGGTGCGCCAGCAGACCGGGCTCGTCTGGGGATTCCTGCCCGCCTGGGGCGTCGTCTACCAGCCTTTCGCCGCCGTCCTCTTCATGACCGCGGCGATCGCCGAGAACAAGCGCATCCCCTTCGACCTGCCCGAGGCCGAATCCGAGCTCATCGCCGGCTACTACACCGAATACAGCGCGATGAAGATGGGCCTGTTCATGTTCGCCGAATTCATCGAGATCGCGATCATCGGCGCGCTGTTCACGACGCTGTTCCTCGGCGGCTACAACCTGCCGTACATGAACGACAGCGGCTTCGCGCTGCCCGGCGGCCATCACGTGGCGATGAGCCATGGCGCCGTCGTGCTGACGCAGCTCGTCGTCTTCCTCGTCAAGGTGCTCGTCGTCTGCAGCTTCCAGATCCTCGTGCGCTGGACGCTGCCGCGCTTCCGCTACGACCAGGTGCTGTCGTTCGCGTGGAAGTTCATGTTGCCGCTGGCGCTGATCAATCTGACGGTCACGGTGGTCTGGATGTGGGCGGTGAGATGAGCTACGACCCGAAAACCGCACGCAAGGTCTATTGGAACGAGCCGGTCCAGACGACCGCCTGGGACCTCTCGTACCTGCCCGAGATCCTGCGCGGGCTGAAGATCACGAGCATCGTGTTCCTGCGCAACATGGGCAAGTGGATGACCGGCCGCAAGGGCGCGCTGACGACCTACTACCCCGAGGAGACGCGCACCGACTACGCGCCGATCAACCGCGGCAAGCATGTGCTGACGCAGCGCCCCGACGGCCGCCCGCAATGCATCGCCTGCAATATGTGCGCGACGGTCTGCCCGGCCAAGGTGATCGAGATCGAGGCCGCGTTCGATCCCAGCGACGCGGCGCACCCGAAATACCCGGCGCGTTTCGAGATCGACTACTCGCGCTGCGTCTTCTGCGGCCTGTGCGTCGAGGCCTGCCCCGAGGACGCCATCCGCATGGCCAAGGAAGTGCCTTCGCTGACCTCGAACGACCGCCATTCGATGTGGCTGTCGATGGACGAGATGCTGAACTGGCAACCGGCGCGCGATGTCGCCAAACCCTATCCGGCCAAGGCCGCTCCTGGAGGCCCGAAATGAGCGGTGCCATCGACGGCCTGCTGAAGAACCTCGACACGCTGCTGCTGCTCGTGTTCTCGCTGTGCGCGCTCACCGGCGCGACGCTGATGATCTTCCTGCGCCAGCCGATGCGCGTGGCGATGGCGCTGATCTCGACGATGGTGTTCCTGGGCGGCATCTACGGCCTGCTCGGCGTGCATTTCATCGCCGCGTTCCAGGTCCTGATCTACGTCGGCGCGGTGATGGTGTTCATGGTCTACGTGATCATGCTGCTCGAGGTGCGCGAGGAAGGCGGCACGCGCTACTCGAAGCTGCTGCTGCCGGGCGTGATCGGCTTCTTCGCGCTGCTCGGCGTGATCCTCATCAGCATCTGGCGCGCCCTGCCCTCGCCCGTCTATGCCACCGGCGCGTCGCCGTTCGGCATCGCCAAGTTCTCGGTCGCCTTCCTCGGCGAGTACTGGCTGCATTTCGAGCTCACCTCGGTGCTGCTGGTGGCCGCGGTGGCCGCCGCGCTGGCGGTGATCCGGGTCAGCCGCGAATCCGATGCCCGGCACCAGGCCAGGAGTGGACAGCATGGATAGAACGCAGCTGATGCTGTTCGTCGCGATCGGGCTGTTCACGCTCGGCATGCTCGGCGTCATCGTGCGCCGCAACGTGCTCGTGATGCTGATGTGCATGGAGCTGATGCTCAACGGCGTCAACCTCAGCCTCGTCACCTTCGCCCAGCAGACCGCCACCGTCTCCGGCGCCGTGCTGGTGTTCCTGACCTTCGTCGTCGCCACCGCGGAAATCGCGCTGGCCATCCCCATCGTGCTGCTGCTCGTCCGCGACAAGCGCACGCTGGACCTCGACGCCTACAGCGATTTGAAGGGCTGACCGTGCTCACGCTGATCGTCACGCTGCCGCTGCTCGGTTTCCTGCTCAACGGGATCCTCGCGACCCGCCTGGGCGGCAACCGCGTCGGCAAGCCCTTCGTCACCATCGTCGGCTGCGGGCTGCCGCTGGCGTCGTTCGCGCTCACCGTCGCGGCCTTGCTGAGCCTGCAGGCCGCCGCCTGGAAGCCCATCGTCGAGGTCGCCTACCGCTGGGCGCTGATCGGCGACAGCCCATTCCCGATCACCTTCTATTTCGACCGCCTGACCGCGGTGATGACGCTCGTCGTGACCGGTGTCGGCACCGTGATCCATGTCTATTCGGTCGGCTACATGGCGCACGACAAGAGCTACGGCCGCTTCTTCGCCTACCTCAACCTGTTCCTGTTCTTCATGCTCACGCTCGTGCTCGGGCGTTCGCTGCTCGTCATGTTCGTCGGCTGGGAAGGCGTGGGTCTGGCCTCGTACCTGCTGATCGGCTTCTGGTTCGACGACCTCGCTAACGCGCGCGCCGGCCGCAAGGCCTTCGTCACGAACCGCATCGGCGATGCCGGTTTCCTGCTCGGCATGTTCCTGATCTACCGCAGCTTCGGCACGCTGGAAATGGACAGCGTCAACGCCGCCTACCTCGCCGGCGCGCCGGCCACGGCCGCGGTCTCGGCGAGCCTGATCGGCATCCTGCTGTTCATCGGCGCCTGCGGCAAGTCGGCGCAGATCCCGCTGCATGTCTGGCTGCCCGACGCGATGGCCGGACCGACGCCGGTTTCGGCGCTGATCCACGCCGCGACGATGGTGACGGCCGGCGTCTACCTCGTCGCGCGCATGTCGGGGATCTACCAGCATGCGCCCGAGGCCTCGGCGGTGATCGCTGCCGTCGGCGCCGCCACCGCCTTCTTCGCCGCGACGGTCGCGCTCGTGCAGACCGACATCAAGAAGGTGCTCGCCTACTCGACGGTCTCGCAGCTCGGCTACATGTTCCTCGCACTCGGCGTCGGCGCCTACGGCGTGGCGATCTTCCACGTCGTCACGCATGCGTTCTTCAAGGCCTGCCTGTTCCTCGGCGCCGGCAGCGTGATCCACGCGCTCGGCGGCGAACAGGACCTGCGCAAGATGGGCGGCCTGCGCAAGAAGATCCCGATCACGTTCTGGACCTTCGCCATCGCCACCGCGGCGATCGCCGGCATCCCGCCGCTGGCAGGCTTCTGGAGCAAGGACGAGATCCTGTGGTACGCGTTCGCGAGTTCGCGCGGCGGCTCGCCGCTGCTGTGGCTGGTCGGCGCGGCGACGGCGCTGATGACGGCGTTCTACATGTTCCGCCTGCTCTGGCTGGCCTTCCTCACGCCCTCGCGCATGAGCCACGAGGTCGAGCACCATGTCCACGAATCGCCGCTGAACATGACCGGCGGGCTGATGCTGCTGGCGCTGCTCTCGGCCGTCGGCGGCTTCATCGCGATCCCGCATTTCCTGCTGCCGCAATTGCCGCTGCCGGCCGTGCACGAGGCGCTCGAAGCGTACGAGACGCCGCTGCTCGTCGTCTCGATCTTCATCGCCTTGAGCGGCCTGGCGCTGGCCTGGCTGCTCTACGGCGGCTCGTCGGCGCGCGTCGACGCCATCGCGCGCACCTTCGCCGGCCTGCGCAGCGTGCTCGCCAACAAGTACTACTTCGACGAGTTCTATGCGATGGCCATCGGCCGGCCGCTGGTCTGGATCTCCGACAAGATCTTCCTCGGCCTCGGCGACCGCATCCTGCTCGACGGCACGCTCAACGGTCTCGGTGCGATCGGCCGCGGCAGCGGCGGCGTGCTGAGCCGCATCCAGGCCGGCAAGCTCAATCTCTATCTCTGGTTCGTGCTCGTCGGCATCGTCGGCGCGCTGCTGTGGAGCTGGCACCATGTCTGAAGCCGGCCTGCTGAACCTGGTGCTGTTCCTGCCGCTGATCGGCGCCGTGCTGCTGCTGCTCGCCGCGGGCGATGCGCCGGAGCGCGTGCGCCGGCTGACGCTGATCGTGATGATCGTCCAGCTCGCGCTGACGCTGATCCTCTACAACCGCTACGACGACCACGCCGCCGGGCTGCAGTTCGAGACGCGGCTGCCGTGGATCGCCGACTGGGGCGTCTATTACCAGATCGCGCTCGACGGC
Organism: Burkholderiales bacterium; assembly: GCA_028868825.1. Classification (GTDB taxonomy): domain Bacteria; phylum Pseudomonadota; class Gammaproteobacteria; order Burkholderiales; family Burkholderiaceae_C; genus Rubrivivax. The sequence goes on along the minus strand of JAGWTU010000047.1, from coordinate 15,999 downwards.
AACAACGTGCTGCTCGTGCTGCTGACGGCCTTCCTCGGCCCCCTCGTCGTCGCCGGCGCGTTCACCGCCATCGACAAGGACGTCAAGCTCTTCTACGCGATGGTGCTGCTGCTGCAGTTCGCGATGATGGGCACCTTCGTCGCCCAGGACCTGTTCCTGTTCTATTTCTTCTGGGAGGCGATGCTGATCCCGATGTTCCTGCTCATCGGCATCTGGGGCGGCGCGCGCCGCGTCTACGCGACGATCAAGTTCTTCCTCTACACGGCCTTCGGCAGCATCCTGATGCTGGCGGCGCTGATCTATCTCGTCTGGTCGCTGCAGCAGACTTCGGGCGTGACCTCGTTCGCGATCGCCGACCTCGTCAAGGCGCGGCTGCCGCTGGCGACGCAGGAATGGCTGCTCGCCGCGTTCGCGCTGAGCTTCGCGATCAAGGTGCCGATGGTGCCGCTGCACACCTGGCTGCCGGACGCCCACGTCGAGGCGCCGACGGCCGGCTCGGTGATCCTGGCCGGCGTGCTGCTGAAGATGGGCACCTACGGCTTCATGAAGCTCGGCTTCCCGCTCTTCCCCGATGCGACGCGCGTCTTCACGCCGCTGCTCTCGTCACTGGCCGTGCTCGGCATCGTCTACGGCGCCTGCCTGGCGCTGGTGCAGAACGACATCAAGAAGATCATCGCCTACTCGTCGATCAGCCACCTCGGCTACGTCATGCTGGGCCTGCTCAGCCTCGAGCTCGTCGGCATCCAGGGCGCGGTGATCCAGATGGTCAGCCACGGCCTCGTCGCCGCGGGCCTGTTCCTGATGGTCGGCATGATCTACGAGCGCTGCCACACGCGCGAACTCGCCGCCTACGGCGGTCTCTCGCGCCTGATGCCGGTCTACGCGGTGTTCTTCCTGATCCTCACGCTGGCCTCGGTGGGCCTGCCGACGACGAGCGGCTTCACCGGTGAATTCCTCGTCCTGCTCGGCGCGTTCAAGGGCGCCTGGACGCAGCATCTGGCCGGCCACGAACTGCCGCTGGTGCTGGCGGCGACGGCGGTCTCGGGCGTCATCCTCGGCGCGCTGTACATGCTGCGCTTCGCGCTGACCTTCCTCTACGGCGCGACGAAGGCGCCGACGACGCATGCGCTGGCCGACCTCAGCGGCCGCGAGAAGACGATCCTGGCGCTGATCGTCGCGGCGGTGTTCGCGCTCGGCCTCTTCCCCGACGGCGCGATGCGCAAGACCGAGCTCGCCGCGCAGGCCTACCAGCAAATCGTCTCCACCTCGCGCCTGCCCGGGGGTCATCCATGAATGCGGTCCTGATCGCGATGCTGCCCGAGCACCTGCTGCTCGCCGGCATGGTCGGCCTGATCCTGATGGCCATCGTCGGCGCGAAGCCGCGCTACGCGCTGCCCTGGGCGCTGCTCGCCGTCGGTGCAGCGGCGGTGTCCGCGGCGCTGCTCGCCGCCGCCGGCACGACGCTGGCGCCGTTCGCCGGCCATTACTCGGTGGCGCCGCCGTGGCTCGTCGCCAAGGCGCTCGTGCTGGCGCTGGCATTGCCGGTGCTGCTGATGTCGCGCCATGATTTCGACGGCGTCGAATTCCCGCTGCTGCTGCTGTCGTCGCTGTACGGCGTGGCGCTGATGCTCTCGTCCGACAGCTTCCTGACGTTGTTCCTGGGCCTGGAGATCATGTCGCTGCCGGTCTACGTGCTGGTGCTGCTGGCCTATCGCCGGCCGCAGTCGGCCGAGGCGGCGCTGAAGTACCTGGTGCTCGGCGGCGCCGCGAGCGCGACCTTCCTGATGGGCGTCTCGCTGCTCTACGGCACCAGCGGCAGCATGGCGATCTCGATGTTCGGCCTCGCGCTCAGTGCCGACAGTCCGCTGCTGCGCGCGGCCATCGTGCTGATCCTGCTGGCCTTCTTCCTCAAGGCCTCGGTCGTGCCTTTCCACGCCTGGGCGCCCGATGCCTACGAGGGCGCCAGCGTCCCGGTCACCGCGTACATGGCGGTGATCGTCAAGTCCGGCGTGCTGCTGGCCGTCGTGCGCCTGTTCGGCATCGGCCGGCTCGCGACGCCGATGACCGAACTCGTCGCGGTGCTGCCGCTGGCCTCGATCGTCTGGGGCAATCTGGCGGCGATGAAGCAGCCGTCGCTGCGCCGCATGATCGCCTACAGCGGCATCGCCCATGCCGGCTACCTGTTCTACGCGCTGCTCGGCGACCCCGCGGGTCGGCTGCAGTCGGTGACCTTCTATCTCGTCGCCTACGGCCTGTTGAACCTGCTCGCCTTCGCCGCGCTGCCGGCGGCCGCCGACGACGGCGAACGCGACCGCCTCGACAACCTGCGCGGCCTCTTCCACCGCGAGCCCTATGCGGCGCTGATGATCGGCGCGGCGATGCTCTCGCTGGCCGGCATTCCGCCGTTCCCCGGTTTCGTCGCCAAGTTCCTGATCTTCCGCAATGTGATGGCGGCCGGTTACACGACCTACGCCGTGCTCGGCCTCGTCGGCAGTTATCTCGGCATTTATTTCTATCTGCGCGTGATCCAGCTGATGTTCATGAGCCCGGACGCCAAGGTCGCGCCGACGCCCCAGGGCGGTGCGCTCGCGCGTGGCGCCAGCGCCGCCTGCTTTGCCGCGACGGTGCTGCTCGCCGTCTTCCCGGGGTGGTTGCTGGCCCGACTCTGAGCCACCCCCGACGGTCGGCTTCCCGATCCATGAAGGTCACGAAATATTCACCGAAGCGGCGTCGTCGACGACGACGAATACCCAGCGGGCGCAGGGGTTGATCCACATCAACGGCAACCGACCCGACCCACTTGTAACGAGCCGACTAGCGCAGTGCAATGTCCTGCGATACCGGGTGACCCAACCTCATGAGGAGAGATCTGTGAATTACAAGAATCCGTCGGGATCCGTCCCGACACGATCACGCTGGACCGGGGCGGCTGCCGCCGCCCTGGTCGCCGCGGTGCTGGCCGCTTGCGGCGGCAGCAACGGCACGAACGGCACGAACGGTACCAACGGCACGAACGGTACCAATGGCACCAACGGCACCGACGGCAAGAACTACACGCTGTCGCTGAACCTCGGCGCGAATACCGCGGCACCGACCGCCGCGGTCGCCACCGCCTGGCAGAACCTGCAACCGCAGGTCACGATCAACAGCGTGACGATCAACGGCGGTCCGCCGGTGGTCAAGTTCACGGTCGCGGATGCCCAGGGCAATCCGGTGATCGGTCTGGACAACTACTCGAAAAGCTCGACCGCGACGGTCAAGAGCCTGACGAACATCGCCTTCACGCTGGCCAAGCTCGTGCCCGGGACGACGACGCCGGTCAACGGCGCCAACCTGCCGGCCGAGCCGAGCAAGTGGGTCAGCTACCTCATCACGCGTCCGGTCACCGTGGCCGAGGCCGGCGGCACGATCGGCACCAATGCGTCGTGCAACAACACGGCGGGCGCGGCAGCCACCGTCTGCGGCACCTACCCGACGACCGATGCCCAGGGCACGATGGTCGACAACGGTGACGGCAGCTATGTCTACACCTTCTACCGCGACGTCACGAAGACGGCGGCGACGGTCGCGACGCTCAACGACTCGAGCGACGGCCTGACGAAGAAGGCCGACCTCGGCGACCTGACGTACGACCCGACGCTGACGCACCGCCTGGGCGTCATCATCAACGGCAGCGCGCCCGGCACCGGCACCAACACGCCGAACGCCGTGCAAGCGGTGACGCCGGTGCCGATGGTCTACACCTACAACCTCGGCTACGACTTCGTCCCCAACGGCGGCACGCCGACGGTGACGCGCGACATCGTCGTCAAGGACTCGTGCACGGCCTGCCACGACGGCAAGGGCATCGGGCACGTCGCCGAACCCAACGGCACCAACGGCATCCCGGCCGGCAGCTTCGTCGGCCGCAACAACCCGCGGCTGTGCGTGACCTGCCACACCGACCAGATCAAGTACTCGTTCGACGCCGGCAATGCCGTGATGGCGGCCGACGGCATCACCTTCGCGACGCAGACCGGCAGCAACGCCGTCGTGCGGCCGGCGCAGGCGATCCTGGGCGGACGCGCGGTGGGCAACTACCCGAACCTGATCCACAAGACCCACATGGGCGACAACCTGATCCTGCAGGGCTACAACTTCAACAACAACGGCGGTGCGCAGCAGTTCAACGCCGTGCGCCTGCCGCAGGACGCGCGCAACTGCACGACCTGCCACACCGGCACCGCGTCGACGACCGGCGGCAACACCAACGTCACGGCCAACGGCGACAACTGGAAGAACAATCCCAGCATCCTCGCCTGCGGCAGCTGCCACGATGGCATCAACTTCGACAACGGCACCGGCATCACGCTGGCCGACGCTGCGAAGGACGCCGCGGCCGGCAAGCCCGTCGGGACGACGCAGACCGGCCACGTCGGCGGCGTGAAGAAGGACAACACGACCTGTATCCTTTGCCACGACGCGACGACGATTCCGGTCTATCACCAGACGACGTTCTCGACGCCGGCGAATCCGACGGCCCAGGCCGGGATCTCGACCTTCGCCTACAACCTGGCCAGCGTGACGGTCAACGGCTCCGGCCAACCGGTCATCAAGTTCCAGATCCTCAAGGACGGCGCCGTCGTCACCTCACTGCCGGTTCCCGCGCTGGTGACCAATGCGGCCAACGGCCAGCAGGTCGTCTCGCCGGCCTTCGAGCCGATCCCCGGATTCGCCGGTGGCCCGACCTTCTACGTCGCGTTCAGCGTGCCGCAGGACAACATCCCCGCGCCGGCGGACTTCAACGCCCGCGTCACCGCCAGCCTGACCAACCTGCTGATCGCCAGCGGCTCGCCCAAGGCCGGCAGCCTGAGCAACGCCGTGGTGGGAAGCGCCTACCAGGCGGACGCCGGCGGCTACTTCACCGCGACGCTGACCGGCGACCTCGCCGGCCAGCCGGTCGGTGCCGGCTGCGTCAAGCCGGTGGCGCCTGCGGTGGCGGCCTGCGTCAACACCGCCGTGCTCGCGAGCCCGATCGTGATCCCCGCCAGCGCCAAGATGGTGACCGGCGCGGTGATCGGCGGCTTCACGCAGAAGGTGATCGCCAGCCCGAACAACTACACCGCGACGACCTACAAGCCGTACGTGGCGGCCAACGTCTCGGTCAACCCGACGACCGGGGCCTCGGGCGGCATCGCGACCATCGCGCTGCTGAAGAAGATGACGGCCACCGGCTACACCGGCCGGCGCGTGCTCGTTGCCGCGGCCAAGTGCAACACCTGCCACGACCAGCTCGGCACCAATCCGAACTTCCACGGCGGCGTGCGCAACGACCCGACGGCCTGCGCGATCTGCCATACGACGGTGAGCCCGGATACCGGCTGGTCGTACAACGCCAGCACGTTCATCCACGGCATCCACGGCGCCGACAAGCGCACGGTGCCCTATACCTGGCAGGCGAGCGCAAGCTGGGACTACTCCAAGCTGCTCTACCCGGGTCTGCTGAAGGACTGCAGCCAGTGCCACGTCGACGGAGCCGTCAATTTCGGCGCCAGCGGCATGACGCTCGCGCCCAACCTGCTGTGGACGACGACCGGCAGCGGCACGACGGCGGCGAAGGCGGTCAATACCTCGCCGTACATCGCCCAGACCGCGGGCACGGTCTACGGTGTGCCGTTCGCCTGGACGCCGCAAGGCTCCACCGTGGCGGCGTACACGACCTCGGCCGGTGTCACGGTGCCTGCGCATGTGGCCGGCGCCGGTGGCGACTTCCGCGCCGCCGACCCGACGACGCTGGTGAGCTCGCCGATCTCGGCAGCCTGCTTCGCCTGCCACGACACGAGCTCGGCCAAGGCCCACTTCGTGACCAACGGCGGCTCGATCTACGAAGCGCGCAGCACGGCGCTGCAGAAGACCGAGTCCTGCCTGGTCTGCCACGGCAACGGCGCCATCGAGGACGTCGCCGTCGTGCACCACAAGTAGGGCGGACCACTGCCTGAATCCGGGGGGCCTGCGGGCCCCCTTTTCTTTGTGCGGCGCCGGATGAAGACCGTCGTGGCGGCGGCGCGTGATGTGCCGTGGAAACGATCCCGGGTCTCAGTTTTCCATGGCAGCCATGGCCACCCTCGATGCATGAATCAATGGTTCAAGTGGACGCCGCGGAACCGGCTCTGCCGGGCCGCTGGCGTCGCCATCGGGCAAGCATGCCGATGGCCCTCGCCCGCGAGGAACAGTCCGCAGGGACTGTTCCTCGTCGGGGCTCGGCCCCACTGGGGGGGAGCGCCGAAGGCGCTTCGGGGGGATCTACTTCATGCGCCGGCGCGGCGCGCCACGGGCGAGTACATGTCGAGCAGTTGCAGCCGCGTCGCGCGCAGCCGCTCGGACACCACGCCCATCAGGCGCAGCATGAAGGCTAGGCCGAATTCGGTGTCGCGCTTGCAGGTCGCCAGCAGCTCGTCGCCCTCGAATGCCAACGCCGTCACCGGCGTCAGCGCACGGGCCTGGAAATGCTTGCCGGCATGCGGCAGCAGGGCCGACCAGTCGAGCTCGTCGCCGCGGTACAGCGTCTGCACGCGTATCACCGCGCCGGGCTGCTCGAGTTCGAGCGCGACCATGCCCTCGCCCAGCAGGTAGAAGACCGAGTAGTCGTCGCCCTCCTTGAAGATCACCTGATCGGCGGCGAAGGTCACATGGCTCGCCAGCGAGGCCAGCGTCGCCAGATGTTCGGGTTTGAACTCGGCCACGAAGGGATGCTTCTGGAGCTCTTGCAACAGGGTCTGCGTCATGGTCCGGCTCCTGCATGTATTTGAGGCGCGGCCATTCTGCGCGTCGGGGGGCGCGCCGCCCTGATCTCGCTCAAGTCCGCGGCGGTCAATCGAGCGGCGCGCCGAATCCCCATCGCTGCGCCGCCTGCGCGGCGCAGCCGCGGCGGTCGATCTTGCCGTTGGCCAGCCGCGGCAGCGCGTCGAAGCAGGCCCAGCGGCGCGGCCGCGACCAGGGCGGCAGCAGGCGTGAGAGCAGCGCCGCCAGCGTCGGGTCGGCGACGAGCGCGGCCGGGCCCTCGACGGCGGCGCAGACGATGGCACCCCAGCGCGCGTCGGGCACGCCGAAGACGACCGCGTCGCGCACGGCAGGATGCTCGCGCAGCGCCGCCTCGACGACGCCGGGAACGATCTTCTCGCCGCCGCTGACGATCACTTCGGCGCGCCGGCCCTGCACGTGCAGCCGGCCGCGTTCGTCGAGCCAGCCGAGGTCACCGGTGTCGTAGCGGCCGGCGGCGTCGAACGGCGCGACGCCGCGGCCGGCGTAGCCGCTGAACAGCGCGGCCGCGGCGATGCGGATCTGCCCCGGCTCGCCGGCAGCCAGCGGCGCGCCATCGGCGTCGGTGACGGCGATCTCGACGCCGGGCAGCGCGCTGCCGCTGCCCGGCAGCAGCCGGCCGGCCTCGGCCGGATGCTCGCAGGCGGCGGCGGCGCAGGTCTCGGTCAGGCCATAGCTGGCGACCGCCGGCACGCCCGCTTCGGCGAGGCCGCGGCGCAGCGCCAGCGGCGCCGCCTGGCCGCCCAGCATCACCAGGCTCAGCCGCGTCAGCAGGCCGCTGCGGTCGGCGGCGAGCAGCCGGTCGGCGATCGCCGGCACGGCCGAAAGCCGGGTGCCGCCGTCGCGCCCGATCGCCGTCCAGATCGCCTCGTCGGCGTAGCGCGGGACGAGGACGATGGGCCGGCGCGCGAGCAGGCAGCGCACGACCACCGACAAGCCGCCGACATGCGACAGCGGCAGCGTGAGGATCCAGCGGTCGCCGGCGCCGAACGGCAGCCGATCGTCGAGCGCCGCCGCCGCCGCCAGCAGCGCGCGGTGCGACAGCCGCGCGAGCTTGGGCTCGCCGCTGCTGCCCGAGGTGGCGACGAGGCAGAGATCGTCAGCGGCGGCGACGGCACGCGCCGGCGCGGCCGCGGGCGGCCCTTCCAGGCATTGCGCGACCGTCGAGCGCCGCGCGCCGGCGGCCGCCGCCAGCCGCTGCGCCTCGGCCTCGGGCAAGGCCGGATGCAGCGGCAGCAGCGGCACGCCGGCCACCGCATGTGCCAGCAGCACGACGAGGTCGTCACGGTCGGGGCGCAGCGCCAGCGCCTGGGGCCGCGCACCGTGCAGGCGGGCGGCCACGGCGGCGACGCGCCGTGCCAGATCGTGCCAGTTCGTGGTGCCGAAATCGCCGATCAGCGCCGGCTGCTCGCCGGCGATTCGCGCGGCCGCATCGAGCACTGAACCCAAGTTCTGGACCTTCGAGATCGAACTTTTGAACATCGTTAAGAGAAGCCTAATGAACCGTGCAATGCGTCATTTGCAATCTTGACCCGCATCAAGCTCCGATCAATGTCCGGATCGGGCCACCATCGGATCGCTTATCTTCGCCCGCGTGCCCGCTGGACGTTACCCCTGGTTGCGAATGCGGGCCGAGAAGATCCGCACTGCCCCACAACGCCCCACGGAGTTCACATGATCAAGGATGCCTCTTTCCGGACCGCCCTGCGCCTCGTCGCGGCCGTCGCCGTCGCCTCGCTCGCGCAGGTCGCGCACGCCGATGTCGACAAGGACGCGGCAATGGCCACGCTGCGCCAGAACAACTGCCTGAAGTGCCACGGCCTGGAAAAGGCCAAGGACGGCCCGGCGTACGCGGAAGTCGCGAAGAAGTACAAGGGCAAGGCCGATGCCGAGGCGAAGATCGCCAAGCACCTGACGACGGGCGAGAAGGCCAAGTTCCCCGACGGCCACGAGGAAGATCACAAGATCATCAAGGTCGCCAACGACGCCGAACTGAAGAACTTGATCGCCTTCATCCTCAGCCGCTGATCGCTGCGCCGCGGGCGCTGTCGCGCCCCAGGAGTCCCCCATGTCTGACAACAACAACGGCGCCATCAAGCGCTTCTGGCAGTTCCTGAGCCGGCCGAGCGCACGCTGGTCGCTGCTGGGCCTGCTGCTCGTCGGTTTCTTCGGCGGCATCATCTTCTGGGGCGGCTTCAACACCGCGATGGAGGCGACGAACCGGCTCGAGTTCTGCATCGGCTGCCACGAGATGCGCGACAACGTCTACGCCGAATACAAGGACACGATACACGCCAAGAACCGCAGCGGCGTGCGCGCGATCTGCTCCGACTGCCATGTGCCGCACGAGTGGATTCCGAAGATGATCCGCAAGATCCAGGCTTCGAACGAGATCTGGGGCAAGCTCACCGGTTATGTCGATACGAAAGAGAAATTCGAATCGCACCGGATGGAATTGGCCACGCATGAGTGGAATCGCATGTCGGCGAACAAATCGCAGGAATGCCGCAATTGCCACAGCTTCGACACGATGAGCGCGGACAAGCAGAAGCAGAGCAATTACACCCGCCACATGAAGGCGCAGAAGGACGGCAAGACCTGCATCGACTGCCACAAGGGCATCGCCCACCACCTGCCCAAGGAATACAAGGATCCGGACGAGGAGTGATGATGACGCTGGCGGGACCGGTGATGGTCCTGCTGCACTAATCCGGCTCGCAGCCCAGTCCCGACGCGTCGTTCGCCACCAGCCAGGGCTGGGCCGGTGAGCGGCGCGTCATGCCTTCGTGCGGCGCCAGCCCGCAGGGCCAGGGCGGCAGCGGCAGCGCGGCGGCCAGCGCGCAGGCGGCCGCATGGCCGAGGTCGCCGTCGAAGCTGTGCGTGACGATGAGGCCGATGCCGCGGGCGGCGGCGGCGCGCGCGAGTTCGAAGCAGCGCACGAGCCCGAGTTGCGCCGGCTTGAGGACGAAGGCCGCCGGTACGCGTGCGTCGGGCAGCGCGAGCAGCGCCGCGGCCAGCGCCGGGTCGGCGAGCGATTCGTCGGCGGCCCAGCGCAGCGGCAATGCGCCCAGTTCGAGCAGCGCGGCGCCGGCCACCGGTTCCTCGACGAGTTCGACGACGCCGGCACCGAGCGCGGCCCAACGCCCGAAGCGTTCGCGCAGGCGCGCGCGGTCGAGGCCGCCGTTGGCGTCCAGCCGAAGCTGCGCCAGCGGCGCCGCGGCATGCAGCGCGGCGAGCAGGCGGTGCTCGGCGTCGGCGCTGCGGTCGCTGCGCGCGACCTTGATCTTCAGCACCGCATGACCGCGGCTGGCCGCGGCCGCGGCGGCGGCGACGGCGGCCGCCGGGTCCTCCGGCAAGAGCACGCTGATGGGCACCGGCTGCAGCGCGCGGCCCGCCGCCAGCCAATGCGCGGCGCTCAGGCCCGCACGCCGCGAGAGCCCGTCGACGAGGGCGCACTCAAGCGCGAAGCGCGCCGAGATCGACGAGGCGAGCACCGCCGCGTGCGGCCGCAGCGCGGCGGCGATGCGATCGATCGGCACGCCCACGTCGGGCACCTCGATCGGAGCCGCGGCGGCAAGCGCTGCGAGCACGGCTGCGGCCGCATCGGCATCGTCGCGGCTGTAGCCCGGCAGCGGCATCGCCTCGCCGTGGCCGACGGGACCGACGTTGCCGCCGTCGTCGTGCAGCGCGATGCGCAGCGCCACGCGGGCCCGGACGCTGCCGCGCAGCGCGACGGCCGCGACCTCGACGCGCCGCGGCGCCGCCAGCCGCAGCCGCAGCCGCCCCATCAGGGGAAGCGCTTGAAGCGCGCGAAATCGGGCTTGCGCTTCTCGAGGTAGGCGCGCTTGCCTTCCTGGCCTTCCTCGCTCTGGTAGTACAGCAGCGTCGCGCTGCCGGCGAGGTCGACGAGGCCGGCCTGGCCGTCGCAATCGGCGTTCAGCGCCGCCTTCAGGAAGCGCAGCGCCGTCGGGCTGTTGGCCAGCATCTCGCGCGCCCATTGCAGCGTCTCGGCCTCGAGCTGCGCGAGCGGCACGACGGCGTTGACGAGGCCCATCTCGAGCGCCTGCGCGGCGTCGTACTGGCGGCACAGGAACCAGATCTCGCGCGCCTTCTTCTGGCCGACGATGCGCGCCATGTAGCTCGCGCCGTAGCCGCCGTCGAAGCTGCCGACGCGCGGGCCGGTCTGGCCGAAGCGCGCGTTGTCGGCGGCGATCGTCAGGTCGCACACCATGTGCAGCACATGGCCGCCGCCGATCGCGTAGCCGGCCACCGAGGCGATCACCGGCTTGGGCAGCGAACGGATCTGGCGCTGCAGGTCGAGCACGTTCAGCCGCGGCACGCCGTCGTCGCCGACATAGCCGCCGTCGCCGCGCACGCGCTGGTCGCCGCCGGAGCAGAACGCGAGGTCGCCGGCGCCGCGCAGCACGACGACGCCGACGGCGGGGTCGTCGCGCGCGACGGCGAAGGCATGCTGCATCTCCTGCACCGTCAGCGGCCGGAAGGCGTTGCGCACCTCGGGGCGGTTGATCGTGATGCGGGCGACGCCCTCGGTGCGGTCGTAGACGATGTCGGTGTAGCCGTGGTCGCCCACGGTCCAGGTCGGTTCGGTCATGCGGTCTCCCATGGGCTCTTCATCAGCAATGCGATCGATGCTGCCACAGCGGCCGGCGCCTCGAGCAGCAGGTTGTGGCCGACACCGGCGACGCTGCGATGCGCGACATGCGGCGGCCGCGCGAGCGCGGCGCCGAGCTCGTCGTAGGCGCGGTCGAGCGCGCCGGTGAGCAAGCGCAGGCGCTGCGGCGTTGCCGCGATGGCGCCGCGCAGATCGGGCATGCACGACTGGCCGCCGCGCTCGAACGACCAGGCGAGCGCTCGCGCGTCATGCCCGAGCCGCTGCGCGCGCTGCGCCCGCAGCGCGGCGGCGGGCAGCGCTTGCTGCGTCGAGAAGAGCGGCAGCGCTTCCCAGGCGGCGACGAAATCGGCCAGCGTGCCCTGGCGCAGCGCCGCGGCGCGCGCGGCGTCGGCGGCGGCACGTTCGGCGCGTGACGCCGCGTCGGCCGGACCGGGATGACCGCTGACGAGCAGCGTCGCGCGGGCGGCATCGGGCCGGCGCAGCGCGGCCGCGAGCGCGAGCCGCGCGCCCATCGAATAGCCGGCGACGATGCCGCCGGCGGGCAGCGCCGCCGCGAGTCCGGCAACGGCCGCGTCCCAGTCGGCCGGCAGGGGCAGCGCCGGGCCATGGCCGGGCAGCCAGGGACACCAGGCGGGTCCATGGTGCGGCAGCGCCGCGAGCACCGCGTCCCAGGCGCGGGGTGAGCCGAGGAAACCGTGCAGCAGCAACAGCGGCGGCCCGCCGGCGCCGCGCGGCCGGTGGTGGATGCCGCCGCGGTTCATCGACGGTCGGCCGCGACCGCCGCCGCACCGGCCGCCGCACCGGCCGCAGCCATCGCCGCGAGCAGCGCCGCGCGGCGCGCGCTGCCGCCGGGGGCGACGCGGGCCTCGATCAGGCAGGGGCGGTCGGACGCCAGCGCGTGCGCGAGCGCCTGCGCCAGTTCGGCCGCCGTCGATGCGCGTTCGTAGGCGATGCCCCAGGTCGACGCCAGGCCGTCGAAGGCGCGGCCATGCGGCGCGACGAAGAGCCGCTCGCGTGCGTCTTGAACACCGGACGCGACGCCGGCGTCGGCACCCAGGGGCAGCCGCTCGAAGATGCGGCCGCCGTCGTTGTGGACGACGACGATCGCCAGCGGCCCGCGCTGCGCCGCCACGGCGGCGAGGCCGCCGGCGTCGTGCAGCAGCGAGACATCGCCGATCAGCAGCGCCAGCGGTCGCGCCGCGTCGATGACACTGCGCGCGCCGGCGGCGCCGGCGACGAGCCCGTCGATGCCGGCGGCACCGCGCTGGTGCAGCAGCGTCAGCGGCCGCTCGTCGGGCGGGAGGTCGTGGTCGAGGTCGCGCACCGGACTCGAATTGCCGACCATCAGCAGCGCGTCGGCGGGCAGCGCGGCGCGCAGCAGCGGTGCGATCTCGTGTTCCTGCAGCGCTGCGCCGGCCGCGTTGGCAGCGATGGCCTGCGAGCGCGCAACCCAGGCCGCGGCTTCGGCCCCATGCCAGCGTCGGCGATAGTCGGCGCCCGCGGCGAGCGCGGCGGCATCGGGCGCGCCGGCTTCGAGCACCACGGCCGCCGCATCGAGCAGCGCCGCGACCGGGGCGAGCAGCATCGCCCGCGCGCCACCGGCCGGGTCGGCGGGCCGCAGGCCGGGCAGCACGATGCGCGGCGGCGCGTCGGACCCCGAGATCCAGTCCAGCCATTGCGCCGAGACGGCGGGCGCGCCGATCTCGAGCGCGAGCGCCGGCGCGAGCCGGCGGCGCAGTTCGGGCGCGCACAGCAGCGCATCGAACGCGCCGATGCGACAGGCGGCGGCGGCGCCGAAGCGCAGCTGGCTCGTCGCCTCGGCGAGGAGCGCATAACCGCTGGCGGCGACAAAGCGCATGACGGCCGCGCGCAGCGCCGCGGCATCGCCACGGGCGCCGCTGGCGTTCATCGGCCCGGCGACGATCAGCCCCTGGGGTGCCGCGCGCACCGCCTCGACGAGCGCCGCCACCGCCGCCGCATCGGGCATGGCCCGCGGCGCGACGATGCGCGGCGCGCCGGCCGCGGCGACGGCCTCGAGGTCGGCGCGCCAGGGCTCGCGCCCGTCGCTCGGCCGCGGCTCCAGCGGCTTGCGGAAATGGGCGTTGACCTGCACCGCGCCGGACAGCGGATGGCGCGTCGCCAGCACCGCCTGCGCGGCGATGCGCGGCACGGCGCGCAGCGCGGCCGGATGCTCGTCGGGCAGCCCGAGTTCGAAATACGCGTTCGCATGGACGCCGAACAGCCGCACCTGGTCGACCGTCTGCGAGGCCTGCGCCTGCTGCACGTCCCAGGGCCGGTCGGCGCTGAGCAGCAGCAGCGGCAGCCCCGACTCGCGCGCCTCGATCGCCGCCGGCAGCCAATGGCCGGGCGCGCTGCCACTGGTGGCGAGCACGACGCTGACGCCACCGCCGGTCCTCGCCTGGCCGAGCGCGTAGAACGCCGCCGCACGTTCATCGTGCAGCAGCGTCGTCGGCAGATGCGCGGCCAGCGCCAGCGCCAGCGGCGTCGATCGCGAACCCGGGCTGATCACGGCGCGGCGCACGCCGCATTGCGCGAGCGCGGCGGCGAACAGATGCGACCAGGCGCTGTGCAGGTCGTCGCTGCGCGCCGTCAAGCGCCGTCCCTCGCGCCGAAGGCGTCGAGCACGCTGCGCTGCTTGACCCGCGTCTCGGCGAGTTCGGCCTCGCCCTCGCTGCCGTCGACGATGCCGGCGCCGGCCGGCACGACGAGCTGGCGGCCGGCGACGATGGCGCCGCGCAGCGCCACGACGGCATGGCCGCCGCCGTCGCTGGCCAGGCGCAGGAACGGCCCCGCGTAGAGGCCGCGCGGTTCGGGTTCGAGCGCGCGCAACAGCGCCGCGGCACGGTCGGCGGGCAGGCCGCAGACGGCCGGCGTCGGGTGCAGCGCGTCGACCAGGCGCATGAAGTCGACGTCGTCGCGCAGCGTCGCCTCGATCGCCGTGTGCAGATGCGCGAGGCCGCGCAGCGGCCGCAGCACCGGCTCGCGGCGCGGCGACAGCGCGACGCAATAGGGTGCGATGGCGGCACGGATCGCCTCGACGACGATCGCATGCTCGTGCTGGTCCTTGGTCGACGCCAGCAGCTCGGCCGCGCGTTCGCTGGTCCGCGTGCCAGCCAGCGCCTGCGTCGCCAGGCGCCGGCCGTCGACGCGCACCAGGGTCTCGGGCGTCGCGCCCAGCCAGGTCCGCGCGCCGCGCTTCCAGGCGTAGCGCAGGCAGTTCGGGTGGCGCTCGGACAGCCGCGCGAGCAGCGCCGCCGGCGCCGGTGCGGTGTCGAAGGCGACGCCGCAGCGTCGCGCGAGCACGACCTTGGCGAGCTCGCCGGCGCGGATGCGTGCCACCGCCCGCGTCACCGCATCGGCATAGCGCTGCGGCGCGTCGCCCTCGGGCAGCGGCCGCGCCGCGGCCAGCGGCAGCGTCTCGGCGGCAGCCAGCTGCGCCAGCCAGGCGCGCTCCTGCGTCAGCCGCGAGCGCAGCGTCGCCGACTCACGCCGCGGCAGCGTCAGCCGCCACCAGGCGCGGCCGCCGCGCTGGATGTAGAGCCGCTCGGGCAGCACGACGCCACCGGGCAGCAGCCCCGACCACAGCGGGTCCGCGGCCTCGCCGGCCCGAAACGGCAATGCGCCGATCGCCATCGGGCCCGGCGCGTCCGGGCTCTGGTCGAGCAGGCCCGACCACAGCGCCGCCGATCCGGCGCCGCCGTCGAGCCAGCGCGCCGCGCCGACGCCGACCCAGGCCTCGCCGTCGGGGGCGATGAAGGCCGCCACCGGGTCGGCGTCGACGGCGAGCAGCCGCTCGGGCGGCAGGGGGTCGACCTCGATCGCGGCCGAGCAGGAGGGCAGTTCGAGGTCGCTGGCGAGGGCGGCGTTCATGGGCGCGACGGGCGCATCGGCAAGTGGTGCTGGAGCGAGGCTAAGGGGCGGCGCGCCCTGGACGCTTGACCGGTATCAAGGGGCCCCCGTGCGGGGGGCCGCGGCGCAGACTAGCGCATCCGGGCAGCGCCGCGGTGCCGCCGGCCGGCGCTCAGCGCCCCTTGAACTCGGGCTTGCGCTTGCCGAGGAAGGCGCGCAGGCCCTCGAGGTAATCCTCGCTGTCGTAGACGAGCCGGCGCAGCCCCTGCACGCGCTCGAAGCCCTGCGGCGACATCGGGTGCGCGCCGGCGAGGATGCGCAGCTGCTCCTTCATCACCGCGATGCTCAGCGGCGCGTTGGCGGCGATCGTCGCCGCCATCGAACGCGTGAAGGCCTCGATCTCGGCCGCCGGGACGAGGTAGTTGATGATGCCCAGCCGCTCGGCGCGCTCGGCCGAGATCGGCTGCGCCGTGAACACCATCTCCTTGACGATGCGGATGTCGGCGGCGTTGAGGAAGGTCAGCATGCCGCTGACGTTGTAGGGCACGCCGAGCTTGGCCGGCGTGGCCGCGAAGGTCGCGCCGGGCGCGGCGATGATGAGGTCGCAGGCCATCACCGTCTCGCAGGCGCCGCCCCAGACGCCGCCCTCGATGAGCGCGATCACCGGCGCCGGGAAGTTCTCGATCTCGCGGATCAAG